>PZPC01000019.1 GCA_003045895.1 Bacteroidota bacterium
TCATAAGTCTGTGTGTTGTAGATATCCACAAACTACGGACTTACCGTTTTTTTTTATAATCTAGCTAAATTGTAGCGTACCATTGACATCTTACATCTTGAATTATTTAAGATGTAAGATGTACGATTTAAAATTTAAGATTTTGGGCTGGCCACGTTTCCCTTTTACACCTTTCCCCCTTTACACCTTTACCTCTTAAACCCCAACTCCACCACCGTTTCATTATTCCGGTCGTCCTGCACCCGGAGCACCAGCAGGTGTTCGCCGGGGGGGATACGGCCGTCGAAGTCGTGGTAGAGGCGGTTTTTGCGGGCATCGTATTCCAGGAGGATCCAGTGGCCGTCAACTTCGGCGCGGAAGCGGAGGTCGCGGGCTTTGCCCGCCGTCGGGAAGTTGTCGGTTACCCGGAAGCTAAAGCGATCCCAGCCTCGCATGTCTGCGCCGAAGCGTTCGGCCACAATTTTTGGTGGCGTGGTATCCACCATGATGGCAAAATTGCCGAACGTCCGCACGGGCGCCCGCAGGCGGCCGTCGGGTGTCCATTCGCCGCCGTAGCTGGTGGGGTCTTTGCCGTCGTCGCAGTGGGTGATGATGGCCTTGGTTTTCAAGTCTTCGCGGATGGCGTTGGGCCGGATATGTAGGTCGAAATGCCGGTGTAGCGGGGTGCTGGAGCGGTGCAGGCGGTGCACGGGGGAATAGAGGCCTTGCGATTGTTCGGGCAGGAAGTCGTAGTCGAGCAACAAATCTTCGTAAAGAGCACCGGGCGGAAAATGGGCGCGCACGGACCGATCATCGATGAGGTTTTCTTCGTCGTAGGGGAGCCGGCAGGTGTAGACGGGGTTTTGCAGGGGCGCAGTCACCTGGCGGCGGCTGACCAGGATATTCAGATCGGCGGCATTCTGCGGATGGTCGGTGATGTGGATGCGCAGTTGGGCCACTTCGCCGGGTTGCAGGTGCAGGCGGCCTTCCTGGGCACCTGTCCGGTAAATATCCAGCGGGTTGCCCGGCATGCGGAAAGCACGTTGCAGCCAGCTGCTGTGGCGTCGTTGTTCGGCGTAGTCGAGGTGGGCGTTCAGGTAGCGGGTATCCTCGCCGGCAAAATCGTCGAGGTGGTAGGCAAACCGGGCGGTATCGTTTTGCCACAGTTCCAGGCCGTAAATGCCGTTGAAGTTGGGGCGACCATCCTGCTGGTCGTAGGCCTTAACGGCCAACCCAAAGCTGGGCCCCGACACGTAAAGGGTGTCCGGCGTGGTGCGGTACTGGCCATTGCCCAGGCTGCGCACTCCTACGTCGGTGCCAGCCAGCACGCGGCCGCGTTCGTCCAGTTCGTAGAGGCGCAAACCGCTGATGAAGGGCCGGCGATGGTCGGATACCGACACCCCGAAATTCAGGGGGTTCAGCATCCGCCCGCTGTAGGTGTCACGGATTTCGAAGTGCAGGTGTGGCCCCGAAACGAAGCCCCGGGCCCCGATGAAGCCGATGAGGTCGCCCTGTTTGACGGGAAAGCGGTCTGGTGTTGGTTCTTCTTCCAGCACAAAATTTTCCTGTGCGTACTGGCGGTTCCTGGCGTAGGCTGAAATATCGTCGCGAAAGCGGTCCAGGTGGCCGTAAACGGAGGTGTGGCCGCTGGGGTGCTCCAGGAAGAGCGCCTGCCCGTAGCCACTCACCGTAATCTGGATGCGCGACACATAGCCGTCGGCAATGGCGTAAACCGGCCGGCCGATCTCGCCGCGAATGTCCAGCCCGCCGTGAAAGTGATTGCTGCGCAACTCCCCAAAGGTGCCCGTCAATTCGATCTTACCGCGCACCGGCGGCGTAAACCGGGCAATGCCTTGCGTGCCCGACTGCGAGCACAACACCAGTACTAAAAATACAAACCACCAATTGCGCATCTGATTATTACCTGTTGAACCCATGAAAAGCTCAAAGAAACAACGATCTTTGCAGTTTCACAAACTTAACGAATGGTAGATATTCTTGGATGGGTAGGTGCGGCAGGCTTGTTGGCAGCCTTTGTTTTATCCTCAAACGGTAAACTGGACAACCAGGGTCTTCTCTACCACGTCATCAACCTGGTTTGTGCCCTCTTTTTACTGATCAACGCCTATTATTCTCGGGCTTATCCCTTTATCCTGGTCAACACGTTTTGGGCCATCACTTCGGTGTATGCGATCAGCAAGAACTTGCTGGCCCGCCGTAAGGTATAGCCCCGAATGGTTGCCGTAAAGAGAGCCATCCGGTAGGGCCGGTAATGGTAGATCCGGAGGAATACGGTAGCCGTCGGGTACCTGTTTTTGTTTGTTACCGTTTGTCCCGTAGATCCTGCAAAAATCTTTCGAGCTCTATTTCGTCGTAGATGAGCACTTCCCGGGCTTTGGAGCCTTCGGATGGTCCTACGATGCCCATCGCCTCCAGTTGGTCCATGATGCGGCCGGCGCGGTTGTAGCCGAGTTTCATCCGCCGCTGGATCATCGAGGTGGAGCCGTGTTGCTGGCCGACGATGAGGCGGGCAGCATCTTCGAACATCTCATCCAGGTCTTTGTAGGAAAGGGTAGCGGTACCCTGGAGGTCTTCGTCGCCGTGGAATTCGGGCAGGAGATAAGGTTCGGCGTAGCCTTGCTGGTTGGAGATGAAATCAATCACCCGTTCTACTTCCGGGGTATCCACGAAGGCACCCTGCACGCGCACCATTTCGCCACCGACACTCAGGAGCATATCCCCGCGGCCAATGAGCTGGTCAGCGCCGCCACCGTCGAGGATGGTGCGGGAGTCGACCTTGGCCGTCACTTTGTAAGCCACCCGGGCGGGGAAGTTGGCTTTGATCACACCGGTAATGATGTTCACCGACGGGCGCTGGGTAGCGATCACCAGGTGAATGCCGATGGCCCGGGCCAACTGCGCCAGGCGGCCGATCGGTAGTTCTACCTCCTTACCTGCCGTCATGATGAGGTCGGCAAATTCGTCGATCACCAGTACGATGAAAGGTAAAAAGCGGTGTCCTTTTTCGGGGTTGAGGCGGCGCGCGACAAATTTTTCGTTGTATTCCTTGATGTTTCTCGCCGAGGCTTTCTTGAGCAGGTCGTAGCGCTGGTCCATTTCGATACAGAGGGAATTCAGCGTGTGAACCACCTTGTTGGTTTCCGTCACAATGGGTTCGTCCTGTCCGGGCAGGAAAGCCAGGAAGTGGTGCTCCAGCTTGCTGTAGGGGAACAATTCCACTTTCTTCGGGTCGATGAGGACCAGCTTCACCTGCGAAGGGTGCTTCTTGTAGAGCAAAGACATCAGGATGGCGTTCACCCCTACTGATTTGCCCTGGCCCGTGGCACCAGCCATGAGCAAGTGGGGCATCTTGGCCAGGTCGGCCACAAATACCTCGTTGCTGATGGTCTTTCCCAGGGCAATGGGCAGGTCCATTTTGGCCTGCTTGAATTTTTCGTGGTTGAGGACCTCCCGCATCGACACGATCTGGGTCTTCTTGTTGGGCACTTCAATACCAATGGTACCCTTGCCGGGGATGGGCGCAATGATGCGGATACCCAACGCCGAAAGCGACAATGCAATATCGTCTTCCAGGTTTTTGATCTTGGAGATCCGTACCCCGGGAGCCGGCACGATCTCGTAGAGCGTCACGGTAGGGCCGATGGTCGCCCGAATCTTGGTAATCTCGATCTTGTAGTGCAGCAAGGTCTCGATGATCTGGTCTTTGTTGGCCTCCAGTTCGGCGCGGTCGACTTCTACTTTCTCGTTGGAATAATCCTCGAGCAGTTGCACCGATGGGTATTCGTAGGTCGACAAGTCGAGCGTAGGGTCATACGGTTCCGAGTGATCCAGGTTTTCGGCCTGGAACGGCAGGGTCTGGCCCGTGGGGTTCATATCCGGCTCGCGGTCGGTGGTGAAGTTATCTTCGATCTCGAGCTCCGATTCGCCGGCGATCAGGCTGGCGGGACGGTTGGCGCGGTTTTTTTCGTTCAGCTCGAAAGCGAGTTGGCTGCCACCGGGCAGGAGCGACGCTTCGTCTGCTTCCAGGCCGTGGATATCGTCGCCAAAGTCGTCGTCAAAGTCGTCATCGTCCCCGCCAAGGGCCACGCGTTCGCGTTCCTGGCGTCCGGCAATGAGGCCATCGCGTTTTTTGCGGCGGGTTTTGGCACCACTGAACAGGTCGCTGAAATAGTCGACGGTGGATTCGATGAGTTTATCGAGGGTGAGTTCGTTGAAATTGGGGTTGGTTCGCCACACGGCCATCCCGATGACCACGGCAATGATGAGCAACCAGAGGCCTAGTGTTCCGACAAAATTCTGCAGCCAGTTGGCAATGCCTTCGCCTACCGCACCGCCGTAAGGGAACTGGGCATCGGCACCGGCGATAAATTCGAGCAGGACCGAAGCCACAATCATCGCCACAATGGTATAGTTGATGCGGGGCATGAGGCTGAGAAAGGGCTGGCGGAAGATGCGGTTGAAACCAATGCGCACCAATAGGTAGACCAACGCAAAGGAAGGAATACCAAAACACCAGTAGAAAAAGAAATTAGACGTAATCGCTCCGAGCCGCCCGAGCCAGTTGGCCATCTCCATGTTGCTGCGCAGAATGGCCCAACCCGAAAAATTGAAGATGCGATCCTGATCGATGTACCAGGTAAACAGGTACGAAAAGAATGCTACAAACAGATAGGCTGCTGTAAACAGACACAACAATCCCAAGAGCTTAGGGAGCCGTTCGTCATTTAATCCTAAACGCAGCGCTAATTGACCTTTCTTTTTCCTTTTTGCCATACCGTGGGCAGCACAATGTAGTTGAATGGCAAAAATAGGGATTAATGCTGACGATTGTGGAATTTGCTTAAACAAACCTGTCAAGGAAAGTCTTTCCGGCGGGTGGGTCTTGTGCTTTAGGCCAAGATTAAGTCTACTTGTAATGCCCCGATTCACGGGCCTGGGCTTAAATTCAGAACCAATAAAAGCAGCATCCAACATCCACTATTGAACTCCTCTACGTAGATTTTAACGGACCTCTTAAAATCTATACCATTGAAAACTTCCTACTCCTTAACACTCCGCACCTGTCTGCTGTTGGGTATTTGCTTTTGGGCCAACCTCCTTACCGCCGGCTCCCTTCACAATGGCTCCATCAGTGGGGTGGTACGCGACGGCAGCACGCGCTCCGAGTTGGGCGGCGCCACCGTGGAACTGTTGGAAACCGAACAGGTAACCTATACCAACGAGCTGGGCTACTTCAGTTTCACCAAACTACCCGCCGGCACCTACGCGGTGCGCGTGAGCTACCTGGCCTACGAAACGGCTACGATTGACCATATCATCGTCACCGACGATGCCACCCAACCCGTGCGCATTGCCCTGGTACCGATGCACATTGACCTGCCCGACGTCGTGGTGCGCGCCTCGGCTATCGATCCTTTTGCGACGATCTCCCAATTGGACCTGAAGGTACGGCCCGTCAACAACGGACAAGAGTTGCTGCGCCTGGTGCCCGGCCTGTTCCTGGCCCAGCATGCCGGCGGCGGCAAAGCCGAACAGATTTTCCTGCGCGGCTTCGACATCGACCACGGTACCGACCTCGCGATCAAGGTGGACGGGATGCCCGTAAATATGGTCAGCCACGCCCACGGACAGGGTTATGCCGATATGCACTTTGTGATTCCAGAGCTCATCCAGTCGGTCAATATCCGCAAAGGCCCCTACGATGCGGTAGATGGCAACTTTGCGACCACCGGTGCCGTAGAACTGACCACCACCAACCGGCTGGCGCAAAATTTTGTACAACTGGAAAGCGACTCCTTCGACACCTACCGCCTGGTGAGCGGCCTGAACCTGCTGCCTACCCGCAGTGACAATGGCGCCAGCGCCTACGTAGCTGCCGAAGGGCTCTTCACCGACGGTTACTTCGATTCGCCACAAAATTTCAACCGCCTCAACACCTGGGCCAAGTACTACAACCCCTACGACGGGCGGCAAAGCCTGACGGCCACCTTTTCGGCCTTCACCAGTCGCTGGGATGCTTCGGGCCAGATTCCCGAACGGGCGGTCCGGCAGGGGCTCATCACCCGCTTCGGCGCCATCGACGATACCGAGGGCGGCGCCACCAGCAGGATCAATTTCAACCTCCAGCACCAGCAACTGATCAACCCCTCCACCCAGCTCAAGAGCCAGATCTACTATACCAAATACAACTTCGAACTCTACTCCAATTTCACCTTCTTCGCCCGCGACCCGGTCAATGGCGATCAGATCCGCCAGCGGGAAAGCCGCGACCTGGTGGGCTACGAATCAAGCCTGCTGAAGCAAGGCAACCTGCTGGGGCTGCCTTTTGACGGGCAGGTGGGCGTGCAGGTTCGCCTGGACCGCACCCAGGGCAGCGAACTGTCTTACACCCGCGACCGCAAAACTACCCTCCAAAACGTACAGCTGGGCGATGTGACGGAGCTCAACGCCGCCTTGTTTGCCAAAGCCAACTTGCGCTTGTCGCCGAAGTTGAACTTGCAGGCCGGGTTGCGCTACGACCAGTTCCGGTTCCAGTACCTCAACCAACTCCAGGAGACCTACCGTCCTACCAGTGCGACCAACGGGCTGTTGAGCCCCAAGGTGAGCCTGTTCTACGACGTCCAACCCGGCTGGCAATTATTCGCCCGCTACGGCCGTGGGTTTCACGCCAACGATGCCCGTTTGGTACTCAGCCAGGCCGTGGGTAGCAGCCTGCCCGCCGGCAACGGCTTCGATGTGGGCGCGCTCTTCCGCACGGGCCGACAGCTGGTTTGGCAGGTCAACCTCTGGCAACTCCAATTGGATCAGGAATTCGTCTACGTCGGCGACGAAGGGGTGGTGGAACCCAGCGGGGAGAGCCTGCGCCGGGGCGTGGAAGGGCTGGTGCGCTGGCAGTTGGGCAAATTCCTCTTTGCCGATGTCAACCTGACTTATACCAACGCCCGCAGTGTGACCGAAGCCACCGACAACCGCATCCCGTTGGCACCCACCTGGACCAGCACCGGCGGCCTCAGCTATGCGCCCAACCAGGGCTGGCAGGCTTCGGTGCGCTACCGTTTCCTGGGCGATCGCCCCGCCGACGAGGGGTACACCCTCACCGCTACCGGCTATACCCTGGTAGATATGAACCTCGGCTACAAAGGGAAAAATTACTACGTAGGGCTGGCGGTAGAGAACCTTCTGAATACAGAATGGAACGAAGCCCAGTTTGCGACCGAAACCCGGCTGGCCAACGAGTTGGTTCCCGTGGAAGAAATTCACTTTACCCCAGGTGCCCCGTTCAGCATCCGCGGGAAAGTGGCTTATAATTTTTAAACCGATACTAGTGCATCGGGCAGCCGCAGTTGGTCGTACGGCAGGCCGTCAGGAAGGCCAAAACCAGGAACAGCAGGATAAATACCAGGCGCTGGTGCTTCATTTTTGCTTATTTTTGGTGATTAATAAACCACGTAAAGTTCCCAAATATAACAACTTCTCACCGTTTGCTCGCCGTTTTAGACTGGGGCCTGGGCCACGCCAGTCGCTGTGTGCCACTCGTTGAACGTTGGCGGGCTGCCGGCGACCGCGTAACGGTGGCTTCGGCGGGTCCGGCGCTGGCTTTGTTGCAAGCCTCGGTGCCGGCGGCTGAATTCCTGGAACTCCCCGCCTACGCCGTGCGCTACCCCGGAAAAAACATGGTCTGGAATATGGCACAGCAGGGTCCGCGCCTCGCCCGGGTCATCGGGCAGGAGCACCGGATGCTGCAGCAATTTTTGCGCACCCATGCGGTTGACCAGGTCGTGTCGGATGGCCGGTTCGGTTGTTATCACCCTGCGGTAGAGAGCATCTGGCTGGCGCACCAACTCCATATTCAGTACCCACAACCGGTGCTGGCCCAGGGAGCCAACGCCGTTTACCACGCTTACCTGCGCCGTCATTTTCAGGTCGTTTGGATACCGGATTGGGCGGGGGAAGCCAGTCTGGCGGGCCAGTTGTCGCGGCCGGTAGCCCGGTTGCCCCACCGGTACCTGGGGCCTTTGTCGCGTTTTGCGCAAACGGTACCTGCTGCTCCCACCACCACCACCTATCCCTGGCTGGCCCTCTTGTCGGGCCCCGAGCCCCAACGCAGTCTGCTGGAGCAGGAAATCCGCACGGCCTTCACCCGGGCGGGCGTTCGCGCGCTGCTCGTGCGCGGGGTGCCCGGCAGCACCACCATCCAGCGGCATCCCTCCGGCATTGATACCGTCGACTGGCTCCTCGGTGCCGACCTCCACCGCCAGGTAATGGCGGCCGAGCAGCTGGTATGCCGGTCGGGCTATAGCAGCCTTATGGACCTACATTACTGGCAAAAAAATGCGCTGCTCGTACCCACCCCCGGCCAGACCGAACAAGCCTACCTGGCCCGCTACTGGGCAGCACGCGGGTGGGCCACCTGGCAGGAACAGGGGGGATTGCGGATTTAAAGGGTGAGGTTGGTGGCTAACTTGCCGTGCAACCTCGGAGAGGTCGCACAGCAAGTTAGCAAATCTTAGTGCCCGTGCCCTTCGTGACCTTCACTTTCCTGGTTTTTGGGGTTGGGCACGTAATCCATCCCACAGACCGGGCATTTGCCGGGCTCTTCGCTACCGCTACCCGTGCAGTACATGGGGCAGACGTAGGCGGAGGTGTACTCCTTTCCTTGCTGCTCAGTAGTTGTTTCGGTCGTTTCGTCCGTACCCGTATGCTGGTGGCTGTGGCTACACGCCGCAAAGGTGGCCAATCCCGCGAAAGCGGCTAGGAAAAACAGAAAACGGAAATTCTTCATGGTATTTTTTTTAAATATTAATGAAAGGTAAAATTAATTTTCCTGGGTGGTTAACGCCTGTTTTACCACGCCGCAAGTCATCATTTTTTCGCCAAAGTACGGATTTTTAATAGCAGCCTCGGTGGCCAACCAGTCGGCGCCATCGTCATCCAAAGCCATGGGGCAGTGCTGCTGATAGAGGGTAGGTCCCGTGGTACCGAAAGCAGCGACGCTGTGGATCAGGGCATCCGAAAGAAACTGAAACTGTTGCCGCTGGATTTCGATATCAGTCGTTTTGGCCAGCATGTCCGTGTGCATTTGCAGGTGGCTGGCCTGTTCGGTCCAGTACGTCAGCGCTTCGCCCTGGAGGGCGCTGGCGTCTACCTTTCCCAGACCTGCCAGGAGTGTTTTTGCGGCCGTGCGGGCCGCGGCCGCATCCGTAGCGACGAGGCCATCTTTGAGGGTCAGGTAGGTGGTGGCCAGGTTCGCCAATTGTTTTTGGAAGGCCTGTGGCGTGGCCGACCGAAAATCGGGCACCGCGGTGGTAGCCGTGTCTTGGGCCTGTCCCCTCACCGTCACGTGGCGGTTCATCATGCTAGCCTGGTTGTTGAGTTGGGCGGCCGCATCGATCGCGAAATTGCCGTTGGTCACCACCGCCTCGCCGGGGCTTAGTCCGGCCTGCAGCAGGTAACTATCGCCCAGGCTTTCGCCCAATTCCACTTCCCGAAACTGAAAGGACGGAACCGGGGCATCGGGTACCTGCACGTATACCACCGAGCGCGTGCCGGTCCAGAGCACCGCCGATTTGGGTACGGTGAGCTGGCTGGCACCCGTAGCGCGGTGGTGGGCCTGGCCGGTGACCCACATTTCGGGCTTGAGTACACCACCCACATTATCTACTTCCGTGCGGACGCGGGCCACGCGGGTGCGCGGATCAATCAGCGGATCAATGAAGGCCACGCGGGTGCGGAAGGTCCGGTTGGGCAGTGCGGGGGTCGTGAATTCGATCGGATCACCCAGGGCAATATGAGCCAGGTCTTCCTCGTAGGCGTCGAAAAACACCCATACTTTGCGCAGGTTCAGGAGGTCGAAGAGGGGCTGCCCGCGTTGTACGTAGTCGCCAACCGCCACCTTGCGCTGGGTGACGACGCCCGTGGCATCGGCCAACAACACAAAAGACTCCCGTATTTTTCCCTGGGTCTCGATCTCGGCAATGGTTGCTGAACTGATCTTCAGGAAACGCAACTTGTTGCGGGCAGCGTCCACCAGGGCGGGGTTGATGTTTTGGATCTTCAGGGCCTCGAGGAGTTCCTGCTGCGCACTGATCAATTCTGGCGAATAGATACTGGCCAGCACCTGCCCCTCTTTTACCGCCTGGCCCGTAAAAGTGACAAAAAGTTGTTCAATGCGCCCGGAAACGTGGGCCACCTGCGCCGCCACCAGGCGCTCGTCGGGCTGTACTTTGCCCGTCAGGCGCAAGGTTTTTCCGTTCCTACCGTCCACCTCACCGATGGTGGTCGTCTGAATACCTGCCAGCTGCACCGCTGCGGGAGACATTTGCAAAACCAGGGGGTCGCCATTGTTGCTGCTGACGTCAAGTGGAACAAGCTCCATGCCACAGATCGGGCAATCACCCGGTTCATTCTGCCGGATCTGGGGGTGCATGGAGCAAGTCCAGATGGTTTCAGCAGATTCGCTCAGCGCGCTTTCCCCGGCGGGTGAGTGCTCCCCTGCCGGTGCCTGGTTGAAGATCAAGTAACCCGTTGCCAGGCCCACGAGCAGGGCGGCGGCAAGGAGGCCAATGTTTTTTATGCTGTCATTCATGTTTTTAAAATTTAGGGATCAATCGTTCTACCTTGCTTTTGGCCAGGTGGGTGGCCACGGTAGCGTGAAGTAAACGGATTTCGTAGGCCAGGCTTTCTTTTTCTAGGCGCAGCAATTCGTCGAGGGATTGGCCACCGGTGCTGTAGGCGGTGGTCAGGATGTGGATAGCCGCCCGGGTGATGACCAGTTGTTCCGCTAAAAAGTCAACCTCCAATTGCGCCGTAGCCAACTCCGCGTACGCCTGGGTCAGGAGGGTGGCCAGGTTGGATTCCACGGCGGCCGTCCGGTCCTGCAAGGCCGTGATACGGAGACGTTCTTCACGTTCCTTCGCCCGGTAGGGTTCCCGGTTGAGCGGTATTTTTATCGTCGCCCGTACTTGTAGGATATTCTTTCCATTGTCGGGCAGCTCCACCATGTCGCGCTGATTCACCAGGATATAATCCACGCCTACGCCAAAGCTGGGCTTGCCGTTCAGTGTATTCAGGGCGATATTTTCCTGTGCAACGACCTGCTCTTGCGCCAGGCTCCGCACGAGGGGGTGGCTGCTTTGGATTTGGGCTAGCACAGCCGCGGCATCGTAGACCAGGACGGCTGGCACCAGGCTGTCGCTGATGACCACGGGGGTGTCCAGTGGCCGGTACAGGAGGTTGTTGATGATGGCCGTTGGCGACACCTCGGCGGGCTCCAGTAGCGCCAGTTGTTGTTCCTGTTCGCGGCGGCTCAACTGCACCCGCAGTACATCGGCGGCATTGGCTTTGCCGCTTTCCACCCGTGCCAGAGCCAGCCGTTCCAGCCCGGCGAGCAGGGTGATGTTGCGCGCCAGCAAGCCCTTGCGCTGCCTGATCTCATAAAGCTGCAACCAGGCTCCCTGCAGTTCGTAGGCCAGGTCCAGTTGCCGAATGGCAATGCTTTCGTAGCGCACCTGTGCACGGGCATTTTCCAGGGTTTCCCGTCGTTCCAGGGTTCCCCGCCAGGGAAACATTTGGGTTGCACTGAACCGCGCTACCTGCGGCCCCAGGCGGGTCTCTACCGGCAGGGGAAAGGCGCCCAGACCCAGTTCCGGATCGGGCAACCGATTCACCTGGGGGGCTTTCTCCAGCGCTGCCAGATACTCGTGGTGCAGCGCCTGCAATTCGCGGTTCTGGGCGGGCAACTCCTCTAGCAGCGTCGCCCACGGTTGCGTCTGCCCGGCAGACAGGGTAAATGCGAAGACAATAAGTAGGCTGATCTTTTTCATCGTTGTTTTGGTTATACGCCCCATGCTCTAAATTTTAGTTTCACCTCTTCCCACAGCGAAAAGAGCACTGGCACCGTAAACATGGTAATCACCTGCAGGGTCATCCCGCCGAAGGAAGGGATCGCCATGGGGAGCATGATGTCGGCGCCGCGTCCGGTGGCTGTCAGTACGGGGAGCAGGGCCAGGATGGTGGTTGCCGTGGTCATCATGGCGGGGCGCACGCGGCGCTGGCCACCAGCCACCACGGCCGTCCGGATTTCGGGTACCGTCGTCGGTTGTTGTTTGCGGAAGCTGTCCTGCAAAAAGGTAGCCACCAGTACCCCATCGTCGGTCGCAATCCCAAATAAGGCCAGGAAGCCCACCCACACCGCTACGCTCAGGTTGATCGGGTGTATCTGAAACAAATCCCGCAGGTTGGTTCCCAGGAAGGTGAAATCCAGGAACCAGTCGGTCGCGTAGAAGTCCAGCATGAGGAACCCACCCGCGAAGGCCACAAAAACACCGGTAAAGACCATCATCGCTACGATCACCGACCGAAACTGGAAGTACAGGATGAGAAAAATGAGGGCCAGTGCAATAGGCACTACGATGCGCAACCGTTCACTGGAGCGCACTTGCTGTTCGTAGTTGCCGGCAAAACGGTAACTGATTCCGGCGGGTACGACGAGTTCGCCACGCGTGGTTTGTTCCGCCAGGTAACGTTGGGCCTTGTTCACCACTTCCACTTCCGAGTAGGCGGCCTCTTTGTCAAAGAGTACGTAACCGATCAGGAAGCCGTCTTCGCTCTTGATCGACTGGGCGCCTTGCTCGTAGCGGATGTCGACCAGCTCACCCAGCGGAATCTGCTGGCCACTGGCGGTGGGCAGGTAGATGCGTTCCAGGGCAGCGGGGTCGTTGCGCAGTTCCCGCGGGTAGCGGATGCGGATGCTGTACCGCTCGCGGCCCTCTACCGTTGTGGTCATGTTCATCCCCCCGATGGCGGCCTGGATGTACTGCTGCACCTGGGCAATGGTGAGACCGTGGCGGCTGATGGCTTCCCGGTTGATGTCCAGGAGCAGATACGGTTTGCCCACAATGCGATCGGCAAAGACCGTGGCGGCTTTGACACCTTCCACGTTTTTGAGCTCCCGCTCCAATTCCCGGCCAAAGGCTTCGATGGCGGCCAGGTCGGTGCCCGCCACTTTGATGCCCATGGGCGCCCGCATGCCTGTTTGCAGCATGATCAGCCGCGTTTCAATGGGTTGCAGGCGGGGTGCCGAGGTGACACCGGGCAGCTTGGTGGCCCGCACAATTTCGTCCCAGATGTCATCGGGGCTGCGAATGTGGTCGCGCCACTGCCGAAAGTAACGGCCGTCGTCGTCGGGGATGAGCTCGCCCTGCTCGTCGCGTTCGTAAGCGCCATCGGTATACCGAAAGCGCAGGCGGTGGCCGTCGGCGTCGGTCTTGTATTCCGATTTGTAAAGGATAATATTTTCGTACATCGACAAGGGGGCGGGGTCCAGGGCGCTGTTCACCCGTCCTGCTTTGCCCACCACGTTTTCTACTTCGGGAATAGCCGTCACGGCCATATCCAGCAGGCGCAGATTCCGCGTGTTTTCTGCTACGCCAGCGTGTGGCATGGCCGTGGGCATGAGCAGGAAGGAGCCCTCGTTGAGGGCAGGCATGAATTCCTGCCCAATGGTACCCAGCACTTGCCAGCCCTGGAAAACGATAAACCCGACGGCCAGTAGGAAGAGGATTTTAAAACGCAGCAAAAAACGCAGGATGTTTTCGTAAAAATAGATGACGAGGTAGAAAAAAGTGAGCAAGGTACCCGCAATGATGACCACGAATAAGAAGTTGCTGAACTGGCTTTGGGTGACGCCCAACGGCATCCACACCCCCGCCAGGAGCCAGGCTACCACCAGGGCGTAGCCGATGTTGATGAGCCCGTCGGCGTACACCACCTGGCGACCCGAAGCGTAGGCCGTCAGTGCTTCCTTGAGCAAACCCGTCAGCCCCACCACGGCCAACACCAACCCCGGAATCCACTGCACCAGGCTGGCAATAAGGATGCCACCCACCACCGCCAGGCCATTGGCCAGGTAGGGCCGTTTTTTCTTGCGATTGGTAAAGGAAAACAACGTATGCGCCAGCGGCGGAATGAGCACCACCGCCACGAAAATCGCCGACAGCAAGGCAAAGGTTTTGGTGTAAGCCAGCGGCCGGAACAGCTTACCTTCGGCCGCTTCCATCGTAAAGACGGGCAAAAAGCTGATGACCGTGGTGGCTACCGCCGTGATTACCGCCGAGGCGACCTCGGTGGTAGCCTCGAAAATGCTGGTAAACAGACTTTCCTCAGGGGGGGCTTCCTTGAGGCGTTGAACCATGCTCTCGATGAGCACAATACCCATGTCTACCATGGTGCCGATAGCGATGGCGATGCCCGACAGCGCCACAATATTGGCGTCGACGCCGAAATACTTCATCGCGATGAAACACATCAGTACGGCCACCGGCAATGTTCCGGCCACCAGCAGCGAGGATTGCAGGTTGAGCAGCAGCAAGATTACCACGATGATAGTAATGAGGATCTCCAGCGTGAGGGCTTCCTCGAGGGTGCCGATGGTTTCGTGGATGAGCTGCGTGCGGTCGTAGAAGGGTACGATTTTGACCTGGGAGACGGTGCCGTCCGCCAGTGTTTTGCGGGGCAGGCCCGGTTCCAGTTCGGCAATTTTGGCTTTGACGTTGTCGATGACTTCCAGCGGATTGGCGCCGTAGCGCGCCACCACCACACCGCCCACCGCTTCGGCGCCAGCCTTGTCCAGCAGGCCTCGCCGCGTGGCCGGCCCCAGGCTGACGTGGGCCACGTCTTGCACCCGGATGGGCACGTTGTTGACGGTCTTGATGACGCTTTTCTCCAGGTCGCCGATATTTTTGACGTAACCCAGCCCCCGTACAAAATACTCGGCCAGGTTGATTTCGATGGTCTGGGCGCCGATGTCGATATTGCTGCTCCGGACGGCCTGCATCACCTGCTCCAGGTTGATGTTGTTGGCTTTCATGGCGGCCGGATCAACGTCGATCTGGTATTCCTTGACGAAGCCGCCAATGGAGGCAACCTCCGCCACGCCCGCTGCGGCCGTGAGCCCGTAGCGCACGTAGAAATCCTGGATACTGCGCAACTCCTGCGGGTCCCAGCCGCCGGTGGTCTGCCCGTCGGCATCCTGCCCTTCCAGGGTATACCAGTAGATCTGGCCCAGTGCCGTCGCGTCGGGGCCCAAAGCCGGCTGTACGTCGGGGGGCAGCGTATTGGCGGGCAAGGAGTTGAGTTTTTCCAGAATCCGGCTGCGGCTCCAATAAAACTCCACCTCCTCGTTGAAGATGAGGGAGATGCTGGAGAAGCCAAACATGGAATTGCTGCGCACACTTTTCACGCCGGGAATACCGAGCAGGGCCGTGGTGAGGGGGTAGGTGACCTGGTCTTCGATGTTCTGTGGCGACCGACCGGGCCACTGGGTGAAGACGATCTGTTGGTTTTCACCAATGTCGGGAATGGCATCCACGGCTACCGGGTCGCGGGGCAGGCCGGCGATACCAAAATCGAAGGGTGCCGTAGCCAGGCCCCAGCCGATGAACAGCAGGAGCAGCAGGTAGGCCACCAGTTTGTTTTCCAGAAAAAAACGAATAATTCCAGCCAGCATATCTTTCTTGTTACGAAGGACAGCCGCAGCTTGTACGCACGTGCTTATCCCTCTGTTTGCAAAGCAAAATCAGCAAAAAGAAAGAAAAATCTATAAGCGGAAAGATTGCACCCAGACGGGAATGTCGCGGGGTGGAAGCGGTGGTTTATAACGGTGGAAAGCTACTTCGTTGCTGGCCGCAGTGGGCGACCACCAATTTACCAGAACGTAGGCCGTGAGCAAGAGCTGTTGGGGGGCAGAAAGTTGGGGCACAGGACTGATTTCCTTGTTCTGATCCAACTCCAGGAAGGCGGTTTTGTCTGTACAGCACTTCTTGCGCGCCAGGGTGGGTTCCGCCTGAGACGGGACCTGGTGGAACTGGCAACCTTTTGCGGGTACCGCCAGCTCGGAACAGCGCCGGGCTTTGCCAAAAAAGGCCACCGACTTCAATTGCCCGCCGCAGTAGTGCATGTCCATAGGAATACCTACTGAGGTGGTAAACATCAGTAAGGCTAAAAGAATAGCCCCGGGGCGATATTTTCGGTGCTGACCTGGCATTGTTGTTAACAACGCCGAAGATAAGGAATTAGTTTGTTTTGCGTAACAGATCGGCTACACTTTATCCCCTCCAAAGTTGTCGTAGGCTGGATCTGACGACAAGATAGGCTGGCGTAGAATTTCTTTGTGCACAAAGCACAAAGCACCCGGCGGCCCCAAAAGGGCGTAGGCGTCCTTCCCCAAAAGCGGGAAAGACGCCTACGCTACTTGCCATCAGGCCGGCACTTAAGTATTATTGTCCCGCCACTTTTACACGTTTCCACTTTTACACGTTTCCACTTTTACACCTTTCCCACCTCATATTACCACTTCAGCAACTCCTTGGTGACCGTCTGCGTGTCGCCAACCAGGCGCACGAGGTACATGCCGGCGGGCATACTGCCCAGTTGGAGGGTGTGTTGCTGGTTGGGAAAGCCATTGAGTTGCAGGCGTTCGCGGTGGAGGGGCCGGCCGGTCAGATCGAGCACCTGCAATTGGTAGTCGCCCTCGAAGCCATCCAAAACAACCTGCACCGCGCCTTTGGCGGGGTTGGGGTAGAGCCGGAAGTCCAACCCTGCGTGCAGGGCGTCATCCGTACCCACCACCAGTTGGTTGCGGAGGAAAAAATCCTGGGAGGTGTGGATCAACCCATGCTCGATCGGCCCCGGGGTTCCGGTGCCTTTGATGCTGCCGTCGGCATTGCGGAATACGGCGGGTATCCAGTAGACGACGTCGCCGGTGTTGAGGCCGTAGTAGCTGCGGGGCGTCAGGGTAATCTGCCATTTGTTGGGTTGGCCGGGCACCTGGGTCATTTGGCCGACGCCGTCGTCCTGGCCCCAGTTGCCGGTTACGTTGTTCCAGCCCGTATTCCAGGGAGTAGTCGTGTCGGTAACATCTACACTCGAGTGGAAGTACACTTTGCTGGCGCCTACCAATTCGCGGTTGCCCCGCTGGGCGTTGAAGGTGATGGTGATCGGGTCGTCGATGGTGAAGGCGGCGGGTTCGATGGTGATAAAGGGATCGTCTGATTCTACGTTGAAATAAATGACGCTGTTGCGGAAGCCCAATCCGACGTTGGTATTGTCTTCGTCGCGGAAGGTCATGCTCAGCTGTAGGGCTTCCTGGTCTTCGGTCAGGCCGTAGTAGGCGGCGGGGGTCAGGGTGATTTCCCAGATATCGTCGGACACTTCGGTCATTTGGCCGACACCGTCGTCGACGAGATTGCCCACTACGTTGACGAGGTCATTGCTGGCGGGATCGAGCACGACACCCGAGTGGATGTAGACCTTTGCCGCCCCGACGAGCCCGGCCGTTTCGCCAGGAAAGGCTTTGGTGGCATCGAAGCGGATGGTGATTTCCTGGTTCTGGGTGAATGGGTAGGGGGTGATGGTCACGGGGTTGCTGTAGGTGGCTACCACGTTGGGCAGCCCGTCCGACAGGCGGGTGGTGGTGTAGATGTGCCATTCGCCCGCTTCCAGGTTCCGGTTGGCGGTGGTGGAAGTGACGTCGATGGTTTCGCCCGAGAAGTAATCGTACCAGGTACCCGTCTGGGTGAATGCCGGATTGATGGCGCTGGCCGTCAGGCCGAAGTTGCCGATCAGCACCAGGTCCGTGTCGCTCATGTCGTAGCTCAGGCGGCGGGTTTCACCGGTAAACTTATGGTTGGTGGTGGCGCTGGCCAGGTTGGCGGGGCCCATTGCCCGGCGCACGTCCAGGATACCCTGGTAGGCATCGTAGATGTAGCGGCGCAGCGGGTCTTCGTAGTAGCCCAGCCCGTCGGGGCCCCAGGGCAGCGGCTTGTTGCCTACCCGTCCATTGAAGTTGATGTCGATGTTGTAGCCCAGCTCGTCGAACTGCCAGATCATCTTCGGACCCGGAGACAGAAAGGCAAAAGCGGCGGCCAGTTTCAGGCGCTCGTAAGCGATGAGGGGGTCGCGGCCGTCGTAGTTGGCGTTGGCCAGGCTCTCATTGAGGGCGTGCCAGGCGATGCGTTGTTCGTCGTGGCTGTCGAAGAACTGGACGTGGGTCGTTGTATTTAAATTTTGGAAACTACCGGTATTGGTACCCGTCACGGCCGGCACGAAGTCGTAGCTGCGGTTGGCCCACATTTTCATGCCGTAGTTGCCGAGGATCTGTTCCTCTGCCTGGGGGCTCCAGTGCTCGAGGATGATGTAGGCGTCGGGGTCGACGTCCCAGAGTGCATCGGCCATGCGTTCGAGGATATTGATGCGCGACTGGTCGAAGCCATCCACACTGCCATTGGGGGCGTAGTTGGTGAAGCCCTTGGTGAAGTCGAAGCGGTAGCCATCGATGTGGAATTCCTCGATCCAGTAGGCGTTCAGGCGGTCGAGGAAAGCCTGGGTGTAGCCCGACTCGTGGTTCCAGTCGTAGCCCCACTGGTACTGCCCCACGTGGTCGCGGTTGAACCAGGGGTTGTTGGCGGCGGGTTTGTTGGCAGCCTGGTCAAAGTACAACTTCACCATGGGGTTGGTGCCGTAGGCGTGGTTCATGACGATGTCCATGATGACGGCCAGCCCTTCCTGGTGGGCGGCCTCAATGAGGCGCTTGACCTCTTCTTTGGGGCCGTAATATTTGTCGGTTGCGAAAAAGTAGTTGGGGTTGTAGCCCCAGGATTCGTTGCCTTCGAATTCGTTGAAGGGCATGATCTCGATGGCGTCGACGCCGAGGTTGCGGAGGTAGGCCAGGGTATCGCGCAAGCCCTTGTAGGTGTGGTCGCCGATGAAGTCGCGGATGAGCAATTCGTAGATGACGGCGTGGTTGATGTCGGGGCGTTGCCAGGCGTTTTCGCTGGCCGCCCAGGTGTAGGGTGTTTGTCCGGTCTGCAGCACGGTAGCCACTCCAAACTCGGGATGGTCGTAGGCCGGGAGCCCGCCGGGATAGGTAGCCGCATCGATGAAGGAGTCGTTCCAGGGGTCGGCAACCTGGTCGGCGTAGGGGTCACCAATTTTGATGGTTCCATCCACCCAGTACTGGAAGACGTAGGGTTGGCCGGGGATGAGGCCGGTGAGTTCCAGCCAGAAGAACTGGCCGTCGGGGGTCTTCCTCATCTGGTAGGCAGCCTGGGTGGTCCAGCTGTTGAAGTCGCCCGCCACGTAGGCAATGGATTTACCAGGCGCCTGCAGCACCAGGGTGGCGCGGGTAGGGTCGGCGGCGTTGTAGTTGATGCCGGCCTGCACGCCAGCGGGCAGTGGCTGGATGACGGACGTCGGCAAAATGACGATGCTGTGCTGGCGGACAATCTCCAGGTCTTCGCCGTTGATGGTAGCCGTAAATTTGATGCTGATGTTGCCGGAGGCCGTCGGGAAATAGGCATGCTGGATGGTGGTGCCCGAGGTGACGGCGGCGCGTTGCACGTAGCCGCTACCGGCATCGATCCAGATCTTCATGCTGGTGACGGGGCTGGAGGCCGTGGCCGAGATCGTGATGGGTTGCCCCTGAAAGATGAAGCTTTCGTCGGTGAGCGGGGCATTGATTTGCAGGTAATTGGCGTTGTTGAGGTTGACGTACAAATCGAGGTTGTCGGCACAAGTGCCCCAGCCGTAGTTGCCGGGTGCGATGGTGCCTTTGGTGTTGCCATCGGCGCTGCGAAAAACCCCCGAGATGCGGAAGATGTTCTCGCCGGCGGGCACGTTGAAGTAGGTGCGAACGGAAGGAGTGAAAGCCAGTTGCCACTTGTTGGGCTGGCCGGCTACGGGCGTCATTTCGCCAATGCCGTCGTCCTGGCCCCAGTTGCCGATGACGTACTGCCAGGCCGTACCCGTGGGGCTGCTCGTGATCACGCCGTGGTGCATGTACACCTTGCTGGCACCTACCAGCTCGCCGTTGCCCTGGGTGGCATCAAAGGTAAGTACCACACTGTCATCGCCACCAGCGCCCGCTGGCGTAAGGGTGATGAACTGGGCGAAAATACCCACACTCAAAACATTTAATAGTAGGAGTAGAAACAAGTTTTTCATTGTTGTGCTTTTTTTCTTGCCAGGCAAAGACTGCTGACCAATGGTTAAATCGGGTCAGCCCACGCTGTGCAGGATTACTGATAAAATGTTACGGTGGAATTGGATAGGCTTCTGGGTGTCAAAAGTAAGTATTCTTTGACGAAATTTCTGGAATCCTGGCCGAATTTCGGCCGTAGGATTGTTTTATTTGTCGGCCTTTTTCCCAATTTTGTAGCCGTCTGGCAAAAGGTTGGCCGGGTGACGGCTAGCCAGGGTATTGGTGGGGTCGGCCGGCAGAAAAAATGGCCACTGGTGATCCAGGTCACTGGATTTTTGGGCTAAAAGGTGTTATTTAGGTACTTAAAATAGGAATACAATGAAACCTTCGACCCTTATTTTCATCCTGTTGGTAACCCTGGCTTTGTTGTTGGCCCAGTGCCAAAGTCCGTCCGGTCAGCCAACCGGGCTGACGGCCGCAGAAAAAAGCACCTTCCTGACCAAAGGCAAAAAGATCGCCACCGAAACCTTTGCCGAGTTGAGTGGCCGGTTGGCGGCGGCGCTGGAGCAAGGTGGCGTAGCGTATGCCGTACCATTTTGCAGCCAGGTTGCCCTGCCGCTGGCCGATAGCATGGGGCGGGCCAATAACGTCATCATCCGCCGGACCAGCCTGCGGGTACGCAATCCGGCAGATGCTCCGCTGGCCTGGGAAACGAGCCTGCTCCAGCAGTTTGCTACTGCCGATCAGGCCGGTGAAGACCTGCAACCGCTGGTGCAAAAGCTACCCGACGGCACCGTGGTTTTCGCGGCCCCTATCCGTGTTCAACCCTTGTGCCTGCAGTGTCATGGCCGGCTCGGCGAAACCCTTGAAACGACCGATTATGCGGTCATTCACCAGCGCTATCCCAATGACCAGGCCATCGGCTATGCCCTCGGCGATTTGCGGGGGATGTGGAGTATTCAGTTTAAGGAATAGACTTGTTCTGCTGGGATTATATCGAGGGCAAATCGCGCCTTTTCGCTTCGCGCCTACTTCGTGGTCTTCCCACACTGTGCCTTTTTTGCGCAACTTAGCTATGGCTAAGCTCCACAAAAAAGCCTTCGCGTGGTCGAAAATGCATCAATTCGCTTCGCGGCTACTACGTGGTTTCCCACCAATCTAACCCATTAGAATAAGTCTAATAATTAAGCGTAAAAAAACGTTATCCTCTGGGTTTATGATTCGCTGACATTTTTTGTAACTCGAGTCAATAAAAAAAACAGCAATTGTCAGAGAAGAGGGGGAAGAACCCACTCCAACCCACCTGATTCCTAAAATAAAAATTCTTTAAATTCCGAATCGTGATGCGAACAACCTATTCTTTATTTTGCCTGGTCAGCAGTATTTTTTTTATTTCTACTACTACTTTTGCTCAGACGGCCAACTTTGACGAAACCTGGAAAGAATTTTTGGAAAATGACAAAATTTCCAACATGAGCGAATTGATCAAACCTGACAAACGGTATGATCAACCGGATTACGCCAAATATTTATTGATGAATACCAACTCCAGTTTTTGCCAAAGCGACATGCAGGACGCAGAAAGCTTAATGACAGAAATCCAGGGGATAGACGCCCGGGTACACCAGTCGATTCCGGGGTTTGTGGTAAAAATGGATGACCTGGAAACAAAAATCGAAGCCTATCACACCATTGATGCGATCTGGAAACGATTTTTGGTCACCAAAGAAGTCACGTTGGAAGAATTGGAAGCCGTCAAAGCCACGAAAACGATCTGTGAAAAAAGAACGCTGGCGAAGTATTCCTACATGACGGCTTACACGCATTTTTGCCAGGGGAATGTCCCGAAGTCAATGGATATTTTTGAAAATCGCACCCTCCGGTTAACGGAAAAGACCACGCTGCGGGTAGCCGATGTCGAAGGATTGGCCGCAGAGGTAGCCAGGATGAAATCCCTGTTTCAGAACATGTCCGAATTGGATGTTGCCTGGAAGACCTATATGGACACCGACGTTTCTCCTGGCTTTGACATTGAACTGCCACTGTTGCGCTGCAACCCTATACCCAATATGAAGGTATTGCTTTTAAACGGCGTAGGGGATCTGTGTAATCGGGGCCCGGCGACGCTGGGGGAAATTAAAAAATTGCAAGCCGAAAGCGGAGTCGCACCTGCTGGAGAGTTGGCGGTAAAAGTGAAGGAGCTGGAAGCGGCCATTGCCCAAAACGAGACCAATCTTGCTGCTTTGAATGAAGCGTGGGCAGCCTTTATTCCGAACAATAAGGTGAAACACATGGGCCGCTATGGTTATGAATATTGTAGTAAAGAGCCATTGATTCGGGCCTATATTATGGATGGCTTCGCTTACGTCTGCGAAATGGCAGAAGAAATGTTGCAAAAAATTGATGCCCTCCAACAGTCGGACAGAACGCCATTGGCAGAGATTACGATGATCAAGATCAACGAACTGGCCGCGTTGAACGAACAGTATCAAGCCAACGGGATGAAAATTGAGCAGCTGTGGAACAGGTTTGTTGCACAAGGCGACAAACTTTCAACGAACTACGAGTCGGCGGAATTTTATTGTGACAACATCCACCAGGTCAAAGACTGGACCATGAAAGGGCTTGCTGGTACCTGCGAGGAAGGGCACCAGTATCTGGCGCAAATTGAAGCGTTTCAAAATACTTTTGAGTTCACTTTTGCGGAAGAACTGGAGTGTCGGGTTCAGCGTTTACGGATTAAGGTCTGGGATTGCCGCCATGAGGCATTGCTGAAGCTGGCCCGCATAGAAGCACCCGATGCTTATAAAAAAAGGTTGCAGGAATTGATGGCAGAATACGGCATGGCAGAGCGACCAGCGGTTTGTTTACAGTGACCAGGATAAGCACCTCTTTTACCACACCTAAGTATTTGGACAATAATAAATTTACATTTTTTGACTCAAATGATTAGCTCGAAACCGCTCATTATCAATCGCTTATTCCTTCGCTAATAATTTGAGAATGTAAATTTATTATTGTCCCGGCACTTACGCCCAAAGACCTACGCTAAATATTAGGAAACGATGAGACCGATTTTGCTCCTATTTCCTCTCTTTTTGATGGGCGTGTCCACGCTTTGGTCCCAGCCACAAATCATGCTGCTTCGGCAATCCAATGAACAGGGCTTTCTTGGTATAGACGATGCCGGAAATCACCTGTTTGAACTGCCTCCCGGGCACGAGCCAACAGTACGCCAGGATAGGGAGTCGATTCGGTTGGGGAATTTTTACAAAGTGAACCTGTCCGAAGGGGGCTTGCCGGTGCAGTATGGCGAGCATTACTACCTGATGGATATCAAAGGAAATAAAATCGCCGATTTACCGGATAGCCTCAATTGGGTGTCGCCCTTTCAAGAGGGGTATTTCCGGGCCTATGAGCGCTATGAAAACCGGCGCAATGCGTCCTGGGTTGTCTATCTGGACAAAACGGGTAAGCCCTGTTTCGATGGGCAGCGATTTTGGGAGGGCAGCCCCTTTGTGAGTGGGGTGGCCATCGTTCAGCCGGATACAGCGGACGATTGGCTGTTGATTGATCTTACGGGGCATCCCATTGCCAATCTTTCTGATTCCATACCCGGTTGAAATCCGGAGTTACAAGTTGCCGGAAAATGGCCTTTGGGAACTTAGCGTCAAAAAAGACAATCGGTACGTCAGCTGGTATGTGCGCCGGGACGGTGCCAGTAGTGCCAATTATAAAGACTTGCGGGCACCTGAGGTACCCCAACCCATTGGAGATTTACCAAATACGGGCCTGGCGGTGCATCCAACCATACGCGAACGGATAGGTGGAATGCCGCTGTTTTTTTTCCCGCAATTTTACCAAACGGCCACCAAGGGGTATTACCTGTTGGAGGACCAACATCCGGAATCTGGTCGCAAAAAATTGGTGGTCTACAATCATTTGTACGAACCGTTGGAACTGCAGCTGCCAGGGGGTACGGCCTACCAGAATTTGGAAATTCGCGCTCAATATCTGCTAATAGAAAAGATCACCTCAGCAGGTGATAGAAGTTTTCAGTTCTTTGACCTGGAAACCCTGGAACCAGGATTGGAGGTGAGCCAAATGCCCTATAACACCCATATTGACGGGGATTTGTTGTTTTACCAGACCAAGGGAATATTTGACCAAATCACGGTACATAAGATTGCGAAATTGGATGGCCAGGTCATTTACGAACCTTCGGCAGCAGCCACGGTCTTCAAAGATATCGCCTCGGCGAAAATTTATGTCCCTCAGGTGCGGGAATTACACCTGACCAATATTCCTTTTTTCGACTTGTTGAGTCTGACCTCCTTTCCAGACCTGGAAGTATTGATGATCGACCAGGGCCATGGCCTGCGACTACCTGCTGAGGCATTTGGCAGCCTCACCAAGTTGAGAAGTCTGCGTATTAAAAATTGCGCAGACCTGGAATCCTTACCGCTGGAATTGCAAAATTTATCTTCCCTGGAAATACTCTACATCCAAGACTGCCCCAACCTGAAAGCCATGGATATCTTTTTGCAAAAAGCAACTGCGCTGCGGCTCCTGAGATCGGATCTTCGTTTTACACCGGCACAGCGGGAACGCTTGCAGGCCACGCATCCGCAGTTGGTGATCGAAGAACTTTTAGCGGTTCAGGGGGAATAGATTCAGCGCTGTGGTTAATGAACAGGCTCGATTTCCATTGATGCTATTGAGGGGGCTTTCGTCCTTACAGGACTCCTTTTCTCGGGGGCTTCGGGTCCAGGGTCTGACGACCCTGGCAAAAATGTGTCGTCCCTCCGGGACTGGTGTGAGTGCAGCGGTACAGCGCCATCTATGGTGCTACTTACAAATTCTACCGCGCTGAAGCACGGGCAACCTGCGGGTTCAGCGTCATTTATGGCGCTATCTACAACTTGTGTGATAGCCGTAGTACTAAAGGATAAGGCCCGCCCGCCTAGACGCGCGTGATCCTTTGATCGCGGGGGCTGTCGGCATTTTTGGTTCTCGCGCCTGCCACGTCTTCAGCGTGGGCGACGCGGCGTAGTGGCGATACACCGCGAATGTAAAAAGAGTGATACGCCTGACAATTATTTGGCCCTTTTTTTACACCCTTACACTTTTACACCCTTACACCTTCTCCACCTCCTCCACCGCATCATTCAAATCATCGGTAGCTTTTTTGAGCTCATCGAGGGTGTCGGTGTGTTTTTTGCCGGCGCGGCGCGAGCGGCCTTTTTTGGCGGGTGCTTCCAGGGTCGGGGATGTGTAGGTGGCCCGCGGGTCGAAGGGTTCTTTGCTGAAGGTGAGTACCTGTTGGCCGAGGTCGATGTAGATGGTGTCGCCGAAGGTGAAGGTGTCGGCGATCAGTTCGCGGGCGAGGCCGTCTACGAGGTCTTGCTGGAGTACGCGCTTCATGGGGCGGGCACCAAACTGGGGGTCGTAGCCCCGCTGGGCGAGCCAGTCGAGGGCGCGTTCGCTCACCTTGATGACCATTCCTTTCTGGGCGATCATTTTCTCCGTTTTGCGCAACAGCAGGCGGGCAATCTGTTTGATCTCGTCCTGGGTGAGCGGCAGAAACATGATGCGCTCGTCAATGCGGTTGAGGAATTCGGGGCGCAGGTTTTCTTTGAGGGTCTCGAAGACCTCCTCTTTGGTCGCGTCCAGGATCTCCTGGCGGCGGTCTTCGCCCGCCACGTCGAGATCTTCGAAGTTCTCCAGGATCACCTCGGCACCCATATTTGAGGTCATGATGATGATGGTGTTTTTGAAGCTGGCTACGCGGCCGCGGTTGTCGGTCAGTTGGCCGTCATCCAGCACCTGGAGGAGGATGTTGAAGGTATCGGGGTGTGCTTTTTCGATCTCGTCGAGCAGTACGATGCTGTAGGGGCGGCGGCGCACGGCCTCCGTCAGTTGGCCCCCTTCGTCGTAGCCGACGTAGCCCGGAGGGGCACCCACCAGGCGGCTCACGGCGTGGCGTTCCTGGTACTCGCTCATGTCGATGCGGGTGATGGCGCGTTCGTCGTTGAACAGCACCTCGGCGAGGGCCTTGGCCAGCTCCGTCTTACCTACGCCCGTGGGGCCCAGAAAGATGAACGAGCCAATGGGGCGTCCGGCGTCCTGCATGCCTGCGCGGCTGCGGCGAACGGCGTTGGCTACCGCCCGGACGGCCTCGTCCTGGCCAATCAGGCGCTGGTGGAGTTCATCTTCTAGCAGCAGCAGTTTTTCTTTCTCGCTTTGTAACATCCGCGCCACGGGGATGCCGGTCCAGCGCCCCACCACTTCGGCAATGTCATTGGCGGTCACTTCTTCGTTGGTAAAGCGTTTTTCGTCGGGCAGTTTGGCGAGTTTTTGTTCGGCGGCGGTGAGCTGTTGCTGCAGTTCCTGCAGCAGCCCGTAGCGGATCTTGGCCACCGTTTCGAAGTCGCTGTGGCGCTCGGCGCGGGTAGCTTCCTGTTCCAACACTTCCATCTGTTGTTTGATGCCCTGCGCCAGGTCGACGATCTCGCGTTCGCCCTGCCAGGCGGCCCGCAGGCTGTCGCGCTTTTCTTTGGCGTTGGCGATCTGTTCGGTGATGGTGGCCAGCTTGTTTTTGTCTTTTTCGCGTTTGATGGCTTCGCGCTCGATCTCGAGCTGGCGCACCTTGCGCTCCCATTCGTCCACCTCTTCGGGCACGCTGTCCAACTCGAGGCGCAGGCGGGCGGCGCTCTCGTCGATTAGGTCAATGGCCTTGTCGGGCAGCTGGCGGTCGGCAATGTAGCGGTGGCTCAGCTCGGCGGCAGCTACCAGCGCTTCGTCCAGGATCTCGATCTTGTGGTACACTTCGTAGCGTTCCTGCAGGCCGCGCAGGATGGAGATGGTGTCCTCCACGCTCGGCTCCTCAATGAGTACCGTCTGGAAACGGCGCACGAGGGCTTTGTCTTTTTCGAAATATTTCTGGTACTCGTCCAGGGTGGTAGCGCCGATGGTGCGCAGTTCGCCGCGCGCCAGGGCGGGCTTCAGGATGTTGGCGGCGTCCATGGCGCCGTTGCCACCACCCGCGCCAATGAGGGTGTGGATCTCGTCGATGAAGAGGATGATCTCTCCGCTCGACTCCGTCACTTCCTTGATCACAGCCTTGAGGCGTTCCTCAAATTCGCCCTTGTATTTGGCGCCCGCAATCAGGGCCGCTATATCGAGCACGTAAATGCGCTTACTCTTCAGGTTTTCGGGCACGTCGCCCTTGACGATGCGCCAGGCAATGCCCTCCACGATGGCGGTTTTACCTACGCCAGCCTCCCCAATGAGGAGGGGGTTGTTCTTCTTGCGCCGCGACAGGATCTGCAGCACCCGCCGCATCTCCTCGTCGCGTCCGATGATGGGGTCCAACTTACCGCTTTCGGCCTGCTCGTTGAGGTTGATACCAAATTTTTTCAGGGAGTTGTAGGTTTCTTCGGCGCTCTGGTCGGTCACTTTGCGGCCCTTGCGCAGCTCCTTGATGGCGAGTTGCATACTGTCATTAGTCGCCCCCAGGTCCTTGAGTAGTTGCCCGCCCTTGTCGGTGCCTTGCAGGATGCCCAGCAGGATGAGTTCGATGGAAATAAATTCGTCCTCAAAGGCCGGCAGCATCTTTTTGGCGCGCGCCAGTGCCCGGTTGGCATCATCGGTCAGAAACTGCTTGTCGCTACCCAACACCTTGGGGTATTCCCGCACCAGGCGGTCGAGGCGTCGGCTGAGTTCTTCTACGTCTACGCCCGACTTCTCCAGGAGGAAGCGCGCTACGGTTTCGTCGGTATCCAGCACCCCCTTGAGCAGGTGGGGCGTATCTACCTGCTGCTGGCTCAAATTGCCAGCTACCTTTTGGGCCTGCATGATGGCTTCCTGAGACCGCGTCGTAAAATTATCGTAAGTCATGGTTGTGAATTGTGGGCACAAGATAATAAACGCCGCTAAGTTCGCCCCACGTTAATCTACCAGTACGTGGAAATCATCGGCATGGAGGACGTTTCTATTGCCAAATATTTAAGTGCAGGTGTTCCTTTGATCGGAGGGCCTGTCTGCATTAGGGTTCTCGCGGCAGCCCGCGCTGAAGACGCGGCTGCGCAAGCGGTCGCCTTCAGGACTGCTATTACACAAGTTGCAGGGGAATTAATATTAAGGAGCAGCATCCTTCCCGGCGCTGCCCTCGGCGAGTAACCAGCATTTTCACTAAGGATTACTCAATTCCACCTCTTCAGCGGCGCTGCATCCTGAAGGGATTCCATGTTTATAGCACAATGCCTATAGCCTTTGGTGCGACCCCGCTGGGGTCGGGTCGGAAAAAATTGGCGATGTTAGGGCTAACGTAATTTGACCGCGCTGCGGTCATTTATCAAGATCTCAGCGTTATACCGCTCTTCTTAAATATTGTGTGGCGCATAAGTAATCCCAGCTTAAAAGGCATTTTGGGTGCGCGCAGCGGTTACTAAAATTCAGATCCGCTGACACTGGCCTACCCCACGTTTATACCTTTCCCCTTTTCCCCTTTTACACGTGACCCCTTTTACACCTTTCCCCTTTTACACCTTCCTTTTACACCTTTCCCCGGTTTAAAACTTCCGATTTCCGACTTCGCACCTCCGACTTTTCCTATATTCCCACCTCTAATCAAGCCTTCCCGGCAAGGGAAAAATGGCGCTTTTCGCCGCCTCATCAGCTTGCAGGAGTGCCGCCGTTTCGCGGATGGTCTGTGCCAGGTCGCGGTATTCGAGGCCGAGCACTTCTGCTGAGCGGCGGCTGTCGTAGACGTGTCGGAAGTAGGTAGCCCGCACCGTTTCGCGGGTGAGCAGTGGGGTTGTCCCCAGCAGCCAGGAGCGCCAACCTTCGAGCCAGGCCAGCAGGCGGGCGGCGGCAGCTGGCAGTAATCTTTGTGGGGGTGGATGCCCCAACGCTTCCGCCATGAGGGTGAGCAACTGCTGGAAGGTGAGGTGTTCCCCGTTGAGCAAAAACCGATCGCCGTCGGTATTGCGCTCGAGCACCAACTGCACGGCCCGGGCCACGTCGCGCACATCCACAAAACCGGTACTGCCTGCCGGATAAAAGGTGGGCTGCTGCTGGGCGTAGGCAAACATTTTTGCGGTTCCTTCCTGCCAGCGACCGGCGCCCAGTACCACACTGGGATACACGGCTGCTACCGCCAACCCTTCGGCCTGGCCACGCCACAGCTCCTGCTCGGCCAGGAACTTGCTGCGGGAATAATTGCTCACCGTTGGCCCATCCACCCATTTGGCGTTCTCATCGATCAGCTGGCCGCGCTGGTTGCGCCCCAGCGCGGCTACCGAGCTCACGTGGATCAGGCGCGGGACGCCGTGGTGCAGGGCTGCATTCACGACGTAGCGCGTCCCGTTGCGGTTGACCTGCAACAGCCGTTCTTTGTCTTGGGGCAGGAACGAAACCAACGCCGCACAGTGGATAACCACAGCCATGCCCGCCACGGCGTCCTCGATACTGAAATAGTCGGCCAGATCAGCTTCCCGCCACTGCAGGGCTGTTGCGGCCGGACCCAGGAGGTCCAGCTGGCTGTCGGCCCGGCGCGTGGCATAGAGGTTGGTATAACCCGCCTGCACAAGCTGGCGTGCCACGTACGAACCCACAAAGCCAGTGGCGCCGGTAAGGAGGATGGGGCTGTTTTTGTCCAAAGCGTTTTCTGTTCTGGTGGAGGGCAAAGTTCGCAAATAAAAGTTAATGGGCTAACCCACCCTCCGGGTTAGGGCGAGCTTACCGTCCGCCCGGTGGTGCGTCATCAGCTGGTGCAGGCTGGGGCAGCAGTGCCAGCACGTTGCGCACCCGCAGTTTTAGCAGCACCAGGATTCCCGCCATACCTACCAGGGGGTCGCTGCCGGTAGCCAGAAATTCGTCGAGGCCCGCGCCCAGTTCAGGGTAGTCGGCCAGGAGATCGGCAATTTCTTGGGCGGGATCGCGCATGGTTGGTTTTGTTTAAGGTTGTTAGCTTGGCTTTAGCTAAGCTAACAACGCCAGCTGGACATCGGTTGTGGCAAAGTCGTGCCTACCAATCACCGGGTGCCGGGAAAGATCCAGACCTGCTCCAACTGGGCAGCCGTGCCGGTTGCCTGGCCCACGTACTGTACCAAGGCGACACCATTGCTGGGGTTGGGGAAAACTGCTACCTGTCCGGGAAAGGTATTGGGGTTGCCGTAGGTGCCCAGCGATTGGTCATTGGCGTCGGTGGTCCGGATGCCTGTGACGAGGTGGAGGGCCAGTTCGGCGGCTGGTTCGGGGTTGGGTTGGTCATCGTCGCAGCAGGTAGCCAGCACCAGGACGAGGCTCAGCAAGGGGAGTAACCATACTTTCATCGGAAAGAACTTTACTTAAAAGGAATAATTTGATCCTGTTGGAAAACGCCGTTGGGGGAATAATTATTTTCCTTCCATCACCCGGCGAACCACCTGGCGATCGAGCAAGCCCAGGATGCGCCCGTAGTGGTCGATGACGGGGAAGGCGAAGAGTTTGTGTTCGTCGAGTTTTTCGGCGGCGCGGAGCAGGTCTTCGTCGGGGTGCAGGCCTACCCACTGGGGGCTACCCACGAGATCGCCGATGGGTCGGTGGGCAAAATTGTCGAGGTTGGTGGCCAGGAGGGCGGTTTTGCTGGTGACGCCGTGGGGCTGCTGCCACACATCGAGCAGGACGATAGGGCCATCGGACCAGTCGGCGATGGTTTCACGCGCCATCGTCAGCGAGGTGTCGGGCGCCAGGTAGAGCCGTCGGTAGTCGGCGTCGAGGTAGTCGCGCACACGGGCCTGGGCCAGGCGGTTGCGGCGCTGCTGCACCTGCACCTCCAGGCGAGCCAACCCAAAGATCAGGAAGGCACCCAGCGCAAAGAAAACATCCTGCAGGTAGGCGCCCACGCCCAGCAGCAAGACGGCTCCCACCATCCCCACGCGGGCAGCAATGATGGTGGCCTGGCCCCGGGGCCAGCGGATACTCAGCAGTGCCCGCAGCACCCGCCCCCCGTCCAGCGGAAAGGCTGGCAGCAGGTTGAAGACGCCGAGCAGCAGGTTGAGCAGGAAAAAGACCACCACCAGGTACTCCCAGGGGCTGGCATCGAAAATGACGATGTTGCCGTTGGGGTTGAGCAGCAGTTGGAAGATCAGGGGGAGGTTGGTGTCTCCCAGGCCAAATAAGAAAGGCGCTACCATCCCTGCCAGTACGAAATTGACGCCCGGACCAGCCAGGGCAATCAGGATTTCGCGGCGGGCATCCTCGGGCAACTCTTCCAGGAAAGCACCACCACCAATAGGATACAACACGATCCGTTCGGTGCCAATGCCCAGGCGCCGGGCCATCAGGGCATGGCCCAGTTCGTGCAACAGCACCGCCAGAAAAACCATCCCTACCCAAGTGAACAGCCAGCGGAAGTTGTCCCAGTTCATGCCGTAGCCGGGTTGCCAACTGTCGTACAACAGCCATAACCCCACGAGCAGGAATGTCCAGTGAAACTGAATAGGAATGCGCGCAATACGCCCTAGTTGGAAACTACCCTTCATCATACGCAGTCAGATGCACTATTAACGCACAGGGGTGGCAAAGCGTTGTGGCGGGTCGTGTTTTTTTGTGGATTCCCGCGTGCCAGGTCGTTCCCGACTGGAAGTAGAAAGGGGGATAATGGATGATTACCTTGCCCCTGTCAAAAATCACCATCCGTGCCTTTTTAAATAGGGCTACCTTCATTTTTTTTAATTCTATACCAATCAGGTACCTCGGTTGGCTGTAGCAACTGGTAAAACCAAGCAAAGACCATGAAAAAGGAATTCGTTCCAAAACTATTTTCCTTGCTTCAGGAAGGCATCAGTTGGGCACAACTTCGGCAAGAACTCGTCGCGGGCCTCATTGTGGGTATTGTAGCTCTGCCATTGGCTATTGCTTTTGCCATTGCTTCGGGCGTTTCACCGGAGAAGGGGCTTGTTACTGCCATTGTTGCAGGGATAATCATTTCCACCTTCGGCGGAAGCCGGGTGCAAATTGGTGGCCCTACAGGCGCCTTCATCGTCATCGTTTACGGTGTTGTACAGGAATATGGGGTGGACGGACTCACCATTGCCACCTTTCTGGCTGGGTTTATCATTATCGGAATGGGCCTCGCCCACCTGGGCGACTTGTTGAAATTCATTCCCTATTCCCTCATCGTGGGGTTTACCAGCGGCATTGCACTCATCATTTTTTCTTCGCAGGTCAACGATTTTATGGGCCTCCACCTGAGTAAGGTGCCCGCAGATTTTGTGGCCAAATGGCAGTTGTACTTTTCGGCCGCGAACAAACTCAACGGGTACGCCGTAGCGATCAGCGTGCTGACGGTACTGACAACGCGCTACACCTCCGCCTTGACGAATAAACTGCCCGGCTCCCTGGTGGCTATTGTGCTGGCGACCCTGGCGGTACACTTCTGGGCGTTGCCAGTAGACACCATCGCGAGTAATTTTGGTGAAATCCCCAACCACCTGAGCTTACCTCACCTGCCCCACCTGGATTTTGCTACCGTCCGGGCTCTTTTGCCCGCCGCCATAGCCATTGCCCTGCTGGGCTCGATCGAATCGCTGCTCTCGGCTACCGTGGCCGACGGGATGATCGGCGGGCAGCACCGGCCCAACATGGAACTGGTGGCCCAGGGGGTAGCCAATATCGCCACAGCTATCTTTGGGGGGATTCCCGCTACCGGCGCTATTGCCCGTACGGCCACCAACGTTAAAAATGGCGGTCGAACGCCCATTGCAGGTATTGCGCACGCGCTGGTACTGCTCTCAATCATGTTGCTTTTTGCACCTTATGCCAAGCTCATTCCCATGCCGTGTCTGGCCGGAATCCTGGTGGTGGTGGCCTACAATATGAGCGAATGGCGGCAGTTTCGATCGTTGTTGCGCGGCAACCGCATGGATATTATTATCCTTCTGACCACCTTTTTTTTAACGGTGTTCTTCGATCTGATCCTGGCTATCGAAGTTGGGATCGTACTGTCCAGCCTCTTGTTCATGAAACGCATGAGCGAGTCGGTCGACATCGAAACGATTACCCTCGATTCCCGCGACCAGGAGTACCTCTTCGAGCGCGAATTGCAGAATTTACCACCTAACGTGTTGCTGTACGAAATAAATGGGCCCCTGTTTTTTGGGGCTGCCCGCCAATTTCAAGAAACCCTCATCAATACCAACGCTAAGCCGCAGGCCATTATCATCAGGATGCGCTACATACCCCTGATCGATGCTACGGGCTACCAGAGCCTGAAGGAGATTATCAAATCTTACCAGGCCCGCAAGATCAAGGTGATCCTCTCGGGGGTGAGCGAAAAATTGGCACAGGATTTTGCCCGCAACGGGCTATTTACCGTCATCGACGAAGCGTTTGTCCTGCCGGATATCCAGCAAGCCATTGAAAAGGCTGCTGCAGCTATTTCCAGTTGAAGAAGATGGGTAGCTTGCCTGGATAGTTGAAGTAGTACCCGATTTTTTTACTGGTCGGTGACGTGAGCAAAGCGCCATCTACAAATAGTAACCTCATATTGAATAAAATCCAAAATCGGCCATTGTTTTTTTACGTCTCGATCTTCTGCGTAAAGATGCATTTTTACGCGATGGATTTCTTTTCTTCGATTTCCCACCTCCCGTCTAAGTATTTGGACAATAATAAATTTACATTTTTTGACTCAAATGATTAGCTCGAAACCGCTCATTATTAATCGCTTATTCCTTCGCGAATAATTTGAGCACGTAAATTTATTATTGTCCCGGCACTTCCGCGTTTCCACCCCCGGCAGCCTGCACTCACCTACGCGCAACGGATAGGCACAACTGCCTACATCGGTTCTCCTGCTCTCGGTTGGTAGCAAACTTTAGCGAGTCAAAGCGTGTTATTGCATTAGTTGTAATAACAATTAATCCTGGAGATTGGAGTGTCAATAAGGAAATTGTCAGAGCAGGCGTTTTTTAAAACCTAAATACAAGAACCGATGAAATTATTTGAATCTTTTGCCCTTGGGAGCACGCCGCTCCAAAACAAAATGGTCATGGCACCCCTGACCCGCTCGCGGGCCATCGGGCATGTTCCCAACGACCTGATGGTGGAATACTATACCCAACGGGCAACCGCCGGGTTGATCATTACCGAAGGTACTTCGCCTTCTCCCAACGGGTTGGGTTATCCGCGCATTCCAGGCATCTTTAGCCAGGAGCAGGTAGTGGGTTGGAAAAAAATAACGGATGCGGTACACGCCAAAGGCGGCAAGATCTTTATCCAGCTGATGCATACGGGCCGTGTTTCTCACCCTGAAAACCTACCGGCTGGTGCCGAGCTGGTAGCGCCTTCGGCGGTACCGCTGAGTGGTGAAATGTACACCGACACCAAGGGCATGCAGGCGTACCCCACGGCCCGGGCCATGACCCTCGCCGACATCGAACAAGCCCAGGAGGAATACGTGCAGGCTGCCAGGAACGCGATGGCCGCAGGTTTTGACGGGGTAGAACTCCACGGTGCCAACGGCTACCTGATCGATCAGTTTATCAATCCGGCCGCCAACCAACGCACCGATTCTTACGGGGGCTCGCTCGAAAACCGGGCGCGTTTTGCCATTGAGGTAGCGCAAAAAGTAGCGGACGCTATCGGTGCCGACCGCACGGGTATGCGCCTTTCGCCCTACGGCGTCTTCAACGACATGAAGCCTTTTGCGGATATCGAGGAAGCTTATCGTTACCTGGCGACGGAATTGGGCAAAATTGGCCTCGTGTACCTCCATACAGTCGACCACTCGTCGATGGGCGCTCCGGCTGTTCCTGCCAAAATTAAAGCGATCATCGGAGAAGCCTTCGGTGGCACGATTATCGCCAGCGGCGGTTTCGACAAAGCGCGCGCCGAGCAAGTGCTACAGGAAGGCCAGGCAGACCTGGTGGCTTTTGGCCAGCCTTTCCTGGCCAATCCAGACCTCGTTCATCGTTTCCAGCACAATTTGAAGCTGAATGACCCCGACTACCCGACTTTCTATACCCCCGGAGCGGAAGGGTATACGGACTATCCGGTAGCGCAGCCCATCGGTAGCGCAACCTAAACGCAGCTTTGGGTGCCTGGGACCCAGCTGGTGGCCAGGCCACCGATTAAATTATACCGGGGAATCCACGCCAGTTGGGTTCCCCGTTTTTTTTGGCGCCAGCAAGAAAAGCATAAAATTCCGGTACTGGCAGCAGCACTGATACATTGTGCATCACCTCGGTGGGCGGGTATTTATTTAAGTAGGCAATCCTTGTATATTGCGGGTCCAACTCCGTTTTATTATGAAGTACCTAACCGTTTTGTGGTTGGTGTTGGGCTGCACGTTGCTGGCCCCGGCACAAACCCTCACCATCCAGGACCAGGTTACCGGCGCGCCCGTGGCCGGCGCTACCCTCTCGGCGAAAAATTTTGCTTTGACTACGGCTACCGATGCCCGTGGGCAGGCAGCACTCGGCGCTTTTAAAGCGGCAGTGGGCATTACCATCCGTTGCCTGGGTTATTCCTCCGTTGAACTCAGCTACGCTGAAATCGAAGCGGCGGGTTTTGTGGTGCAACTGGTGCCCCAGGCCTTTGACCTCGAGGGCGTGGTGGTGTCGGCCAATCGTTGGCAGCAATTGTCAACGGACCTGCCCCAGGCCATAGCTGCCATCACCCCCGCCGAAATGGCCCTGCAAAATCCGCAGACGGCTGCCGACCTGTTGGGTATTTCCGGCAAGGTGTTTATTCAGAAAAGCCAGCAGGGCGGCGGCAGCCCCATGATCCGCGGTTTTGCGACCAACCGCCTGCTCTACACCATCGACGGGGTGCGGATGAATACGGCCATCTTTCGGGCGGGCAACATCCAGAACATCATTTCACTCGACCCCTTTGCCGTGGAACGCACGGAAGTATGCTTTGGCCCGGGGTCGGTCATCTACGGCAGCGACGCCATTGGTGGGGTCATGGGTTTTCAGACCCGCGAGCCCCGCTTGTCCGACACGGGTAGCCTCTGGGTGAGCGGGGAGGTCTTGGGCCGCTACGCCACCGCCAACCAGGAAAACACCGGGCACGCCGATATTAACCTGGGCTGGAAAAAGTGGGCCCTGGTTACCAGTGTCACCGCCAACGATTACGGCGACCTGCGCATGGGCAGCCACGGCCCGGATGCCTACCTGCGCCCGTTCTACGTGGAACGCCGCGAAGGGGCCGACGTGGTGGTCCCCAATGACGATCCACGCGTGCAGCGCCCCTCGGGGTATTCCCAGTTCAACGTGCTGCAGAAGGTCAGGTTTCAGCCCAGTGCCCACTGGGATATCCAGTACGGATTCCACTACTCCGAGACCTCGGACTACGCCCGCTACGACCGCCAGATCCGCCTCCGGAACGGACTACCCCGCTACGGCGAATGGAACTATGGCCCGCAGACCTGGCTGATGAACAACCTCAGTGCCAGCTATACGGCCCCCAACGCCTTGTTCGACGGCCTGACCCTGCGCCTGGCACAGCAATCGTTTGGCGAAAGCCGCATCGACCGCGACATCAACAAGCCCGACCGCCACCGGCGGACCGAGGCGGTGGCAGCCTATTCCCTCAACCTGGATTTGTTCAAACAACTGGGCCAGCGGGCCAAAATTTTCTACGGGGTGGAAGCGGTGCAAAACCAGGTTACCTCCACCGGAGTAGATGAAAGCATCGTCAGCGGCGTGAGCGTGCCCGGCCCGGCCCGTTACCCCCAGGCCGATTGGGCGTCGTACGCGGCCTACCTGCTGGGGCAGTACCGCCTGTCGCCGGAAGTGGATATGCAGGCCGGAATCCGCTACAACCAGTTTACCCTGGATGCCGTCTTCGATACCACCTTCTACCCGTTCCCCTTCACCACAGCCAACCTGAACAAGGGATCCCTGACGGGGAGCATCGGCTGGGTGTACCGCCCGGCGGCTTCCTGGCTGCTCAGTACCAACCTGGCCACGGCCTTCCGCGCACCCAATGTCGACGACCTGGGTAAAGTCTTCGATTCCGAGGCGGGTGCCGTCACCATCCCGAACCCCGACCTGCAGGCCGAATACGCCTACAACGTGGACGTGGGCGTGGCCAAGGTCTTCAACGATCGCCTGAAAATGGATGTTAGCCTATATTACACCCTGCTGGACAACGCCCTCGTCCGCCGCGATTTTACACTCAACGGTCAGGACAGTATTCTGTACGACGGCACCCCCAGCCAGGTACAAGCCGTGCAAAATGCCGCCCAGGCCCGGGTCTACGGCGTACAGCTGGGATTGGAAGTACAATTGGTCGCCGGCTTGCGGTTCAGCTCCGACTTCAGCTACCAGCACGGCGAGGAAGAACTGGACGACGGCACCACCAGCCCGGCACGCCACGCTGCGCCCTGGTTTGGGGTGTCGCGGCTGACCTACCAGCATAAAAAACTAGTTGTTCAGGCCTATTCCCAGTACAGTGGGCAGCGCACCTTCGCCAACCTGCCGGAGGAAGAGCGCGGGAAGCCCGAAATATACGCCCCCGACGCCAACGGCAACCCCTATGCGCCAGCCTGGTACACCGTCAATCTCAAGGCCACCTACCAGGTCAGCCCCCTGCTGACCCTCAGCGGCGGCTTGGAAAACCTCACGGATCAGCGCTACCGCCCCTACAGCTCGGGGATAGCAGCGGCGGGGCGCAATGTCGTCCTGGCGGGCAAGGTGGCTTTTTAGCAGGGGGAAATTTGATGGATAGGAAGGCTTAAATCAGGGGATTATCTCCTCTGGTCAAGGAGCTGAGATGGTTGGCCTTTCTAAGAAAGCCTTCCTGGAATTATTGGGAAAGTATGGCGTATCTGTATTTCAATATGAAATTGACGAAGCACTAGCGGATCTAAAGAATGCCTGAAAATATGGGAGGAAACCTAATTTGCGCTAAAGCACGAAGCCCTGGACGAGGGGTGGTAGCGGTAGCCCGACGCAGGAGGGCTAAAAGCGGACGACCCGGTGGCCCGGCCTGAGCCGGGGCACGGCCCCTTCATCGAAGGCTGGAGCCTGCGACGATTTTGAGTGATTGAAGCAGGGGAGTTTGCCGGGGAATTTCTCGCCGGGGCATAGCAGCCCCCTTTGGGAGGGCCCCACCTCAGGGCCTGAACGCCAGCCCCTTTTTTGACCCACTGTTCATACGGGGCAAACCACCACCATTGCTGCCAGTTATGCACTGCCAACAACCAAGCAAGGAAAACAAAACCGCTAAATGCCCTTTCTGGGTGGTCAATTTTCCTCCGTTTGCCACCAGAAAATCCTAACTTGCTGCAAAACTTGCAAGTATGAAAAAAACGCTGATACTCCTTTTATTATGCTGCTCATCAACATTGCTCATCCAGGCGCAGAGCCGGAGCATCCCGGTAGATACCATGGTAATCACCAACCACACCACCACCATCAACGGCGTGAAAGTGGCCTACACCGCTACTACCGGCACCCAACCGGTGTGGGACGAAGCCGGTGAGCCCATCGCGACGCTCTTTTACACCTACTACAAAAAAACGGGTACGGACAATACAGCCAACCGCCCCCTGCTGATCTCCTTCAACGGCGGCCCGGGTTCGGCATCGGTGTGGATGCACATTGCCTACACGGGCCCCCAGGTGCTGAACATCGACGACGAAGGCTACCCCGTGCAGCCCTACGGCGTACACGAAAACCCTTATTCGGTGTTGGACGTAGCGGACATCGTTTTTGTGAACCCGGTCAACACGGGCTATTCCCGCACCATTCCCGCCACGGGCGACGAGGTGAAGCGGGAACGCTTTTTCGGGATCAACGCCGACATCAAATACCTGGCCGAATGGCTGAATACCTTCGTCACCCGCCACGAACGCTGGACTTCGCCCAAGTACCTGATCGGCGAGAGTTACGGCGGTACCCGGGTGTCGGGCCTGGCGCTGGAGTTGCAGGAGCGGCAGTGGATGTACCTCAACGGGGTGATCCTGGTTTCGCCCGCCGATTACAAAGCCTTCGAATCGGACGCCCCCATCTCCTCGGCGCTCAACTTTCCCTACTTCACGGCCGCTGCCTGGTACCACCGGGCCCTGCCCGCTGCCCTCCAGGACAAAGACCTGCTGGACGTGCTACCCGAAGCCGAAGCTTTTACCCTCAATACCCTCATGCCGGCCCTGGCCCGCGGCGGTTCCCTGAGTTCCACCGAGCGGCAGGAAGTAGCCGCCCGGATGGCCTACTACTCCGGGCTGTCGGAAAAAGCCATCCTGCAAAACAACCTGGATGTGCCGACCCGCTTTTTCTGGAAAGAGCTCCTCCGCGACGAATCGGGGTACACCATCGGCCGGCTCGACTCGCGCTACCTGGGCCTGGACAAAAAGGAAGCTGGCGTAGCGCCCGATTACAGTGCCGAGCTGACGTCCTGGCTCCATTCCTTTACGCCGGCCATCAATTACTACATCCGGGAACACCTGAATTTTAAGACCGACATCAAATACAATATGTTTGGGCCGGTCTCTCCCTGGGATCAACAAAACAACAATACCCGCGACAACCTGCGCCAGGCCATGGCCGAAAATCCCTACCTGAACGTGATGTTCCAGGGCGGGTATTACGACGGGGCCTGTACCTATTTCAACTCGAAATACACCATGTGGCAGATCGACCCCAGCGGAAAGCTGGCCGACCGGCTGAGCTTTCGCGGCTACCGGAGCGGGCACATGATGTACCTGCGGCTGGAGGATCTGAAAACAGCAAATGAAGACCTGCGGTCGTTCATCAAAGCCGGGCTGCCGGGCAACCAGCCGGCGAAATATTAAGCGGATCTTCGTTGTTCATTGCGGAACCCCAGGAATTGTTTTTTTGCGCCAGGCCGGACCCAAAAACCACCGCTCCAGATGAAAGCACCCGCCAAGAAGCTAAACGAACTCGCTGCCACGGCTATTTCTGGCAACGATATCAGCTCCTCCTGCCTTTACGTTTCGGCCCCGACCTGATCAACCGGCTGTCCGGGGAGTGGAAAATTCCCGTCAATTTCATGTTTGTCGGCTCTCCGGGCGACCATTTTCCTTATCGAATCGATGAACTTGGTGGGGTGCGGTTGATCATCTGAGGTTGGCAAGCCTGGCCCCGCCCGCGGCCCAGTGTAGCCAATAAACCTGGCTTTTTCTGACCTTCCCGCAAAAGCAAGTAATTCATTGGCGCAGCCCCAAATGTTGCAGAATTTCCCCGTTCTGCAACATTTGGGGCTGTATTTGCAACATAAGGTAGCCCGCTGAAAGGCGAAGTGGCGTAAATTCCTACATGATAATAGGCTTGTTTTTTTTACCTAAAACCTTATACCATGAAAGATAGCTACTCCATTCTAAATGTCGGGTTCTCCATTTTTGCGTTGTTCTTTTTTGCGCTGCCTGCTACCCAGGCGCAGGAAGTCATTTACGTCAACCAGCAGGCATCTGGTGCCAACACCGGACAAAGTTGGGCGGACGCCTACACCCAGCTGCAGGATGCGCTGACCCATGCCGAAACGGGCAGTACCATCTGGGTGGCCCAGGGCACGTATGCGCCCGCCAGCCCGGGCGGAGATCGTGGGGCTACTTTTCTGATCGACAAAAACCTGGTATTGCTCGGCGGCTTCGCCGGTAGTGGCGATGACCCCGACGAAAATAATCCGAAAAGCTACAAAACGGTCCTCTCCGGCGATCTGAACGGAGACGATGTGGTCGATGACTTCGGAATGAACCGGAGCGATAATGCCCGCACCATCCTGACCGTTGAAGAAATGGTCACTGGCGTTACCTTAATTGATGGTTTCATCATTGAAGGTGGCCAGGCTGATGGCGATTCCCATTCTTTGAGCCCAGCCCGCAACGGCGGCGGCTTGCACAGTTCAGGAACCCCGACGATAGCACATTGTGTTTTTCGACACAATTACGCTGCATTCAGGGGTGGAGGAGTTTATATCAACTACGGAGGGGACCAGCTATTGGCCATTAGTTCTTGTCGTTTCTTGGGCAACCTTTCCGCCCGCGGCGGCGGATTGCAGGTAGACCATGCCAGCTGCCAGTTGACCCATTGTTCTTTCCAGTCCAATACCGCTCTGCTACAGGGTGGCGGTTTTAATTACAGTGCGGAGGTGGATGATCAGTCGCTGGAGGTGCTGGGGTGCAGCTTCGACAACAACCGGGCCAGTCATGGCGGTGGCCTACATTTTCGGCAGTTCAATGCGAACAACAACAATTTTTTGGTCGCCGATTGTTCTTTTTCAGGGAATGCTGCGCAAATGGAACCCGGAATGGGAGAAGGTGGTGGCGGGCTTTTGGGTAAAACGTACAGTGGCACCGAAAATGGGACCATAGCGATACGTAATTGCACCTTTTCGGGAAACACGTCCACGAGTAACGGCAGTAGCCTTGTCCTGGATTTGGCCGATGAAAACGGGCAAGTGGAGGTAGAAAGTTGCTTGTTTTACGACAACAATGCCCAGCAAGATGGCACCGCCCGGATCATTGGCCACGGCAGTGGCCAGGTGTCGGTCAGTCAATGTTCGTTCAATAACAACAGTGCCGGTTCTTCCGGCGGATTAAGTATAGGAAGTGGCCCTGCAGCGACGGGGCTGATGGCGTACGAGGTGCTTTCCTCCCATTTTATGGACAACGAAGCAACGGATCGATCCGGCGCCCTGACCCTGCACGGCGAAAGTCCTTCCCGGTTTCAGTTGGAGTGGTGTACTTTTTTAGCCAATACGGCCGGTACCAGCAGTGGCGGGATATGGCTCGTTGTTAGCCATCCTGATGTTGAAATCCTTGGCAGGAACCTGGAGCTGTCCAACAACACCAGTCCGGTAGGTGCTGCAATCGCTGGTTGGCTCACCAATGCGGATTCGCAGCTCGTCAATTCTGCCGATATTACCCTGGAAAGTTGCCTGTTGCAGGGCAACACCGGCGGTAGTATTATCGACCTCGAGGAAACGGGCCAACTGAATTTGATCAATTGTACCCTGGCCGAAAATAACGGTACGGGTATTTTTCTGAACCGGCACAGTAGCCTCAGCCTGCAAAACACCGTCCTGGCCAATCCCGGATTTGCCGAATTCGCTACCCTGGCCGTCCGCATTGCGGTTCGGTCGAACGGCGGTAATCTGGTGCTGGACGAAAGCTTGAACAACTACCTGACGGCCTTCGATCAACACGGAATCTCTCCCGGTTTTATACCAGACAGTTTCGAGCCCGCAGCAAACAGCCCGCTCATCAATGCGGGTATCAACGAAGGGGTCACGGCACTGTACGATTTGGCGGGTAATGACCGTATTCAGCAAGGCGTGGTGGATATTGGTGCCTTTGAGAGCCCTTTTGTGGTGAACGCCCACGAGGTCAGCGCTGGGAAGGTATCGCTTTTTCCCAATCCCGCCCGGGATTTTGTCCAGGTTCAGCTACCGGAAAACAGTCGCAATTCGTTCACCGTAAACCTGTTTGACACCCAGGGCCGATTGCTGCGAAGGGAGGTGCTGGCTGGTGGTCAGTTGCTCGATCTGCGGTCCTTGTCCCAGGGGATGTACACCTTGACGGCAACAACCGCCGACCGCTGTTACACCGGTAAGTTGGTGAAGGATTAAGGGGTCGGCCGCATTTTAAAAAGATAAAATTCCAGCGGCGCTGGATTATTTTCCTTATTTTACTAAAATAACATAAACACCTCATTTAACCCTGTTTTTTGAAAAACCAGTACCACCTGCCTGCGTGGGTGTTGCTCCTGTTAGCAGCCCTACTTAGCGCGCAAGCCGCGTCAGGCTCCTTACTTCGGTACGGGAGGTGGGGTAGTTATTTTTTTCTCGTATTGCTCCTGCTGTCGGTTGCCTATGGCACTTACCGCTGCTGGCTCAGCCGCAAGTTACACCGGGTTGAAATCAGGTATTTGCGGGAGTTTGAACAGACCCATGCGTGGCTCTACCGGGTTTTACAAAAAGAAATCCGGGCCATGCTAGAGGTGACTGACAACATGGAGAAAGATTCTACTCGCTGGTTCTATCAGGGAGTCCTTCAGCTCCGGCAAAAAGGCAAGCAACTCCTCCAACTCCTCCACCAGTTGCAGGACCAGTCGGTAATCCAATCTGGCGAGCGGCTCCCGCTGCCGGAACAAAGTGATATCAGCGGCTACCTGGACGGCTTAACGGAAGATTTGCCGAAGGGTCTCACCGAAAGTACGATTATCAACAACCAGGATAAAGCGTTTTTATTAGCGGTTATCCGTATTGTCGAAGAACGGCTGGCCGACGAAAAATTCGGATCACGCGAACTCAACCAGGCCCTCAACATGAGCCGCTCTAATCTTTTTCGCAAACTGAAGGCCCTCACTGGCCAGTCGGCAACTTCCTTCATCCGGAACAGGCGCCTGGAGCAGGCACGAACCTTATTGTCCATCACAAATATGAACGTTTCGGAAGTCGCTTACGCCGTCGGATTTGGTAGTCCGAAATATTTTTCCCGGGTATTTCACACTGCGTTCGGGATGGCGCCGAGCATGGTGCCCAAGCGTAAGCGAACCAAAAAATAGGGCGCTTGGTTAAGCCCTCCCAAAAAAAGCCAGCGTTTTTAAACCCTTCTGGCCAAAATTTTAAGAACAACCAAATGTTTCGTATGTTGGAACACTTAACCAAGCGTACCTACATTTGTCCATGAGTTCTAATTCCCTCAGCGAAATACACGCCACGGTACCTACCGACAAAAAAGGCTGGCGCAAAGTCTTTGCGTTTATCGGGCCAGCCTACCTGGTCAGTGTGGGCTACATGGATCCCGGCAACTGGGCTACCGACATTGCGGGGGGCTCCCAGTTTGGGTACAAGCTCATCTGGGTGTTGCTCATGTCCAATCTCATTGCGGTGCTACTGCAGTCGCTCAGTGCCCGCCTGGGTATCGTCCGCGGCATGGATCTGGCGCAAGCCTCGAAGAACGCCTATCCCCGCTGGGCCAACATTCCCCTTTACATCCTGGCCGAAATAGCCATTGCGGCCTGTGACCTGGCCGAGATCGTGGGCATGGCCATCGGCCTGAATTTGCTGTTCGGCCTGCCGCTCATCTGGGGAATCTGTATTACGGCCCTGGATACCATCCTGTTGTTGTTTCTGTTGAACAAAGGCATCCGGATCATGGAAGTGTTTATCGTTTCCCTGGTCTTCATTATCGGCTTTTCGTTCCTGATTGAGATGTTCATCGTCGCGCCGGTCTACGGCGATGTCGTCAAAGGCTTTATCCCCTCCCGGCTCAACAACGACGCCCTCTACATTGCCATTGGCATCATCGGCGCTACGGTCATGCCCCACAACCTGTACCTGCACTCCTCGTTGGTGCAAACCCGGGATTTTCCAAAGACATTTGTGGGGATGAAACACGCCATCCGGTCCAACTTCATCGATACCGTCATTGCGCTCAACCTGGCTTTCTTCGTCAACGCGGCTATCCTGGTATTGGCCGCCGCCGCGTTTTATGCCAACGGTTATTTCCAGGTGGCCGAAATCCAGGACGCTTCGCGGTTGCTCGAAAATTTGTTCGGACAAGCAGCTCCTACGTTTTTTGCGATCGCGCTGATTGCTTCCGGGCAGAGCTCGACGATCACGGGCACGCTGGCGGGGCAGATTGTCATGGAAGGGCACCTCAACCTGCGGATTCGCCCCTGGTTGCGGCGGCTGATTACCCGGCTACTGGCCATTATTCCAGCGTTGCTGACCATCCTTTATTTCGGCGACGAAGCCCTGGGTAGCCTGCTAATCCTGAGCCAGGTGGTGCTGAGCCTGCAGTTGGGCTTTGCCGTTATTCCGCTGATCCACTTCAATTCCGATAAAAAACGGATGCAGGGGTTCGCCATCCAACCGTGGGTGAAGTTCCTGGCCTGGGCCAGCGCCGCCATTATTGTTTACCTCAATATCCAGTTGGTCATCGAAGAAATTTCGGGCTGGCTAGGTGCCGCTGGCAACTACAAGCTGCTCATTTATGCCCTCGTCATTCCCGTGGTAGCGGGGTGCGTCTTGCTGTTGGGCTATGTCTTTGTGCACCCTTTCCTTACCGCCGCCGAACAAAAGAAACACCCGCTGCCGCACGGGCAGGCCGAAGATTTTTCGGTGGGCGCCCCCATCACTTACCAGCATATTGGCATCGCCATCGACTTTTCGGGCAACGACCAGCAGGTGATCAAAAATGCCATTCACCAGGGAGGTAAATCGGCCCGGTACACCATTATCCACATTGTAGAAAGCGCCGCCGCCCGTTATTTGGGTAAACAGGTGAGGGATTACGAAACCCAACTGGACCGCGAAAGTTTAAGCAAGTACCAGGCCAGTCTGATCGGGTTAGGTTACGAAGTAGATATCCAGATTGGCTACGGGGGCGTCGTGTCAGAGCTGCTGAAAATTATTACTGCCCAGGATTTCGACCTCCTCGTGATGGGTGCGCACGGCCACCGGGGAATCAAAGACCTCCTCTTCGGAACGACGGTGGATGCCTTGCGGCACCGCATAAAAATACCCTTATTGATCATCAGCTGAGGTGAATTTCCGGGTGCTTTGGTCACTTACCCGGTCGTTAAAGCGCAGCTAAGTCGGTAGAAGGGTGAAAATACACCCTGTTTTTTCTACTTTTACAACCCTCACGTGCGGTTTGCGCCTGGTGTGCGACCTCTCCGGGGCCGCACTTACACGTGCCGGTTTTTGAAAACCAATTAATTAGCGGAAAATTTCACGTTATCCTAACAAACGGACTTGTATGAAACGATCTATGCCTGTGCTGACAGCTATGCTTTTGCTGTCGTGTCTCTATTTTTCTGCCCACGCCCAAAAGCAGGCGCTCAATTATTACCTGCCAGACATCAGTTACGACCCCAGTATTCCTACGCCAGAAGCCTTCCTGGGGTGGCAAATTGGGGAATGGCACCTCAGCCACGACCTGCAGCTGAGCTACCTGCGCGCGCTGGCGGCAGCTTCGCCACGGATCACCCTAACCGAATACGCACGTACCCACGAGCAGCGTCCGTTGGTGGTACTGACCATTACCAGCCCGAAAAATCACAGCCGTCTGCCCGAACTGCAAGCGCGCCACGTGGCCCTGAGCGACCCCGCAAAATCGGAGCAGATCAAGCTCGACGATACGCCCCTGGTGCTGTACCAGGGCTTCAGTATCCACGGCAACGAACCCAGCGGTGGCAACGCCGCTCCTCTGGTGGCCTACTACCTGGCAGCCGGGCAGGGCCCCGAGATCGAAGAGCTGCTGGATAAGACGATCATCCTCTTCGACCCCTGCTACAACCCCGACGGTTTCCAGCGGTTCAGCACCTGGGCCAACGAACACAAGAACCTCAACCTCACCGGCGACCCCCAGGACCGCGAATACGACGAAAGCTGGCCCGGTGGCCGCACCAACCACTACTGGTTCGACCTCAACCGCGACTGGCTGCCGGTGCAGCATCCCGAGAGCCGCGGACGCCTGGCTACCTTCCACGCCTGGAAACCCAATGTCCTCACCGACCACCACGAAATGGGCACCAACGCCACCTTCTTCTTCATGCCCGGCGAACCCAGTCGGGTGCACCCCTTCACGCCCGGCCGCAACCAGGAACTGACGGAGGAAATTGGCAACTTTCACGCCAAAGCCCTCGACGGCATTGGCTCCCTCTACTACTCCAAAGAAGGGTATGACGATTATTTCATTGGCAAAGGATCGACCTACCCCGACCTGAACGGCGGCATCGGCATCCTCTTCGAACAAGCCAGCTCACGGGGGCATCTGCAGGAAAGTGAAAACGGGCTCCTCCGCTTTTCCTTTACCATCCGCAACCAGGTGACCACGGCCCTGAGTACCTTCGCTGCCGTGCGTACCTTGAAGAACGACATTCTCGGCTACCAGCGCGATTTTTACCGCGACGCCCAACGCGATGCCCAGACCGACAAAGGTTACGGCTACGTTTTCGGTACCGACAACGACCCCAGCCGTGCCCGCCATTTGCTCGATATGCTGGCCCTCCACCAGATCGCCGTCTATCCCCTGGCCAGCAATGCCAGGGCCGACGGCCAGGATTTTCGGGCAGGCCACGCCTACGTCGTGCCCCTGCGCCAAAACCAGTACCGCCTGGTGAAGGCCATCTTTGAACCCATTCTGACCTTTGAAGACAGCCTCTTCTACGATATTTCGACCTGGACCCTGCCGATGGCCTGCAATTTGCCTTACGGCGAACTGACGACCGCTCCCCGCCTGGGGCCCCAGCTGCAAAGCCTCCCCGCGGCAGCTCCGGCAGCTCCGGCCATGAGCAACTACGCTTACCTGTTGCCCTGGGCCGATTTTTATGCCCCCCAGTTGGCGTATTTTCTCATGGACAAAGGCTTGCGCCTGAAGGTGACGGCCGAGACGTCGATGCTGGACGGCCGCGAATACCCGGCGGGAACGATCTTCCTACCCGTAGCCAACCAGGATAAAACGGCAGCGGAAATCCACCAGTTGGTGGCAGAAGGGGTGGCTGCCAGCGGCGTGGCCATGGTAGCCGTCGGTACTGGCCTGAGTTCGGAGGGCCCCGACCTGGGCAGCCGCCAGTACAAAACCCTGGAAATGCCCCGGGTGGCCGTGCTGGTGGGCGACGGCGTGACCAACTACGAGGCCGGCAGCAACTGGCACCTGCTGGATCAGCGCTACCAAATGCCAATCACCAAGTTGCCAACCGATAATTTTGGGCGGGCCGACCTGGCGCGCTACAATGTGATCATCATGCCCAATGGCAACTACCGCTTTGCGGGCGGGCAGGCTGATAAATTGCGGGAATGGGTAAGCAACGGCGGCACGCTGATCGCCCAGAAATCGGCCAACCGCTGGTGTGCAGCCAACCAACTGGCACAACTCACCGAACGCAAGACCGCCAGCGACAAACGCAGCCAACGCCCCTACGGCGCACTCGATGATGACGAACGGAGCCGGGAACTCGGCGGCGCCATTTTTCGTGCCGAAGGCGACCTCAGCCACCCCCTGCTCTACGGTTACTCGCGCAGTACACTGCCGGTTTTTCACCGCGGTAACCTCTTTTACGAACCCGCCCAGAATGCCTACGCCACTCCCTTGCGCTACACGGCCAGCCCGTTGCTCAGTGGCTACGTGCACCGCAGCAGCCTGGATGCTATTGCCCAGTCCGCGGCAATCATTGTGAGCAGCCGGGGCCGGGGGCGAACCATCTCCATGATGGACGAACCGGCCTTTCGCGCCTTCTGGTTCGGGACGAGTAAGCTGTTGGCCAACGCCATCTTTTTTGGCGCTACGATCGATAACGGGGCTGGGGAATCGGTGAAGTAATCACGGGTCGGGTATGGGGCCCATGCCGGCCCGTTGGGTGGGTTAAAGTGGAAGCTTGAACCAACTTTTGCTTCCCAACGGGCCCGCAGCGGGCAAAAAACACCCGCAGTAGTAAATTAATTTGCCAACAATTTGGGGATAAGACAAAAAATAAAGCTATCTTTGCCCTCCGAATTTGAACAGGAAATATTACCGCCATGAAAAAGGATATCCATCCAAATAATTATCGTCTTGTTGTTTTCCGTGACATATCCGTAGATAAGTCATGGCTCACTTACTCTTGTGCTTCGACGCGCGAAAAAGAAGTGTTCGAAGATGGCAAGGAGTACCCACTGGTGAAATTAGAAATCTCCAGCGAGTCGCACCCTTTCTTCACGGGTAAGATGAAGTTTGTAGATACGGCAGGTCGTATCGACAAATTCAACAAGAAATTTGCGAAGTTTTCCAAAGAGCAGTAAGCCAATTTGGCATTAATTAACTGTGTTCTGGAAAGAAAAAGTCCCGATCAGCCGCTGCTGTCTGGGACTTTTTTAATTTTGTGTTCGTTCGGAAACCATCCAACCAATTTTACGCTGCTGACTAATGATGCACCTTGTCCTCTTTGATAACGAAATCCGTGAACAACTTCTACCACTGACTTTTTTACGGCCAGTGGGTGCCCTGCGGGTAGGTATTTTGACCATCCAGGAAAAGTGGGAGCGTACCCTGGCCTGCCCGGTATCCTTTCTAACGCAGGATTACCTGAGCGATAAGTACGAAATGGATTATGGGGAGGAGAACCTGCTCATCAACGGTTCTTTGTTGCCTACGCCGCAGATGGTGCGGCTCATCCAGCAGATGGAATTCAGTGACGCCCTGCTCCTCAATGGGGAGTTGCTGGCCGCCAAGCTGACGGGCAAGCAGATCGAACAGCTGATTCAGGACAAGGATTTCGGCGACCTGACGGGTTACGAAGTCAATGATACCGAGGTGCTGAAACTGAGCGGGGTTTACGATATCTTTCAGCTCAACCAGGCCGCTTTGGAGCTGGATTTCCAACTGATCACTGCGGGCCGCAAGTCGGCGCCCCTCTCCGCGTCCAATCGGCTCATTGGCCCGGCGGAGCGTCTTTTTATTGAAAAGGGAGCCGAAATAGAATGCGCTATCCTCAACACCAAGAACGGACCGATCTACATTGGCCGCAATGCCCTGGTGATGGAAGGCGCCATGATCCGTGGTGCTTTTGCCATGGGTGAAGACGCCGTCATCAAGATGGGTGCCAAGATCTACGGTGCCACCACGCTGGGCCCCGGTTGCAAAGTCGGTGGCGAGGTCAACAATTCCGTCCTGCAGGCCAATTCCAACAAAGGACACGATGGCTACCTTGGCAACTCGGTCCTGGGCGAGTGGTGCAATATTGGGGCCGACACCAATTGTTCGAACCTGAAGAATACCTACGAGGAAGTGAAACTGTGGAACTACCCGGCGGGTCGTTTTTTAGGAACGGGGCTGCAGTTTTGTGGCCTGATTCTGGCCGATCACGTCAAGGTGGGGATCAATACCATGTTCAACACCGGTACCGTAGTCGGGGTAGCGGCCAACGTTTTCGGGACAGGCTTTCCCCGCAATTTTATTCCCTCTTTCTCCTGGGGTGGGCCACAGGGCCTTTCCACCTACCGCACCGCCAAAGCTTTCGCCATGATGGAGCGGGTGCTTGAGCGCCGACAGCAGGAACTCAGTGTGCAAGACCGCCTGATCTTATTGCGGGTATTTGAGGATACGGCCCAGTACCGGAGTTGGGATAAATAGACGTACCTTCCCGGATCACCAGCCCCGTGCTAACCTTCCCTCAACCATCCACAAGCCATGATCCCGCGCTGGAAAGTTCTGCTCAGTTACTTGTTCGAGCTCCACGTAGAAAGTGCGAGTAGCGACTACAACCCGCACCTCTACGTTAGCCTGCGCCGCGGCCGCTACCAGCTGAGTACGGCCCATGCGGTGTATTCCTTTGGGGATTTGTACACCAATTTTGCCCGCACTTTTCGCCAGTGGAACTGGCAGGCCTATCCGCCGGATGACGTGCTGGTCCTCGGTTTGGGGCTGGGCAGTATTCCCGTCATCCTGGAGCAGACCCACCAGCGGGATTGCCAGCTGACGGCCGTAGAAATTGACGAAGAGGTGGTGGATCTGGCCAACCGCTACGTGCTCGCCGGCTTATCCAACCCCATGCAGCTCATCATTGCCGATGCCGCTATCGTGGTGCAGCAATTGCCCGACGAAGCCTACGACCTGATCTGCGTGGATGTTTTTGACGACGACACCGTGCCCCCGGTTTTCGAAACGCTGGCTTTTCTGGAAAACGCCAAATGCCTGCTGCGTCCCAACGGTGTTTTATTGTTCAACCGGTTAGCGGCTACGCCCCAGGACCGCACCCGCAGCCAGGCTTTTTATACCGATGTTTTTCGGGTTGCTTTCCCGGCAGCCCACTGCCTGGATGTGGGCGGAAACTTTATGCTGGTGAGCGAAGCCGCGGCGGTAAATAAAGGTTCGTGATACCCAGCGTTTGGTAGAGATTTGTTATCTTGTAATTCCATTTATTAGTTGACCATGCCTTAACTCGCTCTTTATGGCAACGACCAAGAAAAAAACCTGCATTGTTTGTGGCGACGAAATCACCGGGCGGCCAGACAAGCGCTTTTGTTCTGACAACTGCCGCAGTACCCACCACAACCGCCACAACAGCGACCACACCAACTTTATTCGAAACATCAACAATACCCTGCGCAAGAACCGCCGTATCCTGGAAGGGCTCAACCCCGAAGGAAAGGCAACCGTTCACCGCGACAAACTCCTGGAAATGGGTTTTAATTTTCGTTATTTTACCAATGAATACGTAACCCGCACGGGGACGGTCTACCGATATGTTTACGAACAAGGTTACACCGAGCGCGACAATGGCTACCTTACGCTGGTAGTTCGTCAGGCATACGTAGAATAGCGGAACGACGACGGTAAATGAACAAATCAATGGGGTATACTTTTTTGCGGGCCATCTGCTGTTACGCGCTCTTGCCCGCTCTGGCGCTGGGCAGCTGCCGATTGGTGGCCCAGGCCGACAGCACGGCTTTTCGCCCAGTCACCTACCTGGGGGTGCAGTACGGGCAGAGCTGGAATGAGGTAAATTTTTCGCCGGCCATCCAGCAAGGGTTCCTGGTGGGGCAACGGCTGGCAGCGGTGTTGCGCTACGTGGGCGAACCCCACCTGGGGGTGCAGTTGGAGGTTGCCTACGACCAGCGTGGCTGGGCCGAAGTACAGGACGCGCTCTCGACGCGGTATACCCGCCAGATTGATTACCTGGACCTGGCCATCTTTTCGCACCTCAGTGTAGGAAAAGGAGTGGTACGACCTTTCTTGCTATTGGGTTCGTACCTGAGTTACCCCATTGGAGAAACCGAAACCATCCCCGCCGACTGGCAACCCGATCGCCAGGCTTACTATGGCACGCCCCTGCCCCAACGTTTGCAATACGGCCTGGCAGCTGGCCTGGGGCTGGAAGTCGTGTTGGGGCCGGTATCCCTGCAGCTCGACGGTCGTTACCGATCTGCTCTGGGGGGGATTTTTTCAACAAATAACAGTTCGTTCACTTTCTCTAACGGACGGGGCCTTTCAGCTCAGGTGAGTCTGTTGGTGCGGGTGTTTTAACGACGTAATTTATATAATTTGACGACTAAGCAGATGAAGGCAACCCACCCGTGCTACCGATTAACCTGCCCGACCAGCCAGTTGACTACCCCGGTTTTGCGCAAGCGCCTGCCCTATCTGCTGGTAATGTGGTTGGCCGTTTTCGGCAGCTGTTCGCGACAGGAAGGGAGACCTCCCGTACCAGACGCCCCGACGGGGATGGTATACATTCCTGGTGGCGAATTTACCCTGGGCCCCACGCAGCGCGCTACCGAAGCAGATGAATGGCCGCCCGTACCCGTTGCCGTAGCTGCTTTTTTTATGGACGAAACCGAGGTCACTAATGCCCAGTTTGCTGCTTTTGTGGCGGCTACGGGCTACCTGACGGCCGCCGAAAAAGCGACCGACTGGGAGGTGTTGAAAAAGGATTTACCTACCGATATTCCCCGCCCTGCGGATTCCTTGCTGGCCGCTGGTTCGATGGTTTTTCGCGCCACTTCCGCACCGGTGGATCTGCGTGACGAACTGCAGTGGTGGGCCTGGCAACCCGGCGTCAACTGGCGGCATCCGGAAGGACCGCAAAGCGATATTACCGACCGGCCAGAACACCCCGTGGTACACGTCAGCTGGGACGACGCCCAGGCTTATGCCCACTGGGCGGGTAAGCGCCTGCCAACCGAAGCAGAATGGGAATGGGCAGCCCAGGGCGGAACCGACAACCAGCGCTACCCCTGGGGGAATGATCCGCCTGCCGAAGCGGCTAAATTGGCCAACTTCTGGCAGGGTGCCTTCCCTTACGACAACCTGCTCGAAGATGGCTATTTCACCACGGCCCCCGTAAAAAGCTACCCTCCCAATGCCTATGGGCTGTACGAAATGGGGGGGAATGTTTGGGAATGGTGCTCTGACAAATACCACGCCCAGGCCTATGCACTGGCCGCGGCAGCGGGCAAAAGGGTGAGCAATCCGCAAGGACCGGCGCAGGTTTACGATCCTCAGGAGCCTTACGCCCGCAACAAATACGTCATTCGGGGCGGCTCTTTTTTGTGCAACGACAGTTACTGCAGCGGCTACCTCACTACGCGCCGGGCCAGCTCCGCCAACGATACGGGCAGCATCCACACGGGCTTTCGCTGCGTGCAGGCTGCAGCCAACTAATGGGTAATTGACGGAGGAAGCCGTATTCCTTCCGCAGTTTTTTTGTTAAGTTTGTAGAGAAGGGATTGCGATTTCCCTTTTCCACAAAAAAACAACTACTTATGCTACCCAGAAATCGGGCATCCAAAGAGCTTTTGCGGTCGGCTTATCTTTTGTACATCGCTCTTTTGCTAGGGCAGGTGCTGCTGAGTTTTGTCATCATCTTTATGCTTACGCAGCCCGGCAGCACCCTCAACGAAGGGTCGGCGTACCCCTTTTTAGCCCTGCTGGTCATCTTCTTCGCGGCGGGAGCCGCCTGGTACGTCAACAAGTTGCGCCAGGACCAGATCCCCATCCTGCGCCCCAACTTCGAAGGCAAACTCCTCCACTACCGCACCAGTATCGCCATGCGCTCGGCGATGGTGGAAGCGGGCAACCTGTTTTGCCTGGTCATGGCCCTTTTCGAGCGCAGCCTGATGCCTTTCCTCTTTTTCTGCCTGGGCCTGGTGGTGTTTCTGTATTTCCGGCCCCAGCTCAAGGAACTGGTAGCGCTGTACCAGCTCAATGGCGAAGAGCAGCGGCTGGTGGAGCAGTATTTGAAAAACCGGTAAATTCGCGCTGGCGCAACTTATTGCGGGAGAAATTGGTTTGATTTGAGGTGCCTCCACCCTCCCGCAGGCACGGGTGAACAGGTGCCGGGAAAAGCCAAAAACTTTTATCTTTACTGTATGAAAAATAAATGGAATCGCATTGTCATTGTCCTGGTGATCATGGCCGCCAACATCGGGCTGGATCAATGGACCAAGGTTTGGGCCCGGCAAACGTTGCAATACCGGCCAAGCCGGTCCTACTGGGATGACTTTTTTCGGTTGGTATACGTGGAGAATAAAGGTGCTTTTTTGAGCCTGGGCTCTGACCTTTCGGAAGATGTTCGCATGGCCATTTTACACTTTTTTCCTGCGGTTTTGCTGGCCGTACTGACGGTTTACGTCATGTTGTCTAAGGCGCTGAACAAGTGGCAGATTGTTGGCATGAGCTTTATCGTCGGAGGTGGGATTAGCAATGTCTTCGACCGTATCCTCTACGCGCAGGTGACCGACTTTATGAACATGGGCCTCTTCGGCCTCCGCACCGGTATCTTCAATTTTGCCGACGTATCCATTATGGTCGGACTGGCCATTATGCTACCCTTCGCCTTGCAAAAGGACCCCACTCCGCTACCGGTTGATGTAGAGGTAGAAGAAAAAGATTAGGAAGACCGCAAGCGGGGAATCGATTAGGCCACTTTGGCCTTGGAGGTATCCATTTTCCTTTCAGTACCCGTGATTTTACATTGCATGCTGCCCAGCAACAACCAGTTGCGGTAGTGGGCATAGGCAATAAGTGCGCCACCAACGGCAGCCAGGTAGTGTTCGAGGGTGCTTTCAAAGAGATGCACCGTGAGGATGATGCCGAAACCCGCAGCGGCCAGCAGCATGGGATTCAGCTGGCGGTGCCGGGAGACCGAACCGGCCAGCGACCAGGAAGCCATCACCAACGTAGACAGGATGAGCCCCCACTCCAGAAACGGGCTGTGCAGCCAGGGCAATACACCCGCCAAACCGAACGACAACATCAACGGCATGAGCATGCAGTGGATGGCACACAGGAAGGAGGCCGAAAAGCCAAACAGATCCAGATAAGTCCTGATAATTCGCATGAAACTTCTTTTCTAAAAGCACAAAGATAGGATAATGCAACAATATTGCAAATGAAAAGGTTTACTGAATATCTTCTATCTTTGTAGTTGAGTAGCGTATAGCTTTATGGAACACCGTATTTCAGACTTATTAAAAAAACACGGCCTGCGCAGTACCACCATGCGAGAAGAAGTATTGCGTACTTTTTTTGCGGCCAATAAACGCGCCCTCGACCATCCGGAACTCGAGCGCCGGCTTCCCCATGCTGACCGCATTACCCTGTACCGGACATTGAAAACTTTTGCCGAAAAGGGACTCATCCACGAGGTCGTGGACGGCGGCTTAGCCACCAAATACGCACTGTGCCCCGACAGCTGCACCGAACACCAGCACCACGACGAACACGCTCACTTCCACTGCCAGGATTGCGGCAAGACCATTTGCCTGGAGGCCACCGCCACCGCCACGGTGCAGGTTCCTACCGGCTTTCGCGTGAAGCAGACCCATCTGGTGGTGGAGGGGAGCTGCGACGAGTGTTTTTAAAGCAGCAATTTTTCCCTTCTACTAATACTTCGCCGTGTGCAGGATGTACTCCATCTCCTGCATCAGGTCGCGTTTTTCCTTGCCAGGCGCGTGGACAAAAGCATCGATGAAGAGCAGGTCGGGCTTGGCGGGGTCGTAGATGAGGTAGCTGACGAAAGCGCCGCCCATAAAATCGTTGACAATATCCCAGATTCCACGGGCTTCGAGGGCGTAGTCGCCATTGATGCGGGTCGTTTCCACGAAGAGGGGCAGATCCACATCGTTGATGCGCATGTAGGTATTGGCGATAGAGGAGGAGACGTACTCCTTACCGATCTCGTTGCGAATAGCCTTGATGCCTTCGCGGGTCAACTGCGACTGGTCGGTATAAGGTACTTTGGTAATCAGGATATTGGCGCTGATCTCGCTGGTTTCGCGGCGCAACCACATGACCTTTTCGTCGGCAAGCGCGGTGTAGAAGGCTTCGGGAAGGCGTATGCTAACCCCCATTTTGGCGCGTACTTCTTCGGAAAGCGTGAGGTCTTCCCCGCTGAAGTAGGTCGTCGCTTCGATCAGGCGTTCGTCGGCCTGGTGCAGTCGTTTGGCTACTGCCGGGAAGCTGGAGGTGATGTTTTTCAGCAGCTTGGCTTCGGTTAGCCCGTAGAGGTAGACGAGGGTTTGTCCGCGGGCCCATTTGTTTTTAGCCACGGAGTTGCCGTAGCCATTTTCTGCTGCCAGCGTCCGGATCTTTTCTTTACCCACATCCTGGCGGATCAGGGCAGAAGTTTCGGACTGTTCGTCAGCCAGATCGCCTACGATCAGGTAGGTGCGGAGTTCCTTGCGTAGGGGATCCTGACGCAGTTGTTCGAGGGTCAGGTGGCGCAGGTCAAAGATGGGTTCGGGCTGGGGCAGGATCGGGTAGGCTGCTCCGTAGTAGTAGCGGAGGGAATCGCCCAGCGGGCCGTCCCAGAGAGCCTGGTCGCAGAGGACATTCACCTGGTTGATCTTGCCGAAGGCGTTGCGTTCGGCCTCCATGCTTTTCTGTAAACCCTCCGAATTACAACCACTCAACGCCAGTACGATAACCACCAGCCAGGTAACTGGCAAGCGGTTGCTGAACTTCTGGCTGGACACCTTATTTTCCGTTTGCATGTATGCTTTTTTTAAGTAAACTCCTCCTGGTTACAAGATACAAAAGAGGCGTTACCTTTAAGATGAAGAAACCCTTTTTTTTGGCGCATTCTAAACGAACAAATGCGTAAACAGGATGTGCCCATCTACGCATTTGTTTTACCTGGCCAGCCATTTGTTCCTTCGAGCCCCGGAGCAGCGAAGGAGCAAAATTGCGTTGTTACATCAGGTGGCTGATGATATCTTCTTCAGAAATGCCTTCGGCTTCCGCCTTGTAGTTGCGCACGATCCGGTGCCGCAGTACGTAGTTGGCGATAGCCTGGACATCTTCTTTATCGGGCGAGTACTTGCCGCTGATGGCGGCGTGGCACTTGGCGCCGAGTACGAGGTACTGCGAAGCCCGCGGGCCAGCTCCCCAGCTGATGTACTCATTCACTTCGCTGGTGGCCTGGGGGGTGCCAGGGCGCGTACGGGTAGCCAGTTGGACGGCGTATTCGAGCACATTGTCGGCAATGGGTATCTTGCGAACCAATTGCTGGAATTGGATAATCTCTATTGCGCTCAAGATGTTTTTGAGTTGCTTGCGCTCCTGGCCGGTAGTGGTTTTTACGACCGCTATTTCTTCCTCGTAAGAGGGGTAAGTAAGGGGGATGTTGAACATGAAGCGGTCCAACTGTGCTTCGGGCAGCGGGTAGGTACCTTCCTGCTCGATGGGGTTCTGGGTAGCCAGCACAAAGAAAGGAGCTGGCAGTTCGTGGCGTACGCCGCTGACGGTTACCGAGCGTTCCTGCATGGCTTCCAGCAGAGCAGCCTGCGTTTTGGGGGGCGTCCGGTTGATCTCATCCGCCAGCACGATATTGGCAAACAAAGGTCCGCGGTTGAATTTGAAATGCCGGTCTTCGCCGAGAATTTCGGAACCCGTGATGTCGGTTGGCATCAGGTCGGGCGTAAATTGAATGCGCTTGAAGTCGAGGTCCAGCACTTCGGCGATGGTGCTCACCAGCAGGGTTTTGGCCAGGCCGGGTACCCCTACGAGCAAACTGTGACCATTGCTGAAAAGGGAGATGATTACCGCTCTGACAACTTCGTCCTGCCCGACGATAATTTTACCAATTTCTGCTTTCAAATTGCGATAAGCCAGTGCAAGGGCATCTACCGCTTCTACATCTGATCTATGTTCTGCCATGGGGTCTTTTTGAGGGTTAAATTTGGACCGCTGACCGGGCTACCAGCAGCAGTCAGGGAAAGTTCTTTTTTAGCGCTTTGACAAAGAAGGCGCAAGTTGCTAAAATTATAGAACTTAATCAAATGCTTGACTGCATAGTATACGTATCTCGTGCGGAATGGTTCACTTCTGACCAGCGGCGGGTGCGATTTTTTTTTGACACTACCCCTTTAACACGCTCTTCAACCACGGCCCCTCGGTTTTAAAAAGAACCAACAGCGTAGCGGCCAGTAAAACAGTATTGACCGCGATCCGGTAAACCAGGCCGTCGGGCAGGTAGCCGGCCAGCAGCAGCGAGCTGCCCCAGGCCACCAGCCCCAGCGCCAGGTAGTAGGCCATGCGGCCAACGGCGTAGGGTACGGGCCAGCGGCGGCGGTTGTAGTAATAGGCCGCCGTGGTCATAAACAGGAAGCAGGCCAGGGTGGCCCAGGCGGGTGCGTAATAGCTCAGGGAAGGAATGAAAACCACGTTGACCACAATGGTGATGACGGCCCCCCCCAGGGCAATGTAGCCCCCCCAGCGGGTCTGGTCGGTGAGTTTGAAGCCGATGGCAAAGTTGTAGAACAGCCCGAGGAAAAAATTGGCGATGAGGGCAATCGGCAAAACGCCCAAACCCTTCCGGAAGTCGCGGCCCAAAAAATACTGGATGACCTCCAGGTAAAGCATAATGCCCAGGAAGGCCAGGCTCCCCACCAGGGCAAAAGCCCGGGCGACATCGGCGTAGACCGCCCGGTCATCCGACTCCGCCGCGTGGCGAAAGAAGAAAGGCTCGGCCGCGTAATTGAAGGCCTGCACAAACAAGCTCATCAGCACCGCCAGCTTGGTGGCCGCGGCGTACAAGCCGCCCAGGGCCAGGTTTTCTTCCGGTGTGCCGCCACCCAGGTACTTCAGCATGGGCGTCCCGATCAGCAAGTTCACAATGCCCGCCATCCCGGCCACCACCAGCGGGAGCGCGTAGCGCAGCATGCGCTGCCACAGTTCGCCCACGAAGCGCCAGGCCAGGTGCCGGTACAGCGGAGCCAGCCACAACAGCGTGAGGCCGCTGGCAAGGAGGTTGGTCCAGAACACGTACGCTACCCGCCGCTCGGGCTGGTAGAGGAGGGTGGCCCACTGCTGGCCGTGGTCGATGAGCCAGGGGCAGCCTTCCAGAAAGAAGAAAACCAGCAGGATATTGGCCACGATGGCCCCTATTTTGATGAAGGCAAACCGCAGCGGCCGGCCGTCCATGCGCAGGCGGGCAAAGGGAATAGCGGCCAGCGCGTCGAAGGCAATGATGAGGGTGAAAATACGGACGTAATCCGCCCGCCCCGGATAGAGCAGGTAGTTGGCAATGGCGGGCGCCTGCACCCACAACAAGGCCGTCAGCAATACCGTGGAGGCGATAATGGAAAGGGTAGCCGTGGTGAAAACGGCGTCGGCCGTATCAGCTGTCGCGCCACCAGCCAGCTGTTCCTTTTGGGCCCGACTGGCAAAACGGAAGAACGCGGTCTCCATCCGGTACGTAAAAAACACGAGCAACAAGGCGATGTTGAAATACAGGTCATTGACGATCCCGTACTCGTCGAGGGTGAATTCCCGGGTCAGGTAAGGAGTAAGGATGACCCAATTCACGACCCGGCCCACAATGCTGCTGAGGCCGTAGATAGCTGTTTCTCCCGCTAATTTTTTCAGTAATGCCATTTGGTCTTGCTTGGAATTGCGGCACAAAGTACCAAAATAGAACGCACGGAAGCACCGCAAAACACGAATGTATTCCAATTTTAATTTTAACTTCGCCTTCCATTCGCAAAAATTAAATAGCGGTCATGATCGACATCCAACTTTTGAAAGCCATATGTGAGACGCCCGGCGCACCAGGGTTTGAGCAGCGTATTCGCGAACTGGTGCTGCGGGAAGTAACGCCGCTGGTAGATGAGGTTTCCATCGACAACATGGGCAACGTGATTGCCGTCAGGCGCGGAAAAGAGCGCAAACGCGTAATGGTGGCCGCCCACATGGATGAGATCGGCTTTATCGTCAACCACATCGACGACGAAGGGTTCCTTCGCTTCCTGCCCCTGGGCGGCTTCGACCCCAAGACCCTGACCTCGCAGCGGGTCATCGTACACGGCCGCCGCGACGTGATCGGGGTGATGGGTTCCAAGCCCATTCACCTCATGAAGCCCGAAGAACGCACCAAACAAGTACCCCTGAACGATTATTTTATCGACCTGGGGATGAGCAAGGAAGACGTCCGGAAGATCGTGCGGGTAGGAGACCCCGTGACCCGCGAGCGCGCCCTGATCGAATTGGGCGACTGCGTGAACAGCAAATCCATCGACAACCGCGTGTCCGTCTTTATCCTGCTGGAAACCTTGCGGCTTTTGCAGCAGGAGCAGCTTCCCTACGACCTCTACGCCGTCTTTACCGTGCAGGAAGAAGTGGGCTTGCGGGGCGCCATCTCGGCGGCTCACCTCATTGATCCCGACTTCGGTTTTGGCCTCGACGTGACCATCGCCTTCGACGTGCCGGGCGCCCAGGGCCACGAGATGGTGACCAAACTCGGCAAAGGAGCCGCCATTAAAATCATGGACGGCACCGTGATCAGCGATTTTCGGATGGTCAACTACCTGAAAAAATTGGCCACCGAAAACCACATCCCCTGGCAGTCGGAGCTGCTGCCCGCCGGCGGTACCGATACGGCCGGCCTCCAGCGCTACGGTAAAAAAGGCGCCATTGCCGGCGCTATCTCCATTCCGCTGCGCCACATTCACCAGACCATCGAAATGGCTCACCAGGGCGACATCCAAAACTGCATCGACCTGCTGCGCCTGTCGATCAGCAGCCTGGATACCTACAACTGGGACTTCACCAATACCGACGACGACGGGAGCGGCCCCGCCAGCCTGCCCGCGAATGAGGAAGAGTGGATGTGAGGAGCTGGGGTATAGTGGTATAGCTGTGCTGTAGCTTTGGGTTGGTAGCTCGCGACCACAACCGCTGATAATTTATATAAACCAGGGGGTCTCGCACCTGCCACGTCTTCAGCGTGGGCGACGCCATGCAGCAGCGACTCGCGGCGGGAGTTGGCGCTGGGCGCGGTAGTTTTTCACTCTAAGGGCACTGTCCTCCGAGGTTTACCCACCCTGCGAAGCCATACCTTCACTTTCTGCTCTCCGATGAATGGTTTCAACCTTGGAGGTCTACACCTTATGCTGAACACAGGCCTGGCTTTTGGCGCTGCCTTTTGCCACGAAAAATGACTAGAAAGGATGAAAAACTTACCATATTAAAATGGTATAGTCGTAAAGTATATGGATATGATAAATCAATGAATTGGACTTTAGTTGAGGATGAAGAGTCTGATCAAAACAGAAACGATATAATCAAAAATTATAGCGGAGGAATTGCTTTAAATAAGATACATGGATGTGTTAAGTGTTTGCGTAAACGTCATTATCAAGTATTAACAAATGTAGTAGGGGGAGATGCTCCGAAGGACTTTATTAAAATATGGGAATACGAGAGGAACAAAAGGACTCGTAAAAAAGTTTGTCGTAAATACATTGCAAAAGTTGGCCATAAATGGTATCCACTAGAGGGTATTTCTGAATATCTTTTGAATCAAATTGGAGAAGAACTTGGCTTAGAAATGGCTAATTCTATGTTACGGATTGGGCATGGACAGCTTCGATTTCTTAGTGAGTATTTCCTAAAACCTGAGGAAAATTTGATGCACGGAGCGCAGATATATTCGGCGTATCTAAATGAAACCGACATACATTTTGTTGAAGAAATAGAGAGACAAAATTGGGCCCGATCACTTTTGACTTTTCAAGTTACTAAAAATGCTATAGCATTTTTGTTTCCTTTAGAGAGTCCGCAAATAATGGAGAGTCTTGTGAAGATGCTGCTATTAGATGCAATTACAGGGAATAATGATAGACATTTTTATAATTGGGGAGTCATTACACATATTGAAGGTAGTACACCGCCTAGGTTTTCTCCAATTTATGATTCTGCCAGAGGATTATTTTGGAACACTAATGAAAAAACCTTAGAAAGTAAGTACTTTATCAAAAAAAAAGCTGGAATTGAAATCAATAGGGTTTACTTAGATAAGTATATTAATCTGTCGCGCCCAAAAATTGGTTGGGATGGCCTAGAGGAAATCAATCATTTTCAATTGATATGTAATATTTGTCAAACTTTCCCAGAATATCGAAATATTTGCACTGAGTACTTAAATCCCATATATTTACAGAACGTTATAGATGTTCTTGATAAAAAATTCACAACATTTTACACTGAAAAACGGTTGTTGTTAGTAAAGGAATGTTTGAAAAGAAGATTCCAACTACTTACCGAGGCTGTACAAAACCAAAATTTATCAATATGTTAAATTGGCTTAATCGATGGAAGACGGAAGGCCAAGAGGAGTTGATCACTCCGAAAGGAAAAGTTATAGTATTCAATTTGAGTTATAAGCAACTTCTTGTTGGTATCCTGCGATTGGATAGTGGGAAGTGGGTGTTTGAGTATACCGAAGAATTTAAGCAGCAAAAGCAAATAAAGCCGTTGCCCGATTTTCCTAATGTAGAGAAGGTTTATCGAAGCGAGGAATTATACCCTTTCTTCCTTCATCGGATACCAAGTCCAAAACAACCAAAAGTACAAGAGGAAATTAGGATACGCCATATTGATGAAACAGATGAAGTTGAGTTACTTCGTTTGTTTGGTCGTAAGTCAATTTCTAATCCTTTTCTTCTCCGACCGGTGTAACTAAAAAGGCTGTTTAAGTAAGACTTTAGAGGTCAAATGTGTTAAAATACTAATTTGACCTCTTTTTTTCAGCTTTGTAAAGCACCTTCAGAAGGGTGCAAACCAAAATGTTGCGCCTGTACGGTAGAGATACAGCCAACATTGTTTGAATTCTTTGTATATACAGGGTCTTAATCACTTGGTTTTTTCACTCAAAGGGTAAACGTCCTCCGAGGTTTGCCCACCCCGCGAAGCAATACCTTCACTTTCTGCGCTCCGATGAATGGTTTCAACCTCGGAGGTCTACCACTTCCGCCTCCTCAACTTTTTCACTTACCCCACTTTTACACTTGCCCCACTTTTTCCCATTTACACGCGGCCTCCTCTCCACCCTAGGTGAGCCGCCACAATAATGCTTACCTTTGCCCCTGCTAAAAATCCCGCAACCAACCATGGCGAATAAACTACTGAGCTCTCCGGGGCGCCGCATCCGCAAGGCCTACTGGACGGCCCTGGTGGTGGCGTTCAGCTACCTGGGGCTTTACTGGCGCAAGAAAATACTGGGGCAGCGGTACTACGAACGCCGGATTGGCGCCCTGCACGTGCGCAACGCCGAACGCGTGAAAACCGCCGTGCTGGAGCTGCAGGGGCTGTTCATCAAGGTCGGGCAATTGTTGTCGATCCTCACCAACTTCCTGCCGGAAGCCTATCAGGAACCGCTGGATAGCTTGCAGGATCAGGTACCCGCCCGCCCCCTGGCCGAAGTGGAGCAGCGTATCGTGGCCGAATTCGGCGAAGGATCGGCCACCCTCTTTGCCGATTTCTCGGCGGTACCTCTGGCCGCCGCCTCCATCGGGCAGGCCCACCGGGCGCGGTTGCACGACGGCACCGAAGTGGTGGTGAAGATTCAACACGCCAACATCGAGACGGTAGCCGAGGTCGACCTGCGCATCATCAACCGGCTGCAGCAGATGATCTCGTGGTGGTTCGACATCAAGGGCATGGACCACGTCTACACCCAGGTGCGGCAGATGATCGAGGAGGAGCTGGATTTCGTGGCCGAAGCCCACGCCATGCAGACCATAGCGGCCACCTTTGCCGACGAACCCCAGTTTGTGATTCCCGCTATCCATTCCCGGTTTTGCACCCAACGGGTACTGACCACCACCTGGTTCAGTGGGGTGAAGATCAACAAGACCCAGCAACTGGCAGCCTGGGGCATCGACCAGGAAGCACTCGCCGTGCGCCTGTTGCGCATCTACTGCCAGATGGTGCTGAAAGACGGCTTCTACCACGCCGATCCGCACCCCGGCAATATCCTGGTGCAGGAAGATGGCACCCTGGTTCTGCTCGACTTCGGGGCGGTAGCCCGCCTGCCCGTGGCCATGCGCGCGAGCTTGTCGCAACTCATCGAAGCCGCCATCAAAAACGACGTGGCTACCATGGTGGAAGCGTCCCGCAAAATGGGCTTCGTGGCGCCTGGCCGGGAAGCCGAACGCGTAGCCCAGCAGATTATCGAAGCGATGCGCAATTTCCTGCGCGACGAAATCAAACTGGAGGGGCTCAACTTCCGGGAGATCGAAGTGGATCCGTTCAACAACAGCCTTTTTTCTTTACTCAAAAATATCGGCTTCAGCGGCATCACGGCCACCGTGCAAGTGCCCAAGGAATACGTGCTGTTGAACCGCATGGCAACTTTGCTGCTGGGCATCAGCAGTACCCTGGCCCCCAAGCTGAACCCCCTGGACGTGGTGAAGCCCTACCTGGAGGAATTTGTGTTCAACAGCCGGGATGATCTCTTCACGCTGGCCCGCCACCTGCTGCGCGATACGGCCACCGAGTTGATCCAGCTGCCGGGAGAACTGAAAACTTTCCTGACCCTCGCCCGGCAGGGCCAGCTGGACATCGCCTCGGTGGATACCCGCCAAAGCGGCCAACTGGTGTACCACGGCCTGCGGCAGCTGAGTTTCGCTATCCTGTTTTGTGCCGCCAGTTTTTTTGCCTACCTGCTGTGGCGGCAAGGGGAGCCGACCCTCAGTCGGATCGGAATGGGCGTAGCCCTATTTTTTGGTATCGCCTTCTGGCGGGCGCTGCGCGTGGGCAGCAAGCTGCGGAACAGCTAATTTAACCTGTTTAAAGGCTTCTTTTAATGGGTCACCGTACTTAATTCCACCAAAACGGGGAGGTGATCGGAAGGGTAGTGCAGGTTGTCGGAGTCGCTGAGGACCGCGTATCTCTTGACGACCCAGCTTGCTGTCGGGGAGATGAAAATGTAGTCGATCCGCCGCGTGACGGGTTCACAAAACTGGAAGCCGTTGAAGGTGCCCACGGGCCCGAAGGGCGGCGCTACCGACCGTTCGCGGGTATCCACGAGGTCTTTGCGGACTTCGGCGATCAGTTCGCTGGCGGGCTCGGCATTGAGGTCGCCCATAAAAATGACGGGGTCGTCGCCCGTATTCACTTCTTTAATTTTAGCCCGGATCAGGGCCACACTGCGGGCGCGGGCTTCCTGTCCGACGTGATCCAGGTGGGTATTGAACACCCAGAATTGCCGGGAGCTGCCCTGGTCGTGGAAGCGGGCGTAGGTACACACCCGGTTGCAGGCTGCGTCCCAGCCGCGGGAGACGGTGTCGGGTGTTGCGGACAGCCAGAAGGTGTGGTTTTCAAGGATAGTCAAACGCTCCTGGTCGTAAAAAATATTGGACGATTCGCCCTTCCCTTCCCCGTCCCGGGCCTGGCCAACATAGGCGTACCCCGGCAGGCCTGCCGCTAGTTCGGTGACCTGGTGGGGCAGGGCTTCCTGGATGCCCATGATGGCCGGTGCGTAAAACTGAATCTGGGCCACCAGTTTGTCCCGGCGGTGGAGCCAGGCATCTTCGCCGTCGCCGGCAAAATCCAGGCGAATATTATAGGTCATGACCTTCAGGGATTGCCCCTTAGTGGTGGTGGTGAGGCCGCCGAGGAGTAGGAGGCCGAGGAGGAGGTAACGGGCGGGCATGGGCAGGGTATTAGACTTGTTCTGCTGGCATCATATCGGGGTTAACCAATCTGACCCAGCAGAACAAGACATGGAACAAAATAATCAGTTTACTTTGGCAGCACCACAATTTCCTGCGTGTACACCTTTTGCCCCAGCAATACCTGCACCAGGTACATGCCGGCGGGCAGGCTGCTGACGTCCAGCTGCTCGGTGTGCAGTTGGCTGAGTGCCGCGGTACGGCCTTGCTGCACCGTGCGGCCCGTCATATCCCGTATTTCCCAGTTGGCGGTTTCGCCCGTGAAGCCCGTCAGCTCGATGGTCGTTTGGGTAGCTGCCGGGTTGGGGTAGACGCTGAACCGGCGGGGCTCGGTCAGTACCTCTTCGGTGGCCACCGCCTGGGGGATGATGAAATCGTAGTGCAGGTTGCCGCCAAAGTCGGGGTTGAGGGTACGGACACCCAGTACCACGGTTTGGTTGAACTGCCGCCGGAAGGAGAGGGTGCCCGTGCCTACGTTTTGGCCCACGGCAGCCCAGTACCAGAAGTCGAGTCCGTCGCCGCCATCGTCTTCAAATTCGAGGCTGTAGCACCCGGGGGGCAGGACGATGTCGTCGCGGTAGGTCGTAGCCGCCGCCATATTGGTGCGGGCCAGCACCACCGCTCCGGCCGCGTCCTTGATGGTGTAGCGGTTTTCCGCGGGGCGGTTGTTGGTGCGTACCTGGAGGAGCAGGTTGTCGAAATCGAAGACGATCGCCGGCGTAAAGGGGCTTCGCATCGTATTGTTGGGCTGGTATTCGTCGGCCTCCGCGTTCGGTGCGGCCAGGGTGACGACAAATTCCGGCTCGGCGGCGTTGCTTTGCCAAAACAGGTAGTCGTCTACCGGCAGGGCCACGGTGGCGGTTTCGCCCAGTGCCAGGTTGCCGGTCCAGGCGTAGACGGCAGAGCTGCCACCGGCCACGCCGTAGTGGATATCCAGTGCGGTGAGCGGCGTCAGGCCGTTGTTTTTTACCACCACCAGGGGTTGGTTGCAGGCGGGGTTGAAACGTTCGTGCTCTACGCGCTTGCTGGGGCGGATGATGTCGACGAGGGCTGCATCGAGGGTGAAATTCGGCGGGCCGTAGCTCACCAGCTGGGTCGACACCAGGTAGTTGGCCTCGGTGAGGGAGGCGCCATTCACGCCGTAGTCGATTTCCAGGCTGTTGCCGAGGTTGCTGGGCAGGAAAAACTCGTGCAGGTCGGTGGCCATGCCCGGGCACCAGCCCGCGCGGTCAAAAATCCAGGTACCGCCCTGGGGGTAGATGGGGTTTTCGGCACAGGCTTTCCAGACGTTGAACGTATAATCCTGGCTGCCGCCATTGAGGTTGAGGTAGTGTTGGCGAGGCACGAATTCACCGTTTTGGCCGTGCCCGGTGATGCTGCTGCGCAGCTTGACGGCGTCGGCATCGGGGCGCAGGCGCAGGGTGCGGGGTTCGAAGACGGTATTGGCCTGGATAGCATCGTATCCACCGCGGGCAAACGGCCAGACGTTTTCTACCGCCAGCACGTCGCGGGTGGGTGTGCCGGTGATGAAGAGGAAGGAGATGTCCATCTGTTCCTGGTTTTCGCCGCCGAGTTCCATCGAGAGGAAGCGTTCGCCGGTGAGTATGGGCGCGAAGTCCGTCACGTCGAAGGTGAAGGTCTTGCCCGCCTGTCCGAGGTCGAGGCCATTGCCGTAGGGCGTAACCAGGGAGAGCAACTCAAATTTGGCGGGTCGTTTGCGGTGGTAGGTCAGGTCGACAATATTGATCGTGCCCTGGGCTGCGAGGGGGTAGGTTTCGAGCACGGTGCCTGCTTCGTTGTACAGGTAGCTGGCCGTGGCGGGGTAGGTTTGGTAGGTGTTGGCCAGCACCAGGTTGTTGCTGGCGTCTACCGCGTAGGCGTTGACGGAGCTGGGATTGACGAGGGTGGAATCCAGCGCCAGCTCGGTCGTATTCACGATGCTATGGACACCCTGCTCCCAACGCGCCGAGTAGCGGTAGGGGATGGCGAACCAGTCGTCGCGCAGGTCTTCGCCGCGGTAGGTCTGCCAGTTGGGACCAAAGAGTTCGGCGTCGAAGCCGTGAGCTGCGTCGGTAGCCAGCAGGCCGGTGCCCTCGTTGAGGGGGTAGTCGGCGAGGAGGGCCGCGTAGGCGGGGTGGTTGGTGGGCACCTCGCGCTGGTACATGAGCTGCTGGATTTCGGCAGCCGTCAGGGCGGTTTGCCAGAGGCTCAGGTGGTCGAGGTTGCCGGGCCAGGGCCAGTTGCCATCGGCATCGGAGCCAACCAGCATGCGGGTGGCTGCGATGGCGCGGTTTTTACCGGTTTCGCTGTGCCACAACTCGCCGTTGAGGTAAATTTCCATGCGGCCGGTAGTGGCATCCTTGGTGAACGCCCAGTGGGTCCACTTTCCTTCGAAGTCGTTGGGGCTGGCGGCTTTGGAGATGCGGTCGTAGCCGGAGCCGTCGTTGCCACAATCCCAGTAGATGACGCCGTCAGACCAGGGCAGGTGAATGTTGATCTGGCGGCGATTGGCGCCGTCGCGGGCTTCCATCACCGAGGTCGTAGTGGGCAGCGCTGCCGGAAGGCCGTAGGCCCAAAAGGCGATGGTCACGGCCTGGTTCATACCCAGCGCTGCGGCAGGAATAGCCAGGTTGCCGGTGCCCTGCAAGCCGAGGTAATGGCGGTTGGCACTGGCGGGAGCGGCACCGGATAAGGCCGGCGTCTGGGTACCCGCAAACTCTACCAGAGGTGCCGCCGGGCTTCCGGTTTGGCTCACGTCGAGCAGGAGGCTGCTGGTGCCGTCCCAGGTAAAAGGCGCCCGAAAGGGAAGGCTGGTCCAGCCTGTTGCCGCGAAAGTAGTGGTGCGAAAATAAACTTCGGTGAAGCCGTCGGTGACGGGTGCGAGCGGATCCAAAACCGGGAGGTTCACCTGCTGCAAGGCCAGTTTCAGGAAGGGGACCGTGCCGCCGGCAACCAGTACGTTGAGCTGCAAGGCGCTGATGGGCCCCGCCGTCAGGCCTGCTGCCAGGAGGTCGGCCGCCGGGTAGAGGTATTGCTCGCGCGAGCGGCCTGCCTGCGCCCCCAGGGTCAGCGGAATAGCGCCCGTACCTACCTCGGCTACGCTCCAGCTGCTGGTATCGGCAAAGGTGGTCGCCGTTTGTGCGTACTGGGTATAGTTGTAGTACGGCTGGTCGGTGTAGGGGAAAGCGGTACCCGTGAATCCGCTGATGCGGTGCGAGGGGTGCTTGCTGAGGGTAGAATCCAACTGCGTAGGGTCGGTGAGGAAGGTATTGCAGCTGTAGTCCCACTCCCGGCAACCTACATTGCCGCTACCCACGGCGGCGTTGTGGCAGCGCATGTTGTAGCGCATGAGGATTTTTTCGTAGGTCTGTCCCGGCACGGCGGGGAACTGGAAGTAGCCCGACCGCGCCTGGTCGGCCCAGGTGAGGGTTTGCACCCGGATGGTATCCTGGGCGTGGAGGGTGATACCGGAAACAAAGAGGGTGAACAGGAGTAGTAGTCGCAGCATAAGGTAGATTTTAGTATTCTTGCCAAAAGTACTAAAGGTAATGCGTTAAAGCTGTTTTTCTTGTCGGAGGGATGTCCAAAGTGAGGAAAGCGTACGCTGGGGGCTAAAAAGCAGTCCATTCGCTCCCCGCATGAACTGCAGGCCGGGTTGCTGGTTGGGGCAGCTGCGTAAGGGTATTGTCAAGATGAAGGCGTGGCATGCTTTTTTTTGAATATTTTCACACAGGCACCAAATTATATCGTAATATTGCAATAAACAAATAAAGCATGGGCGTCACCAAGACCGAAAATTTTACCACCCACCAGAACGAACTGGCCGCGTTGGCCAAGGCCCTGGGGCATCCGGCGCGGATCGCCATCCTGCAACACCTGTTGAAGGTCAATGCCTGTATTGGTGGGGAGTTGGTCGCCGAAATCCCCCTGGCCCAGCCCACCATATCGCGGCACCTGCAAGCGCTCAAAGCCGTTGGGTTGCTACAGGGAACCATTTCTGGAACCAGCGTAAACTACTGCATCAATTCCGCGCGTTGGCGGGAGGTGCAGCAGCTTTTCAATGGCCTTTTCGACACCTACGTAGCCGAACAGGACTGCGGGTGTTGATCAGCTTTGCTCCGCATAAGATGAGCTCGTTTTGCTAAAACAGCTTCCTGTAGCACGAGTCTGTTTGTATAACCCATTGATTGCTAGCCAACCATAAACGAAACAAAAGAGCCAACCCATTATGTCCATTCCTCTATTTCCGGAACTGCAAGCCCACGTGGTACAGCTGCTGGCCGAAGCCCCCCTCATTCCGCCGGCGCGGCAACAATTGTTGCAGCAGTTAGCCGCCTACCTTCGGCAGCAAACTGCCCGCGAGGCACCCCTGGCACTGCATTTTATCTGCACCCACAACTCCCGCCGCAGCCAGATCGCCCAGGTGTGGGCTGCTACGGCGGCTGCATATTTTGCTATCCCCAACCTCACGACCTACTCCGGAGGTACGGAAGCCACGGCCTTCAACCCACGGGCTGTGGCGGCGTTGGAGCGGGTGGGATTCCGCATCACCCACCCCGGTGGCGACAATCCGCACTACCAGGTGCAGGCCGGGTCCGACCTGCCACCGCTGGTATGCTTTTCCAAGACCATCGGCGACGGCCGTAATCCCCAAACAGGTTTTGCCGCCATTATGACCTGTGCCGAAGCCGACGAAAGTTGCCCCCTCGTGCCGGGGGCGGCCTGGCGCCTGGCGCTCACCTACGAAGATCCCAAGGTAGCCGACGATACCCCTGCGGAAGCGGACCGCTACGACGAGCGGGTTGCCCAAATCGGACGGGAACTGTTGTATGCTTTTCACTTAGTAATTCACCATCACCCAGACCACGTCAACGATCATGAATAAAACAACCCCTACCCGCGCGCCCCGGCAGCTGTCTTTCCTCGATCGCTACCTCACCCTCTGGATCTTCCTGGCCATGGCCGTGGGGGTCGGGCTGGGTTATTTCGTACCGCAAACGGCCGACCTGGTCAACCGTTTCACCACGGGCACCACCAATATCCCCATTGCCATCGGGCTCATCCTCATGATGTATCCACCGCTGGCCAAAGTGAACTACCAGTTGTTGCCACGGGTGTTTCGCAACGTCAAAATACTGGGTTTGTCGCTGGCGCTCAACTGGATCGTGGGGCCGGTACTCATGTTTCTGTTGGCCATCGTCTTCCTGCGCGACTACCCGGAATACATGACGGGCCTGATCCTGATCGGCCTGGCGCGCTGCATCGCCATGGTCATCGTCTGGAATGACCTGGCCGAAGGCGACCGCGAGTACGGCGCCGGGCTGGTGGCCCTGAACAGCATCTTCCAGGTGTTCTTCTACAGCTTCTACGCCTGGCTGTTCATCACCGTTTTGCCGCCCTATTTTGGGTTTCCCGGCGCCCTCGTCGACATCTCCATCGGCACCGTGGCGAAAAGTGTGGCCATCTACCTGGGGCTGCCCTTCCTGGCGGGTTTCCTGACGCGTACCCTGCTGGTAAAAGCCAAAGGGGAAAGCTGGTACCAGGAAAAATTCATTCCCCGCATCTCGCCCCTGACACTCATCGCCCTCCTGTTCACCATCGTGGTCATGTTCAGCCTCAAGGGCGAGCTGATCGTCCAAATCCCGCTGGATGTCCTGCGCATTGCCCTGCCCCTGGTGATCTACTTCGGACTCATCTTTCTCATCAGCTTCTTCATCGGTAAGGCCCTGGGCGCCGACTATCCCCGCAACGCCGCGATTGCTTTCACCGCTGCGGGCAACAATTTTGAACTGGCCATTGCGGTGGCCATCGCCGTTTTCGGACTCAACTCCGGGCAGGCCTTTGCCGGCGTCATCGGCCCGCTGGTGGAGGTGCCAGCCCTGATTATCCTGGTGAATGTTGCCTTTTGGTTGCGGCGGAAGTATTATGGGCCACGGGTAAACGTGTAAAGGTTGGGTAGGTGTAAAGGCGGCAGAAGTGGGAAGTGACTCGAAATCGGAGGTGGGAAGTGACTCGAAATCGGAGGTCGGAGGTGGGAAGTCGGAAGTTTTAGACCGTGTAAAGGTGGAAACGTGTAAACAGAAAGTCGGAATACGGACGGTCAAAAGTCCTCTTTTGGAGGAGGTGGCACGCCCGGGCGTGCCGGAGGAGGAAAGGCGCTCGAAGTCGGAAGTGACTCGAAATCGGAGGTAGGAAATCGGAGGTCGGAAGTTTTAGACCGTGTAAAGGTGACTCAAAATCGGAAATCGGCAGTGGGAGGTCGGAAGTTTTAGACCCACGCTAAAGACGTGGCAGGCAACGCTAAAGACGTGGCAGGCAACGCTAAAGACGTGGCAGGCGCGTGTAAAAGTGTAAAAGCGGGAGCAGGCAAGCGTCAGGCGTATTCGTTTTCCAGGATTTGCTGCGAGCACCCAAATGAATACAGCCCATGCGATCAGGGGATCACGCGCGTCTAAGCGGGCGGGCCTGCTCCTCCAGGAGACCGCTTGCGCAGCAAGCAGCGGTACGGGCAGGCTCTGCTCCTTCACGAGGCTGCCTGCGCAGCGCGCAGCCCGCGCTGAAGACGCAGCAAGCAGCTACTTGCGCCGCAACAACCGCAAATACACCTGTTCCACCTCCTCCCGCGCCCAGGGGGTCTTGCGGAGGAACGTCAAACTAGATTTGATGGAGGGATCGTGGGTGAAACAGCGGATGTTGATCATGGCTCCCAGGTGCTCCCACCCGTAGGCATCAACGAGCCGGTCGAGTATATCGGCCAACTTGACCCCGTGCAAGGGGTTATTGGGTTGCGTATTGGGGGCGTCGGACTTATCCTTCATCATCTTGTTGCGGTTGAATTGCCTGGTACACCGTACCGTTGGCAAAGGTATTACAGAATTGGTGTCTTATTCAATGAATTCAAATTTGTGTCCGTCAAACAGCCCCAGGTCGCTCAGCTTAATGGCGGGAATCACCAGCAGGGCCATAAAAGACAGCGACATGAAGGGCGAAAGCAACCGCGAGCCCATTTGCTTGACCAGCTGGTCGATGGCGATGTAGGCCGCGGCAATGGCGTAGCCGTCGCCGTCGGTCATGAGGCCGGCGATGGGCAGGGGAATCACCTGGTTTTCTCCTTTGCTGACCGCCGCCAGGCCGCCGCAGTTGGCCATGATCAGGTTGACGGCTGCGGCCAGCGAGGCATCGTCTACGCCCACGGCAATGATGTTGTGCGAGTCGTGCCCGACCGACGAAGCGATGGCGCCTTCGCGCAAACCGAAATTCTTGATGAAAGCTACCGCCGGCGGGGCGGCCTGGTAGCGGTTGACGACGGTAATTTTCAGGATATCGCGCTCGGTGTCGGAGACATTCCATCCCTCGCTGACCAGTGGCGGCACATCCAGTCGGTGGGTGATCAGTTCGCCATCAATGACCTCGATGACGGGAATTTTGGCCGTGGTATGCGGCACGGCAAACTGCTCCGGAGCGACGGTCGTGGCCACGAAATTGTTGGGGTGGGTACTGTTCAGGGAAGGCAGTCTGGAGACCCCGTTTTCGGCCACCAGTTCGCCCGCAATGTAAGTTTGCAGGACGTTGAAATCCTGGAGGTTGTCGATGGCAATAAAATCTGCCGGGTCGCCTACCCGCAGCAGGCCGACGTCGAGGCCGTAGTGCAGCACCGGATTGACACAGGCTACCCGCAAGACCTGAAACAGGTCGATGCCCATGGCCAGCGCTCTTTTGACCAGGCTGTTGATGTGCCCGGCGACCAGGCTGTCCGGATGCTTGTCGTCGGAACAGAACAGCATAGCCGCGTGGTGGTCGGGAATCAGATCCGCCAGGGCGGCAAAATTCTTGGCGGCGCTGCCTTCCCGGATGATGATTTTCATGCCGCGCTCCAGCTTTCCGAGCGCTTCGGCGCGCGTGAAGCATTCGTGGTCGGTGCTGATGCCGGCGGCGATGTAGCGGGCCGCATCCTCGCCCATGAGCCCCGGCGCGTGGCCATCTACGGGTTTGCCGTACTGGCGGGCCAGGGCGATCTTCTCGAATACCTCGGGATCGTTGTGCAACACGCCGGGCCAGTTCATCATTTCCGCCAGGTACTTCACCTCGGGCTTGGCCAGCAAATAGTCGACATCGCTGGGCGAGATGCGCGCGCCGGCGGTCTCGAAAGTGGTAGCCGGCACGCAGGAAGGCGCGCCGAAGTAGAACTTAAAGGGGCTGCGGCGGCCGTTTTCGATCATAAACTCTACCCCCGCTACCCCGAGCACATTGCCAATCTCGTGGGGGTCGGACACCGTGGCTACCGTCCCGTGCACCACCGCCAGGCGGGCAAATTCGGTAGGCACCAGCAGCGAGCTTTCAATGTGTACGTGGGCGTCGATGAAGCCGGGTAGCAGGTACTGGGGAGTTACCGGTTCGTCGGTAGGCTGGATGCCAATAATCTTGCCAGCAGCTACCTCGATCGTGCCGGGGTAGCTGGTTTGGCGGAAAATGTCGATGATGTGCCCGGTTATGGTCATAAGTGGGTGGGGGTAGGTAGGTAGATAGAAGAAGCTATATTAATGGAAAAATCCCATTTATTACGCAGCGCTGCTCTTTTATGCCCGTAAAATTATCCCCGCCAAAGCGGAGCTAACCCTCCACGCCTGGCGGAGCCACCAGGTTTTGTTGGGCTGTTTTTT
>PZPC01000149.1 GCA_003045895.1 Bacteroidota bacterium
GTGGGCCTCAGCCTGCGCGACGTGCACCTCAAGACCTTCGACGGGCGCGACGTCTACATCCCCAACGGCATGATCGTGCGCAACCCCATCGTCAATTACACGCAGGACGGCTTCCTGCGCCGGGAATTCACCGTGCAGCTGGGCAAGGAGAGCGACGTGGATAAAGCCTCCGCCCTGGTGCTCGAGACCCTGGCCACCATCGAGGGCGTCCTGCAGGACGACCACCAGCCCAGCGTCTTCGTCAGCGACTACAACGCCAATGGCCTGGTGCTCACCATCCAGTTTTGGCTGAACACCATCAACCCGACCATATCGGGCCTCCAGGTTCGCAACAATGTGATCAACCGCATCATCAAAGGCTTGCTGGCCGGCAATTTTTACCTGCCCGCCGAAGTGCGGGAAATGCGTACGGTCAACATTGAGCGCTAAATCACCATCCCCGCCGCGACGGTTTCGTTGGTTTGCTCATCCACCAGGATGATGCTGCCGGTGTTGCGGTTGCGGCGGTAGATGTCGACGAACAGGGGCTTGGTGGTGCGGATCATAATGCGGGCAATGTCGTTCATGCCAATGACCTTGTCTTCCTCGTTGCGGTGCAACGTGTTGATGTTCAGCTTGTAGCGAATGTCCTTGATCACGCAGCGCGCATCCTGGGTCGTTTGCATAATGGTGTACTTGCCGCCCGGTTGCAGGGGCTTCTCGTTGAACCAGCAGATCATCAGTTCCAGGTCCTGGGCCACTACCGGCAGGTTGTTCTCCCGCACGATCATGTCGCCGCGGCTGATGTCGATCTCATCCTTCAGCAGCAGCGTCACCGACATGGGGGGGAACGCTTCGTCCACTTCGCCGTCGAAGGTGTCGATCTTGGTGATCTCAGACGTGAACCCCGAAGGCAGCACCATCACCTTGTCGCCTTTCTTGAACACGCCACCGGCCACGCGGCCAGCGTAACCACGGTAGTCGTGAAATTCGTCGGTATTGGGGCGGATGACGAATTGCACGGGAAAGCGGCAGTCGATAAAGTTGTGGTCGCTGCCGATGTGTACATTCTCGAGGTAGTAGAGCAGGGTGCTGCCCCCGTACCAGTCCATGTGCGTCGACTTGTCCACCACGTTATCGCCATTCAGGGCCGAGATCGGAATGAAGTGGACGTCTTTCACGTCGAGCTTGTAGCTGAATTCCGAAAACTCCTCCTTGATTCGGTTGTAGACCTCCTCGCTGTATTCCACCAGGTCCATCTTGTTGATACAAACCACCAGGTGGGGAATCTGCAGCAAGCTGGCGATGAAAGCGTGGCGGCGGGTCTGCTCCAGGATGCCGCGGCGGGCGTCGATCAGCACCAGGGCGACGTTGGCCGTGGAGGCGCCGGTCACCATGTTGCGGGTGTACTGGATGTGGCCGGGTGTGTCGGCAATAATAAATTTGCGGCGCGGCGTCGAGAAGTAGCGGTAAGCCACGTCGATGGTAATGCCTTGCTCGCGCTCGGCCTTCAGGCCGTCGGTCAGGAGGGCCAGGTTCACCCCTTCCTCGCCCCGGCGGGCCGTGGTTTCGCGGATGTTCTCGTACTGGTCTTCAAAGATCGACTTGCTGTCGTACAGCAGCCGTCCGATGAGCGTAGATTTCCCGTCGTCGACACTGCCGGCAGTTGAAAATCGCAAGAGTTCTGTATGTTGATCTTCCATTTTATGAATTGATTGTGCGATAATTTTTTGTGGTTATGTACTTGTTTTCGGTCTTTCTTACTTCCGACCTCCGATTTCCCACTTCCGATTTCAAAACTTTTCCTCCTCCGCCACGCCCGGGCGTGGCACCTCCTCCAGAGGAGGACTTTTGACCGGCTGTATTTGTCGGAAACTGACACCCGCCAGCACTGCCAAAAAAACGACCGGACGGAAGGCAGCGCACAGCCTAAAGTCCCCCTTTGGAGGGGGTAGGGGGGAGGACTTTTGACCCTTCCACTTCCTACCTCCTAATTCCGATTTCAAAACTTTTCCTCCTCCGGCACGCCCGGGCGTGCCACCTCCTCCAGAGGAGGACTTTTGACCGGCTGTATTCTGACTTCCCGTTTACACGTTTCCACCTTTACACGGCCTTTATTTCCCACTTCCCACTTCCCACTTCCGACTTCCGATTTCCGACTTCGAATACTTCTCTAAAAATACCCCTGCTTCTTCCGGTCTTCCATAGCCGTTTCCGAGCGTTTATCGTCGGCGCGGCCGCCGCGTTCCGTTTGGCGGGCGGTGGCTACTTCCTGGATAATTTCTTCGACGGTAGTGGCTGCTGATTCCCAGACGCCGGTGCAGGTCATGTCACCGATGGTGCGGCAGCGCACCTGCATTTCGACGACCTCTTCCTCGGGGCGTTTGGGGATAAACTCACAATCGGCGAGGAGCATGCCGTCGCGGCGAAACACCTTGCGGGTGTGGGCCACGTAGAGGTTGGGCAGGGGCACATTTTCCATGGCCAGGTACTGCCAAACGTCGAGTTCGGTCCAGTTGCTGATGGGAAAAATCCGGAAGTGTTCGCCGTAGTGCTTGCGGCCGTTGAAGAGGTTCCACAGTTCGGGCCGCTGATTTTTGGGGTCCCACTGGCCGAACTCGTCGCGGTGACTGAAGAAGCGTTCTTTGGCGCGGGCTTTCTCCTCATCGCGGCGTCCGCCACCCAGGGCGGCGTCGTATTTGCCCTTTTCCAGGGATTCGAGCAGGACGTGGGTTTGCAGGAAGTTGCGGCTCGCGTTGAAGCCCTTTTCCTCTACCAGGTCACCGCTGTCGATGGCGGCCTGCACCGAACCCACCACCAGGCGGGCGCCGTATTCTTCCACCAGGCGATCCCGAAATTCGATGGTCTCGGGAAAGTTGTGTCCCGTGTCGATGTGCAGGAGCGGGAAGGGGATCCGGGCCGGATAAAAGGCCTTGCGGGCCAGGTAGGCCATGAGGATGCTGTCTTTACCGCCGCTAAAGAGCAGGACCGGATTTTGAAATTGCGCCGCCACTTCGCGCAGGATAAAGATGGACTCGGCCTCTAATTCCCGCAGGTGGTTGACGTGATAGCTACTTGACATATGTGTATCTGTTTTGTAGACGGTGTTAAGATGTTGGGCGATGGATGATCGGCAGAATAGCTGCGTAAAGCTGGTCCACCGCCGCTTCCACCGACAAACCGGCGGTGGCAATGCGTAAAAATGGCGCAGTAGGTGGCTCGTACGGAGAATCAATCCCGGTAAACCCCTTGAGCTCTCCCCGCCGGGCTTTGGCGTAAAGGCCCTTCACGTCGCGGCTTTCGCAAACGTCCAGGGGGGTATCCACAAATATTTCTAAGAAATCCCCGGCACCAATAATATCGGCGGCCAGCGATCGGATGTCGCGGGTCGGACTGATAAACGAGCTTATTACAAGGAGACCCGAATTTACGTATAGTTTCGCGACTTCCGCAATCCGGCGGATATTTTCTTCCCGATCGGCCAGGCTAAAGCCCAAATTGTTGTTGATGCCCATGCGGATATTATCCCCATCCAGTACCTGGGGAAAGTAGCCGGCGGCGAATAACTTTTGCTCCAGGCCTTCGGCAATGGTACTCTTGCCCGAACCCGATAGCCCCGTCAGCCACAACACCCGGGCGTGTTGTCCCAGGCGGTCTTCGCGGGCGGATCGGCTCACTAACCGGTCGAAAATAGGGTGGATGTTTTCTGGAGCCATCTTATTTTTTTGTTATTTTTTTGACGCCAAAAATCTGGCGAATGCTTCCGCGTGGAGCCAGCTGCCAGGCGCGCTCGTGGAAATAGAACATGGCAAATTTGATGAAAAATTCAATAAAGCCAATTTCCAACGCCATATCAATGTTCCCCGTCGTGGTATAAGCAATAATGATAATGGCGGTGGTGGCCAAGATACGCCAACTCAACGCTTTGAGCGCACTTCTGAGTCGGGACTCCCTCAATTCGGTCATAAAAAGCAGGTTTTAGTTGCGCAAAAGTACAATTCCTATCTAAATGGTAGGGATTAATTTTTAATTTATAGTTTAACTACGGTCTGGTCCCTGGCTATTCCTCGTAAATAGCGATCACGCGCTCCCCTGGTTTAGCGTAGCCACGGTACATGCCTTCGGAATTAAAAGACATGGCTACGTTGCCCTGGCGGTCGAGGGCAATGAGGCCACCTTCGCCGCCTACTTTTACCAGTTCGCCTTTGATGACCTCGTCGGCCGCAGCCTTTACGCCCAGTCCTTTGTAGGCCATGCGGGCGGCCACGTCGTAGGCCACCGCCCAGCGCATGAAGAACTCGCCGTGCCCCGTGCAGCTGACGCCACAGGTGGCGTTGTCGGCAAAAGT
>PZPC01000150.1 GCA_003045895.1 Bacteroidota bacterium
TACGTACGGGCCAGCATGATACAAGGTGACCCCATCTGCTCTTTTGCTTTCAAATAAAACAGAAGTATCTAAATGATTTTCTTCTTTTAATAGATTGAATCGATTACCGAAGTAGTAATTGATGAAGTTTTCACAGTGGGATTCTGCCGTATTATCATCCAGTTTTAGGTAAAGGTTGAACATAAAGTGATCCTTAACCTCTGAGAATGTAGGGAGTTGCTTAAGCTTGTCATAAATCTGGAAGAATATTTGTACAGCAGTAGAATTAGAATCAACCTGATCAAGGTTTTGGTCAATTCTCAGTATCAATGCATCCCACTTGATAAAAATACTATATGCATCCTGTAATGACTTAAGCTCCATTATTTCACTAGGAGTGCCGTTGTTTTTGAAATTGAAAGAGTCGAATAATTTCATAAACCCAGCCAAAACGGGTTTTACCTCCATGTTAAAATTGAGGATAGGTAAAAAGCGGATTTCGTATTGGCTTATGGTTATTTCCTCTATTTCCTCATGGTTCATTAACATCTTGACATCCATTTTTAGATAGTGATTTACGCCAATCCCAAATTTCGCCTATTTGTGCTTGAGTAACTCCCTCATGCTTTCCTACGGTTACATTTGTCACGTCAAAGGCATTCTATACTACAAATATAATGAGTTTGTGTGGGAAAACGTACAAATATTCTGTTAAGTTCTGCTCTTGTAAATTTCGGGGAAGTGCATCTTTATAGCCATTCGTTAAGGGCCTAATCATCAATTCAAACGCTTCCCGCTTACCCCACCCCCCGCCCCAAAATCTTATCCGCCAGCACCTGCGCGTGCCCGGCCTCTGCCTCGTAGGACCACCCCGCAATGTGGGGGGTAAGCACCACGTTGGGCAGCATCAGCAATTGCTGGAAAGGAACGGGCTGCTGCAGGGGGTCGAGGTGGGAGAAGGACAGGTCTTCGTATTCGATCACGTCCAGGGCCGCGCCGCTCACCTGGCCGCTGTGCAGGGCCGCCACCAGGTCGCTGGTGTTGAGCACCAGCCCGCGGGCCGTATTGAGGAGCCAGATGGGCTGCTGGCAGGCCGCCAGGAAGGCCGCATCCACAAAGTGGTGGTTCTCGGGCAGGTAGGGGATGTGGAGGCTGATGATGTCGGCTTCCGCCTGCAGGGTGGCCAGGCTCACTTCCCGGGCAAAGGCATCGCCGTAGCCCGTTTTGAACTTGTCGTAGGCCATGACGGTACAACCAAACCCCTGCAGCCGCTGGGCGAACGCCGAGCCCATATTGCCGTAGCCGATAATCCCGACGGTCTTTCCCTTGAGCTCGTAGCCCCGGTTGCCACCCCGAATCCACTGGCCAGCGCGTACTTCGCGGTCGGCGCGCGCCAGGTTGTTCAGCAGCATGAGGAGCATCCCCAGGGTGTGTTCCGCCACGGTGTCCCGGCTGCCTTCGGGCGAGGTATACACCGTCACCCCGCGTTCAGCGGCGTATTCGAGGTCGATGTGTTCCACCCCCACGCCCGAGCGGGCCACAAAAGCCAGTTGGCTGGCCGTATCCAGAAAATGGCGATCTACTTTGAACCGGCTGCGAATGACCACCCCGTACGCCTGCGGCAAGGCCGCGAAGACCTCCTCTGCGGGGGCCGTCCGCAAATCCACACAACGGTAACCGTGCGCACTCAGCCGGTCCCAGAGCTCGGGTTCGGTCGGATCAAGAAAAAGGATCGTTGGGGTAACGGGCATGGCATGGGTTTTTCGGTGAGCAGGGTAGTGGCTACAGCCGCTTAATCCCCCAAAATTCCCGCAATATCGGCGGGCGAGTAGTTGATCGACTTGAGCGTTTTGTGGTCTCCTTCGCGGTAGACGAGCCAGTGATCGCCGGAAGCCTGGATGTAGCAGGCGGTACCTTTCTGGCGATAGTGTTCGGCGGTGGCCTCGGCTTCGGCCTGGTTGTGGCAGGTTTTGCTCATGTTGGACCGCTGGACTTCGTCAAAAAGCTGGCGGAACTGGTCGCCCAAGCCAAATTCCAGCACGGCGCCGGAAAGCACATATTGAATATCGCAGAGGGCATCGGCCACCTCCACCAGGTCGTTGGCCGCAATGGCATCTTCGAGCTCCTGCAATTCCTCGCGCAGCAGCGCCACCCGCAGTTGGCAGCGTTCCACCGCGGGGATAACCGGTTGCGGTTCGATGGGGTGTTTAAACGTCCGGTGAAATGCTGCTACCTGATTAAGGGCATCAAGTTGGTCCATATTTGGTTGCTTTAGAGGGCAAACATAAAATAATCCGGGCTAAGGAAAAAGTTTGTCCTGTTGAATCTCATTTTTCCGTTACATTTGCGAGGCATTTTGCAACTCGTTTTAGCGTTGTTGTGGGGCGACGCCTGGATGCGGTAGGTGAGGGCTTTAGATCGTTCCTGAACGGACGAGCAAAGGTTCACTTGCGGTCAGTGGTTTTCTCACAAGAAATAATTTTTGTTTAACGCACTTACAAAAGCAGCCCGTGGCTAATAAGTATGCAGACCTGATCGATCAAACTTTTTTCTTTCCTCAGGAAGGGTTTGACTTCGAAGACAATTATCTTGAATTTCATGGCATTCCGCTGATCCATTTGATCAAAAAATACGGCACCCCCCTGAAATTAACTTATTTGCCCAAGATTGGCGCACAGATCAAAAAATCGCGGAACCTCTTCAACCGGGCCATGCGATCCCTGGGCTACGCCGGGAAATACCAGTATTGTTATTGTACCAAAAGCAATCACTTCAGCTACGTGCTCAATGAAGTGCTGCAGCACAATGTGAACCTGGAGACTTCCTCTGCTTTCGATATCGACTTGATCCTGCGGTTGCACGCCAGTGGCAAGGTAGACAAAGACCTCACCATCATCTGCAACGGCTTCAAACCCCTTCCTTACCTGCAACGCATTGTGGCGCTGATCAATGACGGTTTTACCAACGTCATTCCTATCTGCGACAACCAGGAAGAGGTCGACTACTATTCCAAGCACGTCAAGGGGGAATGCAACCTGGGTATCCGCGTCGCGACGGAAGAGGAACCCAACTTCGAGTTCTACACCTCTCGCCTGGGTATCCGGGCCGCCGACGTGGTGCCGTTTTACGAAGAAAAGGTAAAAAACAACCCCAAATTCAAGCTGAAGATGCTCCACTTCTTTGTGGATACGGGCATCAAGGACAGCCTCTACTACTGGGGCGAATTGCGCAAAGCCATTAAGCTGTACTGCGAATTGTGGCAGCACAACGAAGAATTGCACGCTATCAACATCGGTGGCGGCATGCCCATCCGCAACAGCCTGGGCTTCGAATTCGACTACAAGTACATGGTCCGCGAGATCGTCAACAACATCCTCGTCGCCTGCGAAGAAGCCGATGTGCCCGAGCCCGACATCTACACCGAATTTGGCAAGTATACGGTGGGCGAAAGCACCGCCAATATCTTCAGTGTCCTGGCCCAGAAGCAGCAGAACGACTCGGAGATGTGGTACATGATCGACGGCTCCCTCATGACTTCGCTACCCGATGCCTGGGGCATCGGCGAGCGCTTCGTGCTGTTGCCTATCAACAAGTGGAACAACGAATACCGCCGCGTCAACATCGGCGGTCTCACCTGCGACAACTCCGATTACTACAATTCGGAAATCCACGAAAGCCAGGTCTACCTGCCCATGATCAACTCCAAAGACAAGGAACCTCTTTACCTCGGTTTCTTTCACACCGGCGCCTATCAGGACAGTATCTCGGGCTACGGCGGCATCAAGCACTGTCTCATCCCCTCACCCCGCCACATTCTCATCGACCGCGACGAGGAAGGCAATATCGTCTCCTCCGTGTACAACGAAGAACAAACTGCCGACAGCATGCTGGATATTTTGGGGTACTGATGCCCCGTCGCTTGAAATTTATTTCAAGCCATCCTGATAAAAAAAGCGGTAACGAGCCTCCCTCGTTACCGCTTTTTTTATTGGATCTAATTCGCTGGGTCGGAAACATTGGCATTGATATGGCTAACATAAAATGACCGCAGCGCGGTCATTTTACAAGACCTCAGGGATATCTAAGTAGAAAAGCAGTTAGCGACCAGCAGCTTTGGCTTAAGCTTGGTTGGTGCGCCCCGCCCTGTGGTCGGCAAACATTGGCATTGATATGGCTAACATAAAATGACCGCAGCGCGGTCATTTTACAGGACCTCAGGGAGGTCCAAGTATGTGTGTGCCAGGCATGGCCCTACACTAACGGATGCGGACGCTAATAAAATAGGGTCCAAGTTCCGAGAGAGCCCGCTGACGGGAATCTCATAGACGAAGCCAAGG
>PZPC01000151.1 GCA_003045895.1 Bacteroidota bacterium
GAACCAACTCGAAATCGGAACCAACTCGAAATCGGAACCAACTCGCAATCGGAAGTCGGGTGACAGTGACTACAATTATTAATTTCAAAAAAAAACGCCCACATCAAATTGATGCGGGCGTCAGTATGCTATTTACGTAATTCGCGGTTGGCCTATTTGTCGTCGTCGCTGTCATCAGACAGCTGCTCCTTCAATTGGCTGAAGACGTCGAGGTCACCCAGCGTATCGCGCTCGATGGTGCTCTGCGTTTTCTTCACGGCGCTACGCGTTTCGTTGCGTTCTACATTGCGCTCCTGGCGAACTTGCTCGTCAGCTTCGCGGCGAATGTCTTCGAGGTAGCGGAGGTGGCTCACCATGATGCGCTTGTCATCGCGGTTGAACTCGATCACTTTTACCGTCAGTACTTCGTCAGCGTTGGCGTACGTACCGTCCTCTTTGCGAATGTGCTTGAGGGGGGCGTAAGCTTCCAGGCCGTAAGGCAACTGAACAATGGCGCCCCGGTCATCTTTGCGCAGGATCGTAGCTTCGTGGTAAGAACCTTGTGGGAATACTGTTTCGAAGGTATCCCAGGGATTCTCTTCCAGTTGCTTGTGACCCAAAGAAAGCTTGCGGCTACCTTTGTCGATCTCCAGGATCATGGTATCGATCTGCTGGCCCACTTTGGTGAACTCGCTCGGGTGACCGTAGCGCTTCGTCCAGGACAGGTCAGAGATGTGGATCATGCCACCGATGCCGTTCTCCAATTCCACGAATACACCGTAAGGCGTGAGGTTCTTGACCTCGCCCGTGTGGCGGCTACCTTCGGGGAATTTGTCTTCGATCTTATCCCAGGGATCGTCTTGCAATTGCTTCACCGACAGCGACATCTTGCGATCTTCGCGGTCAACGGTAACCACTTTTGCTTCGTATTCCTGGCCCAACTTGAAGTGCTCGCGGGCGTTGATGGGCTGGTTGCTCCAGCTCACTTCCGACACGTGGATCAAGCCCTCAACACCGGGTTGGATTTCGAGGAATGCACCGTAGTCTTCAATGTTGACGATCTTACCTTTAACCACTGATCCTTCGGAAATCTCGTTGGCGAGTACTTCCCAGGGGTGTGGCTGCAGTTGCTTCAGACCCAGAGAGATACGCTTCTTGTTCTCGTCGAAATCGAGCACCACCACGTTGATCTTCTGGTTGAGTTCCAACAGCTCGCTTGGGTGGCTGATGCGACCCCAGCTGATATCGGTAATGTACAACAGACCATCCACACCACCAAGGTCGAGGAAGGCGCCGAAGTCGGTGATGTTTTTCACCAAACCTTCGAGTACCTGACCACGCTCCAGGCTGGCGATGATCAATTCACGCTGCTCGGCCAAATCGCTCTCGATGAGGGCTTTGTGCGAAACAACGGCATTCTTGATGGCTTCGTTGATCTTGACGACCTTGAACTCCATGGTTTTGCCCACGTAGCTATCGTAGTCGATAATGGGCTTGATGTCAATTTGCGAACCAGGTAAGAAGGTTTCCAGGCCGCTGCAATCAACGATCAAACCACCTTTGGTTTTGCTGATCACGGTACCTTTGATGACCGTACCATTTTCGTAGCTGTCCTTGATGCTATCCCAGGCGCGCAGCAACTTGGCTTTGCGGCGAGACAGTACCAACTGGCCACGGGCGTCTTCCTGCTGTTCTACGTATACTTCTACGTAGTCACCAGGCTTCAGGTTAGGTGTATCGCGGAATTCCGACAAGGGAATCAAACCGTCTGACTTAAAGTTGATGTCCAGTACCACGTCACCGTCATTGATGGCGGTAACCACACCAGAAACAATCTCCATTTCCTGAATGGCCGACATCGACTTGTCGAAGTCTACCATCATCTCCTCGCGCTTGGCGTCGGAGTAGGAGTTTTCGGCGCGCCGGTCAATGCTCCAGTCAAAGTCGTCGTGAGCTGCACCAGTGGCACCCGTAGGTAATTCCACCTCGATCTCTACGTCGTCTTCGTCGTCATCTTCCTCAGAAGTACTACCTGCTTTAGCTGCGGGAGCTTTAACTTCAGCTACTGCCTCAGCTACTACTTCCGTTGCTTCCGCCGCTACTTCGGCTGCGGTTTCCGTAACTTCAGCAACGACTTCAGCCACCACTTCTGCTACTTCGGTAGCTTCAGCTACCGTTTCCGTTGCTTCCGCCACTTCCTCAGCTGCGATTTCCGCAACGGTTGTGGCTGCTGCTGCAACTTCGGCCGCAGCCTCGGTTACGCTTTCGGTAGTTTCAGCAACTACCTCAGCTGCTGCTTCTACCGGAGTAGTTTCAGCCTGCTGTTCTTCCAGGTTCTCCTGGTCTTTTTCGTCTAGCATTGAAAGAATGCTTTTAAAAGGTTAAAAAATCATTTTAGCGGCGCAAAGGTAACGCTTTATTTGGTTTTAACCAAAGGAAGCTTTTTATTTATGGATCAAACCCGGTTCTTTTGTTTAGTTTATTCACAATCAGTTAATTAATCAATTTTATGACCCTCCAATCTGCCCAGCAAACCGTTGATGAATGGATCAAAACCATCGGTATTCGCTACTACAGCGAACTGACCAATACCACCATCCTGATGGAAGAAGTAGGGGAGGTGGCCCGCCTGATTGCACGCCTCTACGGGGAGCAATCGTTCAAGCGCCCGGAAGATGCCGTCCGGGCGCCAGCCCAACTGGCCGATGAGATGGCCGACGTCCTCTTCGTCCTCATCTGTCTGGCCAACCAAACGGGCGTAGATCTTACGGCGGCGCTGCAACAAAATTTGATCAAGAAAACCAGCCGGGACAAGGATCGGCACGCAGGGAACGAGAAGTTGAGGTAGGGGAGGGGGCTGTTGCGTAAAAAAGAACCATGGAAAATTTAAGCGTTAATCCAAATCGCCCAAAATTTTGCGACCATGGTAAGCCGTTGCACCAATAGCGGCGTGTACTTCCGCCAGGTTATTAGCGGTGATTTTTCCAGCAGCGACAACTGTTCTGCCGGCTAACAAGCGGGATTGGAACAAGCGAATAGCTGCTGCTCCTGCCAAGGCAGTAGGCGCCCCGCCCGAAGTGAGGATGCTGCGGATGTTGGGTATGGTATTCAATGCATCAATGGCCGGGAGCGGATCCCGAACCTCATCAATGACTTTGTGCACGGTAAACCGGGCATCCGGGAAAGCAGTAGCCAGGTCGCGAATAGCCGCCGTGTCCAGGTAGCCAGCGGCCGTGGCCATCCCGATCACAAAGTGTGCCACGCCCAGTGCCTGAAAAGCGACGATACTGCGCCGCATCTCCTGGATTTTCGCGGCCGGGAAGACAAAATCGCCCGCCCGGGGGCGAATCATCACTTTCACCGGGATCGAGACGGCTTGCAACACGGCCCCCGTCAGTTCGAGGCTGGGGGTCAGCCCGCCCTGGGCCAGGTTGGCGCAAAGCTCCAACTGGTGAGCCCCCCGCGCTGCGGCTTGTACGGCCTGGGGGAGGGTTTCTACGCAGGCTTCCAGAAGGAATGGTGCTTTGATCATTTTTATAGCGATTAGTATTTGACCGTGCCTGAATAGCTATCTTCGGCCAACAAATATACACTCACCATGCGGCTGACACCATTCGGGATCCTATTTTTAAGCTTCTTTTGCTATACTTGTGCGAGCCACCCCCCGCTGGCCATTACCAATGGCTTGAAAGACAAATGTCGGGGCATATACTTACAGCATGACTTTGGCTACCAGGAATTGGTTGGGGCGATATCAGTAGTTGCGGGTACCCCCGATACCGTTGCCGAAGCACGTTACCATTGCGTGTACAACGCCTACTATATTGCAGCCGGACTGTATAACCGCTTTGGAGCATGGTCACAAGCGGCTCCCTACGCTTCTTACCACGAAAATACCGTGTTAATTTGGAAGAACCTTCAGCTTTTGCCAGATGATACTACTCGCTACACGGTAGCTACCGGCGGGTACGAAGGCAATAGTTGTTATTCACTGGTACATGTTTTTAACCAAGATGGGCAAGATATGCTGGAACCTAATGCGTTACACCAGGAGCAATTACGCAAGTACTTTGGGAAATTGATCAAGAAAAGTACAACGGATATAGATCAATTTAATAAGGCTTTCAAGGAGTAATAGCAATTCCTGTAGGACTACGGCTATAACACAAGTTGCCTAGGCATGACCGATAAGACAATACTTTTTCGTCCGTTGGATGGTCACCTCTTTTGTCAGAGAATCATAAAAACCCTTCTCTGACATTTTTTGTGGTCAAGCTAAAGTAAAGATGAAAAGCGAC
>PZPC01000152.1 GCA_003045895.1 Bacteroidota bacterium
AAACTGTACCACTCCTTCCCTATTGTCTTCTTCTTCGGCGATGGCGGCCGGACTTATATTCAGGCAAGTATCCAGGCGGCCAGTTCGCTCATCGAAAAAGAAGGCATTACCCACCTAATCAGTTCCTACCGGCCCTGGGCCGACCACATCATTGCCTACCGCTTAAAAAAACGCTTTCCCCACCTCGTCTGGATCGCCGACTTCCGCGACCTGCCCGTCGACCCGGTCCGCCGCGACGTGTGGTGGCCGCGCCTGCAACGGTGGTTCCAGCGGCGGCTGCTGCGGCGCGCCGACATCGTCACGACGGTTTCCGACGGGCTGGCCCGGCATTTTCAACGGGACCACCCCCAGGTGGTGGTGGTCCGCAACGGGCTGGCCCAGCTACCCAACGGCTTCCTGACGGCCCCGGCGGCGGCGCATTTCACCATCACCTATACGGGGTCGTTGTACCCCCAATTGCAGTCGGCAGCCCCCCTGCTTAGTTTGCTGCGCGAGCTGATCAACGAAGCCGAACTGAACCCCGCCCACCTGGAGCTCCACTACGCCGGCAAAGACGGCGCCACCTGGCAAAGCTGGGCATCGGCCCACGGCCTCGGTTATTTGTCGCACGACCACGGTATGGTGCCGCTGGCCGAAGCCCAGGCGCTGCAGCGCAACAGCCAGCTCAACCTGCTGCTGTCGTGGTCGGCCGACAACTACGGCGGCATCATGACGGCCAAACTGGGGAGCTACCTCACGGCGGGCCGGCCCATCGTCACCCTCCTCCAGAGCCCCCCCGATCCCGAACTGACGGCCGCCGTGGAAGCTACCGGCGCCGGTTTTGTGTACCCCAGCAGCGACCCCGACAGTGCCGCCCGCTTGCGCCAGTTTGTGCTCGATGCCTACCGTACCTGGCAGTTTTCCGGCGCCCTACCCTGGCGGATACAGCCCGACAAGTTGAAACCCTATACCTGGGAGGCCCAGGTGGATAAGTTGGTCGCGGCGCTCTGAGGGGGGGCACAACCGCCGAGGTTTTCACGGTTGTGAACAGTCGTCTATCGGCCATTGTAAAAAGTCGACTAGCCGTAATTCCTCGCCTTTGGGGCAGTCGCTTTAGACTTGTTGCAAGTTAATTTGCCAGCGTTAAATTTATTGCAAGCCTCGGCAGAAATCGCGCGTTTGGACTCTTTTTAGAACCCATCCCCCAGCCCACGCCGAAGGGGCGTGGCAAGCTCTTCCCTTGAAAAGGAAGAGCTTGGCAAGCTTTTTAGCGTGGGCGGGGGATGGGTTTATTAAAATGCGCCATTTCGGATAAACATCGCGATAATGTATTGGATATTTCCAGATTCGACAGCCCCCCAGACGAGGTGCTATGGTAAAAACCAAGCCCGACGCATAAGGGTTAGTACGCTGTTAAGTTAAAAACAAACTACTCCTCGTCCGCAGACCAAAAAAACGAACTATGATAAAACAACTGCTATTCCTCTTCGCCGCCCTGGCGTTGGCCACCGCTGGCCAGGGCCAATCGGAAGTGGGGTTCATCCCGCTGAACGAAGCCTGGAGCACGCGTTTGCTCGCGGATATCGATTCGCTGGGGCACACCCAGGTTCGGCCGCTGAATCCGTTCACCTACGGCGCGCACCGCCTGGCGGTGGCGGCGCGCACGCGTTGGGAAGCCCCCCTGGGCAGCAACAGCTGGCTGGCCAATGCGATCTTCAACGAGGACCTTTTTGCGATTGAGCGGCCCGACTTTTCGCTGGCCGTTCAGCCGATCCTCGACATCAGCCTGGGGCAGGACAGCCGCCAGACGGCGACCACCACCTACCTCAACTCGCGGGGCCTGGCCCTGCAGGGGCACCTGGGAGACAACGTCGCTTTTTCGACCGAGTTTCGGGAGAACCAGGCCCGTTTCCCCGTCTACGTCGCCGAGTGGATCGGTGCGCGCAGCCAGCGGCCGCAGCGGGTAGTGCCGGGGCAAGGCATCCCCAAGGTTTTCAAAAAAGATCCCACCCAGTACGACTTTGCCGCCGCCGCCGCGCAGGTCAACTGGCAGATGAGCAAGATTTTCAACCTGGAGCTGGGCTACGGCAAGAACTTTATCGGCGAAGGCTACCGTTCGCTGCTCTTGTCAGACAATGCGTTCAACTACCCCTACCTGCGTTTGCAAACCAGCTTCTGGAAAATCCAGTACACCAACCTCTACGCCCAGCTGCAGGATGTGAACAGCCTGCTGCCCGATGGTACCTATCCGCGCAAGTACATGGTGTCTCATTACCTGTCGGTAAACATCGGCAAAAAGCTGAACGTGGGCATTTACGAGACCGTCATTTACGGCGACAGCACCCGCACGCGGGGCCTGGACCTGGCTTACCTCAACCCCATCCTGTTTTACCGGCCCATTGAATTTGCCAATGGCTCGCAGGGCGGAAACGTGCTGCTGGGCCTGACGGCGACCTACCGGATGAGCAGCAAGCTCCGGGTTTACGGGCAGTTTGTCCTCGACGAATTCAAGGTGGACGAGTGGCGCGCCGGCGACGGCTGGTGGGGCAATAAATTTGGGGTGCAGCTGGGGCTGAAAGGGCAGCTGGCGCAACCGGAGTTGCAGTACCGCCTGGAGGTCAACACCGTGCGGCCGTACACCTATGCACATTCCGAAACACTGCAAAACTACGGCCACTACAACCAGGCCCTGGCCCACCCCCTGGGCAGCAACTTCCGCGAGGTAGTCGGGCAGCTGAATTACTACCGGGGGCGTTGGTTGGCCGAAGCCCAGCTGAACTGGCAGCAGACCGGGCTGGACACCCTCGGGAGCAACTGGGGCGGGAATATCTACTTGCCCAATGGGGCCCGGGAACAGGAATATAACAATACAATTGCACAAGGTATCCAGGCGACCACGTTGCTGGTTCAGGCCAAAATAGGGTGGATCATCAACCCCGCCAACAACCTGCGCCTCGAAGCCGGGTATTTGCTGCGGGACTTTCAACCTGATCTTCCAATAGGTAATTTGGTAGCCAACCAAACAAATTACCTGTTTGTGGGGTTACGAACAGCACTTAACAATCTTTATTTTGATTTTTAACCAGAAAGGTACGCTCCTCAAAAAACACCTTCACCGCCACTTTAATTTAACCCAAACCCCTTATCTTTGAAGCATTAGCGAATAAGATAATCTCATGACAATCCCCATTTACAGCTTCCTGACGGCTTTCGCCATCACCTATTTTTTGATTCCGCCCATTGTGCGCACCGCACTCGCCAAACAACTGTACGACGAACCAGGGGCGCGGAGTTCACACGCGCTCCCCACCCCTTCCCTGGGTGGCGTAGGTATTTTCGGTGGCATCTTTATTGCCATTTTGCTGTGGCCCCCCCCCGCCTCGTTTGCCAATTTACAGTACCTTTTGGTGGCCATCATCATTGTCTTCCTGACCGGCGTCAAAGACGACCTGGCGCCCATGTCGGCCAAGAAAAAGCTGCTGGCCCAATTGCTGGCGGCGGGCATCATTGTCTATGTAGCTGATATCCGGCTCGAAAGTTTCCACGGTATGCTGGGCTGGAGCAACGCGATGCCCTATGGCTTGTCGCTGCTGTTGTCTGTTTTTACCATCCTGGTCATCATGAATGCCTTCAACCTCATCGATGGTATCAATGGCCTGGGGGGTGGTATCGGGGTCGTAGTATTTTCCACGCTGGGCGCCTGGTTCTACCTGACCGGCAGCATGCCGTACGCCACCCTGGCCTTTGCCGGAGCGGGCGCTTTTTTGGCCTTTTTGCGTTTCAATTTAATTCCGCCAGCTCAAACCTTCATGGGCGATACGGGATCCCTCGTGCTGGGGACGATCGTGGCCATACTCACCCTGGCCTTCATTGCCCGGAACGGCGAATTGCCGCTGGCTCATCCCTGGCGGGTGAGTACGGCCCCCGTGGTGGCCATCACCATCATCAGCATCCCGCTTTTCGACACCCTCCGGGTATTCACTACCCGTTCCTTCCGCGGGTTTTCTCCGTTCTCCCCCGACCGCCGGCACATCCATCACCTCCTCATCGACAGTGGCCACACCCATCTGGCGGCTACCGGTATCCTCGTGCTGACTAACATCGCCGTGATTGCCCTGGTATTTTCACTTCACCCTTACCTCGAGCAGCACCTGCTCCTATTGCTGGTGATCGGCTTATTTACACTGCCCACCTACGCCCTCCACCGGGCCGTCCTCCGCAGAAAAAAACTGCTGGACCTCCTCCATTCTTCTCCCCAGGAATCCACCAACTCTTTTAAGAAAATTC
>PZPC01000153.1 GCA_003045895.1 Bacteroidota bacterium
TATAGCCGTAGTCCTTCAGGAGACCGCTTGCGCAGCCGCGTCTTCAGCGCGGGCGGAGGGTGGCCAAAGTCGGAAATCGGAAGTCGGAGGTGGGAAGTGGCTCGAAGTCGGAAGTCGGAAATCGAAGGTGGGAAGTGTTAGACTGGGTAAAGGTGTAAACGGGGAAACGTGTAAAAGTAGGGCGAAGCAGCCGAAGGCGGAAATCGCAAATCCTCAACCGCAGCACAAGGCGGCGCCCACCAGCAGGCACTGCAGGATCATGGTGCCGTCGAGCAAGCCGGAGAAGAAGTAGTCGGGGTGGTCGGGGCGGGTGGCGCGAACCAGGGCGGCACTGCTGAGGCCCGACACCAGCAAGACAATGGTGGCAGCGGTGGTGTAGGTACCCAGGCACCAGTTGGCGGCCACGGCCAGGAGCATGCCCGCCAGGGCCAGGTAGGCCATTTGTTTGGCTTTGGCAATGCCCCAATGGCGGGGCAGGGTGCTGACGCCCGCCTGTTCGTCCATCGCCAGGTCGCGGATATCGAAAGGAATGGTGATGGCAAAGATGAAGCAACAGCGCTCCACCAACATCCAGGCGACGGGCCAGTTCAGGGATACGCCGGCTACGTGGGCGGGGGTGACTACCGTGATCCACGACCAGGCGATGGCGATGAGAAAAATCTTGAGGTAAGGCAAGTCGCGGAGGCGGCGGCCGTTCAGCAGGGGCAGCACGTAGGCCAGGGCAATGCCACTGGGCGCCAGCAGGAGGAGCTGGGTGGATCCCGACAGGTGCCAAAAAAAGTAGGCAGCACCGAGCCCGGCCACCACGGCGTACCAAAGGATCTGGGTTTTGAAGCGCCGCATGACGCCAAAGCGCTCGTCGGAGGTCGTCGTGGGCGACAACCACATGGCCACCAGGCGGTGCAGGGCGTAAATGGTGAGCGTCCCCGTAGCGATGAAACCGTCCAACGCCGTCCAGGACCAGTGCCCCGCCAGTAGCAGCTGGGTTTGCAGGGCCATGGCCAACGCGGCAGTAGCGATCCAAAAATGACCGTAAAGCACAAAATTGAGCAGGGACTTCAGCAATTGATCTTTAACCAGGTTTTAAAAATATTTAAAAGACTGCCCGTCTTCGATTTTCAGCAGCGTTTCGTAGATCAGGCGAATGACGCCTTCCACATCGGCTTTGTGGGCCATTTCTACGGTGGTGTGCATGTAGCGCAGGGGCAACGAGATCAGGGCCGACGGCACGCCGCCATTGCTGTAGGCAAAGGCATCGGTATCGGTTCCCGTGCGCCGCGAAGCCGCTTCCCGCTGAATCGGAATGTTTTGTTCGGCAGCCGTATCGATAATGATCTGCAGCAATTTGTTGTGGACGGCCGGCGCGTAAGTCAGGGACGGTCCTTTGCCCGCTTTCACGTCGCCGTTTTTCTTTTTGTCGATCAGGGGCGTTTGGGTATCGTGGGTCACGTCCGTCACGATAGCCACCTGCGGCTTGATGGTGTGGGCGATCATTTCGGCGCCCCGCAGTCCGACTTCTTCCTGCACGGAATTCACCACGTAGAGGCTGTACGGCAGTTGGACCTTGTTTTCTTTGAGCATGCGGGCTACTTCGGCAATGCAGAACCCGCCCATGCGGTTGTCCAGCGCCCGGCCGACGTAGTATTTGCCATTGAGCATCTCCATGGGGTCGTCGTACGTAATGACGCAACCCACGTGGACACCCATTTCCAGCACTTCTGCTTTGTTTTCCGCACCGATATCGATAAAGATGTTGTCGGGCTTGGGGGTCAGGGTTTCGTCTTTCCCCTGGCGGGTATGGATGGCGGGCCAACCGAAAACGCCGCGGACAATCCCCCCTTGGGTGTGGATGTTTACCCGCTTGGAAGGGGCGATCAGGTGATCGGATCCGCCGTTGCGCACCACGTAGATAAAGCCATCATCGGTGATGTAATGCACGAACCAGGAGATTTCGTCGGCGTGGCCTTCGATGACCACCCGGTAGTCTTTCCCGGGGTTGATAATACCGTAGACGGTTCCGTAGTTGTCGAGGTGGTATTCATCAATATAGGGTTTGATGTATTCCAACCACATTTGTTGGCCCGGGGTTTCAAAACCCGTTGGAGATGCGTTGCTCAGGTAGCGGCCTAAAAAATCTTCTGATGACTTGTTGATAATAGACATTGGTAACTTTTATTTAGCTGATTTGCCCCGGCTGCAAAAGCGGGAAAACCTGTAGGTGTATGCTTTAAGGGTTCAATTTATTAAAATTTGCGCTCCAGGCAATGGGATCCTGGCGCCAGTTGGCCAAAAAAGCCTGTTGTTCCTGGCTGATGTAGCCCGTCGACCAGGCTTCCTCCAGGAGGGCATCGTAGTGGCTCAGCGTGCGCAAGGGGCAACCAGCGGCCGCAAAAGCAGCGCTCGCCTCTGGAAAACCGTAGGTAAACAACGCGACCACGCCCGCTACCTGTCCGCCCGCGGCCCGCAGTGCGGCTACGGCCTGCAAGCTGCTACCACCGGTAGAGATGAGGTCTTCGACCACCAGGTAGGAGGCGCCCACCTGCAACTCGCCTTCGATGACATTCTGTCGGCCGTGCTCCTTGGCCGAACTTCGGATATAGATAAAGGGTACATTTAAGCGATCAGCCAGCAAGGCACCGTGCGGGATGCCAGCCGTAGCTACACCAGCGACGCCCGTGACTCCGGAAAAAGTAGCGGCCAGCGCAACCAGATCCGCCACGATAGCGCTCCGCACAGCAGGATAGGACAACACCACGCGGTTGTCACAGTAAATAGGCGAGCGCCGGCCACTGGCCCACGTAAAGGGGTTTTGTGGGTTCAGCTTTATTGCCTTTATTTGCAGTAAATCACGGGCAACCCGACGATCTTGACTCTTCATAAGTAAAAATTGCCTGCAAATGTACAAAATCTACATTAATGATCGCCCGTTAACTTTGTGTAGCCCGCTGGAAATGGCGCAGGCTGGCACGCCTGCCGACGGGCACCTCCTGGCACGCTACCCCGGGAAACCCAAATTTATCCTCAATTACGTGGATCTGCTGGAAAAAGGCTCCCCCCAGGTAGACGAAGTCACGCTCTTCCATACCGATCTGGACCAGCTCTGGCGCGATTTCTGCGACCATTACCTCATCCTGGAAGCGGGTGGTGGATTGGTGCGCAATTTCGCCAACCAGTGGCTGCTCATTCACCGCAAAGGCTACTGGGACCTCCCTAAGGGCAAACTGGATCCGGGAGAGACGCCCGCGCTTGCGGCGGTGCGCGAAGTGCAGGAGGAAACCGGTCTGCACGAACTGACCCTGGGCGCTCCCCTACCCAACACCTACCACACCTACCGCGACGATAAAGACCGGCGCGTGCTCAAACATACCCACTGGTTCCTGATGGATACCCCCGAAACAACGCTCGTGCCACAAACCGAAGAAGACATTGAACAAGCCGTCTGGATGTCGGCCAAACAGTTCTTCAGTGAGCCCCGCAAAGTGTACCCCAACATCAAGTTTCTACTGGAATACGCACTACAGCAAAAAGATTAGGCAACGGCCGCTGCATTTTGTCCTATTTTTATTCGGGATTAATGCAATATTTCTGACAATTGTATCGTTTTGCGGATTTGAGTGACTTTCCTGGCCATAATAGTCTAATAAAGTGGAAGTTATCGGCTACCTTTGATTCCGCAAATCCCAGTACACTTATTTTAATCCTCCGTAACATGAATCGTTTTCTTCCTTTCTTTTGCTTGATCACCCTCGCATCCCTTACCGAATTATCAGCGCAGATGGTGGCCAAGAGTCCTTTTGCTGCTCATGCGGCTGTTGAAATGACCGAGTTGCCCACCAACGACTGGTCAATTTACGCCGACGAAGAAAGCAATACCTATTTTATCGATTTTGAGCAACTGGCCGTTAACCTGAACAAAGTACTGGTAAAAGGTGCCAACGGACAGGTCATCTGGCAAGATGAAGTTTTTGACTTGCCCGTCAATTCCATCTACGAATTGGATTTCAGCAGCTACGCAGCAGGAGAATACATTATTGAGCTGCAGGCCTTCACGGGTGTTATCCGCAAGAAAGTTGCCTACAAGTTGTAGTCCAACCACCAGGCGTATTATTTGATACAAAAAAAGGAAGCCCGTCGATGACGGGCTTCCTTTTTTTGTGGGTTGTTTTAACCGTTTAAATGATTAGACTTGTTCTGCTGGGTTAGATTACCTTCGGTGATCGCCTTCGGCTCGGAG
>PZPC01000093.1 GCA_003045895.1 Bacteroidota bacterium
CCTGAGTCACTTAACGAATCAAGGATTAGCTCTAGCCTTTTTTTAGTTTCTTGTTTATAACTTAAAATGCCCAAGTTAAAAAATTATTTAGCATATTTTTTGTGTAGTGAGATTAGCCTTTCAAGGAAGGGAGGCGTGCTGCGCGTATTCGCGAGGTTTTAACAGCTGCGAATAGTCGTCCATCGCCTATTTTGGGGCTTTTGAGCAGTGCCGTAGTCTCAGACCAGTTGTAAGTTAACTGCCAGCGTTGAATTTTCCACTAGCCTCGGCAAAAATCGCGCGTCTGGACTCCCACGCCGAAGGGGCGTGGGCGGGGGATGGGTTCTCTTGAATGCGCAATTTCGGATAAACATCGCGATAACGTATTAAATAATTCCAGATTCGACAGCCCTGGGGTGGGCCCCTCCCAAGGGGCTGCTATGCCCCAACCAGAAATTTTCCCCATCTCAATCACCCTTCCTACCTCTCGCGAACTGGTGGTAAGGCGGGTTCATCCTAATGTTCTGCTCAACACCTGACTTTCCAGCAAACTGTGCGCCCCTTGAGATCGGCTCGCGCCAGGGGTGGTAGCAGGCCGCCGCCGCGGCGGCGCCCGCAGGGCCGACCAGCGGGAGCTGCGGACGACCCGACCCGCAGGGGGGCGCCCAGAGGTGTCGAATCTAGCAACAATTAATAGGATCAACAGGGGGGATGTTACGCCAAATAGTACGAAGTGGCGTAGGTAATTAATAGCGGTAAGAAATGGTCAGATGGGTACTTCTCGTGCCGTAGGTACGGCATCTGGATCAATGGACCGCAGACATATTCCGTACCTACGGCACGGCTAATCAATCGGTGGAACAATTTTCTACCGATATCGCGTACCTAAAGGCACGCTTCCCTTATCATAGAATAACGTGAGCATGCCTAGCTTAGTGGCGAATTAGCCACCCCTCACTCCCCTCAAGGGGCTGCTATTTCCGGCAAGTAATTTCCGTTTCAGTCGACTATCTAACTCCTCACACCCAATAAATCGTTCAGCCCTAATTTTTACACGGGGCGAACTTTCACACACTTACACTTTTCCACCTCTTGCTTAAGGTTTTATCGGATACAACGCCACGTGCTCCCCTACGCATTCGATGGCCGCGCGCAAGGCTTCCTGCTGTTGGGGGCTCAGGATAATGGTGCGGAACTGCTGGTCGTATTCCACCCGAATCTGGTCAATCTTCAGGAAGGCCAGTTTGTAATAATAATCCAACGGCAGGGCACAGGTATGCTGGTAGACCCGCATGTTGATGTTTCGGTCAAACTGCCCTTCGTCGGGGAAATTGTAGAGCCCGATCACGGTACTGTCTTCCAGCAGCATCTTCACGTTCATGCCTGCGCGGATGGGTTGCAGCTTGTATTCGGGTAGCACGAGGTTCAGAAAAAAGCCGCTGATGGAGTCCTGCTCCGAATACAGCAAGAAGGCTTCTGCCTCCTCAATGAATTTGGGGCCCTTGGCGGTTTCGTACAGGCTGGGAATCATGTACCCCAGGGCCACCACGTTGGAACCCACGGTGTGCAGGCTGTCGAAAGGATCAATTTCGTCAAAGGCCACCTTACATTTGGTGTTCCGCTGGGCGGTCGCCGAAAAGTTTAGCGCCAGGATACTCAGCAAAATTAAAACCAGGTGCTTGTGCATATACTTTTGTTGTTTAGAACTTGTTTTGCGAATAGACTTGTTCTGCGGGTGGGTATATTCACAAAGGTACAGAACGTGTCGTATAATTCAGGGTTCAGATAGTTTTGCATAAAGGGGCGGGATTAAATAGCCGTTACCCGTGGTAATTGCTGCTTGCTAAACCTTTTTCTACCACAGGATGTGCTAACTTTGGGAAAAAATTATCCTTCCCGCATGTACAGTTCTGCTCAGCAAAAAGAATTATTTGATCGCTCCAAAGCCTACCTGTCCCACGCCAGCAGTGTGCAGGCCCTGCCCTATACGGAACAAAACGATCAATTGCGCCAACTCATTGCTTACCACGAATGGCGCTACTACATCCTGAATGATCCCATCCTGAGCGACGAGGAGTATGACCTGCTGTACAAGCAACTGGAAGCCCTGGAAGCCGCCCACCCGGAATTGGTCACCCCCGATTCACCTACCCAGCGCGTATCGAGCGACTTGCCCGAGAGCGATTTTCCCTCGGTAGCCCACCTGACGCCCATGCTGTCGCTGGCCAACAGCTACAATGCCGAAGACCTGCTCGAGTTTGACCAGCAGGTGAAACGCATGCTCAACATGTCGGAAACCGAAGACATTGTTTACGCCGTTGAGCCCAAATTCGACGGGGGCAGCATTGCCCTGGTCTACGAAGCCGACCAGCTGGTACGCGGCGCTACCCGCGGCAATGGTGAAATGGGCGAAGAGATGACGGCCAACGCCCGCGTGATCCGTTCCATTCCCCTGCGGGCGGCGTTCAGTGAGGTGGGGATGTACCGGGTAGAATTGCGGGGAGAAGTGCTGATTCGGAAAGATAAATTTCTAAAAATCAACGAAGAACGCGCCGAAGAAGGGCTGAGCCTGTTTGCCAACCCGCGCAATACCGCTACCGGCGGCCTGCGCATGAAAGACCCCAAAGAGGTGGCTGTCCGGGGGCTGGAGGCTTTTATTTACACCTTCGGCTACGCCGTCGATGCCGCAGGCAACAACCAACTGGACACCCTCGCTACCCATACCGAAAGCCTCGACTTGCTGGCCAACCTCGGCTTTAAAGTGCCCCTGGCCAGCAAAGAACGCAAACGCTGTGGAAACATCCAGGAAGTGGTTGCCTTCTGTCTGCAGTGGGAGAAAGGTCGCGAAGCCTACGCCTACGAGGTAGATGGCATGGTGGTAAAAGTCGACAATCGCCGGCTGCAGGAACGGGCCGGCTCCACCAGCCACCATCCGCGCTGGGCCATAGCCTACAAGTTTGCGGCCAAGCAGGCGACCACCGAGCTGTTGGAGGTGGTCTACCAGATTGGTAAAATCGGCTCCGTTACGCCGGTGGCGAAGGTGGCTCCCGTACAGCTGGCGGGTGTGATGATTTCTTCGATTTCGTTGCACAACGAGGATTTTATCCGCGACAAAGACCTGCGCCTCGGCGACCAGGTGCTCATCGAGCGCGCGGGCGATGTGATTCCCTACATCGTCAAGTCGCTGCCCGACCTCCGCACGGGCCGCGAGCAACCCATTGTCTTCCCTACCCACTGCCCTTCCTGTGGCACGCCACTGGAGCGGGGGGAGGGCGAAGCCGCCTGGCGCTGCCCCAACTACCAGTGCCCGGCCCAGGTCTTACAGCGCATCATCTTCCACGTTTCCAAATCGGCCATGGACATCGACGGTATGGGGCCACAGATCGTGGAGCGTTTCGTAGAACTCGGCTGGGTGAAAACCCTCCCCGATATTTACCGCCTCGACTACGACAAGATCGCCGAGCTGGAAGGCTTCGGCCCTAAATCGGCGGAGAACCTGCGCCAGGCTATCGAGAAAGCCAAACACAATCCCATTCACCGCTTACTCCATAGCCTGAGCATCCACCACCTGGGCAAAAAAGTGAGTCAGCTGCTGGCCGCCGAGCTGGACCACGTCCTCGAGCTGCGCCACTGGACGCCGGAGACCTTCACCCACATCAAAGACATTGGCCCCACGGTAGCCGAAAACGTAACGGCCTACTTCGCCCGACCCGAAAATATTGCCATGCTGGAGGAGTTGGAAGCACTGGGGGTCAACCTCCGCGCTACGGAGGCCGACCGGCCGGTAGCGGCGGTCACCGAAGGGCCGCTGGTAGGAAAAACCATCCTCTTTACCGGAACCTTGTCCCGGATGAGCCGCAAAGAAGCCCAGGAGAAAGCCATTGCAGCTGGTGCCAAGAACATCAGCGCCGTCAGCGGCAACCTCGACATCCTGGTCGTAGGCGAAAAAGCGGGATCCAAGCTCAAAAAAGCCCAGGCCCTCGGTACGGTTAAAATTTATACGGAGGATGAATTTTTGGCGCTGGTGGATGGGCAATAATGGGGAACGCTCCTGAATTCTGGATGGATTTAAGGAGAAAGCACAACAAAAAAAAACAAAATAGATTTAAATTTTTATTTAAATCTATTTTGTTTTAAATAATTTCTTTTTTATCTTTGGTATCACTTTAGTGATCAGACGAGTGCTAAAGCCATCATCGGTTCATACCCCTTGGTCATCGTCGCCAGGGGCAATTAGCGGTTTTGTTTGTTGCGTGTTGCCTGGCTGCTCTGGTTTTCAGAGCAGATGATGACGCACGTCCTTGATGGTCAGTTGGCCAGGGGGCGGTTTTGGCGGTCCGGCAGGAGGGTGGGCCCTCCCACAAGCGGGTGCTGTGCCCGGTGGCCAGCCAGCCCTACTGCCTTGCTAACTAGCCCTGCTAAACTTGCCCCGCTAACTTGCCCTACAACAATCAGATATCTTGCCTGGCTGCCAGCACGCTACCGCGTGCTACCTAAGCCCCTACCTCCTCCGCCAGTGCTGCCGCTTCGTAGGCAACATCCGAGCAGTTTTCGGCTACAAATATGCGTTGGGCCTGCGCCTGTAGCTCTTCCCTGGTTACCCGACGGTAGAGTTGTGCTTCCTGGTTGATGAGTTCGGCATTGCCGAGGATTTCAAAAAAGGCCAGGTTGATGGCTTTATTCAGGGTGCTCAACTCCGAAAACAGGAGGTGGCTTTCGGTCTTGTTCTTCACTTTTTCCAATTCTCTCTGGTCCACGCCTTCAGCTTTGAGCAATTCCAGCTCGTGCCAGATGGCCGCCCGCGCCTGGCTAATGGACACCCCTTCTACCGGCTTGGCTTCGATGATGAGCAACCCGGGGTCGATGGTACCCGAAATGTAGCAATCGACGGCCGAGAACAGCTCCTGCTCTTTGAGCAAGCGGCGGTACAGCCGCGACGACGGGCCGTTAGCCAGGATATCAGACAGCAGGTCTACGCTGTAAAAATCCAGGTCTACCCGACTCGGGATATGAAAAGCCAGGTACAAGGCATCGGCGGGTGCTGTACCGTTGAGGATGCGCTGCTGGAGAATCTTCTGGGGGGGTTCGGCGGGTATGATCCTTTCGACCGGCGGACCGGCGGGCAGGTGGCCAAACCATTTTTCGATCAGGGCCAGGGCTTCCTCGGTCACGACGTTGCCCGCAACAACGAGTACCGCGTTGTTGGGGTGGTAGTATTTCTGGTGAAAATCGCGCACTTCCGACAGCTTGGCGCTGCTCACGTGCTCGGGTATTTTGCCGATCGTTGGCCAGCGATAGGGGTGTACCTTGTAGGCCAGGTCGGAGAGGTGGTGCCAGACGTCACCATAGGGTTCGTTGAGGCAGGTTTCCTTGAATTCCTCCACCACGACCTTGCGCTGGGTATTCAGCGATTTCCTGCTGAAGGTCATATTTGCCATCCGATCACTCTCTACCCAGAGGGCAACTTCGAGGTTGTTGGCGGGCACCAGGTCATAGAAGTTGGTGATATCGTTGTTGGTAAAGGCATTGTTTTCACCACCCGCCAGCTGGAGTGGGTCGTCGAAATTGGGCACTGCCGCCGTACCGCCAAACATGAGATGTTCAAACAGGTGAGCAAATCCCGTACGTTCCGGAGATTCGTCGCGGGCACCTACGTAATAGCATACATTCACCGCCGCCATGGGCGAGCTTTTGTCCTCGTGTATCAATACCCGTAAGCCATTGGCCAGGGTAAAGCGCTTGTACTGTATCATTTGTGCATTTTGCCTCTCCTGACAAATACCAGGGGAGTGGGTCTGCTCTTAGCCGGTTTGGTGGCGCTGGCTATTGTCCAGGTCCACCAAAAGTGGTAAACGCTACATCTTTTTGATGACACAAAGCTAGTAAAACCTGGTCACGGCAAAAAGTGCTACCTGAAGAACGCTCAGAACCTGCTAATCGTTTTAAAATGTTGGCATTTCCTGGCTGCCGGCCGACCAGCGCTAACTTAGCCACCCTGTAAACGACACTGGCAGGGGGGAGGTCAACGCCGCTTGCTCTCGTAAGCTAAGCGGGTGGCTTACCGTTTTACATTTTTACGGCGCACTCACTCCCCAATCCGCGACAAGCCCGCCTTGGCCTGCTGGTGCAAACCGGTGCGGTAATCAGCGGGTTTCAGGTTCAGGCATTGCTTAAAATACCGGCGCGCATTGCTGGTGTTTTTGCGTTTTTCTTCGATCAATCCGGCTTGCAGGGCCGCATTGCAGGCGAAGAAAGCCGCGTTGTCCTGGCCCAGCTCAATGGCGTGATTGTAGGTCGCCAGGGCTTCGGGGTAGCGCTCCAGTCCGTGGAGAATGCGCCCTTTGCGGTAAACGTATTCCAGGCGCTGCAGGAAGGTCGAAAAACCATCTTCCCGCAGCGGAGCCAGCACGGCCAGGGCGCGGGTGTAATAGCCCCCGTCGTAAAGCATGCGCGCCTGTAGCAGTTCCAGTTTGGGCAACTGCCCGGCTGCTGCTTCGCGTTCCGCATTTTGGTCGCCTCCGGCCGCATCGGTACCTTTGCTCAGCACCAGTTGCAGGTTGGCGCGGTAGCCTGCCGGTCGGCCGTCCAGCAGCTCGGCCCAGGCTAGCTTCTGGTAGGCTTCCTTGATGTAGTGGCGCCCCCGCGTAGCCGCTACAAAGGCATTCAGGTGGCGACGGCCAGCAGTGTCCAGGCGGCGCAATTTAGCGACCCCCAGCATGTAGTCGAGGTAGGGGAACGACAAAAAAGTACGCCCCCGGGGAGCTTGTTCCAGCCACCGGATCGCCTCGTCGTTGCGGCCCGTACGCATGGCTACGTTGGCCATTATAAATGCGTGCAGCGGTGTTTCGGCAGGCTTCAGGCCCGCATTTTCCAGGGCCCGCCAGCCTTCTTCGGGGCGGCCGTCGAGGTGGAGCAATAAAAAAGCGTAAAGCACCTGGGTTTCTTGTTGAAAGGGGAAAGCCGTACGGCGGCCAGCGGCCAGTACTTCTTCTACTTCGCGCTTGCCTTGCTCAACGGTGCCTTCCAGGCTACTGAGCAACTCCACCGCCCAGCGGTAGTTGTCGGGCACCGTACCTACTGCCGCGTGCAGGATGCCGAGGTCTTTCTTGTTGCCGAGGAAGTTGGGGAAAAGCGCCTGGTTGCGCAGCAGCAGCTTGTGGGCGCGGTTGATGTCGTTGAATGCCGACAGGTAATCTTCGAAGCGGAATTTGAGCAACGCCCAGTGCAGGCGAATCTCGGCCTGGGTATACAGGTAGTAAGGAGAGTTGCTGTTGCCGGCACTGATCTTTTCCAGGCGGCGATCGCGATTGGCTTTGAGCCGTTCGTAGACCTGCTCATCTTCCGACACGTAGAGCGTAAAAAAGTCGACGTAATTCTCCAGGTGGTAGGCAATCAGGTTGTCGGGCTCCGCGATTTTCAGCTGAGCGATCAATGACAAAGCCTCCGTGAGTCGGAGTTCAAAAATTTTGTGGTAGATGCGCTGGGCCCGGGGATTAAAATCGAAATAGGCAGTAGCAGCGGTAGCTGTACCAATCGTGAATAACACCAACAGCAGGATGGGTAGAAACAGTTTCATGGGATTCGAGCAGTAATAGGGGCTAAAGGGAGGGTAGCATTTACCAAAAAGCCGCTAAACAATGTGTTTAGCGGCTTAGGTATAAGTTATGCTTCAGCGACCAAACCAGCGGTCTCGTTATCCACCAGGATACGGCCACAGTGTTCGCAGGCAATGATTTTCTTCCGTTGGGAGATCTCCAACTGGATTTGTGGGGGAATCGTATTGAAACAACCGCCACAGGCATTGCGCTCAACCGTCACCACGGCCAGGCCGTTGCGGTAGTTCTGCCGAATCTTGTCGTAGGGCTTGAGCAAGCGGGGCTCGATGCGATTGCGGGCTTTCTCCGAAGCTTTGCGCAACTTGGTCTCCTCCTTTTCGGTCTTTTCGATGATCTTTTCCAGCTCGACCTTCTTGATGTTCAGGTCTTCGCTCTTTTTGCCCAAGCGCTCCATGGCTGCTGCCAGGGTTTCGTTCTTGGTCTCCAGGTCGCGCTTGATCTGGCTGATCTTCTTGTTCGAAAGCTGAATTTCAAGGCGCTGCATCTCCTGCTCCTTCATCAGCGCTTCGTACTCCCGGTTATTTTTCACATTGTCCATCTGCTTGCTGTAGCGGTCGAGCAGGTTTTCAGCTTCGGCAATGTTTTTCTCGTGCTGCGACATGTCTGTTTCCATGTCCTTGATTTGGTTCTCTAGTCGACCGATACGCGTATTTAAACCAGCAATATCATCTTCCAGATCACTCACCTCCATTGGTAGTTCTCCTTTGAGGATCTCCAACTCATCTAGCTTGCTGTCAATCGACTGAAGCGAGTAAAGATCCTCGAGTTTTTCTACAACTGTTTTTTCGGTTGCCATTGGCAAAATATTTATGGTTAATGGAGTATTTGTCTCGTTGTGCTAGAGGTAATTTACCGGGTTGGTATTTACCGCCGTCAAATGAACCGCAAAATTACCAAATTTTTCTCGTATTATTTCAGCAAGTAAATCAATTGTAAATTGTTCACTTTCGTAGTGGCCGATATCGGCAATGATAATTTGCGCTTCTGCGTCAAAAAATTCGTGGTACTTGTAGTCGGCGGTCACAAAAAACTGAGCGCCAGCAGCTTTGGCCTGGGGGAGGAGAAAGCCCCCCGCACCCCCACACAATGCTACCGTCTGCACGTTTTCGCCGCGCAATCCAGTATATTTAACACACCCCACCTGCATTTGTTCTTTCAGATGTTGCAGGAAAGCCATTTCTGACATGGGCGCAGCTAAATCGCCCACGAGGCCCGCCCCCGTGAGGGGATTGACATTGCTTATTTCACTGTAAATCACGTCAGCTTCCGGGAAATCGGCGAGTACCCGGCCTAGCGCCTGGTGTTGGCCGATGGCGTACACCACTTCCAACCGGATACTCACCGCCTGGTCGGCGCGGTCGCCTAAACTCAGCTGCCGAATCGCAGTTGCGGGCAACTGCGGCCCCGTAATGGCCCCGGTCAGGGCTGCCTTCAGGGCATCTGCCTGGGCTGCTTCTGTCCAGATAGTGGCGCGTTTCAGCGTCGCCTGGGGCGCCAGAATGCGGGTATTCACCAGCCCCAGGCGGGCGGCTATGCGCCCGTTCACCCCCTGGGCGTAAACGTTGTCCAGATTGGTGTGGATCGCATAAATGGCGATGCCGTGGCGGATAGCTGCCATCACCACCCGCTCCACGTAGGTGCGGCCCGTAAACTGTTTCAGCCCCCGAAAGACGATCGGATGGTGGGCCACGATAAGGTTACAACCCTTCGCAACGGCCTCCGCTACGACGGCTTCGGTAGAATCCAGACAAGTAATCACGCCGGTACAAGCCTGGCTCGCATCGCCTACGATGAGCCCCGCATTGTCGTACCCTTCTTGGTAAACGGGAGGGGCTACGGCAGCTAAATGGTCGATTATTGCACGAATGGTAACCATAGCTTATTGAATTTAAATTACCCTGCCTTGATCTTTTCAATGATAGCGCTGGTGGAGTACTCGGGCAGGAAGGACAACAGTTGCACCTGTCCGCCCCAGCTTTTTACTTCCGCAGCGCCGACCACCTCGTCTTCCTGGTAATCCCCGCCTTTAACCAGGATGTCGGGCCGGAGGGTACGAATGAGCTCGAGGGGCGTGGCCTGGTCAAAAATAACCACCAGGTCGACAAAGATCAGGCTGGCCAGCAGCAATGCCCGGGCCGACTGGTCCATAATGGGTCGGTGGGGCCCCTTGAGCTGGGCCACGGAAGCATCGCTGTTTAGCCCCACAATCAGTTTCTTGCCCAGGGCACTCGCCTCGGCCAGGTAGTGGAGGTGTCCGGGGTGGATCAGATCGAAACACCCGTTGGTGAAGACCATCTGCCCACCGACCATCTGCCAGCCCAGAATCGTTGCTTTGGCCGCTGGCCAATCCTTTATTTTTCGTTCGATAGAAGTAATCATGCCTGTAATTTAGCGTCAAAATTAACCAATTGCACAAAACGCAGCATGCGCTCCATGATCAGATCGTCGTTGAGTTCTCGGAGTCGTTCGGTACTGAATTTTTCTACACAGAAACTGGCCATTGCCGATCCGTAGATAACTGCGCGCTTGAAGTTGTCGAAAGACAGGTCGTGGGTAGATGCCAGGTAACCCATGAAGCCGCCAGCAAACGTGTCACCAGCGCCGGTGGGGTCAAAAACCTCGGCCAAAGGCAATGCTGGTGCAAAAAACACCTGATCGTCGGCAAAAAGCAACGCACCGTGTTCTCCTTTTTTAATAATCAAAAAGCGGGGACCCATGGCATGGATAACAGCAGCAGCCTTCACCAGGGAATGCTCACCGGATAGCTGGCGGGCCTCTTCGTCGTTGATGGTCAGCACATCAATGCGGCGCAGGACGGTCTTGAGTTCGTCCATAGCCACATTCATCCAGAAATTCATCGTGTCCAGGGCGATCAGCTTGGGGCGGGTCTTCAGCTGGTCCAGCACCTGCAACTGTACCGCAGGGGTGAGGTTGCCCAGCATCAGGTAGTCGACTTCCTGGTAGGCCGGCGGTAAAATGGGGTCAAAGTTGGCCAGCACGTTCAATTGGGTATCCAGCGTATCCCGATCGTTCATATTCTGGTGGTACTTACCCGCCCAGAAAAAGGATTTCTCGCCCTGCTTTACCTGCAAACCGGCTAAATCGACGCCGCGTGCACGCAGGTCGTCGAGGTCGGCCTGGGGGAAGTCATCTCCGACCACCGAAACTATTTTTATATCGCGGGTGTAGTAAGAAGCAGCCAAAGCAATGTAGGTAGCAGCACCACCTACTACTTTTTCGGCTCGGCCGAAGGGCGTTTCAATATCGTCAAACGCCACAGTACCAACAACTAATAAACTCATGGAAATTATTTTTTGAAAAAATCTTCACAAAGATTGTACTTTTTGACCGAACGCCGTAAATTTGCGCTCGCTTCTTTAAAGAAGGAGGCGAAAAACAAAAAAATAATGCCTCAATAGCTCAGTTGGTTAGAGCGGCGGACTGTTAATCCGTAGGTCCAAGGTTCAAGTCCTTGTTGAGGCGCACGAAGGGGTCACTATTCCATATAGTGGCCCTTTTTTATTTTGTCCCTTTCGTTGGCCATTTGGGTACGAGCTACTGCCGTTGGAATTTTTGCGACCTTTGGCCATTGTTCTTTCGGCTTTCAGCGAACCACCGTCTTCAAATTGCCGGTCTATTTTGTAACCGTATGAATCGCGAATTTGCCAGCAATGCTGTTCTCATCGTGGTGCTCAACCTCGCGGTGAAGTCCTTTTACCTCTTCGGCATCGATCGTACGGTTCAGAATATCCTGCCCCCTGGTGATTACGGGTTGTTTTTTACGCTGTTCAATTTTGCTTTCCTCTTCCAGATTATTGCAGACCTCGGTTTGCAGAGCTTCAATGTGCGCAACCTGGCCCAGTCGAGGCAGTTGCTCCAAAAATACTTCCCCCACCTGCTGGGCCTCAAGCTGCTGCTGGGCATCGGCTTTCTGGTGTTCACCAGCGCAGTGGGCTACTGGTGGGGCTTTCGCTCGGCCACTGCCTGGTACCTGTTGCTGGCCATTGCCTGCAACCAGCTGTTGCAAACACTCATCCTCTTCCTGCGCTCCAACCTCGCCGGGCTGGGGCTTTACCGCCTGGACAGCTGGGTTTCTATTCTCGACAAGTCGCTGCTCGTCATCCTGGGCAGCATCCTGCTCTGGACGCCGGGGCTGCGCGAACATTTTACCCTTTGGTGGTTCGTCGGCGCCCAGGCTGCGGCCTACGTGCTGACCGTCAGCTTGTTGCTGATCTACCTCCATCCTCGCCTCGAGCGGTTGCAGATTCGTTTCCAACGGGCTACGGCCTTTAGCCTTCTCCGCGCCAGTGCACCGTTTGCCCTGGTCATTTTCCTGATGACTGCCTATACGCGCCTGGATGCCATCATGATCGAAAAGATACTGCCCAACGGCACAACGGAAGCGGGGTTGTACGCCTCGGCTTTCCGCCTGCTCGACGCCAGCAACATTGCCGGATACCTGCTGGCGGGACTCCTCCTGCCCATGTTCGCCCGCCAACTGAAGGAGGGGCTTCCGGTGGTGGCGCTCACCCGGCTGGCCATCACCACCATCTGGGCAGGCGCCATTACCCTGGCCATTAGTGTATTCTGGTTTGCGACCCCGATCATGCGCAGCCTCTACACGACTGGCGACGCCTACTCGGGAGAGATCCTGCGCTGGCTCATGCTCACCTTTATTCCCATGAGCGGCGGCTACGTATACGGCAGCTTGCTGGCTGCCAATGGCAACCTGCGCCCCATGAACAGCCTTTTTGCTATAAGCCTGCTGGTCAACGCTGGGTTGAACGCGCTGCTCATTCCCAGCTACGGCGCACCGGGCGCGGCTATTGCTACCCTGGTGACCCAGTCGCTGGCCTTCACGGCCCAATTGCTACTCGCCCAGCGACTCCTTCACCTACCCACGGCACCCGGACTGGTTCTGCGCTTTGCTGCCCTGGCTGCTATCCTGGCCAGCGCCGGCTACTACCTCCAACTACCCACCCTGGCCTGGCCCTGGCTCACCAAATGGCTCATTTGCCTCGGTATCGGCGCAGCAGCTGCGATCGGCCTGCGGCTCATCGACCTCAAAAACTGGTTGGGTTGGCTCCCAAAATTCAAATCCTTATGAACACAACTGGTCTACTAAAGGGGCTTAAAAAAGTAACAAACCTGGCACGGGCAACAAAATTTCAACGGTTGCTCAACAACCCCGTGAAATACCTCAAGGCGATTGTCTTCCGCGATTTTTTCTATGCCCGCCACCAGCGGAGTAAAGGAGTTGTAGCACCTACTTTTTTTGGAACCGACATGCACCTGCTGTTGCCCGCCAGCACGGACATCTACCTGACCGGCGGCAAAACCCACGACTCTGAGATAAGACTGGCCCATTTTCTTATCAACCAGTTGCAGCCGGGCAACACCTTCGTCGACGTGGGTGCGCATTACGGCTATTTCTCCCTCCTGGCAGCGCAACTCGTTGGTCCGCAAGGGCTCGTTTTCGCCTTCGAAGCCGCTCCTGCTACTTTTCGCATCTTACAGCAAAATTTCACCGGACTGATCAACGCCCACTGCCGGCACAACGCCGTGGCGGATACCCAGGGTGAATTGGTGTTCTACGAGTTCCCCAACTTGTATTCTGAATACAACGCCCTGGATATCAACCAATTCAAAAACGAAGAGTGGTATGCTACCGCACCCCCCACAGCAGTAACCGTGGCCGCGGTTCCGCTCGGCGATTTTTTTCAACAGGCTTCCCTGCTGCCGCAGGTCATCAAAATAGATGTAGAAGGCGCTGAATACAACGTAATCAAAGGCATGCAGGATTTTCTGGCCGAACACCCCGTACTGGTGGTGATGGAATACCTGGCCGCTCACCGCAGCAACGACGAACACGTGCTGGCGGAAAAATTGCTGCGCAGCCTGGGGTACGGCACTTTTATTATCGACCGGGAAGGTCAGCTGGCCGCAATCACCGATATTGGTAGCTACCTGGTGGAGCAGGGGCTGGAATCGGATAATGTGGTTTTCAAAAAAGAAGGAATCCCCGCGCCCGACCAGTAACACAAGTTAAAATTTTGGATCCTATATGGATTCCGGCCGGGCCCGCGTTCTCAAAAAGTAGCCAAACTTGCCTGTTGAACAAGAATAGCTACCCACCCGCTACTGCAAAGACCAAGGCTTTTTCTACTTTTGCACAAATTTTCCACGGTGCCAATTGCATCGCCGTGGCGTTATCGCATAAAATGCAAGTCTTTGCTTATGACTGCTAATAAAAATCATTCCGAAACGGTGCCACCCACGGAAACCAAAACCGACCTGCTCGACGTTTTGCGGACCCTCTTCCGGTGGAAGCGGATCATTGTGCTGGCTTGCCTGATCGCGGCAGTGGGCAGTGCCGTGATTGTCCTTTTGCTGCCAGTTTACTACCAGGCCACGACGGTCTTTTACGCTACCAGCCCGGATCAGGCGACTCCCGAACTGCTCTTTGGCGACGGTGGCCTCGTGCCCCAATTATACGGGAACGAGAACGACATCGACCGGATCATGACCATCAGTGAATCCGACGACCTCGTAGACTTCCTGGTCGATTCTTTCCGGCTGTTCGAACACTACGACCTGGCTGCCGACAGTCCGCGCAGCCAGTACAATGTGCGGCGGTATTTTCGGGGCCTCTACGACATTACCAAATCCAAGCGCGATGCGATCCAGCTGAGCATCGAAGACCAGGATCCGGAGCTGGCGGCGGCCATTGCCCGGGCGGCACGGGAAAAGATCAACACCATGAGCCAGGATTTGATCAAAAATAGCCAGCGTCGCTCAATCGCAGCTTTTGAAGGGGATATCCTGGCCAAAGAAGAACAGATTGGGGTCTTGAGTGATACCCTGCAGGGGCTCCGCCAACGCTACGGCATCTACAATACGGAAGCCCAGTCGGAAAGCCTCACCAGCCTGGTATCCGCTACCGAAACGAACCTGGTCAGCAAGGAAGCCAAACTGCGTGCTTTTCAGGACAAAGGCAGTCGTAATTTTCGCGACTCCGTTGCCGTCTACGAAGTGAGCGTCGCTGGCTTGCAGGAGGAACTCAAGCAACTCAACCTCAAGCTCGAACGCTTCAACGCGGGTTTGCCCAAGGTTCTCTTGTACACGCGCCAGTACCAGCAGGCCAATACCAGCCTGAGTGAAGACAAGGAAAAGATCAAGCAGTACCAGGCTACCTACAATGCGACCATTCCCGCTATCCTGCTGGTGGAAGACGCGCTGCCGCCGGTGGTCAAGTCCCGGCCGTTTCGCACGCTCCTCGTGGGGGCCGCCGTACTCGTCACCTTCCTGTTTACCGTGATCGGTATTTTGCTGTTTGAAGCTTACCGCGACGTCGACTGGAAGGCGATCTACCAAGGCCAATAACGATGTTAGCTAAACTACGGACCTGGTATACCGACCTGCCCACCGGGGCGGGGCTGGTGCTGGCCTTCACGGGCCTGGTGCTGGCTGCGGTGCTGGTGGCCGTAGCCAGTGGCTATTATTTTTTGGCGGCGGCGCCGGTCCTCGGGCTGGTGGTCTACCTGGCTATCGTCGACTTTCGGCAACTGTACTGGCTGCTCATCGCCGCTATCCCCATCTCCACCGAAATCGCCTTGCCCAATGGCCTGGGTACCGACCTGCCCACCGAGCCGCTCATCGTGGGTCTGATGCTGCTCTTCGGGGTTTTCGTGCTCCAGCACTTGTCTCGCTTGTCGACCGACCTCCTGCGCCACCCCATCACCCTGCTGCTGCTGCTGCACGTGGGTTGGATCGCCTGCACCACCCTTACCTCCGATCTCTTCGTCGTCTCTTTTAAATTTTTGCTGGCCAAAATCTGGTACGTCGTCACTTTCTACGGCCTCACGGCTTACCTGGTGCGCAATGAAACCGATTTCCGGCGCCTCTTTTGGATATTTTTCTGGCCGTTCCTGGCGGTGGTGGTCATTGTCATGACCCGCCACGCCCTCCTGGGCTTTTCCTTTCAGGGCATCCACAGCATTATGCACCCCTTCCAGCGCAACCACGTCAACTATGCGGCTACGCTGGCCATATTCTACCCCTTCCTCCTCATGATGCTGGGCCAGGCCCGCCGCTGGTCCTGGCAATACCTGCTGCTGCTCGGTACCGTGCTGCTGGTTTTTGTGGCCATCTACTTTTCGTTCACCCGGGCGGCTTACGTCGCGTTGTTCGCGGCGGCGGGTATGTACTACGTGATCCGCTGGCGGCTCACGCGCGTTGCCTTGCTGGGCACCGGGCTGGCCGTCGTTCTTAGTGTGGTCTATTTTGTCCACGAAAATACTTATCTGGATTACGCGCCCAACTTCGACCGCACCATCTCGCACGAGCAATTCGATAACCTCATCGAGGCGACCTACAAGATGGAGGATATTTCGACCATGGAGCGGGTGTACCGCTGGGTAGCAGCCGGACACATGGCTCCCGAACGGCCGCTGCTGGGCTGGGGACCCGGAAATTTTGTCAACTTTTACAAACCGTTTGCCGTCACCAGCTTCCAAACTTACGTGAGCGATAATCCCGAAAAATCTGGCATCCACAGCTATTACTTCATGACCCTCGTGGAGCAGGGGATACCCGGTCTGCTGTTGTTCCTGGCATTCCTCGCCATCGTCTTTATCCATGGCGAGGGGTTGTACCACCGCCTGGCCGACCACCCCTGCCGGCAACAGATGGTCATGACCCTCTTGCTTTCCCTCACCATTATCGCCGCTTTTTTAATTATCAACGACCAGTTGGAAAACGACAAAGTAGGTTCCTTTTTCTTCATTAACCTGGCCATTCTCGTCAACCAGGATCTCTTCCTGTTGCGCGAAAAAAGAAAAGCAGCATAAATTTTTTTTCACTGATTATCAAACGATTAGGTTGTTTTTGTAAAAAAAACTTCCAAATTGTTATGGAATTTACCCCCTTCCGGCGTCTTATATATAAACACCTAAACCGATGCGAGAAGACTTCCTACACTTTGTTTGGCGGCTGCGGCGCTTCCGTTGGGAAGGGTTGCGGACAACTACCGGGGATCCCATTGAAATTGTAGACCTCGGCCGCCACAATTCAGATGCCGGACCTGATTTCCTCGATGCCCGCCTCCGAATTGGCGACACCCTCTGGGCGGGCAACGTAGAAATGCACCTGCGCAGCTCCGAGTGGCTGGCTCACCGCCACCAGGACGACCCCAACTACGACAACGTAATCCTGCACGTAGTACTCGACGAAGACGTCGTCATCCACCACCCTTACGGCGAACGCATCCCCTGCCTCAACCTGCGCCCCTACCTGCCAGTGGGCCTGGCCCGCCAGTACCTGCGGCTGATGCGCAGCGAACAGTGGGTGCCTTGCCAAAACCAGTTGTATACCGTACCCGACGTGACGCGGTCGCTCTGGCTCGACCGCCTGCTCGTCGAACGCCTCGAAGCACGTACCGCTACCCTGGCCGAACGCCTGCATTACAATAAGACCGACTGGGAAGAAACTTTTTACCAAAGCCTGGCTTGGGGGTTGGGCCTCAAAGTCAACGCCGACCCTTTCCTCATGCTGGCCGAATCGCTTCCTTTAAAAACGCTGCTCCGACACAAAAACAGTTTGTTACAAATTGAAGCCCTGCTCTTCGGGCAGGCTGGTTTGCTGGCTGATACTTTCGTTGACGAATACCCCCGTACGCTCCAAAAGGAGTACCAGTTTCTGCAGGCCAAATACCAACTGCAACCCCTGGCCGCCACCCACTGGAAATTTATGCGCATGCGCCCGGCCAACTTCCCGAGCGTCAGGCTGGCCCAGTGGGCTACGCTCATCTACCGCACCGGCCAACTGTTCAGCAAGATGCTGGTGGCCCAAAACCTGACGGAAATAGAAAATGCTTTCTCGGTTGAATTGTCAAACTACTGGCAAACGCATTTCCGGTTCGACAAGGCCAGCAAGAAGAGCAACAAGAGCCTGGGCAAGACCATGGTGCACCTGCTGGTCATCAACATCATCGCGCCGTTTCTCTTCCTGTACGGGAAGGAACGGGGCGACGAACGCTACCAGGAACGGGCACTGGCCCTGCTGGAAGCCGTTCCTGCGGAAAGCAACCACATTATCGCCCAGTGGGAAAGCCTGGGCCTGGTGGCCCACCAGGCCGCACAAAGCCAGGCCTTGCTCCAACTCAAAAACAACTACTGCGATAACAAGCGCTGCCTCGACTGCGCCATCGGTTGCTACATCCTCAAACGCGAACCGGAGGTCAGGGAAGAGGAGGTGCTGTATTTGCCGGCCTGGTGGCTGGAACCCGCTGCTGTAGCCAGGTCAAAAGGAGCGTGACGAAAAGCGCTGGCAGGAGGTTTTCTACGTTGAGCTGCCCCAGGCCGAGGATGTTGATGCCGATGCCAATGATCAAGGCGCCACCGACACCGCTCAATTGGGCGATCATAATGGGGGTGAAGAGGCCCTTCAACTGACGGGCCAATAGGGTAATGCCACCCTGAAAGATCAGCATGGGCACAATGGAAAACAAAACCCCAATGCCGTAGGTAGCGGCAAAGGCAATGGCAGAAATACCGTCGAGCGTAGACTTGACCAGGAGCAGGTCGCGCTTGCCTTCCAGCCCTTCTTCGATGGCGCCCACGAAGGCCATGCTGCCAATGCAAAAGAGTAAAAATGCGGTGACCAAACCCTCGGTAAAGGTATCGCCCTCCAACTGGAAGTAGGCTTTGACGCCATCACCCAGCCCCTGTAGCCCGGCATGGACTCCGAGGAGCTCCCCGATGACGCCGCCGAGAATCAGACTGAAAATAAAATTGAGCAAGTAGCCGTCGGGCACTTTCAGGCTCATCATAATCCCTAACACCAGGGTACCCAAACCGATGGCCTGGAAAATAATGCCCTGCACGTTGGCCGGAATGACGCCCTTTAAATACAACCCCAGCAAGCTGCCCACGGCTACGGTGGCCATGTTGAAGAAGGTTCCGAGGGGGAGTTTGCTGGTTTTTATGGATATGGTCATGAGTTACAACGGTTTTGCGGGCGCAAATATACGCTGCTGCAAACCTATGTCACCACCAATTTCAAATAACCAACCCGCCCATCTCTTTCCTCAAAGCGGAGCAAATACAGCCCG
>PZPC01000094.1 GCA_003045895.1 Bacteroidota bacterium
TTCCAGATTAAATGCTTGCTAATTTTGAGGTTGGAGAGATGTGTCCCAACCGTAGTGCTTCAGCGCGAAGAAAAAATCTACATCGTCATAGGTTCCAGCCTATGACGATTTCGGCAGCCCCAGCGGGGCGGAAGCCGATTGCCAGGGTCGTCAGACCCTGGACGAGGTGCCCCTCAAAAAGAGTCCTGTAAGGACGGAAGGTTTTTCGATCGTGTTGGTATTTTATCTAATTGTCGTAGGCTTGAGTCCATAGCCGTCAGGCTATGGAGAGGTCAAATATTAGAAAAACTATATTTATTGGAGTTAAAGCGACCTGGGATGAGGTCGAATATCAATCCATATTGGCTGGCGGGGTAGAAAGAATCAAAATGGAGGGCAATACTTCCTATTGTGCGACCTCATCCGAGGTCGTTTCATCACTTACTTATCCTTAATCTACCAATATTTCACCTCTCCGAGGTGTTTCTTTTGATCCCCACTCTTGATTTGGTTGAGATGTGTCCCAACCGTAGTGCTTCAGCACAAAGGAATTTTGGCTTCCTTAGATCGCTCTTCGTAGACTTTGTCTACGAAGAGCGGTCAACAGCAGTCTGTGACTGCGGTGCCAGCGGGGTTCGTATTCCTTAGCCTGGAGCCTACGACGATTTTATTAGCCCAGCGGGGCGCCCCTGTTGGTAGCCGCAAGATGTACCAAAACCGGAAGTTTTAGCAAATCGGGGTCCGCGCTGAAGCACCGGCAATCTGCCGGTGCAGCACCCTTCCTGGCGCTGTGATGGCCCCTGGTCGGGCACCTCCTACCAAACCACCAACTTCCCCTGCTGGTCGCCGCCGCCCATGCGATAGAAATAAATACCGGCGGGCAAAGTGCCCAGGGTAATTTGCTGCAAGGCGTTGTCCAGTTGAACGGATAGCACCTGGCGGCCGGTTGCATCGCAGAGGGTGAACAACGTGGGTGCCGTGATCGTCTGATCGAGCACCCAAAACTGGCCGTGGGTCGGGTTGGGGAAGAGGAGCGTCGGTTCGGCGGGTGAGCCTTGTTCGGTGGCCACCACCTGTTGCCCGCGCGCTACGGCAGCCAGCACATCGATGCGCCCGTAGCCGTAGGTGGCGTTGGGAACCGCCAGACCGGCAAACGGGCCGCAGTCCTGGTTGCTGAGCAGCGGCAGAGCCGTAGTTTGCAAAATGGCTTCAATGCTGTCTACTTCGCCCGCCAGTTGGGGGGCGGCAGCAAGCAGGAGGGCTACGGCACCCGCTACGTGTGGGCCCGCCATGCTGGTGCCGTTCCAGGTAGCGTAGCCACCGTTGCGGATCGCCGAACGGACGCCGACGCCAGGCGCCACCACGTTGGGTTTCAGGCGGAAGCTGCTGTCGATCGTCACGGCGCCACGGCTGCTGAAGTTGGCAATGGTGTCGTCGCTGCGGCTGGCACCCACGCTGAAGGAGCCCGCGAAGATGGCGGCTGGGTTGCGGATGCTGCCGCAAGCGGGGCCGTCGTTGCCCGCCGAAACCACCACCACCACGCCGGCTGCCCGCAGGGCGTCAATGGCCAGTTCCATCAGGGCAAAATTGTCCGGGTTACAACCTTCCACGGCGGGGCATCCCCAGGAGTTGTTGATCACGTGTGGCGCCCGTGCCGGATCGGGGTTTTCGCCCGCCAGGTTGGTCGGCGCCAGGAACCAGTCGAAACATTCGATGTAGCTGCCGGGGCTGCCCCAGCCGCGTTCCATGTTGCGGCAGCCGATCCAGTTGGCGGCGGGGGCTACGCCAATTTGGTTGTCGCCACCGTCGTCGCCCACCATGGTGCCCATGGTGTGGGTACCGTGGCTGTGGTCGTCGCAGGGCACCGAAACGCCCAGTCCGCAGGGGTTGTTGGTGGGGCTAACGATCGAATCGTTGTGCAGCAGGCTGATCGCCCGGATGGCGTCGTGCCAGTTGTAGTTGTGGTCGGCAGTGGTGCCGTCCCAGCCGCGGTACTGGTTCTTGATGGCGGGGTGTTCCCAATCGTAACCCGTGTCCTGGCCGGCAACGGTGATGCCTTCGCCGCGAAAGCCGAGGTCCCAGACCGCATCCGCGTGGATGCGCTGAATCCCCCATTCGACGACTCCCCGGCCAGCACCGGTAGGGGTGAGGTCGAGCGTGGGGCGGTCAAAGACGGTCCAGGGATTGGGCTGGATATTGGCCACCTCCTCGCGTTCGGCCAGGGCCCGGGCCAGCGGCAGGTCCACCTCGGTAAGCAAGGCGTTGACCACCGCAAAGGACCGGTAGGCCACCCCATTGTCGGCGAGTATCTTTCTGATGGGCTGCTGGGTGCGCTCGGCCAGGGCCCGCACGGTTTGGTAAACGTACTGCCCCTTGGCCGTTTTGCCGTGAATGCGGTAGGCCAGGTGCAGGTCAGCTTGTTCCTGCAGGGCTACGATGACTTCCACGCGGCCGCCAGCTTCAAGTTCTGCCAGGACTTCAGGGTCGATTTTGGTTTGCCAGTTGCTGGCCAGCAGGGCGGCGTCAAAAAAGCCACAAAAAAGAAAGGGCAGCAGTAAATAAATGCGCATAATTTGATGTTTACTAATTACTAAGCGGTCAGCACAAATGATGGTGGCAGAAAAGGCTCCTTTGACCTGGTACCGTTCCGGGTAGAAACAGGACAATAGGAAAGGAAAAGTAAAAATAAGCGGAAGAGTTAGATCAGCGTGGAATTTTTGCCTAAATTAATGGCCCCTAATCGACAAAACCGGTAGTTTTTCATGGGTAATAGCAACTCTCCTACAAAAATACATTTGCAACGCGATCCCGTTTTTGCACCCCTGGTTCAGTCGCTGCGGCTGGAACCATTGGATACTTCCAGTGACGTCTATTTCAGGCTCCTGCGCGCCATCGTCTTCCAACAGCTGTCGGGTAAAGCCGCCAGCACCATCTTTGGTCGTTTTCAGTCTCTTTTTCCGGAAGGGTACCCCGATCCGGAGCGGCTGCTGAAGCTCACCGTACCCGACCTGCGACTGGTGGGGTTGTCCAATCAGAAAGCCCAGTACGTACAAAATGTGGCGACTTATTTCCTGGAAAAGGACCTGGTCCGCCAGGATTGGTCGCGGCTGCCCGACGAAGAAATCCAGGAGCAACTCGTGGCCATCAAAGGAGTAGGGGAGTGGACCGTGCAGATGATCCTGATCTTCTCCCTGGGCCGCAAAGATATCCTGCCCCTGGGTGACCTGGCCATCCGCCAAAGTATCCAACAGTTGTACCAACTCCAGGGCACCAGCCGGGAACTGCACCAGCAGATGCTGAAGGTAGCCGAAAAATGGCGCCCCTACCGCAGCGTAGCCAGCCGCTACCTCTGGACCTGGAAGGACGCTCAGGCGGTGGGGCAAAAAGGAGGGGCTAATACTTAACCAAGCGCCTTTTCAACTGTTACTACGGCTAGGAAATGCTATTTCACCCGTTTCGTGAAACAAAGCGAATTCCCGCGTTTAAATCGTTATTTTTGCCCGGAAGACAGTTTTTATGGTGAAATCTCTGCAGAGTATTCAGGCCCCTATTGTTGATGAGCTGCGAACGTTTGAACAACGTTTCCGCGAGGCTATGCGTAGTCCGGTACCCTTGCTGGACCGAATCACCTTCTACATTGTGCGCCGCAAAGGCAAGCAGGTGCGGCCCATGTTCATCTTCCTGACGGCGAAACTCTGCAATGGCGTGACCGATGCGACCTACACGGCAGCCTCCCTGGTAGAACTGCTGCACACCGCTTCGCTGGTGCACGACGACGTGGTGGATGACGCCAACGAACGCCGCGGTTTTTTCTCCGTCAATGCCCTCTGGAAAAACAAAGCAGCCGTGCTGGTGGGGGATTTTTTGCTCACCCGCGGCCTGGCCCTGGCGCTCAAGCAAAAGCAACTCCAGCTGTTGCAGATCGTTTCCGATGCCTTCGAAGCCATTACGGTAGGGGAACTGTTGCAACTGGAGAAAGCCCGCCGCCTGGACATCGACGAAGCCGTGTATTACGAAGTAATCCGCAAAAAGACGGCCAGCCTCATCGCTTCGGCCTGCGCTGCGGGCGCCGCCTCGACCACCACCGACGAAGTCGTCATCGAAAAAATGCGCCTCTTTGGCGAGACCATCGGCATGGCTTTCCAGATTCGCGACGACCTCTTTGATTTTGGCACCCATGACGTGGGCAAACCCCTCGGCATCGACATCAAGGAGAAGAAGATGACCCTGCCCCTCATCTACGCCTTGCAACAAGCCCCGGTGGCCGAGCGCAAGGCCATTATCCGCCGCATCAAGCGCTCCAGCGAAGAACCGGAAACCATCCAGGCCGTGGTGGATTTTGTGCGCCAGAGCGGTGGCCTGGCTTACGCCCAACAGGTTATGTACGATTTTCGGGCCCAGGCATTCGAAATTCTGCACACTTTCCCACCGTCTCCCGCCAGGGAATCGCTGGAGGATTTGGTGAATTTTGTGGTAATGAGGGAGAAGTAATCCGGCCTGGATTTATGATCAAGCAGGCTTAATATCCCAAAAAGAGGGCTATCCCGAGGTTTGAAAATAGACAACGCTCTTTTCAATCACCCACAAAAACTCCTGTCTTTACCTCCAATCTGCGGGGGTATTTCCTAATCCGGCCCACGAACCACCCCAAATTAGTGTGTGGAGTCCGGCTCCCCATCAGCTCAAAATACAGCTGTTCGATGCGTCGGGGCAACAGCTTTGGCAGGAGGAATGGGATGTTATTGCGGGGGAAAATCGGCGGATGGTTTCTGCGCAGTGGAAAAGCTGGCCCACTGGTGCCTATTTCTTATCTTTAGCAGACGAAAATGGTCAAAAGCAAATCCTTTCGCTCCTTCGGCAATAAATCCGGGAGGTAGCGAATGCAATTCACACGTTATGCTCGAAGAAATGCTGCCCTTTATTGGTATTCCGATCGCCTTTTTGGTGTTTTTTGTCATTTCCCGCTACGTCATTCCCAACCTGGGGGGTTGGAAGCACCTGGCCAAACACTACGCCACCAGCGAGGAAGCCAATACCATGATGGGTGAACACCTGCGCATTCCCGTCGTTAAGGTTGGTGGGTTGAACCTGAAAAATATCGTCCGTTTTTACAAAACCAACCGGGGGCTCTTTCTTTCCCAGCGGAGCTTTTTTCGGGGCAATCAGCCCAACCTGATGATCCCCTGGTCGGCCTTTGGACGGGTGACGCACAAAAAGCAGTTTTTTACGAAGCAGGTACACCTGGAAATAGGAACTCCCGCAATCTCCTATTTGGAGATGCGGGAGAAAGATTTTCTGTTGTTTAAAGATCGCTTGCCAAAGGGGCGTTAAACCAACAAATTTACCTTTGGCTAAAGGTAAATTTGTTGTTGTCTCCCTACTAAAGATATTTCGGGCAAACGGTAGTTGCGGCCGTTGGTTTAGGTGCGAAACACTTCGACGTCGCGGTTTTCCACTACCAGATCGGTGAACTTGCCCTTGAAGCGGGTAGCGCGTACAATGTGGTTGTCGATCCAATGGTAATTGCCGCCACGGGGCTTGTTCATCAGCAAGCCGTGGTAGTTGAAGTCGTGCTTCTTGAGCCATTCTTCGGTAATGGCACGGTGCTCTTCGGTACGGGAGGTAAAGAAGGTAATGATGTGGCCTTCTTCGTACCACTTGTTACAAATTTTCAACGCGTCCGTGTAAGGCAGGCAGGTGGCCATACGCTCGGGCTCTTCGTTGGGAATGTCATCGCAAATGGTACCGTCGATGTCAATCAAAAAATTCTTCACACCGTCGGCCAGAATTGGGCTTATCGTTTCACCCTTTTCGTTGTAGGCAGCTTCCAGTCCTTGCTTAGGATTAGCCATTATTTTGAAATTATTTCTCAGATTTAAAAAAGCAAATCTAACAATATTTCAGCGGCTTAGGTTTTGGAGGACGATCAAATTCTAGCAGATTTCCAGTGCCTAAGTGTATTTTTAACACTTTTATAGGGTATTGGGTCACCCATTGTCTAATTTAACCGGGCTGCTGCGGGAATCCTTGTTGTGAGGAGAACCGCCGGCTCTAAATCTGCTTCACGCCCTTCAGCGCGGGCTTGGGCACATTGGTGCGCAGCAATTCCTGCAGGGTCTGGTTTACCTTTTCCACCGCCGGATTCAGGCGGGTGTTGGTAGCCTGGACGGCAGCGTTGTAGCTGGCCACATCTTCCGGCGTCATTTGGCTGCCTTTGGCGGCTACCTGGCAAACGGTGACGTATTCCCTGGTGGCCAGCGAAAGGTACAATTCAACCTGGGCGATGACGGCGTCGCGGTAGTTGGTATTGCCGTTGAAATCACCGACTAGCCGTACGGCCGTCAATTCTTCCCGGGCAGCACGGGCCAGCTCCTGGCGGGCTTCTTCCAGGGTGGTGGGTTCGTTCTGGTCGAGGGCTGCCAGGAAACGGGCATTGAGGGTGCCGAGGCGGAAGGCGCGCAGGAAGAGGTTGCGCTGGTAGGTGTTGAGGTTGTTGAGTTGTTCGGCTTCGCTGGTGGGTGCGCCTTCCAGCAGTTCAATGTCGTGGGTGCGGGCAAACTGGCGTTGGGCGGTCAGGAAGCGGGCACTCGCCTGCGCCATCTGCTGCTCGGCAGCGGTTTGGGCCTGCAGGTAACGGGACATCTTTTCGTAGCTCTCCGCAGCGTCGGATTTTAGCACTTCGATTTCCTGGAAACCCAGGTTGAACAGGTTCAGGTAGGTGGCCAAAACCGCCTGCATTTCGGCCCGCAGGCCGGCATCGCCCGCGTAGGGAGGCAACGCCGCCAGCTTGTTTTGGGTCGACTGCAGTTGCTCCAGCAATACCAGCCGCTGCTGCCCAATGGTGCCGAGGTCTTCACTGTGCACCGCGTATTGGAGGTACGCCATGTTTTTTTGCGCAATGGCGGCGTGTTCCCGGTTGAAGAAGTCGAAATAGGCGCCGGGGTGCTCAAAAGTTTGCGCCGTAGCGGTACCCAGGGTGGCCAGCAGGCAGCAGATACTCAGGATTCGGATCATCATGTACTTGGATATTTTGGGTTGAAAAAACGAAGTCAGCACAACAGCGCTGTGGAGTAAGAACGCCGCAATTACCAATGTTGTTCTTTGCGGTAAACGACGCCCTTGAATAGCGCTACTTTTTCGCCATCGCCGCGGGTCACTTCCACCTGGTAGTGCGCCAGGCGCCGGCTGCGGTGCAGCTCGCGGGCCGTGGCGACGAGTACGTCACCGCTGTGTACCGGTGCCAGGTGGTTGATACTCGCTTCAATAGACACGGCGTGCTGTCCCTGGCTGTTGGACGCAAAAGCCAGGGCGCTATCCGCGAGGCTGAACGTGATGCCGCCGTGGGCGATGCCAAAGCCATTGAGCATGTCTGGTCGGATTTGCATGCGCAGGCTGCAGGCTCCGGGGGCTTCGGCCAGCCGCTCGATGCCCAACCACTGGCTAAAAGCATCGCGAGCCATCATTTGGTCAACTATTTCGGAAGCACTGGGCGGGGTAGACATGGGATATTCGGATAATATTTAGAAACGAAAGACGCTAATTTAGGGTATTCAACGTTCTAATCACGACCCGCCAAAGAGATAATAGTTCAAAATTTCCCAGAAAGACTTATCTTAGGCAAGTGGTTCTGCCGCTTATTTGCCTAATTAATCAGGCAACAGGCAGCGTCGGTTTCATAAAAGGTATCATTAACTAAATTGGTGTTCGTTCGCCAAACTCGTCAGATGACGGAAAAAGAGTTGATCAAAGGCTGTATTCGTGAAGATGCACCATGCCAGCAAGCCCTTTTCGAGCATTATGCCGGAAAGATGATGGCCGTGTGCACACGCTATGCCCGGCACCGACTCGAAGCGGAGGATATACTGCAGGAGGCTTTTGTCAAAGTTTTTGACAACCTCAAGCAATTTGAATTCAAAGGATCTTTCGAAGGTTGGATTCGCCGCATTGTGGTCAATACCGCCCTGAAGCACCACCAAAGAAAATATTTCTCGAACGAACAGATTGCGGTCGAAAATTTTCCGGATATGCCCACCGAACCCATGGCTTACGCCACTTTGGGGGAAAAGGAGCTCCTGGCAATGATCGCCCGCCTGCCCGAAGGGTATCGGGTCGTTTTTAACCTGTACGCCATTGAGGGGTACAGCCACCGCGAAATTGCTGACATGCTGGCCATTCAGGAAAGCACTTCGCGTTCACAACTGGTTAAGGCCCGTAAACTGCTACAGGTCCAATTGGAAAAATTGCAACGTGTTGCCATATGAATAAGCGACATCCGCTCGACGAACTTTTTAAACAACAGCTCGGAAATGCTTTTGCACCCGTAGCTGATTACATGTGGGAACGTATTGCCCGGGTTCGCCAGGAACGCCGACAACGCCGCCTGGTACTCTTCAGTGGCCTGACGAGCATCGCGGCCGTAGGCCTGGCCATCATCTTGCTGGTGCAGCCCCAACCCCTGCTGCAGCATTTTCCCATGGCCAACCCGACGGAAGAAATTGCCGAAGCGCAGCCCTGGTCCAATGCCGGAGTGACCCTTCCTTCTGCTATCGCCAGGCCGATCCAGGTAACTGTCCCAAAGATCAAGGCGCCCACCATGGCGTCAGCCGCTGCGGTCACGGTGGCTAAGGAGCGCGACCAAAGCCTAAACCAGGTGAACCGTGAAAAAGCGGCTAGCCTATCCACCAAGATGGCCGTAAAAAAACAAATCGAACCAGCCGTCGTTCCCGAACTGGGGCGCATCGCCCTGACCAGCCCCGTGGTTGTGGCGCCCGGCGCAGCTGAACCCGAAGCAGAAACCAATAAAATAGCGGGCCCTCACCAACGGGAACGCAACCATGCGGTGACGCTCTTGCCTGGTAAAGCGGTGGCCCTCGATAACATTGCGGATGTTCGGCTGTTTGCCAGTCATTCGCCCCGCTGCGCCAGTTTTACCAATCCGTTCTTCCACTTCGATGCCGAACTGCTCACCGGCCCGGCCTACGCACAACAACTGTTGCGCGCCAAAACGACGGAAAGCAGCAACCACCTGCAACTCCGGGAAAAAAGCGAGTCTGCCGGCGTTTCTTACACCATTGGCGGACGAATAGCCGCCGTTACCAATACCGGACTGGGCTTCCGGACGGGGGTTCAGTTTACCCAAATCAACGACCGCTTCAAATTCCAGGTGGGTAGCCGCATGGATGTCTCGACCCTCTTTGGCCCCAACGGGGAGATTGTGGGGCAGGATACGGTCTACACCGATGGCTACCAGGCATCCCGGACCAATAAACTGAAGTTTGTAGAGATTCCCCTCCTCCTGAGCTACGAAAAGCAGGTGGGCAAGGTGCGCGTGGGTGCCCACGCTGGTGCCTTCCTCAATCTGATCTTCGATACAGAAGGGGCTATTTTTTCCCCGGCCACGGAAATGCCCATCGCCATTGGCCAGTTGGGCGACCGCGACGTGTTGCCTATTTTCAACCAACAAGCCTCAGCATCGTGGTACGGTAGCCTCAGTGTGGCCTACAACCTGCACAGCCGCTACAGCCTGCTGGCCGAGCCTTACTTCAAAACCTATCCCCGGGCCCTGAGTACCGACGACTACGTTTTGCAGCAAAACTACTGGATGGTAGGGCTACAGGTCGGCTTGCGGATGCGGTTGTAAATGTTAAATCTACGTCATTCCAGCGGACGGTTCTATCGGTGAAGGAAGATTCTTAGTACTTTGTGGGTTACAATCCAATTGGCTATGAATCTGAAACGCTTCAATGACTGGAGTTACCTGGTGCTCTTTCTCGCACTTTCCTTTCCGCTCCTCCTGGTGGCTCAACCTACCATCCAGGATTGCCTGGGTGCCATCCCCGTTTGCCAGGATTTTTATTCAGAAAGCCAGTCGCCCAGCGGCAGCGGCAGCATTCAAAACGAAATCCCCAACGGCCAAACCTGCACCGACGGGGAGTCCAATTCGATCTGGTACGTTTTTACGGCCAGCCAAAACGGTTTCCTGGGCTTCATCATCACCCCCAATAACCTCAACGACGACTACGACTGGGCGCTCTTCGACCTGACCAACGGCAACTGTAGCAACCTCAACGCCAATACCCTCGTCAGTTGCAATGCGGCGGGCGGTTCGGGTTGCCACGGCCGCACGGGCTGCTCGGCCAGTGGGGTCAGCAATTGGGTGCCCGGCGGCTGCGGCGGCAGTGGGCCCATCAATTCCCTCGTTCCCATGCAAGCTGGCAACACCTACGTGCTGATGGTGAGCAACTGGACGGGATCGAACAGCGGCTACACCCTCGACTTCAGTGAAAGCACCGGCCTCGGGGTGTTCGACGAGACGCCGCCCCTGGTGGAATCGGTGACCAACCTGCCACAAAGCTGCGGCGATCAGACGATGCAGGTGACCTTCAACGAGCTGATCCAGTGCACCAGCCTCGCCAATTCTGCCTTTCAGCTGGCGGGCCCCGGCGGCCCCTATACCCTCACCGCCAGCGCTTCGGCGTGTAGCAGCGGCGGCGAACAGACCAGTTCCCTGACCTTGCAGATCAATCCACCCATTCAGGCATTGGGCGACTATACCCTCTCCATCGTCCCGGTAGCGCCGACGGACCTGCTGGATCTTTGTGACAACCAGACCGAGGATTATGTCTTCAATTTTTCGGTTGGGATTCCCTTGCCGATTGCTATTGACATTGGGCAGGATACCAGCCTCGTGTGCGTCGGCGACCAGTTGGTGCTGGATGCGAGTGCCGCCGGTACGGGTTTCTTGTGGGAGGATGGTTCTACCAACCCTACCCTCACCGTCAGCAATGCCGGCATTTACCGGGTCACGGTAACCGATGCCTGCGGCGTAGGCGAAGATGCCGTCGAGGTCTTTGTGCAGCAACAGCCCCCCACGGTAAATTTTGGCCCCGACCAACTGCTCTGCTCCGGTGACGATATCCGCCTCAACGCCGACAATGGCCTGGCTTTTTACCAATGGCAAAACAACACGACCCAACCGACGCTGCTGGTGAACACCACCGGCGACTACGCCGTGACGGTGACCAATGGCTGCGGCGTGGTCGAGGAGGCAATCAATATCACCTTCGTGCCGGCCCTCAACCTCAACCTGGCTACCGAGTACGTACTCTGCCTGGACGATACCCTGAAGATTGATGTGGAACGCCCGTTTGCGAGCTACCAATGGGCCGACGGAAGTGTAGCTCCGCAAAAGAATATCACCGCCGACGGCAGCTTTGCCGTCACGGTAACGACCCTGTGCGAAAGGTACGAAGCGGCTTTCAATAGCATTTTTCTCGTCGATCCCGTCCTCGATTTTGGCAAAGACCTGGTGCTCTGCCCCAATGATACCCTGGTGCTGAGCCCCGGAATTCCCGGCGCAGCTTACCAGTGGCAGGACGGCAGTACCGCCAATGACTACCGCGTGACCACGCCGGGAACTTACCAGGTGACCGTTACCACCGCCTGCAATGTACTGGCCGATGCAGTCGTCATCGATTACCTGCTGCCCATCACCACCAACCTGGGACGCGATACTTTCCTCTGCGCAGAAGAACCCTACCTGCTGGATGCTGGTACGGAAGTAACCGCCGATTACGAATGGGAAAACGGCGACCAGGTGGCCCGCCGCCTGGTCTTTGGCCCCGGCGCCTACAGCGTCACCGTCACGTCGGTGTGCGAAACGGTAATAGATACCCTTCAGATTGCCGTATGCGAAATCTGTAAAGTATACATGCCCAATGTTTTTAGTCCGAATGAGGATGGCGTCAACGATCGCCTGGTGGCACAAAGTCCCTGTGGGTTAGACGCCTTCAGCCTGGAAATCTACGACCGCTGGGGTAACCAGCTCTATCAGTCGAACAATCCGGCGGATGGTTGGAATGGAAAAGTAAAGGGGCGCCCGGCACCGGAAGGTGCCTATGTATGGATGATTGGGTACACGGTCACCGAAAATGGTTACCCGCGCCGGGCGCAACAACGGGGAGAAGTGGTGATTATCCGCTAACTCTCCCGACGCAGTGGCTGAAAGTTAAACAGCAACAGCACGAGCAATAGAATTCCAAGTATAATCATGGGAAATGGGATTTGTGAAGCGACTACCGAACAAGGGGGGAGATCGTTAGCCAACTTCGTTTTCAAAAAGTTTTGCAAAATCTTATTGGGGACATCTGGTGTGAGTTAGAACTAAAATACGGGGATAATAGTTCTCTCGCAATACACTAAATGCTTTTAACACGACAATAACAAACATACCCGCCTTTTTATTGTGCGTACTTTTTATACACCCTTCGGTGGGGGCGTTACTGAAAGGGGGTGATTCCTGTAAAAAAAATAGCCACCAAAACACAGAAAGCACCAAATCCCACTAAATTGATTTTTGTGCCTTTCGTGCTTTTGTGGCAAAAAACCTTTGTGCCCTTTGTCCCCTAATGTGCCCTTTGTGGTTCCCCTTCCCTCCGTGGCAAAAAAAAACCGAACCCAGAGGCTACCCCCCAGGTTCGGTTTCAGCGATGCTGTTGTATGTTGCTTAAAACACCAGTTGTCCGTGCCTACAAATTAGAAGCACCGGGGTTGGCGTTATTGAAGCGCTCCGTAACGGCCTGCCAGTTGATGACATCGAAGAAGGCCGAGATGTAGTCGGGGCGGCGGTTTTGGTAATTGAGGTAGTACGCGTGTTCCCACACGTCCATGCCCAGGATCGGGGTACCGTGCTTGTCGGCGACGTCCATCAGCGGATTGTCCTGGTTGGGGGTAGAAGATACGAACAGGTGGTCGTTTTTATCTACACACAGCCAGGCCCAACCCGAACCGAAGCGGGTAGCGCCGGCGGTGGAAAATTCTTTCTTAAAAGCATCGAAACTGCCAAAGTCGCGGATGATAGCTTTGTAGATGTTGGTGCGTTCACTGGGTTCGCCACCGCCATCGGGCGACATGATTTCCCAGTACAAGTTATGGTTGTAATACCCGCCACCGTTGTTGCGCACGGCCGTGGAGTGCTTGGAAACGTGTGCCAGGATATCCTCAATTTTTTTACCCTCCAGATCGGTGTCCTTGATTGCGGCGTTCAGGTTGTTGGTGTAACCGGCATGGTGCTTGGAATGGTGGATTTCCATCGTCCGGGCATCAATGTGTGGTTCCAGGGCGGCGTAGGCATAGGGTAAATCAGGAAGTTGAAAGGCCATAGTGGTAATTCTTTTAGTTTTTATAGAAGAAAAGGTAGGAGTTGAATCCATTGTTTTAACAGCAGTAAACGACCAATTGTTTATCCATTTGTCGGTCGGCTGGCTGCCTAAGTGGATTTGCCGCCCGAATTTAAAAAACTAAATCCGCTAACCAGTCGTTTTGCACAGAGAACTACTCGTCTGCGAGCAGGCGTACGTATTTTTTTGTTGCCGGAAGAGAAAAAACGACCGGGATGCGTGTTCTTAGTGCTGTTTGCAAAATAGCAGACGGCAGATATGCGCAGAAATGCCTAAATTGAATCTTCTTAGTCGCAAATAAACCGTGAACCATGACGGAAAATATGATCCGTATCCTCTTTGTCAGCTCCCTCATTTGCCTCACCGCTACCTCTGCCTGGGCGACCCACAACCGCGCCGGCGAAATTGTAGTAGAAACCGTGCGCGACGGCAACGATGCCTGTGGCCTCACGGTGAAAGCCACGATCATCACCTATACCAAAACTTCGAGCCGCGATGCCGACCGCGACTCCCTCACCATTTGCTGGACCGCCAATGGCCCCTGCGAGCGGGTGGCGCGCTCCAATGGCCCGGGTTCTCCGCCCCAGGGTCAACCCCTGGAGAACGACATCAAGTACAACGTCTACATCGCTTTTCATACCTACACGGGGCCGGGTACCTACGTCATCAGTTTCGAGGACCCCAACCGTAATGCCGGGGTACTGAACGTGAATTTCCCCAACTCGGTAAGTATTCCTTTCTACGTGGAGAATGTGTTTACCCTCTTCAACCCCAATTTTACGGGCTGCAACAACTCCCCCGTCCTGCAAGTGCCCCCCATCGACTTCGCCTGCCTGGGCGAGATTTTTACCCACAACCCCGGCGCCTTCGATATCGACGGTGACAGCCTGGTCTACGAGCTGGCCGTACCCAAGCAGGGCCCCGACGATCCCGTGCCCAACTTCATCTCCCTCGAAAACCAGGGCATGAGCATCAACCGCATCACCGGCGACCTGGTCTGGAACAGCCCCAACCAGGTGGGCGAGGTCAACATCGCGATCAATATCATCTCCTTCCGCAATGGTTTCCCCATTGATACCATGGTGAGGGACATGCAGATTATCATCGAGAATTGCTCTAACGAACCACCAGTGGTGGTGCCGGAGATCGAAGAAATATGCGTCATTGCCGGAACGGTCATCGACTTCCTGGTGACGGCCACCGCGCCCATTACGGAAACCGACCAGCGGGTGCGCCTGCTGGCCTACGGCGGGCCCTTCAGCCTCGACATCAGTCCGGCTACCTTTACGCCTCCGTCGGAAGCCTACTTCGACGATCCGCTCGTCAAGCGCTTCCGTTGGGAAACGACTTGTGAGCACATCTCCACCCAGCCCTACAACGTGGTCTTCCGGGCCGTCGATGATGGTTTCGGGGATACCACGGGCCTGGCTACGCTCAAAACCGTGCGCATCAAGGTCATCGGGCCGCCCCCCGAAGACGTGCGGGTTGCCGCTACCGGACCGAACATAGAAGTGACCTGGGAGCTGCCCTACGTGTGCGAAAACGCCGCCGATGATTACTTCCGCGGCTTCTCGGTCTGGCGCCGCCTCAATTCCGACCAGTCGCCCATCGACACCTGTACGCCCGGGCTGGACGGCCGCGGCTACACCAAACTCATTGGCGACAACTACCTCACCGAGCTCGACGGCCGCTACTACTACCTCGACGAGAACGCGGAACGCGGGCGCACCTACTGCTACCGCGTGCTGGCCCACTTTGCGCGCCGCACCTCCAATGGCCTCTTCTTCTACAACAGCGCCGTGAGCCTGCCGTCCAACGAGGCCTGCGTGCAACTGGGGCGCGACGTGCCCCTGCTGGTGAAAGTGGACGTGCGTGCCACCAGTACCACCGCTGGCCAGATCGACGTCTGCTGGTCGAAACCCAACCCTGCCGACCTGGACACCGTGCTCAACGCCGGCCCCTATACCTACGAACTGCTGCGCGCGAGCGGCCACACCGAGGATCCGGCCAACTTCACGCCCATCTTCTCCGCCACGGCCGCCACGTTTGCTACCGCTAACGACACCTGCTTTGTGGATACCGGGCTGAATACCACCGACCAGCCGTACACCTACTTCGTGAACTTCTACGTCAACGGCGAGCCGACGCCGTTGGGAGCCAGTACGCCCGCCGGATCGGTGTATCTCAATGCCAGCCCCAGCGACCGCGTCAATATCCTCACCTGGGACGAATTGGTGCCCTGGGAGAATTTTGCCTACGTCGTTTTTCGCGAAAATGACCTCGGCGGACTCGATTCGCTCACCACCGTCACCGACCCCATCTACCGGGATGTGGGGTTGATGAACGGCACCGAATACTGCTACGTGATCCGGGCCGTTGGTACCTACAACATTACGGGCGTAACCAGCCCGCTTCTGAACCGCTCGCAGCGGGTTTGCAGCACCCCCCAGGACAACGTACCCCCGTGTGCGCCCGTCCTGATGGTGAGCAACCTCTGCGACACCGGCGGCAGCTGCGAAGAGATCGCCAACCTGGTGAACAACCTCGTCTGGGAGAGCGCCCCGACCCGCTGCCCCGAATTTGAAGACGTGGCGGGCTTCCGCATCTACTACGCCCCCGCAGTGGACGCCCCCTTCGAGCAGATCAGCAGCAGCGACGACCCCAACCTCCTGACCTTTGCACACCGCCCCGATGCCAGCCTGGCGGGCTGCTACGCCGTCACGGCCGTAGACACCGTGGGCAACGAAAGCCTCCGCAGCAACATCGTCTGCGTAGACAACTGCCCGGCTTACGAGCTGCCCAATGCCTTTACCCCCAACGGCGACTCCCAGAATGACCTTTTCGTACCAACACGCTCGTGCTTCATCGCCTCCGTCGACTTCCAGGTCTTCAACCGCTGGGGCGGCCTGGTCTTCACCACCGCCGATCCCAACCTCAACTGGAACGGCACCAACACCCAGAACAAGGAACTGGCCGAAGGGACCTACTTCTACCGGTGCCAGGTTTTTGAACAACGCGTGGACGGTATCGTGCCCGCTCCCGAAATCCTGAGTGGCTATATTGAGCTGGTGCGGGGGACGCGGTAGGGTGGGCCGCAGCTGCCGAAAATCCAAAAGCCCTCGCAGCGTAATGCTTGCGGGGGCTTTTGTGTGTTGTGTAGAAAGAATAGGCTACCCACCGGCAATAACGTTGAGTCTTACGAAATTCAGGGGCCTTTCGGAGGCCTATACGCCGGTTCGCCATGCTTCAGCATGAGCTTGCCAAGCTTTAGCATGGCCTACACATGTCCAGGTAGCAAAATGTGGCGCCATAAATGACGCTGAACCAGCGACCAACGCCACCGCCGCTATTCGTAGACTAGTCTACGAATAAATATTAACAGCAGTCTGTGACTGCGGAGCCAGCCGGCTACCCCAGCTACCCAGTCGTATGTCTGTATCAGTGTTTGTAGCCTGTAGGTAACAAACCCCTTTCCCTGCGCAGCTGTGCTGCAAAAGCAGCGCACAACAGCCAAGTAGAGCGGTAAGCCTAAACACTACCCGGAAAAGCACCCAGTAAATAAATAATAAGGAACAGTACCGGCGCTGCTACCATAAACGCAAGCCGTGATCGATCGAATTCATTTCCCTTCAGGGCTGAATATATACTTTTAAAGTAGGCATAAAGGAGTAGAATAGTAATAGGAAAATAAAAGATACTTAAGAAAATTAGGGCATCCATATTACTCCAATTGTCGAGATGCCATCTCGTCCAATAAGCAGGAATAAGCCCGTGTTCTGAGCGATACTTGTACCAGGCATCTTCCTCATCAAATGCCAGCACCTGGTTGTTTAATTCATTCATGATAAAATAGCAAGTTAGCCTTTCATCATAAGTACCTACGAATTGTATGCTTGTGCCAATAATGTGGTTTTTATAAAAATACCATTTCTTTATGTTTTTATATTTATCCCCATTGCTTAGGGCTATCGTAAGACCTCCTCCAGGGTCATTGAAAGCCGTACCATTCTTCGTTTCGGCCGACCAATCGCCCATACTATAGCTATAAACCTTGCAATTTAGGCACAGCAGCAACAGCAGTAAGCACAGTTTTAGAGCGTTTTTCATGGCGCATTCGTTGTTATATTTACACCCGCCGAACCTAGACCCTAACGAGCTTTTCTACCTTTTCACTGCTCAAACTTCCGATTTCCGCCTTCCGACCCCCCACTTCCAACCTTCCTTAACCCTCCCCCCGCATCCGCTCCAACTCCTTATCCAGGCCCGCCACCATCGCTTTGGGCATCTCCGGCGCCAGCGCCTGGTATTGTTCCTGGGTAGCCGCATCCATGGTGCCGCGCATTTCCTGCTGCCAGGCCAGCAGGTTGAACAATCCGAAGAACTGAATAAACGGCAGGTCATCAGCTGCCATCGTCTCAATGTCCTGGAGTGCCACATTGCGGTACGAGTTGTCCTGGGCGTAGCGGCCCATAATGCGCAGCAGGGCCAGCTCCACCTCCTGGTCCTTGCCGGGCGTAGTGAGCCGTTGGTAGCGCTTGCGGTCGGTAAAGAACATCCCCGTCTGGCTGGGGATGGTAGTGGCCAGGAAGACTGCCAGCGAAATCGCGCCCCCCGTAAACAGCAGGATATTGAAGGGCGTCGGCACCAGCAGCGATGCCCCCAACAGCAGCCCCCCGAAGACCACCGACGCCAGCGGCCCCGCCAGGATGAGGCGGGCAAATTTCCGGGCATTAGCGGGGTCGTCCGTCACCGGCGAGGTCGCCGCCATCCCCCCGAATGCCCCCAGGTCTTTGTTGAGGTACACCTTAATGCGGTCGTCTTCCCGCTTGATGCCCAACGGCCCGACCACAAAAAGCTGAAACTGGAAGCCCTGGCCCAGGCCCGCCAGCAGGTGGCCCAGCTCGTGCAGCCCCAGCGCCACGATGCCCATCACCAGCACGCCTCCGATTAGGATCGATTTCTGTACCCACCCCTCGGGCTTGGGGAAGTCAAATAAATCGGTTGACAGCAAGAATCCCATCAACCCACCTACCGCGAGTACCAACACCACGAGCTCCAGAATAAAGGAGGCTTTACTTTGCTTTTTCGTAATTGCTCGGCGCATTTTTTCGTGAAGATCAAATATACTTCATTTTTCTATTACCGCTGTGGGCAGCCCGCGCGCGCCCCTTTCCACCTTTACCCGGTCTAAAACTTCCGACTTCCCACCTCCCACCTCCGACTTCAATCCCCCCTTTCCACCCTTCCCCGGTCTAAAATTTCCGACTTCCGATTTCCCACTTCCCACTTCAAGCCCCCCCTTTACACCTTTCCCCTTTTCCACGTTTCCACTTTCCTTTCCACCTTTACCCGGTC
>PZPC01000154.1 GCA_003045895.1 Bacteroidota bacterium
AGCAGCCCGGCCCGGCCCGCGATCCACGAGCTCATCGAGCGCTCGCCGGCGGAACTGGCCGATTTTGAGCAATGGAAATCGTCGTTCATCCTGCGCCGCCTCCTCGACTGGCTGGCCGACCAGTACGCCATCTACCTCCACGATCCGCAGGCCATCGACGGGCATACCGACTTTCTGAATACCCCTTCTTCCCAGGGCTTTATCCTCCACTTTCACGACACCAACTACACCCGTCGCGAGGCCACCTTCCTGTTCGACTACCTGAAGGAACGCGTGCTGACGCTCAACTATCGCACCCAAATTTCGGACACCATGACTTACTCCCGCCCCCGCTGGGTGGAAACCATGGAAAAACATTACCTCAAACCCCGGCTGGCCTTCGTGGAAGGGGAAAAGCAGGACCAACAGTTTGGCAACATCATGATTGAACTGGAAGTGCGCGACGACCAGGTGCAAAACCTCCGCCTGCGTGCTACCCACTACCGCGACTACAATTTTAGTGAACCCCTCCCTTTTTACGATTTGATGCAGGTGTTGCTGCACCGGGATATTTAGGGCTTCCGGTAAATCGCCAGATTCAGTACGCCCAGCTTTTGCAGAAAATGCCCCACCGACACCCGCAGCACGCCCATCCCGTAGGTGGCGCTCCGGCGGAAGTTGATGGACGAAGCTTCGTCGAAGTACTTGGTCGGGCAGGTCACCTCGGCAATGTGGAAACCGTGGAAGATGATCTGGGAGAGCATCTCGTTGTCGAAGACAAAATCGTCGGAGTTGGCGTTGAAGTTGATACCCAGCAGCACCTCGCGGCTGAAGGCGCGGTAGCCCGTGTGGTATTCCGACAGCTTGTAGCGGATGAGCAGGTTCTGGGTCAGGGTCAGGAAGCGGTTGGCGACGTATTTGTACAGTGGCATACCGCCAGCCAGCGCCCCCTTGCCCAGGATGCGCGAACCCAGCACCACGGGGTACAGCTCGTCGCCAATGATGTTGACCATGGCCGGAATGAGCTTGGGCGTATACTGGTAATCGGGGTGCAGCATGATCACAATGTCGCCACCCAGCTCCAGGGCTTTGTTGTAGAGCGACTTCTGGTTGCCGCCGTACCCTTTGTTTTGCGGATGCACGATCACGTGCCGGATGCCCAGCTGGCGCGCCAGCTCCGAGGTGTTGTCCTTGCTGGCGTCGTCGCAAAGAATCACTTCGTCCACGAGGTCGAAGGGGATCTCGCGGTAAGTTTTCTCCAGCGTCAGTGCCGCGTTGTAGGCGGGTAAAACAACAATGACTTTTTTCCCTTGGTACATGTGCTTGGGGTGTTGAACAGTCTGCAAAAGTAATCATCCTAAGTAGTACAGCCAGCGGCTGGCGCAAATTATTGGCGAAAAGCCACCAGAATCCGCTTATTGTCAGCGGCATTCCATTCGCTGCGTGGTTTTGCCCCGACTTTAGAACTTATTTTTGTCCCAACATCCATACCGTAGCGGCACGGACAAATTCAATAAATTCCGCGCGCTAATCTTCTTCTTTGTGCGCCGCAGCGATTACCTTGTATGCCAGCAATGTAAAAACACCGTTTATGTCTGGCAAAACCACCGAAAAAAACACCGTTCAGTACCTGGGTATTGGCCTTTTTGTCCTGGCCCTGGCCGTCTTTGTAGGGTCGCTCACCATGAGCCACTACGAGCTTAACCTGGCGGCGGTGAAAACAGAGCTGAACAACGACTACCACTACGGCTTCGTGGCCAAAAATGCCGACCAGCTGTTGGGCAAAAGCTACGGCAGCAGCTTCGCCTTTCTCACGGCCTTCCACCAAATGATGAAAAGCGCGCAGGCCGACATCAAGGAAGACGTAGAAAAAAACAAAGGACTGACCAGCAAAGACAGCGATTACTGGGGCTTTCTGCTGCAGGATTGGCAGCTTGGCGGGCTCGACTTTCCCGTCACCAAGGCCTCCTCTACCGGCCTGCTGCCCGGGCATACGGGCTGGTTTTTCTTCCTGAGCTTTATCCTGGGCATCATCGGGGCGCTGCTGTACATTTTGCCGCAACGCCGCTTCCATCCCGGCATCAAAAACGACCACATCTACCACCGCAGCCTCCACAGCCGGGGCTGGTTGGGCATTGCCGTGGGGATTTTCCTCATCGGGTTCTATATTTTGCTCTACTTCTTCCCCGAACACATGGTGAACTGGGTCATCCTCGTCGACCCCATCAGCATGGCCCTCAAAGGCCAGCCCGCCACCAACTGGTTCCTCTACGGCCTGCTCTACACCATCGTCATTGTGGTCATGGGCATTCGCATGCTCGTCAAGTACCGCCACAACAAGTACCAGCTGGTGCGCACCGGCTCGGTAATGTTTTTCCAGACCACCTTCGCCTTCCTCCTGCCCGAGATCATGACGGCCCTCAACCAGCCCAGCATGGACCTGAAAAATATGTGGCCCCTCAACTACTCCTTCTTCTTCGACTACCACCTCAACGAGCTCACCAGCTCCGGCGGCTTCGGGTTGTTCCTGCTCTTCTGGGGCATTATCCTCTTCGTGGTGGGTGTGCCGGTCATCACCTATTTCTACGGCAAGCGCTGGTACTGCTCCTGGGTGTGTGGTTGCGGCGGCCTGGCCGAAACCCTGGGCGATCCCTACCGCCAGCTGAGCGACAAGTCGACCCAGGCCTGGCAAATTGAACGCTGGACCATCCACGCCGTCCTGGTCTTTGCGGTGGTCATGACGGTGATCGTCGTCTACGGCTACCTGCCCGTGGCTGCGGCCGAAAGCGGGTTGCTCAATAAAACCAACTTCGTGTTCCTGGTCACGGCCATCCTACTCGTTGTGCCGGCCTACGTCTTTCAGCGCAACCAGAAAGTACACGTCTTCACCAAAGGGTCAATGATAGCCATGTGGGTGGCTGCCATTGGGGTGATCTTCCTGTTGAACTACAACCACTTTATCCTCGAAAATTTCAAAGCCAACATCAAGATCAACCGCGCCTTGCTGGTGGGCATCGCGGCCGTCGTCATCGGTGGCCTGGTGCTGCTCCACCGCAGCCAGCACGGGAGCCTGCCTGGACGGCGGGTCTACCTCACGGCGTTGGTCTTCTTTGGCGCCGTTGCGCTGTGGCAGTTGCTGGGTTACCAAAAAGCTGAACAGGCTATCGTCACCTTCAATACCTACGATGTGCGCACCATCTACGGCTTTGCCATCAGCTCCATCTTCGCGGGCGTGGTCGGCACGGGCTTTTACCCCCTCATGGGCAACCGGGTCTGGTGCCGCTTCGGCTGCCCGCTGGCGGCCTACCTGGGGCTGGTGCAAAAGCTAAAATCCCGCTTCCGCATCACCACCAACGGCGGCCAGTGTATCTCCTGCGGCAACTGCTCCACCTACTGCGAAATGGGTATCGACGTACGCGCCTACGCCCAACAGGGGCAAGACATCATACGTTCTTCCTGTGTCGGTTGTGGCATCTGCTCGGCGGTCTGCCCCCGGGGTGTCCTGCGACTCGAAAACAGCTCCGACGACATTGACGAGCGGGCCATGCCCATGCGGGCTATCCACGTATCGGAGCATGAGGTACGGTTGTTGGGGTAGGGGGAGGAGTGTAGTCTAATTGTGTTTTTTAATAATTTTAATATTATTTTATCAAATATGAATTTTGTATTTTAAAAAATAATAACTTAAGGTTTGATTAATAACTTTTTCATTCAAAACGCGCCGTTATGCTCTACACTCCGCTATCTGTTCGAGGCATATTGTCAATTGCTTCGCTCTTCTTTTTATGAAGTTTTGGCTACCGATATAAGCTTGAAAAACATCCCGCCTGGTGTGTATTTTCTGCACTACCAGACCAATGGCCAAAGCGCCCACTACCACAAACTAATCGTGCAATAGATTCCTGATTGCCGGGGCAAGATCGTGTCTTGCCCCGGCCTATTGCGAATGAACTAAAATACCCCGCCAATGTGTCGCTTCCTGGCTACTTTATCCCTGCTCTGCTTGTTTGGCTGCCTGTTGGCACAAAAGCACGATGCCATTTGGTTGTTTGGTTCTCCAAGACTATTGCCTACCAGTACAATTTTTGGGGGCTCCCTGCTCGATTTTCGGCAAGGCTCCCCGGAGGTAACCTATTTTGACTTAGCTCTTGATCTCGACCCTACGGCTATTATGTGCGATGCCGAG
>PZPC01000095.1 GCA_003045895.1 Bacteroidota bacterium
CTAGGTCTAACTTTCATTCTGCTACTGGCGGCCTGTTCAAAAGACAGTATCGATCTTGTACAGGAAGAAACTGCGGTGAATGTACCGGCACAGCTAGCAACCCCTTTGCTATTTGTAAAAAAAGACTTTCGAACCAATTTCATTTGTTACAATTCGTTTTTGGAAGATCCCCGGCAGCGCAGGCCGCCCCATCCTTTAAACTGGCAATATTACAAGCGCGTGGCTAAAGACCAAACTACCGACTGGGTGGCCCTGGCGGCGGAAATGAAAGCCTCCTTTGAACGCGAACGCGAAACGCATACCATGGCAGAGTTGTGTGACCCCATACAAGGGCTGTCGCTCAGACTGATGCATTGGTACATTATCCCTAATGGAAAGCTGGAGTCGAAAAATGACCTGCCGTGGCTCGACTATTACACCCGCTTACTCTTTGAATACAAAGCCGTTGATATCGATGTAATGGCCGATGCCCTGCAAGCCCTGCAGCCTTATATCAGTGAAGCGGATTACCAGCAATACCGGAGCTATCTGTATGAAGTGTGTTTGCGCAATGAAAATTACGTCAAAACCCATTTCCAGGAATTTTACGACGCCTACAAAAATGCCCCCACCAAAGGAGAATCAGACCAATACCTGGGGGAAGGATATGGGCTTCGCAATCGACTCGCAGAAGCCAATTACACCCGGGAATTGATGGGCTTTGGCCCACCTCATCAGGATTAATCGGGCAACGGAACGTACTGGCGGCAGGCAGCATTGATTCCTGCCGCGCCCTGGCGTGCAGCTTTTCATGAGAAGGGCTGCACGTTTTTTTTTGAAGGGGGGCTGACGCCAGGACTGTCGAATCCTAAAAACAACTGCTGCCCCCGCGCCAGGGATGGCAGCAGGCCGCCAGCGGCGGCGCCCGCAGGGCCGAGCGAATAGCGAGCTGCGTACAGCCCGACCCAGGGTGCTGCGGGAGTGGTTGCCTTTGGAAAAGCCGCTTCAGCACCCTGGGTGGCGCCCGAATTATTGAGAAAACGCCTATATTGCCTCGTGGTCTGTCAAAGCTAAAATTTCGGGTGGCGGTGGCGTCTTTTGTGGCTACGCTGTGTTGGCGTACCCCTTGCGTAGCCCCGCTATGCGCGGGAGCCCCGCCTTGGTTAGTCCTAAAATTCGCTCACAGTCCACCGGAAAATTACTACTTGACAGACCACTAGTCGCTAAAATAAGGCTCATGATGTATCGATCTATTCCCCTGCTAAGTACCTTGTTCCTAAGCAGTCTGCTGCTCTTGACCGCTTGCGGCCCCGCGGGCAGTGAACAGCAAAGCGCCACCGCGGAAAAAGAACTGCCACCGGCGGAGGAAGACGAGATGTTGCTCCACCTGTCGGCTTACCTGTCGACGGATACCAGCCGGGCGGCGGTGGAGCAGAATGCGATTATTGGCTACGCCATCGACAACCTGATAGATGTCAGTGCGACGCCCTCGGGGTTGTTCTACCAGGTCATCGAGCCCGGCACGGGCGCCCCGATTGCCTGGGGCGATTACCTGGTGGCGCATTACCGGGGCTACCTGCTGGATGGTACCGTCTTCGGAGAAACCTACCAGCGGAACCAGCCTCTGGAATTTTACGTCGGCAATATGATCGACGCCTGGAATGAAGGACTGGCCCTGATTCGGGTGGGTGGGAAGATTCGCCTGCTGGTGCCCAGCCGGCTGGGTTACGGCGCCGAAGGGCTGGTGAGTAGCACGGGCCGGGCGGTGGTGGCTCCGCACCAGATTCTGGCTTTTGAGGTGGAGGTGCTGGAAAAGAAAGATCCGGCGGAGTAAGGGGTCGGGGGCAGCATCCTTCGGTATTTATTCGTAGATATAGTTTACGAATAGCGGGTATTTATTCGTAGACATAGTCTACGAATAGCGGGGGAAGGATGAATACGCCGGATGTTGGTCTGGCCCTACTTTTACACTTTTACACTTTTCCCCTTTTACACGGTCTAAAACTTTCGACCTCCGATTTCCCACCTCCCACCTCCGACCTCCGATTTCCGACTTCAAAAAACTTCCCCTCACCACGGTCTCCCACCTGTCCTCTTTTTTTCCTAACTTTATATTCCTAACCTTTATTTAAACCATCCTGATCTATGGAAGCTTATGCTGCGGTGCTTGCTTACGCTATTCCGGGTTTTCTATTGCTGATCCTGGCCGAGTCGTTGGTGGCCCGGTGGCGAGGGGTAGTGGTGAACCGGGCGGCGGACACCATTTCGAGTCTCAGTTCCGGGATCACCAATACCTTGTGGACGCTATTGGGGTTGGCCGTCGTCATCCTGAGCTACGAGTGGATGGTGGCGCACTGGGCGCTGTTTCACCTAACGAACCGCCCGTGGGTGTACGCGCTGGCGTTCATCGGGCTGGATTTCAAGGGCTACTGGTCGCACCGCTGGAACCACAAGGTCAACCTGTTCTGGAACCGCCACGTCATTCACCACAGCAGTGAAGAGTACAACCTGTCGTGTGCCTTGCGGCAAAGCGTATCGGCTATTGTGGGCATCTATTTTTTTCTGTACATCCCGATGGCGTTGCTGGGCATCCCGACGGAGGTGGTGGCGGTGGTGGCGCCGATCCACTTCTTCAGCCAGTTTTGGTACCACACCCGCCTGATTGATAAGATGGGTTTCCTGGAGTATATCATTGTCACACCTTCTCATCACCGGGTACACCACGCCATTAACGACGAATACCTGGATAAGAACTTTGCCGAAATTTTTATTATCTGGGACAAGCTCTTCGGGACGTTCCAGGCGGAATTGCCCGACGTGGTGCCCGTTTACGGGACCAAACGTCCGGCGAAGACCTGGAATCCGCTGCTCATCAATTTCATGCACGTGTGGAGCATTATCCAGGATGCCTGGCATACGCGGTCCTGGTGGGACAAACTGCGTATTTGGTTCATGCCCACGGGCTGGCGCCCGGCCGATGTTGCCGTCCGATTCCCGATTCCCTACTACCAGCACGCCAGCCAACAGCAGAAGTACGACTCCCATCCTTCCCGGGCTTTGCAGTACTGGTCGTGGGGGCAACTCGTGGTCACCATGGTGCTGTTGTACTACCTGATGTTTCACCTGGGCGACCTCCGTTTTGGGCAAATCCTGGGCTTTGGGAGCTTCCTGTTGCTATCGATTTTTGCTTTCACGACCTTGCTGGATCGCCACCGCCTGGCGCTGGTGGCCGAAGGTGGTAAGCTCGTTTTTGGGCTGGCGCTCAGCTACCAGTTCGGAGGCTGGTTTGGCATCGACCAACTGTGGTCCTACGGCACGGGGTTGGTCGTGGTCTACTTGTTGGTTTCCTTCGTAGGAACCGCCTTTTTTACCTGGAAGGAAGGACTGGCGACAACTGCTACCGGACAACTTCTCGCTTAACGCCGAGGTGGCCCAGCGAAAAAACGATCCACCACCGTACCCGAAAAAAAATGCCCCCTGTACACACGTTGTGTAAAGGGGGCATTGGAGCAGGCCACGACGGTGGTCTGGTACTTGTTGGTTACTGTTTCGCTTGCTGGTCGTTTAGTTCAAAAACTTGAAGTTGTATTTATAAATACTAACGACCATGATCACGAAGAGTATAAAAGTCAGGAACAGGTACAAAATGACATAACCCTTCCGACCCACATTTTTTATTTCATCAGACATGATGATTCCGTTTTTCTGTATTTTAAAATACTGCCTTTATCTCTTTCCGGCAACTTTTCCGGGACAAAGATAAAAAAATACCTTTGCCAAGCCATTTCAGCGCACCTTAAATATCGTCACCCGTTGTTGGTGTGGGTGGTGGAGTAGCAACTGGTGGCGTCCCGTTGTTGTTGTCAACTACGCCGCTCCAATCCTGGATGGCGTGCGCGTTTGCATCCACATCTACCGGGCGCGGACCGATGAGTTTCACCAGATCGCTTTTCAGGAGGACTTCCTTGTCGAGCAGTTCCATTGCCAGGGTTTCGAGTTTATCGCGGTGTTCGATGAGTAAACCTTGGGCTCTTTGGTACTGTGAGTCGAGCAACTTGCGCACTTCATCGTCGATCAGGGTAGCGGTATCATCGCTGTAGGGGCGCTGGTAGGTATCTTTGGACATGCCGTAGAAGCTCACCTGCCCGACCTTTTCGTTCATCCCGTAGATGGTGACCATATCGTAAGCCATCTTGGTGACGCGGTCGAGGTCGTTTTGGGCACCGGTACTGATTTTCTGGAAAACCACTTCTTCTGCTGCGCGGCCGCCGAAGGTCATACACATTTGGTCGAGCATCTGTTCGGTGCGGGTGATGTACTGTTCCTTGGGCAGGTACTGGGCGTAACCCAGGGCAGTTACGCCGCGGGGAACGATGGTTACCTTTACCAATGGCATGGCGTGTTCGAGGAACCAGCCACACAGGGCGTGGCCTGCTTCGTGGTAGGCGATGATCTTTTTCTCGTCGGGTGGGATGAGTTTGTTTTTCTTCTCCAAACCGCCGATGACCTTGTCGAGGGCGTAGTTGAAATCTTCCAACTCCACGGCTTTCTTCTCCCGGCGGGCGGCGATGAGGGCTGCTTCGTTGCAGACGTTGGCGATTTCGGCGCCGGCAAAGCCGGGCGTCATTTCGGCCAGCACCAGCGGGTCGATTTCTTCCGCCGTCTTGATGGTTTTCAAGTGTACCTTGAAGATGGCTTCCCGTCCTTTGATGTCGGGGCGGTCAATACCGATCTGGCGGTCGAAGCGACCGGGGCGGAGCAGTGCCGAGTCCAAGACGTCGGGGCGGTTGGTCGCAGCCATGAGGATAACCCCTTTGTCGGTACTGAAACCATCCATTTCCACGAGGAGTTGGTTGAGGGTATTTTCGCGTTCGTCGTTACCGCCCTGGACACCACTGCGTCCGCGGGCCCGTCCGATGGCGTCGATCTCGTCGATAAAGACGATACACGGTGCTTTTTCGCGGGCTTGCTTGAACAAGTCGCGCACCCGGGAGGCGCCTACGCCTACGAACATCTCTACGAAGTCCGATCCGGAAATCGAGAAGAAGGGAACACCAGCTTCCCCGGCAACGGCCTTGGCCAGCAGGGTTTTACCGGTGCCCGGAGGGCCTACCAGCAGTACGCCTTTGGGGATTTTACCCCCCAGGGCGGTGTATTTCTTTGGGTTTTTGAGGAAGTCGACCACTTCCATTACTTCTTCCTTGGCTTCGTTGAGGCCAGCGACGTCGGCAAAGGTGATGTTGACCTTGGCGTTCTGGTCGAAGAGGGTCGCCCGGGATTTGCCAATATTGAAGATCTGCGAGCCTGGTCCGGCACCGCCGCCGCCTACCCGGCGCATGATGAAGATCCAAATGGCAACCACTACGATGATGGGCAACAACCAACTGAGGATATTGCCAATGTAGTCTTGCCGGGTTTCAAAAGTTGGCCGGATCCATTCTTCTTTGGGAATGCCTTCTGCCTCCTGGATATCCTTCAGGTCATCGCTAAACTGTTCGGCGGAACCAAATTCCATGCGGTATTGAAAACGATCGCGGGAAAAACTGCCCTGGGCAGCATCCTTGTAGCGATCTTCACCCAGCTTACTTTCTTTGAGGTATATCTGCGCTTGTTTCAGGTTGGTGACCACGATAATGTGATCTATTGCGTCATCGGCAATCATTTCCTGCAGTCTATCGTACTGAATGGGATCCCGATTGCCTTCCGACATCGTATAAAAATTCAGTGCCAACAGGAACAACGCAATGATTGCGTAGATCCAGTAGGAACTGAATTTTGGGCCCCCTTCATTAGAATTACCTTTTTTCTCGTTTTCCATTCTTGGCGAATAATTTTCTTTTATTTCCTACTTATCATAACGTATAAATAGGGAAATCGTTAACCGCTGGCGGCAAAAAGAAATGCTGCTATTGGTTAGAGGGTTTCGTACTCGGTAAATTTAGCGTCTCCCCACAGGTCTTCTAATTCGTAGAAGGTACGTGTTTCGTAGTGAAAGACGTGTACGACCGTGTTGAAATAATCGAGACAGACCCAGGTGCCGCCACCCAGGCCTTCCACGTGGTTGGGCAGTACAGCGTACGTTTCTCTTAAACGCTTGCTGATGTTTCCGGCGATTGCTTTGACCTGGGTAGAAGAATCTCCTTGACAAATGACGAAGAAATCAGTGGGAGCGTCTTCAATACGCCGCAAATCCAGTTTGACGGTGCGTTTTCCCTTGATATCCTGGATGGCGTCAATAATCAGGTTATTTAGTTCTTCTTGTGTCCAACTGGGTTGACTGACTTGAATGGCTTGATTCAAATTATTTCCTGGTTTTTTGGATGATGCTTACATTTGTAAGGGTTGGTACTTCCGCAATTTTTTTTCTAAGCTGCTTTAAGCTTACCTTCACAAAAAAATCTCAGAGAAGGAATAAAGCTAATAAAAAAAATCCTTTCATTGAAGTTCAACACACTTTTTGTAGGAAATGTTGTCCAGCATTTTGCGGAAACCACCTCTACCAATGTATTGGCTGTAGAAGCAGTAGCAAAAACCAAACCAACTGAAGGAACTGTCATAAGTGCGGATGTTCAGTTGGCGGGGAAGGGACAAATTGGCAGGAGCTGGTACAGCAGCCCTGCTCAAAACCTCCTTCAGAGCCTGATTTTGTATCCCCACTGGCTGGCCGTACGCGATCAATTTGCCCTCTCGCAGGCGATGGCGCTGGGGGTTGCGGATGCGGTGAGCGATTTTTCCACCGAAGCGGCACGGGTCAAATGGCCCAACGATGTTTACCTGGCCAACCGCAAAGTGGCGGGTATACTGATCCAGAATGGCATCTCGGGCGCGCGCCTGCAGTGGTCGGTGGTGGGCATTGGGTTGAATGTCAATGAGGTTGATTTTCCTGCTGAGCTACCGCTGGCGGGCTCTCTGTGCCAGCACCTGGGGGTGTCGCTGGAGCGGGCAGCGGTGCAGGCGGTACTTTTTCAGCGGCTGGAGCAGCGCTACCTCCAACTCAAGGCCAATCCGGAAGGCATTCGGCAAGCTTACCTGGAAAAACTCTACCGCTATCAATCCTGGCATCCTTACCAACGCACCGCTACCGGGGCCATTTTTCAGGGACAAATTATTGGGCTGCAAACTTCGGGGGAATTAGGCATCCAAATGGTGGATGGTACTGTTGAATACTTTGACCTGAAAGAAGTGGCGTTCCTTTAAGCGTTAAATGGCAGGTTCTGCTACGCCGGGCGTAGCAGGTTAGGCGTAAAAATCCCTGGGGGATATAAAAAAAACAAACATGCTCAAAATAACAACCCTCACCATTGGTGACGAATTGCTGATTGGCCAGGTGATAGACACCAACTCGGCATTCATGGGGCGGGAATTGAACCTTCACGGGATGGAGGTTTTTCGCAAACTGACGGTCGCCGATACCTTGCCAGAAATTATGGATGGTCTGGCGGCGGCACTCGCGACCAGCGATGTGGTACTGATGACCGGGGGGCTGGGCCCCACCAAGGACGACATCACCAAAAAAGCACTGGCTGATTTTTTTGGGGTGGAAATGGTTTTCAGTGAAGTGACCTGGGAGCGGATCGAGCGTTTTTTTGCCCGCTTGGGCCGCCCGACCTCCCCTGCGCACCGCGAGCAATGCTTTATGCCCGCCAATGCGGAGTTGCTGACCAACAAAATGGGTACGGCCCCTGGCATGTGGATGGCGCACGAAGGAAAGATCGTGGTGTCGATGCCGGGCGTACCTTACGAGATGGAATACCTGTTGCTGCAGGAAGTGATTCCCCGCCTGCGGGAACGCTATGCCTTGTACCCCATTGCGCACCGGACGTTCCTGACGGTGGGGGAAGGCGAGTCGCGTTTGGCTACGTTGATCGAAGACCTGGAAGACCAACTACCCGCCCACCTCAAACTGGCCTACCTCCCCAACCTGGGCCAGGTGCGCCTGCGCCTGACCGGCCGGGCAGATGATGAACAGCAATTGCAACGGGATTTGCAAGTTTACGGCGACCCCCTGCGCGACCGGCTGTCGCCTTTTGTCTACGGGGAAAATAACACTTCTCTGGAACAGGTCGTTGGCCAATTGCTGCTGGCCCAGGGGTTGCAGTTGGCTACCGCCGAAAGTTGTACCGGGGGCTACCTGGCGCATCGTATTACGGCGGTGCCGGGCGCATCGGCGTATTTCAAGGGCAGCATCGTGGCTTACGATAATGCCGTCAAAGAAAAACTCCTGGGGGTACAGGCCGGCACCCTGGCCAGCCAGGGTGCCGTGAGCGAAGCCACCGTGCGGGAGATGGTCGCAGGTGCTCTGGCAGCGCTGGAAGTGGACGTAGCTATTGCTGTGTCGGGTATTGCGGGCCCCGGTGGGGGTACGCCCGAGAAGCCCGTAGGAACCATTTGGATAGCCGTTGGCAACCGCGACCACATCCAGACCCTGCTCCTGCAAGGCACCAAAGACCGGGACAAGAATATTCGCTACACGGCTACCCGCGCCCTGGGCCTGCTGTGGGACTTTTTGCGGGCGGTGTAACCCAGCATTTATTTAAAGGATTCAAACCAGTTGAATTTTTCTTCAATAATTTGGTCTTTTTCCTGACGCAGATAAGCCAGGAAAGCATTGGCCGCCGGCGAGAAATTTTTACCTTTTGACCAGATCAGGTTCCAGGACGTGGTAATGGGCAAGCCTGCCAGGGGGATTACTTCGATGCTGCCGTTCATGATTTCGTTCCGGATGCCAATCAGGGGGAGTATCGAATACCCGAGCCCCGCAACGACGGCTTGTTTTACCGCTTCATTCGACGTCAGCTCCATGCGTTTGGTGGTGGGTAGCTCCCGCTGGGTGATAAAGTTTTCCATCTGTTGGCGGGTCGCCGAGCCGTTCTCCCGGTAGATCAACAGCGATGTTTTGAGGATTTCCAGGTCGAAATTTTGGCGATCGTAATCCATCCGGGGGCTGCCCACCAGGTAGAGCTTGTTGGACAATAGTTCCAGCCGTTCGATTTGCAGGTGGCTGGGCAGCACCGAAACCATGGCAAAATCAGTCTTGTTGTTTTCCAGGCTCTGCACGACCTGTGCCTTATTGGTAACATCCATGACCAGATCGATACCCAGGTGCTGGCGGAGAAAGTCGGAGAGGAAATAGGGCATCACGTACTTTCCCGTAGATACGATCGAAAATTTCAGCTGCCCCGTCAGTTGACCGCGGAACGCCAGGGTTTTGTGTTTGATGGCGTGCACTTCTTCCAAAATCCGCCGGCTGGCTACCGCAATTTCTTCGCCAAAGGCAGTGATGTACAATTGCCGGCCGATGATTTCCGTCAGCGGCACTTCGAACTGGTCCTGGAGCTTTTTCAGCTGGATAGAAACCGCGGGTTGCGACAGGTGCAGTTCCTTGGCGGCCTTCGTAATACTCTTTGTTTCCACGATCTTTTGGAAGATGCGCAACTGGTGCAAGGTGTAATCCATAAACAAAGACTATGTTATTTATGATAAATATAAATAAAAGATTATAAATAAAACTCCTTTCCTTTGCCTTATCAAATAAAAAAAACACGGGGAGCCGTAGCCGTGCCTGGAAAGGCGCTCAAAAAAGTTTCTTGTGGTCAATTTTCATCATCAAAAATAGTTTTAAAATGGAAAAGCAACACCGTATTAAATTTATCGATGGTTCTTTTACGGCAGCGGAAGCCGCGGAGGTTTTATTTGCTGTTTTAGGCGATAAAATTCGCTTTCACAACATTCAGGTTCTCAGCCTTCAGGAGCGGTTCAACAAAGACGCCAGCCTTTCCAAAAAGCGCCTGGCAGAACTCCATATTGCTGAAAACGAGGTAAGCGAACTGCTGGCTGCGGCCCGCGAGGCTGGCGCTACCATCGAGATCCAGAGTACGATCCAGCTGACGATCAAACAAAACAACCAGGTGGCGGCCAACCCGGAATACATCGCAGCTGCCAATTCATAGACCTGAGCAGCGTGCTAATTCCCCCATCTATCTAATATTTAAAAAACTTATTTTATGTCAATGAATTCGGTTTCAGCCGTCCGCCAACCCGCCCTGACTCAACCGGACCCTACCCGCATCACCGTTGCCTACGGTGACGGTATCGGTCGCGAAATCATGGAAGCTACCCTGGCCGTACTCCAGGCCGCCGGTGCGCCACTTGCCTACGATGAGATCGAGATTGGAGAGCAAATGTACCTGCAGGGTTTTGCCTCTGGCATCAGCCCCGAAGCCTGGGATACGTTGCGCCGCAACAAGGCTTTCCTCAAAGGGCCGATTACCACACCGCAGGGCGGCGGCTACAAGAGCCTGAACGTGACGATCCGCAAATCCATGGGGCTTTACGCCAACGTGCGCCCCTGCCGGGCCTACACCCCCTACATCGAGAGCCACTTTCCCTACCTGGACCTGGTGGTGATCCGCGAAAACGAGGAAGACCTCTACGCGGGGATCGAGCACCAGCAAACCAGTGAAGTGGTTCAGTGCCTGAAGCTGGTTTCGCGGCCCGGCTGCGAGCGGCTCATCCGCTACGCCTTCGAATACGCCCGGGCCCACGGTCGCAAGAAAGTGACCTGCATGACCAAGGACAACATCATGAAACATACGGACGGGCTTTTCCACCAGGTATTCAACGAGGTGGCCAGCGAGTATCCCGACCTGGTTTCGGATCACTATATCATTGACATTGGTGCAGCCCTCCTTGCTGCCAGCCCCGACCGCTTCGACGTGGTGGTGACCCTCAATCTCTACGGCGATATTATTTCCGACATCACGGCGCAGGTTGCCGGTTCGGTAGGCCTGGGTGGTTCGGCCAATATCGGCGACAGCATCGCAATGTTCGAAGCCATTCACGGTTCGGCTCCCGACATTGCGGGCCAGGACATCGCCAACCCTTCGGGGTTGATCAACGCGGCCTGCCTCATGCTCACCCACCTGGGGCAAAACAAAATGGCGGCCACCATCATGAACGCGCTCCTGGCAACCCTGGAAGACGGCATTCATACGGCCGACCTCTTTAGCGAAACCTATACCCGCCAGCGCGTGGGCACCCAGGCTTTTGCCCAGGCCATTATCGAGCGGCTGGGACAGGCACCCAGCAAGCTAACCCCGGTGCAGGCCAGCACCATGAACAAGCCCATCGAAATCCGCCTGGCTCCCCGGCTTAAAATGAGCAAAAAGCTGGTGGGGGTCGATGTCTTTCTCGACTGGACGGGCGACAGCCGCGATCCCAACGAATTGGGCCGCCAGCTAGAGATCGTCGCGGGCAACGAGTTAAAGCTTAAAATGATCACCAACCGGGGGGTCAAAGTGTACCCCAACGGCTTGTCGGAAACCTTCTGTACCGATCACTGGCGCTGCCGCTTCGTTGCGCAAGCTGCCCACCTGAAGGCCAACCACGACGGCCTCCTGACCAGTGTTCCGGTCACCTACCCCCAACTGACCCAGCTGCTCGACCGACTCATTGACGCCGGTCTGGATTTCATCAAAATTGAAAACCTCTACGAAATGGACGGCACCCGGGCCTACTCTCTGGGACAGGGAGAGTAACCGAAAAAATGTATTTGTTCCATCTGGTTTTAGAAAGCTCCGCCTGGCTCGTTCCGGCGGAGCTTCTTTGTGTGGCTAGTAGCCTCCGGCTGTCGAACCGGCCCGGGTTGTGTTAGTGCAGGACATATTATAAAAAAATGTGTTGGCATCCTTTTTGGTAAGGTAGTAGAGAACAAACGATTTACCATCCGTTGCATTCGTGCCCCGCGCACGGACGGGGCGGGGTATTACCACTGCAAAAGGATTTTTAATGAAAAAAAACCAACTTGTACAGGATTTGCGCTTTTGGCTCATCATGGGCTGTCTGCTGGGTTTGATTGGCCTCATGCTAAGCGGCTATCCACTCTGACTTAAACTGGCGCTGATCGATTTGCTGCCCATTTCAAAAAAGTATGGCCCCTTCGTTGTTGAACGAAGGGGCCATTTTGGTGAAACCTATGCTTGTTGTTCGTGGCTACAGCGCCCTTTTGGCATCAAAAGCCTCCAGGTAGTCGGCGACTTTGCGCAGGAATGATCCGCCCAGGAAGCCGTCGACCACGCGGTGATCGTACGACATGGAGAGGAACATCATGTGACGGACGGCGATGAGGTCACCAAATTCCGTTTCCACCACGGCGGGCTTCTTGCGGATCGCACCGACGGCCATGATAGCTGCCTGGGGCTGGTTGATGATAGGCGTACCCATGACGTTGCCAAAAGTACCCACGTTCGTGACGGTAAACGTGCCGCCCTGGACGTCTTCGGGCTTGAGTTTGTTGTGGCGGGCGCGGTTGGCCAGGTCGTTCACGGCCTTGGTGAGCCCGATGAGGCTCAGGTGGTCGGCGTCCTTGATGACCGGCACGATGAGGTTGCCACTGGGGAGGGCCGTGGCCATCCCAATATTGATGTTCTTTTTGCGCACGATGGTATTACCGTCTACCGAGACGTTGATCAGCGGATAGTCGTGGATAGCCCGTACAATGGCTTCGATGAAGATGGGTGTGTAGGTGATCTTTTCCCCAAATTTGCTTTCAAAAGCCTTTTTGTTGCGTTCGCGCCACTGCACCAGGTTCGTCACATCGGCTTCTACGAAGGAGGTGACGTGCGGCGAAGTGTGCTTGGAGTTGACCATGTGGTCGGCGATCAGGCGGCGCATGCGGTCCATCTCAATGATTTCCACATTGCTTTCGCCGCTGTGGTTGGCGCGGGCGTCGGCAATGGGCTGGTCAATAGCGGGCCCTTTGGGCAGGGTTGGTGCCGTGGGGAGCTGCTGGGGAGCGGTAGCTGGTGCGGTGCTGCGGTGTTCGAGGTAGGCAAGCATGTCCTGTTTGGTTACGCGGTTGTCTTTACCTGAACCGGGAATGTGCTCCAGCTCGGACACACTGATGCCTTCTTCTTTGGCAATGTTCCGTACCAGGGGGCTGTAGAACCGATCGCCGCTATTCGCACTCACGGCTGCTGCCGGTTGGGGCTGGGGTGTTGGCGCGCTAGCCGGCTGGGGGCTGGTTGCCGCAGCTGGTGCTGGTGCCGCCGCTGCGGGTTCGGCCAGACTGGGGCTGGGTTGGGCATTGGTGCTAGCCCCGTCGGTTTCGATAATGGCGATGACCTTGCCAATTTCTACCGTATCGTTGACCGAAAAAAGGATCTTTTTCACCACGCCTGCCACGGGGCTGGGTACTTCGGAGTCGACCTTGTCGGTTGCAATCTCCAGGAGGGTCTCATCGACTTCGATGCGTTCACCTTCTTGCTTGACCCAATTCAAAATGGTGGCTTCCATGATGCTTTCGCCCATCTTGGGCATAATAAGTTCTACCTGCGCCATATGTGTTGTCTTGGTATTTTTATTTGGTTGGTTTGGTTAGGCGTCGTTCAACTGCCAATCCCTGCTTTTACAATAGCAGGAAAACGCAACTTGTTCACCGCCGGTTGGTTTGGCACCGCAAAAGTACAGCTTTTTCTGGTTTCAATACCAATTATTAGGTAGCCAGGGGAGTGAAGGGCGCTGCTGCAAGTTTCCCTTATTCAAGCTGGCCAGCGCATTTGTTTCCGCCAGAATCAGGGTTATTCCGGTTTTGGCGGAAAGGTGACAATACGGCTTTAAAGTTGTGATACTTCTTTGATACTTAGGCGGTTATTTAGTACTCAGCTTAAAACCACAACTCCTTAACCTTTAATCTACAAAACAAAAGATTATGTGCATAAGATTACTCGTTTTTACCTGCTTACTGTTCCTTTCCTGGAATTTACAGGCACAATTCCCTTGTTTCCCTGGGGAAATCAGGGTCGCCAATGACTTTGAGGCCAGCTTCTGTGACGATGGCGTGGGGCCCAACGTGATTAGGTTCCGCTCCAAACCGGCGGCTTTACCCCGGGCCTACCTGGTGGTCAATGTCGACAATGTGATCGTCTACATTGGCGCCAGCGGCAGAATTGATTTTACCGGTTTGGGGGTCGGCCTGCGGGTCTATTCCTTTACCCTGGCGGGCTCCATCAGAGGACGGGTCGGCGATGTTCTGGGCACCACCGAGCTGGCCTCGGGCTGTTACGCACTCTCCACCAACTTCATTGAAATCGACAACAACGGCGGTCAGGAAGGCGGTACGCTCACCGGCGGACCCTTCGCCTTCTGCGTCGGTGACGGGATAGATGATATCCTCACGTTCAGCAGCAGTGGTACCTTTGGCGACCCTCAAAATCGTTGTGGGCTCCAGCCTACGACAATTTAATTATGCGGATACGCCCGCGCTGAAGCACGGACAACCTACAGGTGTCACACCAATTAGCGCGCCCAGTCTACCCGTTTCGAGCGGTAAAAATTGATGCCCATGGCTTCCAGACGTGGTGCGTGGGCACCCAGGCGCACCCGGTACTGCGCCCAGTTGCGTACGGCTACGGGCGACCAGCCCAATTCGGCGTGCCCCAGCAGGCGGGGAAACACCAGGTATTCGATGTCGGCCATGGTGGTGACGGTCTCCGTCCAGAGGGGCGACTCGAGGCCGAGGATGTCGTCTTCGTTCAGGCCGGGCACCAGGGTTTCCGGCGACCAGTTGTAGGCGCTGTCGACCTCGATGTAGGCTGCCCAGTGCAGGCCCAGGTGGGTAGTGGAGTCGTACTGCATGTCGAGGTAGACCTTGTGGGCTGGCGAGAGGATGACTTTGGCGCCCTGGCTGGTACCGCGCAGGGCATTTTCGGCCTGGGCCCAGTACTGCACCACCGAGCTTTTGCTGAGGCTGGCGTGGGCGACTTCGTCCCAGCCGATCATTTGCTTGCCGTGGGTGTGGACGATTTCCTGTACCCGGTTGATGAAGGGGATGTAATCTTCGAGGTCGGTTACGTGCGATTCGTCGCCCCCGATGTGGAGGTAGGGCCCGGGGGTGAGGGCGGCCAGCTCGCGGACCACGTCGTCGATGAATTGGTAGGTGATCTCCTGGTCGGTACACAGGGTGCTGAATCCGACCTCGGTACCCGTGTACAGGGGAGGCGCAATGCCGTTGCAATTCAGTTCCGGGTAGGAAGCCAGGGCCGCGTTGGTATGGCCGGGCATATCGATTTCGGGCACGATGGTCACGAAGCGGGCCTGGGCGTAGCGCACCAGCTCGCGGTAGTCGTCCTGGGTGTAAAAGCCGCCCGGACCACCCCCGACGGCGGTGCGCCCCCCGATGGTGGTGAGTTGGGGCCAGGATTTTATTTCGATGCGCCAGCCCTGGTCGTCGGCGAGGTGGAGGTGGAGGAAGTTGATTTTGAAGGCTGCGATGAGGTCGATAAACCGCTTGACGTCGGGGACGCCAAAAAAATGGCGCGACACGTCGAGCATGGCCCCCCGGTAGGCGTAGTGGGGGTAATCGGTGATGGTGCCGGTGGGGATGTCCCAGTAGCGGTTGCTGCTATCGCGGGAAACCAGGGGCACCAACTGGCGGAGGGTTTGGCTGCCGCGAAAGATGCCCGCTGGCTGGCTGGCCACCAGGTCGATCCTTTTTTCGGCGATGGTGAGTTGGTAGCCTTCGGCGCCCAGCTCCGGTTGGTTGGCGTCCAGGGCGAGGTGGATGCCTTTGCCGGCTGGATCAGGGGAGCCGACTTCGAGGGCAAAAGGCTGGCGGGTGGCTGCCGTCAGGGTTTCGACCAGGTAGGTGCCGAGCGCTTCGAGTGCTGGCGGGGCGTAGATGGTGGTTTGGGCCTGGAGGGCAAACCGTTCGCCGCCGGTGGTGACGGCGACGGGGTAGGGGATGAGGCTGGCCTGGCTCAGGTCGGTTGGTGGCAGGGGCGTGCACGCCGCGAGGAGGGCGAGGAGGGCGAAGAGGATGGTGGTTTTTTGCATGTCGTTTTGGTTATGTTTATGTTAGTAGGTTTTGCCACGGAGGCACGGCGTTTTTTTTTAACAACAGGCTCCTACTAAGCTTGGCTTTAGCCAAGCTAACGCAGGCTGTTCACCGTCATCAGGAGGAAGTTCAGCGCCTGGGAATAGTCGAGGGTCTGGTATTCCAGGCCGATTTTCCGGATGTTGCGGTAGTAGTCCTTCCGGTGGGTGTAGTAATTTTTTTCCAACTCCACGGAGACGGCTGTGGGGCCCAGTTTTTCGAGTAGAAACCATTTTTCGAGTAGTCTGGCGGTTCTGCCATTGCCGTCTTGCAGGGGGTGGATTTTGACGAAAACCAAATGAATCTGTGCGGCGTAAAAGAAGACTTCCAAAGCCGAAAGGTCGGTGGCTAACAAATCAGCTACGCGGTTAAAAAATCGATTCAATTCGCCCTGGACTTGTTCGGGTGCACAGGCTACGTATTCAATGCGATCGTCTTCGTTGATGACAAACATCGGATTGGTCCTGATCTTTCCCCGTTGGCTGGCGGGTAGCAAATGCTTGCTCAGGATGCGGTGGGCCTGGAAAACGTGGTCGTGGGTTAGGGGATTTTTTTGAATAAAGACGTAAGCAGAGAAAAGGTCTTCTGATCTTTTGGTGTAATCCGATTGGTACTTAACCCCCAAAAATTTGTGCTTGTAAAAGCTGTCGAAATCGATGTTTTCACCTTCAATTTTTGAGGAGTATACGCTGGAGATGGCCTGGTAGAAGGCGAAATAGTCAACGGGCAATTGTTCTTCCCTTTTGGTCGCAATCCTTTGGATTGGATCAAAAGTTATTGCTTCCAGGAATGCGGACTTTAGTGTGTCGCTGATCATAGAGGTCTCCTTATTGCATTGTGCCACGAATTTTGACCAAAGATAAGCAACGGGTGGGAAAACTTTTCGGTCGATTTGCCCATGCCTACTGCCCGGCATTGCGCACCGGATTGGCGTACATACCCAGCAGGTACTGGCGGCCAGCGGGGTACTGGTCGGCGGGCAGCTGGTTCAGTTGCTGGTCGAAGAAAAGCTGTTCGCGGGCCAGGTCGGCGCTGGTGTAGAGGTGTTGGTAGTGGGCGTTGCCGGTCAGCAAGTCGTGGGCAATGTAGTTGACGGGGTGCAGGCGGTAGCCGCGGTGGATGTGCCGGTCGATGAGCAGGGCCAGGGCTTCCAGTTGTTTTTTTGGGCCGTCGCCAGCCGCCACGGTATCCAGTTCCGTGGTGAGGGGGGCGCTGAAGTGGAGGTGCACGCGTCCTTTCTGGCCACGAATGCCGAGGAGGATGTGCTCGAGGTCTTCCTCGGGGCGTTTTTTGTAGTCGGGATCGAGCTGCTTGCGCAGGAAATCCTGGGTTTTCACGAGGCCGGTGGGGTCGTACTCGTAGGAGATCGCTACGGGCACGACGTTCAGGTCGCGGAAGTGGGGCACCACTCCTTGCGCGTGGCAGAGGCTCAGCATCTTGAGTACGCCGATCTGGGTGCAGTCGTTGCCGTCTTTGGCGCGGCCTTCGCGCTGGGCGATCCAGACGGAGTCTTCGCAGCTGGTGATGACGCGGTGGATATGTGCCGACATGGCGAGCGAGTGCTGGTACACCTGGCGGGGTGAACCCGAGCGCAGCACGGCAAAGCTTTTGTTGATCCGGAAGATCAGTTCCGCCAGGCGGTGGGTCATGAGGTTGTCGCCGATGGCGATCTGGGTGGTGGTGAACCCGTTTTCGGCGAGGGCTTTGTTGAGGAACGCCGAATCCAGGCCGATATCGCGGTGGTTGCAGATGAAGAGGTAGCGTTCGGCGGGGTCGAGGCGGTCGAGGCCGCTGGCCGTGAGCCCGTTGATGCTGATGCGTGCCACAAATTGCAGAAAGGGCAGCATCATCTGGTGCTGGAAGTCGGTGCTGTTTTTTACCTGGTCTTTGGCGGTCAGCAGTTGCTCGTAGAGGTCGGCGGGCAGGAAACTGCGCATGCCGGCCAACATGTTTTTATTGGAAAAAACTTCGCGCACGGCGGCCTGCAACTCGGTGTCGGTGTACTTGCGCAGGGCCAGATCGGCAGGTGAATGATCGGGCAACGTTTTTTCGGATTCTTTACCTTCCATAGTTAGTGACCTCAGGTTTGTAGGGTAGGAATGGGTGTTGCGTTTAGGGCGGGTAAAGATACAAAAACAAGTGGGGAGTGGGTGGGTGGTTAATGCTGGGGTGGAGTGGGTGGGCATACAGGGCTGTCGAATCTGGAATCATTTAATACGTTATCGCAATGTTTATCCGAAATGGCGCATTCAAGAAAACCCATCCCCCGCCCACGCCCCTTCGGCGTGGGAGTCCAGACGCGCGATTTTTGCCGAGGCTAGTGGCAAATTCAACGCTGGCAGTTGGCCTGCAACATGTCTAAAGCGACTGCCCCAAAGGCGAGAAATTACGGATGACCGACTTTTTACAATCGCCGATTGCCGACTATTCACAACTGTTAAAACCTCGCGAATACG
>PZPC01000096.1 GCA_003045895.1 Bacteroidota bacterium
CAAAAAAGCCTCCGTGCCCTGTGTGGTAAAAACCCCTTGGTGTCCTTGGAGCCTTCGTGGCAAAAAAGCCTCCGTGCCCTTTGTCACCTCCGTGCCCTGTGTGGTAAAAACCCCTTGGTGTCCCTGGAGCCTTCGTGGCAAAAAGCCTCCATGCCCTTTGTCACCTCCGTGCCCTCTGTGGTAAAAAAACCTTGGTGTCCTAAGTGGTAAAAAAAACCTTCGTGGTAGAAGCCGGCCCGTTAACACCCACCCCCATTCCTTAACCGAAGATAACCAAAATTAAGCTTTCCCGGCCTTGCCGGAAGGAAGGGGCATTTTATTTAATGGTTCCCTAACGCTTCGCTAACATCGCTTAACGAATAAGGCGGGCTACTTGCCGTTAATTAGCAAACAACCAAAAAGAGAACCATGCAAACGTCCATGAAATTCCTGTTTATCGCCTTGTTCCTCGCTTCGTTTACCGCACTGAGTGCGCAAATCAACGTGGGCGCCCGGGTAGGCTACCAATTGAGCAATATTTATACCACCGAAGGCCTCGGAGCCATCGCGCCGAATTTCCTGAATATCGACGAAGTGAACGTCGGGCTGGTCGTGGAGATTCCCGTGACGAGCAACTTCAGCTTCCAACCAGAACTGGCCTTTACCACCAAGGGCTTCGGCCTGAAGCAAGGTTTTGACGCCGCTCTGCTGGGCGTAAACCTGCCCGCGAGCGCCCGTGCCGAAACCCGCATCCGCTACGTGGAGATGCCGCTGCTGGCCAAGTACAAGTTCGGCCAGGATGCCCTCCAGGCCTACGTCGCCGCCGGACCCACCCTGAGCTACGCCCAGAGCGGAAAGATTGATACCAGAGCCAACCTGCTGGTAGAAGTAGACCTGGGTAGTATTCCCATCAATCTCGACAACATCAACTACGAACGCTTCGACCTGGGCGCGACCGTCGGCGCGGGCCTCCAGTACGATTTTGGCGCCGTGGTGGCCTTTGCCGATGCCCGCTACAATCGCGGGTTCTCGGAGCTGTACAACATTCCGCTGGTCAACGAGAAAGTGCGCAACACCGGCTACGGCTTCAACTTTGGGGTCATGGTGCCACTGGCACAGTAAGCGTCTGGGGTTTCCTTTTCCGGAGGAACGAATGGCTGTTACCTGTAATCAGGTGGCAGCCATTTGTAATTTATTTGATTACATAAAGATTTTTTATAATAAAAAATCTTTATTTTGATTACAATTTGAACATTATGCTTATCTTTGAACCAACGGAAATAAAAAGCCCCTCCACAGGGAAGGGGCCTTCTAAGATAAATTTTTATGGCTGATTCCGCTGCCTCCGCTGCGGTCCGTTTTATGTGACCGCAGCGGACAGCTTTTTCTTCGCAGAATCCCTCGCGGAGGGTTGGCTATGGAAGCAAATGTAAACACCTTAAACAAACACCACCAGCGCGCTCCATCTGGTCTTACCCCAACGGTCACGGCTGTTGGTACACAATTTTAGTTCTCGTTGTCTAGCCGACCTCTCTCTCTACGGGTCGGCTAATTTTTTGTCTTTTCCTCATCCATTTCTGCCAGCAACTGGTCAATTTGCTGCAGGAGCACATCCACTTTTTCAGCTTTGGTGCCGTCGGCATAAGCGCGCAGGTGACGGTTCTCGTCGACGAGCAGGATCCAGCCCGAGTGGTCGAAGCCGCCGGGTACGTCGGGAGCATCGAGGGCCGTGCTGATGTAGTCGTAGGAGATGGCGAAGAGGGAGTCGCGGTTGCCGGTCACAAAGCGCCATTTCGGAGCCTCCACGCCGAGCCCGCGGGCGTATTTTTTCAGCTTGGCCACGGTGTCCCGTTTGACGTCGATGGTGTGCGAGAGCAGGAGCAGGCGGTCGTCATCCTGGTATTTTTCGTAAATCCGGAGCATCTGGGCCGCCACCTTGGGGCAGATGGTAGGGCAGGAGGTAAAGAAAAAATCAGCAATGTAAGCCTTGCCGGCAAAGGACGCATTGGTCACGAGTTGGCTGTCCTGGTCGACGAAAGCAAAGTCGCGAATTTGGTGATAAATGGTATCGCCAGCCGCATCGGTTTCGTGGAAGCCCAAATAAGGGAGTGGTCCGTCGTGCCCCGATTGACAAGCGGTCAGGGCCAGCAACAAGCCGCCAGCGAATAGCCAGATGATAGATCTCATTTCAGGAAAAATTTGGTGTAGCAACAATTTGCTTTGCAGATAGAATGATTACAGAGCCGGGAAGGTTGTAGGGGAACGCAAAATGTCGGTAAATTCTGTGGCATTCAGTAAAATGACCTTAGGGAATGGGATGGTTTTTAAAACGCTAAAATGGCGGTCATTACTAACTATATATTGGGCATTACAAGCTATGGCACAATCCACAAACTTATTGTCATCAGGGTCTTGAGAGATCAAATGCCACTTAAAATAACGCTCTATCCATTCTACATTAGGGGCATTTTCAATTAATTGCAATACAGTGGTAGCCACTTCACGCCCCATGTGTCGAGAAATAATTTCTTCGTATTCCATTAAAATATCAGTAGTTACACAGAGCGTAATTTTCTCGTTAAGAAAACAATCAAAAATAATTCTGAAGTCCGAATTACGCGAGAATGAAACCAATAGGACATTGGTATCAAGTACTATTCTCATGTACCCTTGTTTTTGGGGTCATAAGGAAGTCGTTTATGATCTTCAAGTAAAGCCTGCATGTCTTCATTGGTCCATTGCTTTTCCTCCCAGATTTTATCTGCGGCAACGGTAATTTTTTCCCCTAAATATTGAACGATGAGCCTTTTTATCGCTAGCCAATCTTCCTCCTCCAATTCTCGTGAGAAGAGTTTTAATAACTCTAACTGATGTTTATTTAAAGGCGAATCCAGCAGTGCATTATTCATTTCGAGTATTTATTGATAAAAACAGCAGTAAAATGAAATTCGTTCCACTATTGCAATATAAGAAAAAAACTAGATTTTATCACTTATTTCCCCGCAGCTGACAGGCCTTACTTCCCTTCACGGAGTTGATAGTCCGAACGTAGCCCGTGGGGCAGGTCCAGCAGCTGCCGCCGTCGATGGGGTCGAAGAAGCTGTTGCCGCCGCAAGTGGGGTTGCCCGCCGGGGTAGCCGCCGTAAACCGATCCAGTACCCGCTCCTGGCAAGCCTGGTTGCCACTTATCGGGTATAGCGGTGCGCGGATGTACCCATTCGGGCAGCTGTAACAGCGACGGCTGGTAGCGTCGAAAAACTGGTCGCCCGAACAATCTGATCCCAATTTGCCGCCTCCGGGGCCATAATCAATGGCTTTGGCATACTTCTTTGGCGCTTCCTGGGTGCAAACGGGCTTGTCGCCTTGCGGCTGATTGATGAGTTTGAAGCCACTGGGGCAGGTCCAACAAGTGCCGGTGGTGGCATCGATGGTGCTGTTGGTCGGGCAGTTGGGGCTACCTACCCGGGTGGCGGCCACAAATTCTGCCGGCGGGATATTTTCCGACGGCGCGTTCTGCTGCGGGAAAGGGTTAGGATCAACTTTAGGGTTAGTCGGTACCTGTTCAGTAGGCACGCGAGGTGTGACGACTTTGGGCAACTGCCACGGGTGGGGGTAGGTAATCGACAAGCTGTCGACGATGTCGGTGGTGCCGGTAGCCCGCAGCAGCACCTGGATGCTGGCCAGTTCGCCGGGATTCCGGTTGGGAGGATCAAAGCGGAAGGTCAGGGAGTGGGCGCCCGTCTCCAGTCCGTTTCTTTGTGCCAGCGCGGGTTGGTTACCCTTGCCGAGGGGGGTCACCGACATACTCAGCGCCCGATCCAGGGTGCCATTGAAATAGTAATCCACCACTACTTCCAGCGCTTGCTTTTCCAGTTCATTGGCCACCACGGTGAGGATGCGCGACTGTTCCTGCCCCATTAGCGTGGCCAGGTTGGGGGTGTAATCCAGGCGGTCGAAATAGTTTTCGGCGTTGAGGAGCTGGTAGTAGTAGTTGGCCGAGTCGCGGGGGCTTCCGTTGTAAAAATGCACGACACCCCTGGCGTGTAACACTTCCAGGTCGGTGCTATCACTGATGTAGGCCTGGTTCAGCAGGCGCAGCGCTTGCGGCAAGATGGTCTGCGGCAGGCTGTCTTTCAAATAGGCATTCAGGTACTGGGTGGCCACGTTGTAGTACACGCTGCTGAGGTTGGCATTGGCCAGGGCGTAATTAACGGGCTGGCCGCGGAAGACTTCGCCGTTGCCTTTCAATAAACCATTGGCACTGGCCAGCGCCCGCCGGAAAGTGGGTGCCGCGGTGGTATCAAAGGCAATTGCTGCCAGTGCCTGCGCTACCCCCTGGTTGTTGTAAATGATGGCGCTGTCGATGACCTCCGTTTCTTTTACAAAAAAGTAGTTGCGCAACGGTTCCGGTGCTGCGGTGGTCACCTGTGGTTGGGGAATTGCGCCAAAAGTGAGGCGGTAGAGGGTGTCTGTCCCTCCGAGTGTCCAACCCACGGCGAAGAGTACGAGGTAGGCTAATGTCAGTAGGACGGCGCGCCGGAAATCGGTGTCTTCACTCAGTTGTTCGGGTGGTTCGGCTTCCGTTGCCGGGGGGTCTTCCCCGTCTTCTGCCAGCCATTCCCGCGCGGTTGTAGGTGCTTTTTGGAAGCTGGCGACTTTGCTCATGGCCTGGGAAGGGCCACCCGCTTTGCGCTCGGCTACCCGGTCGAGTTCGGCTTCCTGGGCGGGCGTGAGCATGCCGGCGCGCAGCAGGAAGCGCACGGCGGTACGGTGTTCTTCGTCGTAGGGCTCCAGGGCCAGATCCTGGATGGCCAGGGAGGTTTCCAGGTCGCGGTAGGCGTGGGAACCCGCGCTGATCACCTTGACCGCCTCCAGTTCCTCGCGCACAGCCTCGCGGGCGGCGGCTTCGTCGTAGCTGTTGAGTTCGCCGAGCAACTCCTGGCGCAGGCGCTCGTCGAAGCGTTCTTCCTGGAGCACCGGAATACGGGCCAGTTGGAGCAATTTGTCGTAGGTGATGGGAATTTCGAGCGCCTGGCCAATGGCGATGGTCATTTCCCAGCTGGGTACCGGGGATACGGCCAGGGCTTTGAACCAGCGCTGCAGATCGGGGTCGTAGGCCGAGAGGTAATCCTGGATGTCGCGCCAGCGGCGCCACTTGCGGTGTTCGGTGTCGGAGTCGTGGCGCAGGAGGGTCTGCGCGGTTTTCCACTGGTCGAAGGCGCGCCCGTCGGGTAGCAGGCGGGTTTCGTTTTCTACCTGGAGGGCAGCTGCTACCAGGCCTTCGTTGTCGGCGGGCAGCACCCGGAAGATGCGGGCCAGCAGTTTTTCGCGGTAGCTCCAGCTGACGGGGGGTACCGGGGTAAGCAGCAGGCGCTGGGGCCAGTGGCTGATGGTGTTGGCGAGTAGCGGGCGCAGGTCGGGTTGCCCCTTGGCAAAGGGGTCGATGAGGTCGTGGAGGTCGCCGAGGACCACCAGCCGATGGTTGCTGTAATTGCCCTGCAATTGGCCCAACGTCCGCCCCTGCGGATAGTACTGGTTCCAGAAGCGGGTAAAATGCAGGCGGTAGTAATACAGTTCCACGTTGACGTCCTGTCCGCGGAGCGTTTGTGCCAGGTGCTTGAAGAGGTGCCCCAGGTGGCTGGCGCGGTTTTGTTCGTCCACCAGAAAGAGGTACTCGCTGGGCTGGCTCGCATACTGGTAGCGAACCTGGGGGAAGCCGCCCATGTCGATGGTGGCTTGCAGCGTGTTCGCTACGTCAATCTCCCGCCGCAGGCCTTCCTGGCGCAGGCGCAGGGCATCGGCCAGGCGCAACTGTGCGGGGTGAAGGGCAATCTGCTTGCTTTTGTCCCGCAGGGGAATGAAGTAAGGCGCTTTATCGCTGTGGGCAAAGCGGGCGTAGAGGCGCTGTTCCTGCGCCGAGAGGGGTTTTTCTTCGGCGGCGGCATCCGGCTTTCTGCGCAGGGCCAGCCAGCGTACCCAATAGTACAACAAACCCATCCCCAGCAGGCCGAGCAGGGCGTAGAAGCCCCAACCCCAGACCGCCATCAGTTGCAGCTCATCGGTCTGCAGCAGTCCCTGTGGGAGAAAGGCCAGTTCCTGACCTACCCGGATTTCCAGGGTTTGCACCACGCTGCAGAACCCGCTCTGGGTGGGATCGCTGACCGTCAGGGTGAGTTGGTACTTGCCCTTTTCCTGGTAGGTGTGATTGATTTGCGGATCCCCGGTTTTCGTCTTCTCGGGCGTACCATCGCCAAAATTCCAGCGGTATTGCCATTTGCGGGTACTGGAGACGTTGTTGGTCAGCATTTCCGCAACCGGGAGCTGCGCTTCGTAAAGCTTTTGCTCGCCGGGCGACAATTGTTGGGCCCCTTTGATACCGTTAATCACGGGCTTTTGCGGACACTCTACCGTGAAGGGGATACGGGTGGTGTAAAGCGAATCGGTAGTGGGTTCGTAGACGCGCAGTTGGATTTCCCGGTTGGCAGAAGTACCCGGAGCGAGCCCTGGCACGATCAGTTGCCAGTTGAATTCAGCGGTATCGATGACTTCTACCCGCAGGCTATCTGCGTTCACGTAGCTCCATTCCCACGACAAGGTGGAGCTGTCGCCGGCGTATCTGCTCTTGTTTTCGAACAAGAGGGTGTCTCCTGGTACCCCGCTGCTGGGCCCATCGATGTAGATGGTCAGTTCGTTTTTGGGTTGCGAACGTTTGACCAGCGCGTAAATGCCACCGGCCAGTACCAGGGCCAGCAAGGCCAGCAGGCTCCAGCGCAACCAGGCGGGCCAGGGCGCGGGTGGGGTCAGGTCGCTGGTGGGCAGGGGGGAAGAGATGTCGTGATAGTACAGGTCGAAGAGTTCATAAAATTTCGCCTGCCCGGCGGCACTGCGCGCAATCACGGGCGCCAGCAGTTCCTTCAGCTGCTGGGGATCGTGCAGGTAAGCTTTGGCTGGTCCGTTCAGCACGTGGAGCGCCCGCAACCGGTCGGCAGGGCTCAGGGTGAACCCCGCCAGCTCGAGGCGGCGGAAGAGCTGCTCGAGGGGGAAGATATCGGTATATTGGCGTGGTTCGGACAATTTTTTTATGTGTAAAAGTGGAAAGGTTTAAAAGTGTAAAGGGGGGGGCGTTTAGAAGAGATCCTTGACGGCGTCGAGGTCTTCTTTGGTTTTTACGAGTACCGACAAGTGATCGCGCAGGTAGGTCGGGTGTTCGCTGGCCTTTTTGTGCATAATGTCCCGCATTTCCAGGATCCGGAGCCAGGCGATGAGCTCGGCAGTAGCGGGTGGTTTGCGCACGGCGGTCTGGCGCACGGTATTGAATTTTTCGATGAGCTCATTGAGCAGTTGATCGGTGTATTTGGTCGCCTCGCCCAGCTGGGTTTTGGCGATGGCCAGCAGTTGGTCCTGATCGGGGAAGGGGATGTGGTAAAATACGCAGCGGCGGAGGAAGGCATCGGGGAGGTTTTTCTCCGAGTTGCTGGTCATGATGACGACGACCCGCTGTTGGGGATCGCGGCGTACGGCGTAGTTGTCCTGCTCCTTGATCTGGAATTCGTAGCGTTCGATTTCGGCCAGGATATCATTGGGGAAATCGCGGGGTGCCTTGTCGATTTCGTCGATCAGTACCACGCTGCTCTGGGCTTTTTTGCCGAGGTCGGTGCGGAAGCGTTTGGTGTCCAGCCCGGTGGGGTTGGTCAGGGCAATGGCTTTACCGAAGGCCTGGAGGTCGATGAAGTCGTTGGTGGCGGCGCCGCTGGCCGCCTTGTTGATATTGGCCGCCTGAAAGTGGGCCAGGGCATCGTAGGTGTAGAACAAGTCACGAGCCGTGGAGGTGGTTTTGGTATTAAAAATGAGGGGCTGATCGGCAAAGTGGAAATTGCTGCTCACTTTGGCTAACTCTGCCGCGACTTTGAAAGCCAGGCGGGTCTTGCCCGTGCCGGGTTCACCGGTGAGCAGGAGGGGTTGCTCCAGCGCAATGGCCACTTCTACGGCATTGCGCAAGGCATCGCTCATGATGTATTTTTCCGCCGTCGGCGTGCTGGCCGACGAAACTTGGATACGAATGCTCATTGCAGAATAGTATTGTTGTACTGGTCAATAATTTTTTTCAATTCCAACTCGACATCTTCCATGTAGTGTTCCGTTGCGGTGCCGAAAGCGGTGTTCAGCAATTCGCGACGGGTGCGGGAGTTGGGTGAGACCTGCTTGTAGCGTTCCAGCCACTGGCCGATATCGCGTTGGTGTACCATGCCCAGTTCGGGCAGGGGTTGCAGGGTTTCTGATTTTTGTACGGCTTCCAACACCTCTCCTTTGATCTTGGCGTCGGCTTCGTCGTATTCAATACCAAAAAAGATGACGATGGTGGGTTGGGTAGCGACATTTCCTTCGTGGCAGAACTCACTGACAAACCACTTGGCAGCTGCCGGGGTGAGGGCTTTGTCCCAGTCGTACTGGCTGATGTGCAGGTATACGCACACGTAGTCGGTGGCCTTCAGCCCCTGTAGGCGGGGGCTGCGCTCGAGGGCGTAGGTCAGGTCGCGTTGCAGGAGGGGTTCGTGCTCGTTGGGTTGCAAGCCCAGCATGGAGAAAAAGCTGCGCAGAATATTTTGCTGGTAGTGTGGCAGTTGCCGGCTGAATTCGAAGGTCATTTCCAGCTGCAGGGCCTGGGTGGAGGTTTCCAGCTGGGGGTTGAGGTAGTCTTGCAGGCGGCCTTCCAGGTCGTAGGCAATGCGGCGAAACAGGCTTTCGTGGCTCTGGAGGTCGCCACCGTAAAGAAAATAGAACTGTACGGGCGTTTTGCCCACGCTGAAAAACTGGCGGAAGGAATCGCTGTGGTCTACCCGGTCACAGGTGTAGGCGTGGTATTCGTGCAGCGCCGTACCGGTTTTGCTGGTATCGGAAGGGATACTTTTCTTACATTCCTCCAGGAGGTACAGGATCCCGTTGTTGATCTTGAGGAGTTCGGTCTGGTAGTCGGGGGTGGACATGAGCCCTTTTGAGAAGGTGTCGATCGTCAGGTTCACGCGCGACTGCTGCAATTCCACGTTGCCCGCCATTTCGGGCAGGTTTTTTTTGGCCCACTGCAGCAAAAGGGTGAGTGCTTCGAGCGGTTTGCTCGCCACTAACAACTGACCAACTTGTTGAAGCTCTTGCATGTTTATAATGGGGGTGTTAACAGTCGGCAATAAAAAACCTGAATGATAAAGATACAACAATTGTCAGATAAGGTAATTGAATTAATTAATATCGGTTTTTGCGAAAGCACAAAATTTTATTGCTCCCAACCCTTTAAAATCAGCATAAGCATTGATAACCAATTTTTTACAGCGCGCTATACTTATTTAGCGTACCTTTGCATCCGGAAAACACCAGGGTGAAGCCAGTTGAAAATTCGCTTCGTGAAATTAAATTTGGCGCCCCTGAAAAATCCCTGTTGACCTTATTACTTAGCGATTAATACCAAGTTTTTTGGAGTCTAACAATCAATTGGTTGCCCGCAACAAGAGCCGGATCGTATTCATCGACGTCTTGCGGGCCTACGCCATCCTCATGATGCTGCAAGGGCATTTTGTGGACACCTTTCTGGCCACCGCTTTCCGCAGTCCGGATTCACCCTTATACGTCCTGTGGGCCTTTATGCGCGGCATGACGGCGCCGATTTTTTTCACGGTTACGGGATTGGTCTTCACCTACCTGCTGCTCCGCGACGGGCGTCCGCTCAAGGAGAACAAGCGAGTCAAAAAGGGCCTGCGCCGGGGCGTACAACTCGTCGGCATCGGTTACCTGCTGAAGCTGAACTTTTTCGGTCTCCTGATCGGCCAGATCTACCCCTGGGTATGGACGATTGACGTGCTCCATATCATCGGCATTGCCCTGCTCTCGCTCATTGGTGTGGTGGCTTTACGCGAAAAGATCGGCGCTTCGCTCCCACTGCTGATGCTGGCTTTTGGCGTCGGGACCTTCTTTATGGATCCCTTCTTTACCGAAAACTCCTGGGCCCATTTGCCACGGGTTTTTGCCAACTACCTGACCCGCGACTTTGGGTCGAGCTTTACCATCGTTCCCTGGATCGGCTTTGCTTTCTTCGGTGGCGCCCTGGGTGCCGTGCTGAGCCACCGGCCCAACCTGGCGTTTACGAACTGGTTTCCGGCGCTGTTGCTGGCTTTTGGTATTACCCTGACGGTGGGTTCCTACCAGCTGCTGGTCAATCTTTACGAACTTACGGGCTGGTCCTACCTGGCCGTCCTTTTCAAAAATCACTACCTGTTCTGGCGGCTGGGCCACGTGTTCATCGTCATCCCGCTCTTCATGTGGGTGGTGCCGCGCCTGCCGGTTATTCCTGCGCTGGTGACAAAAATTGGCAGCGAAACGCTCACCATCTACGGTGCGCACTACGTGGTCTTGTACGGTACCTGGTTGGGGTTGGGCCTCAGCCAAATTATTGGTCCCCGCAGCCTCGATCCGCTCACGGTTGCCGTTGGTGCGCTGACGTTCGTGCTCAGTGCCGTCTTCATGATCGTCCACATTGAAGTGATTCGCGAATGGGTATACGTGACGGTACCCGCCTGGTTCCGGACACAGTACCGGCGGCTGAACGTGTGGTACTACCGGGAACTGCCCAAGCAATTGGCGTTCCTACAGGAGCGTTGGGAGACATTGGCCGACCTGCTTTCCAGTTGGTTATTGCCGTTGGCCCAGGTATTTAGCAGCCGCAACAAGGATTGACGCTTGTTTTGCCTGAAAGTGCCACCAGTGTGGCGTTGGCCGTGCGCTGCTACCTGTTGTTGCTGCTTTTACCCTAAACCGTGTACCCCGCTGTACTGGTGAGTCATTCGCCAGGGCGCTGTTTTTACGTTCCATGAAAGCAACCCGTTCCCCGCTATTTACGATCTTCCTCACCGTCTTCATCGACATGCTGGGGGTGGGCATCATCATTCCGGTATTGCCGGCCTTGTTCTTTGGCTCGGAAGCCACCATGCTAGGTGTTGGTGTAGACGATGCTACCCGCAACCTCCTCTACGGCGCGCTGCTGGCTTCGTTTCCGCTGCTGCAATTTTTCGGGGCGCCTATGCTGGGTAGCCTTTCCGACCGCTACGGTCGCAAGCCGGTGCTCCTCATCTCGCAGATCGGTACCATGATCGGCTACATGCTGCTGGCGCTGGCCATTTACTGGCAAAACCTGCCGCTGCTCTTCTTCTCGCGGATGCTGCCCGGCTTCACGGGCGGCAACATTGCCGTTATCCTGTCGAGCATTGCCGATATCAGCGACGCCCAGAGCAAGGCCAAGAACTTTGGCCTGGTGGGCATGGCTTTCGGGTTGGGCTTCATCCTGGGGCCTACCATCGGCGGTATCCTGGCCGACGATACCGTGGTGAGTTGGTTTTCGCACGCCACGCCTTTTTTGTTCACGGCGGTGCTTACGTTGCTGAACGTGGTATTTGTGGTGCTGTTTTTTCCCGAGACTTTGCGCACGCGCCGTACCACGCGCATCAATCCGCTCACGGGCTTCCGCAACCTGGCCCTATCGTTTGGCACCCCCAACCTGCGCAACATCTTCATCGTGGTGTTGCTGTTGTCGTTGGGCTTTACCTTCTTTACCCAGTTTTTTGCGGTCTACCTCTACGAGGACTTTGCCTTCACCGAAAAAAGTATTGGTATCCTCTTTGGTTGGATCGGCATTTGGCTGGCCCTCACCCAGGGGTTGGTCGTGCCCCTGCTCAGCAAGCGCTTTGCACCCCAAACCATTCTCACCTACTCTATTTTGGCGCTCAGCGGCTCGCTGGTGGTCATCTTGTTGCCCAATGCGGCCTGGGCCTTCTACGTCCTCAACCCCCTCATCGCCATCGCCCAGGGCATTACTTCACCCAACCTCACGGCTACCATCTCCATGCAGGCCAATGAGGAACAACAAGGCGAGATCATGGGCATCAACCAGTCGATGCAGTCGCTGGGCCAGCTCATTCCGCCCCTCATCGGGGGCTACCTCATCGGCATCGACAACAGCCTCCCCATTTGGGTTGGCGGCGGCCTGGTCTTGCTGGGCTGGGTGTTTTTTGTGTGGTTTTTTGGCGGGAAAGCGCGTGGGTAAGGGAATCCCAGTAGCTGCTTGTTTCTAACAAAAATCATCCCGGCAAGACTTGCCTTTTTCGCTGAAATAGGTTAAACTTGTAGCATAACGAAATCCCCGAAAAGTTATTTAGCTCCTTATTGATACCATTTATCCCTCTTTTTTGGGGGAACGATGCAGTTGCCCTCCCCCCTTCAACTCATTTTAGCGTCTTGTCTGCTCCCTGATCAACCGGTTTTTCAGCTGGTGCATCACGACCCGCAAATACCCGCCTGCCGGGAACGGGCGAGAGCCGTCTATCCGTACAATTTTAAAGAATCGATTACATCAATAGAAAGACCATGAGGCCAATTAACCAATTCCTGTTGTTATTCGTTACGGTTTGCTTGCTGACGGCAAGCAATTGCAAAAAAGACGAGTTGATGATTAAAATGGATTGGAACAACCAAACCATTAGCATTGCTGCGCAAAAGCAACCCTTGTCCAGCGTGCTCCAACGGCTGGAACGCCAGGAAGGCATCACCGTTAGTGTGGTGGATTTTGAAGAAAAAGAGGTTACCCTCAACCTGGAAAATCAACCGTTGGATGCGGCTTTGTCGCAATTGCTGGGCCCCGACAAGCGCTACCTGCTTGATGTAGGGGAAAGAGAGCTCGCCGTCAAAGGTTTGACCACCAGCAAAGAAGGCAAGAAAGGTACGCCCGCAGCGGGTTTGCAACCCAAGTATGCGGTGAGCGACACCTCGCTGGTGCGCGCCAAACTCCAACCGGAGCGGAATGCTAAAATGAAAGTAGAAGACATTCGGCTAACAGAAAGCGACGGGGAACGCGGCACCAAAAAGCCCGCCGGGCAACTGGCTATACGGCCAGATTTAGAGGTGGTGAAAACTGAAAAACAAAGGATTGCTCCGGTGCAAGAGGAAAAAAAATACACCAGGCTGCGCTTTCGCATGGACGGCGACGTGATAAAAGTTGAAAAAGCCATGGTTTTACCGGGGGAACTCACCGTACCTCCGATGGAATTGGCCGATTACGTGTACACGGTTGAAATGAACGGTAAAATCATCGAACTGGGCTCCTTCCAGGATCCCTTGGAAATGCATAGCCATTATCCGGAACCAGACAAGGAACACGAATTGCTGGTAGCCCCCACCGGTTATTTTGTGATCTCCCTACCGGGGCAACTGGTCAGCCCTGACCGGTTGAAATCCCTCACCCTGGAGTTTTTCCGGGTGGAGGGATCGGTAGCGATACCTACCCTAAACATCTCCCAATTTGAACGGCTGCGCAACAACCTGAGAAGTGTGTCCCGGAATATCCTGGAAAGGGAAGATTTTCCGATTGAGGACCTTACCAGGGAGTAACCAACAGGCGCTTAATTGTTTTGACCCACCCTAAAACAGCACTCACGGCATTTTTTTTGCCCTGAGTTTTTGACTAAAACCCTGAAATTATGAAAACACCTATTCTGCTGGTTTTCTGCCTGCTCATGGCCACCTTCAACAGTTCCGCACAAACCATCACCACTTTGCTCCGCAGTGGCAACAATGCCAACAAATTAAACCTGGTTATTATTGGCGACGGCTTCCAGTCGGGCGCTGACCAAACGACGTTCAACAATTATGTCGAAACGCAAATCATGCAGCAGGTATTCACCAATGGCCCCCTGTGGGAATCGATGAATGCCTTCAATGTTTTTCGGATCAACGTAAATTCTGCCGACTCCGGCGTCACGCAGGTGGATAACAATGGCAACGTCACGACTTCCCGCAATACGGCCTTCGGCTACCGCTACAGCGGGGTATGGGATCGTTGCTGGATGGAGCCAGGCCCTAATTCTAATACGGCGATCAATGATTTGCTCGATAAAAACATCCCGAACTGGACGTACTACTTCATCGTGCTCAACGAAACGAGCGGTGGTGGTTGCCGGCGCGGGAATTCCTTAGCCGTCACGTTGGGTAGCAGCGGAGCTACCGCCGGGCACGAAATGGGGCACATGGTCGGCAATTTAGCCGATGAATACTGTGGCAACGGCACCTATACCGGTGGAGAACCCAACCGGGTGAACCTGACCATCAACACCAACCGAAATACGCTCAAGTGGCGGGATTTTGTGGCCCCAGGCACCCCGCTCCCAACCGGTGAGAATGCCGCCCAGGGTAGTGGCTGTGCCAACTACAACCAAGGTACGCGCCCGGCAGACTGGTCGAACAGCGATGATGCCGGGCTTTTTGAGGGCGGCATATGGAATTCAACCAGATACGATAACGGCATCTATCACCCGGTCGTTAACTGCCGGATGAATGGCAATACCCCACCGTTTTGCCCGGTTTGTTACGACAAGATGAAAGGCAGCATGGATCCTTACCACGAATACGATTACAGCAAAAGTTACGTCGGCGATTTTACGGGAGACGGATTGGATGATGTCGTCATTCACAACGACAACAGCCTGGCCCTGTACCAGAGTGGAAGTGCGCAATTGGAACCCCTCTGGATCCTAACGGGCGAACTGCCGGGCTGGGATGACTTCATGGCGGGTGATCAGTTTTACGTCGGCGATTTCAACGGCGACGGCATGGATGACCTGTACGTGTTCAATTATTCGGACTGGGCTTACCCTTATTTGGGCATGCTGCGGTCTAATGGCAAGGGGTTTGAGTGTGTCCGGCTATACGGGCCTCAGTTGCCGAACTGGGGGGACATGAAGTCCCATGACCAATTTTTTGTCGGCGATTTCAGTGGCGACGGCAAGGACGATTTGTACGTCTTCAACGGGCAGGATTTTTCCGTGGGTTACCTCGAAATGTTGCGCAGTACGGGTACCAGCCTGAGCTACGTCAGGCGGTACGACGACAATTTGCCCGGTTGGGGAAAAATGAAGCAGCATGACCTTTTTTTCGTGGGCGAATTCAACAATGACAGTGACAACAAGGAAGATCTCTACCTCTTTAATGGGCAGGATTGGTCGATGGCCTACCTGCAGATGTTGAGCTCGACCGGAACCGCTCTGCAACACGTGCGCCGCTACGACGGGGAATTGCCGGGCTGGGATGATATGAAGAAGAATGACCAATTCTACGTCGCCGATTTCGATGGCGACGGGCGCAAAGATATTTATGTTTTCAATGGCAAGGACTGGTCCACCGAGTACCTGGAAATGTTGCGCAGTACGGGCAATGCCCTGAGTTATGTCCGCCGCTTTGATGGCGATGTGCCCGGCTGGGGTGGTTTTGCCCCGAATGACCAGTTTTACGTAGCCAACCTGGACGGCGATAGCGATGAAGATTTGTACGTTTACAATAAATCAGATTGGAGCACCGAATACCTGGGCGTCATCCGATCGAGTGGCAACAACCTGTCGGCCAGTTACCAGGCCGACTGGATCGGCAGCTGGAATTTAGGCAACCCGGATCTCCTCCTCGTCGGCGATTTTGCGGGAACGGCCCATTGGGAAGATCTTTTTATCCGGAACGACAATTGGTTCGGGCTGCTGCGCTCCTACCAGAATTCGGTAGGGCTGACGGCCATTTACCCCAAGTGGATTCATCGGCATAAATACCACCGGTTGGGTTGGTGGTGAGTTGGATCATTCCAGTATTTTTCATGCTTTGGGGCGTGTTATTCAATGCAGTAGGTCATCTGCTGTTCGCCTTTTACGGAGGCGGCGATTGAATTGCTACTGCAAGCCGCCAACTTGGATGAATTTATTACCAATCAAATACTGCTCTTATCCGGGCAATACTACCGGCCGAAGCAGAAGAAGATGGATTTGAAGATGAAGCTTCTGGCTAAATATATACCTAACTTGATAAAAGCTCAGCTAATGGAAAAGCAATACAAAAATTGCCAAAGTTGCGGGATGCCTTTAAAGCGAGACGAGCAAGGTGGCGGTACGAATGCCGATGGCAGCAAAAGTACCATGTACTGCTCCCTGTGCTACGAAAATGGGAAATTCCTGAGTCCGGAAATCGATACGGCTGCCAAAATGCGGGCCTTCGTGAAAGACAAACTCAAATCCATGGGTTTCCCGGGGTTTATTGCTGGTTTTTTTACGAAAAGTATTCCGCGATTGGAGCGGTGGCAAAAGGGTTAGCAACATCCGTCAAGCTATAGGCAGCAAGGGGCGTCTCCGGCGGGGTTCCTTTCGCTATTAGCCGGATTGACAACCTACCGGGAACAAAACATCCAATTCAATCTGGTTGCGGATAAATATCTTATGCGATCGACTATTGCCCAAAACCTCCTCGCAAAAAAAAAACACCAAAATTCTGTTCTATTTAACGGAAAAGCAATCCAAAAATATGGCATCAAACAAACTTTTTGTAGAATATATAGTCGACCAATTGGCCCGTTCGGGGGAGGTTACCTATAAAAACATGTTTGGAGAATACGTGCTCTACCAAAACGGAAAATTATTTGCCCTGATTTGCGATGACCAGTTTTTCGTAAAACCAACGGAAGGCGGGCGGGCCTTTATCGGCGATGTGGTAGAAGCGCCACCCTATCCGGGAGCCAAGGTGAGTTTCCTGATTGAGGATAAATTAGATGATCCGGACTGGTTGTGTGACCTGGTGGAAATTACGGTCAGAGAACTACCCGAACCGAAACCTAAGCGGAAGCGAAAAGCTTAACCGCGCCACGGTATCATTTATCCAGGTCTTGCAAATCCAGGTCTTCGATAATCCGGATCAGTTTTTGGGCATACTTCGGGTCGGTGGCGTAGCCCGCTTTTTTCAGGCCGTGGGCCCAGCCGGAATAATCGTCCGTGTCCAGGCGGAAGAGTGGGCGGTAGCGGTCTTTTTGGAGCAGGCGGCTGTGGGCTTCGTAGCTGTCTTTCACGGTGGAAAAGATGCGGAAGAAATCTTTGTGGTGGTCGTCGCTGAAGTTGCTGCAGTGTCCTTTTTGGCACGACTTGGAAAAACACTTGATACCAAAGTGGTTGTTGTTTTCCCGGGCCAGGCGGCTTTCCCCCATGTTGCTCTCCAACAGCCCCTGGGCCAGGGTGATGCTTACGGGGATGTGGTAGCGGTCTCGTTCGGTGGCGGCCAGTTCGTGGTGGGCCTTCACGTAGGCCAACTGCTTGCGGCGCTTGGCGCGTTGGGCGGCCGTACGGTTGCCGGTTTTGTGGCTGCGACCGGTCAGGGAAACATTCTGGGCTGCCACCTTGTCGTCGGCCAGCGGATCGAGGAAAAGCGACTGGGAAGCCGTGGTAAAAAATCCGCCGACGCCTTTTTGCATCGAAAAATTAATGGAGATGTCCTTGTGGGTCACCATCCAGCCCAGAATAGCCAGTGCCAGCAACCCCAACCAGCGGCGGCGGAACCAGTCTTCCAGGGTTCTCCAGTAGTGCTCAAGTGAGGCTTTGATCTGGGCAGGGCTGCGATTTTCGGTTGGCTTCATGCTACTTTCTGTTTGAATGCAAAACAAAATTAAACTAAATTGTTTTATAATCAAACAAAATCCAACTTTTTTTGCCTGAAATGTTCCAAATGATGGGCTATTACTTTTTCCCCTAAGGGAATAACCGTACTTTTGCTGCCCAATTAATATAAACTACGAATGAGAAATTTTTTGTTATTCAGCGCTTTTTTGCTTATCGGACTGACAAGTATCCAGGCCCAGCGCTACGGACACCTGAATCTGGGCAACCTGATCAGTGTCATGCCCGAAGCTGTAGCGGCCAATGATAGCTTGAAGATGATCCAGGAGGCAATGGTTGCCAAAGGAGAAGAAATGGCTGCCCAGTTCAAGCAGGATTACATCAAATTTGCGACCGATGTCAAAGCCGGCAACCTGACCCCCAAGGTTCAGCAGGAACAGGAAGAATCGCTTTCCAAGCGGCAACAGGAATTAGGTTCCCTCGAGCAGATTATCGGACAAGCGATTGAACAGAAGCGAAACGAGCTGCTGGCGCCCATCCTCGAGCGGGCCCAGGATGCCATCAAGGCCGTGGCCCAGGAAAATGGTTATCAATTTGTTTTTGATACTAGTATCTTTGGCGCCATCATGTTTGCCGAAGAATCGGAAGACCTGATGCCCCTGGTAAAAGCCAAATTGGGGATCAAAGAATAAGAGATAAGCCACATTAGCAGCTGTGCTACCTTGGCATAGGTCATTAGACCTACACCGGCCATTCGGATTTTTCCGGATGGCCGGTCTTATTGTGCGCCCAGCATGGGCGCAGACTCGGCGGTGCAAGTCCGCTATACGCTTGGC
>PZPC01000097.1 GCA_003045895.1 Bacteroidota bacterium
ATGGTGGTTGTGAAGTAAGCTAACGGTTGCTTGAAATTTATTTCAAGCGGCAGGATGGCTTGAAATGAATTTCAAGCGACATAAATTTCAAGCGACAAGCAACATTGAGCGCCGCTCCGATTAATTTCGGGGCGGCGCTCGTGTTTGGTTGCAGGTTGCACGTGCTTCAGCGCGGGCCTGGTTTTGGTAAATCTTGCCAGCGAACCTGGCCCGGGAAGAACGCTGGCCGGAGGCCGAATAATACGGTATCGCAGGCTGGAGCCTGCGACAATAGGGTATGACGGGTTGCTTGAAATGAATTTCAAGCGACAGGAGGGCTTGAAATAAATTTCAAGCGACGGCGGGGGGCACGGCCCTAAATTTTAACTATTGATCAGGCTTTGCTGATCGCCACGGGTAGGCGCAGCTTTTCCCAACTGAGGACCAGGCTGCCCCTGGCAATGGTAAATTCCAGGTTTTCGATGCTGTTTTCAACCAACTGGGGTTGTGCTTTGATGCGCAAAACATCTTTGGTTTCGTCGTATTCGTAGGCTCCCCACTGGTCGGCTGTACTGTTGAAGATCAGTTCCCATTCGCTGGCTCCGGGTACGGAAAACAAGCTGTAGGTACCAGCGGGCAGGGTTTGCCCGCCGATGGTGATGGCCTGGTCGATGGTGACGCGGGTCGCTTCGTTGGCACCCGTGCGCCAGACTTTGCCGAAAGGAATAAGGGTACCCCAGAGAGAACGTCCCTTGACGGCCGGGCTGCCGTAGTTAATGGTTAGGTTGACGCCGTCGATGGTTCCCTTCATTTCTTTGCGGGGGCTGGCCAGGTCGGTTTGCAGTACAGTGGTCGTGAAAGCAGGGGTGGTGTCGGTTGGTACATCTGCCAGGGACTGGGGCGCTTCAGCACTTGCTTTATGGGAAGGCGTATTACAAGCGGTGAAGGTGAGTACCAGCAGTAGGACAGGGAAAAGAAACTTGGGCATGATTGAATGGTTGTTTGTTTGTGCAAATTACAGTCAAAGAATGCTAACAGTCAGCTAAAGAGATAGTTTTTAACCAATTTTTAAGACGAACGATATTTCGGTGATTACATGCAGCAAATAAATATGTGTTGAATTCAAGTTGTGGCCTCTCTGTTTTGCTTAATTTTGCACTGTCATCCCTACCACTCCTACCTGTGTCGTAAGCAATTGTCATGCTCTACGGATAAACGTCCATAACGAATTAATTATTTATTGGTGCCCTGAAGGGATAGCCTGAAGCAATAAGCTTCAATCTACATCCTGCTGGGGCGTTACTTTATGGTATCCCTTTCGTCTTGAATAAGCTTAAACTACACACACACACACATGAATATGACTACTATTATTACCCGTTTGATTAGCTCGCTTTTGTTCGTGCTGATACTGGTACTGCCGTTGTCGGGCCAGATGATTTGGCCGGGTGATCTCAATAATAATGGGATAGTTAATGGGGTCGACTACCTCCACTGGGCGGTGGCCAACCACGCAACGGGGCCGGTACGGCCGGGTGGCAACACCAGCTGGGCCGAGCAACCCATGGGTACCCCCTGGGCCAATCAGTTTCCCCAGGGCACCAACTACGCCTACGCCGATGCCAATGGCGACGGGCAGGTGAATGCCAACGATGCGGATGCACTGAACGCCAATTTCAACCGCAACCACGGTACGCTCCTACCCGATGTCTACCCTGGCAGTTTGTCGGCTACCGATCCCCAGATGGGTTTTGTAACCAGCACAACGGCAGTCAATAGTGGACAAAGCGTGGAGATTTTTTTTAGCCTGGGCAATGAAAACGCCATATTCACGGCGTTGTATGGCCTGACTTTTACGATCAACTACCCTCCGCATGCGCTACTGGCCAACGATGGCCTCCTCTTTGGGCTTTTTCAGGATGGCTTTTTCAATCCACTCAATGCCAATACGGCCGTGTTCATCCACAACAACAGCGCGACGGGTAAAGCCGTAGTGACCCTGGTGCGCACCAACCAGGCCAACGTGAGCGGGGGCGGTAAAGTGGGCCGGTTTATCCTGAATTTTGCCGACCTCTCCCTACCCGGTACGCCCGCGAATTTGCCGTTCACGGTGACCAACGTCGAGGCTATTGACAAAGACATGAACCCCGTGGGGGTAAAATCTGCCAATTTTAGTTTCACGACCACGGGTAATACCGGCGGTTGCCCGAATACCGCCAGCCCCGTGTGCGGGAGCAATGGCGTTACCTACCTCAATTCCTGCTACGCCGAAGCGGCGGGCATTACCAGCTATACCCCGGGAACCTGCTTCGACAACAGCTGCATTGTTCCTGCCCAGATGAACCCCAACGCCAACTGCCCGGCCGTGTACCAGCCCGTGTGCGGTTGCAACGGCGTGACCTATACCAACGAATGTGCCGCCACGGCCGCCGGGGTAGTGAGCACCACCGTCGGCCCCTGTAGCCCCAGTAGTTGCTATGATCCGCAGTACGTGGTCACCAGCTCGGCTACCACCCTGAACCCCACCACCGGGGTAATTACTGAAAACTGCCCCACCACCTACAACCCCGTCTGCGGCTGTAATGCCGTCACCTACGACAATGCCTGCCTGGCTCAGGCCAGCGGTATTACCGTATACACCCAAGGCACCTGCGAAAGTGCTTGTATTGACCCCTACCAGCTGAACCTGGACGCAGTGTGTACCACCGAATATGCGCCGGTGTGCGGTTGCAACGGCGTCACCTACACCAATGCCTGCCGCGCGGATGCTGCGGGCGTGGTCTCCTACACCGCCGGCCCCTGCAACGGCACCTCGGCCTGGTGCAGCGAAGCGATTCCGGTACAGTGTGGTGACTTCCTGCCCTACGAAACCACCGTAGGGGCAGGCAACAACATCCTGCAGTATCCCGGGTGTAGCAATACCACCTTCTACGGCCCCGACCGGGTCTACGTTATTCAGAAAGAAACGGCTGGCGATCTGCAGATCGGGTTGGAAATTCTCACCCCCAACCTGGACCTGGATATCTTCCTGCTCGCGGGCAACTGCAGCCAGGTTACCTGCGTGGGCTCGAGTACCACCAGCAATACGGTCACCAACAACGAAGGCATCGTGCTGGAGGATGCGCCCATTGGCACCTACTACATCGTCGTAGACGGACAGTACGCCAATTCCGAAGGCGCTTTCCGCCTGGAGGTGAGTTGTGGCTATTTGTACTGTGGCGCCGCAGTGGCACTGCAGTGTGGTCAGGCCTACCAGGGTACCAACCTCAACGGCAACGACGACGTATCGCTCTACCGCTGTGATGGCAATGTGCTGAACGTGGAAAACAACGGCCCGGAAATTGTCCACACCTTCACGACCACCCAGAGTGGTCCGGTGAGCATCAGCTTGTCGGGGTTGAGTGCCAATCTGGAGTTGTTCCTCCTGCGTTCCTGCGACCGGGGCGACTGCATCAAGTACAGCCAGCAGTCGGGCAACGCCAACGAATACATCACCGAATACCTGCCCGCGGGCACCTACTACGTGGTGGTGGATGGCTACAACGGCGCGGTGAGCAATTACACCCTGTTGGTCGACTGCGCCAGCACCTGCAACCTGGCCCTGGTCGACCTGACGGCCACCTCCAGTGGCTGCGGACAGAACAGTGGCTCCATCCACATTGGCTCCAGCGGTGGAACTCCCAATTACCTGATTACCTACAGCGGCCCGCTCAGTGGCAGCTTCACGACGAGCAGCAACTCTTGTACCATCTACTACCTGCCCCCCGGCACTTACACCATTACCAAAACCGATGCCCAGGGTTGTAGCGTGACGGGAACGGTGACGATCCTGGGTGGCGGCAACCTGTCGGCAACACTCACGCCCCACGATGCCGTTTGTATGAACTACGGCTCAGTAGGGGTGGTGGTCAACAATGGACAGGCGCCCTACCACATCTACGTGAGCGGCCCCACTTCCGGCTCCGTGACGGCGAACGCCAACAACTTCACCATCAACAACCTGGCCGCCGGGAACTATACCATTACGATTACCGACTACCTGGGTTGTTCGATTTCCCAGCAGGTGACCATCAACCACACCAGTGGTAACTTCATCTGGAATTCGACGGTAACGCCCGCCAGTTGTGGGGCTTACGGAGCTATACACATTAACACTTATAATGGCAATGCCCCTTATAATGTGATCGTGAGCGGCCCGATTTCGGGTGGCGCAACGGTATACGCCAACAGTTTTAACATCATTAACCTGCCGGGTGGCACCTACCAGATTACGGTAGAAGACAACAACTGGTGTTCGTACACCCGCACCGTCGTGGTGCCGGATGGCAACCTTACCATTGATGTCACGGCCAGCGCGGGCGCCTGTGGGCAAAATGGCAGCGTCTTGGTCAGCATGTCCAACGGCACGCCCAACTATACCCTCTTCTGGACGGGACCGGTGAACGGATCCACGGTAACCAGCAGCGCCAACTACACCATCCCCAACCTCCCCAGTGGCAGCTACACCATCAACGTCACCGACAGCTACGGCTGCAGCGACTACCAAACCGTGACGGTGAACAACGGTGGCGGAGGCGGACTGGTGCTGAACGTGATTCCCTTGCCGGGAAGTTGTACCCAGAACGGGGCCTTGTGGATTGATATCTACAGCGGTTCGCCAACCTATACCATCAGTTGGTCGGGGCCCCAGTCGGGCACCCTCACCACCAATGCCGACGGGCTCGATATCCCCAATTTACTTTGCGGCACCTACACCGTTACGATTACCGACATCAACGGCTGCAGCGGCTCGCAAACGGTCATACTGGGTGGCTGCGAAACCATTGATGTGGACCTGACACCTCAGAATGGCATCTGCGGGCAGCCGGGCTCCGTGCTGGTGACCATCAACGGTGGTTCGCCGACTTACCAGGTGAGCTGGACGGGTCCGGTGAACGGTGCCACGACCACGAACACCAACCAGGTGAACTTGCCCGGCCTGCCAGCCGGTACTTATTCGGTACAAGTTATCGACGCCAACGGCTGTAGCGACTACGCCGTGACGCAAATCACGACGGTGGCCTCCAACCTGGTCATTGCCACGGTGGTAACGAATGCCTCGTGCGGCACGCCGGGAGCCATCGGGATTACCCTGGCCGGGGGCGTGGCACCGTACCAGATCAGCTGGTCGGGACCTTCCTCGGGCACGCGAACCATCAATACCAATACCACGACCCTGACCGGCCTGACGGCAGGCACCTACAGCATCTATGTGACCAACGGCAATGGCTGTTCGGCGACCCAAACGGTGCAGGTGCTGAACGTGGGCACCAACCTGAACGTCAGCCTGGTGGGCAACGACGGGATTTGCTCGCAGTTTGGCAACATCGGCGTGTACATCACCAATGGCCCCGGCCCCTACCAGATTAGCTGGACTGGACCCGTGAGCGGTAGTGCGACGTCGGCCAGTACGGTCTACCAGATACCCAATACCCCGGCGGGCATCTACAATGTGGTGGTGACGGCCAGCAATGGTTGTTCAGCCTCTAATTCGGTCACCATCAACACCCAAAATGTGCTGGCGGCCACGCTGCAACCCAATAATGGGCTGTGCGGCAGTACCGGTAGTATTGGGGTCAATATCAGCCAGGGAACGCCCAACTTCACGATCAGCTGGATCGGGCCCCAGAATGGCAGCACCACCATTGGTGGCAACCAGTACACCATTGCCAATCTGGTGTCGGGCGTTTACACCGTTGTCATTATCGACCAAAATGGTTGTTCGCGTACCCTAACCACCACCATCGACAACAGCAACGGAGGACTCGACATCCAGACAGCTCTCATCTACAATATTTGTGGCCAGTACAACACCATCTGGGTCGACATTGAAGGCGGCACCCCCCCTTACACCGTCACCTGGCAAGGTACCCAGAACGGATCGGGAACGACCACGACCCAGGGCTATGAAATCATTAACCTGCCGCCGGGTACCTACAAGGTGACGGTGGTGGACGCCAATGGTTGTATGGACATGGTGCAAAACATCATTGTCTACCCGGCACCCATCAACCTGTTTACCGCTACCCCCGTGAACGGCACCTGTGCCGGACCGGGCAGTATTCTCGTATCGGTACTGGCCGGGACGCCGTTGTATACACTTACCTGGACGGGGCCCAGCAATGGCAGCACCACCCTGGCCGGCAACAGCTATACCATCAATAACCTACCTACGGGTACTTATACCTTATTGCTGACCGACAGCAACGGCTGTACGGAAAACGAAGTGGTATCGGTGAGCGCGAGCGAAGACGACGTGGTACTCACGGCCATGGGCACCAACGCGACTTGTGCGGGCGGTGCCACCATCACGGCGCAAGCCGCCGGTGGCGACGGTACGTATCAACTGACCTGGACGGGCCCCGAAAGCGGCTCGGCCAATATTGGTACCACGCCTTTCCTGATCAACAACCTGCCCCCGGGCAACTACACCCTGAGCATCAACGACGGCAATGGCTGTGACGATACCGACAACCTGACCCTCTCGGGCCAGGAAGACGAAGTGGCGGTCACGCTGACCCCCACGGCCGGCACTTGCAGCAGCACCGGACAAATAGCCGTAAACATTACGGGCGGTACGCCGGGCTACACCATCAGCTGGACGGGCCCATCCAGTGGCAGCACCACCATTAACGGACAATTTGTGATCATCTCCAACCTGGTAGCTGGCAGCTACACCGTGACGGTGGTCAGCAGTGAAGGTTGTTCGGATGTGGCTACAGCCCAGGTCAACCCTTCCACCGGGCAGGTCTACGTGACGGCATCACCCGTAGCGGGCACCTGTGGTGGACCGGGCTACATCAACCTGACGATCAGCGGTGCGGCTGCACCGTATCTGGTGACCTGGACCGGCCCTGCCAACGGTAGCCTGACGGCCAACGGCAGCACTGCCCAATTGCCCAACCTGCCCGCCGGGAGTTACAACATCACCGTGGCCAGTGGCAATTGCAGCGCCAGTGTAAACAGTGTGGTGCCGCAACCGAGTCCGGATATCAATATTACGACCACAACGACCAGTGCGACTTGTGGCTACGGCGGCGCCATCCAGGTGACGGTGTCCAATACCACGGGCGCAACGACCATCAGTTGGAATGGCCCCAGCAGCGGTAGCCAGACGGTAGGCAACGGTTACCTAAATATCCCTAACCTGACCAATGGCGCCTATACCCTGACGGCCGTCAACGGCAACTGCTCGGATGTGACGGTGACCACGGTGGGCAACACCACGGCCAACCTTTCGGTGGTCGCTACGCCGAACCCTGCCATCTGCAACCAGAACGGTAGCCTGAACGTGAGCTTCAGCGGAGGGGCAGTGCCCTATTCCGTCAGCTGGACGGGGCCAGTGAGTGGCAGCACCAGTGTGAATGGCAACAACTACCAGATCCCTAATTTGCCGGCCGGCACCTATACCGTGACGGTTAACAGTGGGAATTGTACGGGCAGCGCTACGACGACGATTACGTCCAACAACAATGGGTTGGGGATTGTAGCAACTCCACAAAATGGCACCTGCGCGGTGCAGCCGGGTTTCAACATCCTGATCACCAGTGGTGTTGCGCCTTACCAGTTGAGTTGGCAAGGACCCAGCAGCGGTTCCGTCAACCTGAACACGGCGACTTATGCACTGACCAATATTCCGGCCGGCTACTACAGTTTCACCGTGACCGATGGCAACGGCTGTACCCGCACCGTCAACGGCAGTGTCACCATCACCAACCTGACGATCAACCTCACGCCCCAGAACGGCGTGTGTGGCGACAACACGGCCGTGACGGTGACCATCAACAATGGTACGCCACCTTACCAGATCAGCTGGATGGGTGAGATCGATGGTTTTGCCACCACCAATAGTACCCCTTACACTATCTACAACCTACCCGGCAGTCCGTACGTGATTACGGTGCAGGATGCCAACGGCTGTTCGGCAACGGGCACCGTGACGGTGGTGAGTGGGCCTACCGATTTTGAAGTGGTTCACGTGGTCAGCAACAACGGTTGTGGTGCGTTGAACAACATCTGGACTGACTTTTACAATGGCACGGGCCCCTACACGGTTCAGTGGATCGGGCCGACCTCAGGAACGGAAACGACTACCCACGATTACTACGACATCCAGAACGCCCCCTCGGGCATTTACATCATTATCATCACCGATGCCAATGGTTGTGTTGATGTGCAGCAGGTGGAAGTGGTGAATATTCTGAACACCTTGTCGGTAAACTTTACCCCCCGCAATGGATCGTGTGGTGCGCCGGCAGCCATTGAGGTACGCGCGACGGGCGGACAGCCCTGGTACACGGTGGCCTGGTACTTGGGTAACCAACCCGTAGGGGAGGCCGATTTCAACTCCAGCAACTACACCATCCACAACCTGGCCGCTGGTAGCTACTACGTGCGGGTTACGGATGATAACGGCTGCGAACGAACGACCACCGTGACGGTGAGTACGCCCGCCAACCTGCTGCAATTGCAAACGTCGGTGGTAGCGCCCGGTTGTACCAACCAGGGCTCTGTTGGGCTCATCATGGGCGGTGGTTCCCCACCCTACAGCGTGAGCTGGTCGGGGCCACAGAGTGGCAGCGCAACGGCCAACACGGACAGTTACCTGATTCCGGGGCTGAGTGGTGGTACCTACCAGGTGACCGTCAGTACGAACAGTGGTTGTAGCAATACCATCAGCGTATTCGTACCCGGCAGCACCATCGGCAACCTGGTGGCTAATTTTAGTGCCACCCAGGATGGCCTCACGGCCCACTTTACCAACTTGTCCAGTAATGGGCTGGTGAGCTGGAATTTTGGTGACGGCACCAGTACCTTTGAGAACAACCCTACACATACCTACGCCGCGGCGGGCACCTACCAGGTTTGTGTGACGGTGCAGGGCGCTTGTGGCAACAATACCCACTGCGCAGCCATCACGGTGACGGCGTCGGGTAGCCAGGCGATTCTCGACATTGGGGAGCGGTCGGGTGGCCCGGGATCGCTGGTTAGCATTCCGGTAACGATCTATAACGTCCAGAACCTGATTTCCCTGGCGGGAACCATCGAAGTGATGAACGGCGCCGTGGCAGATATCCTTACGGTAACGCCGGCGCTCATTGCGCCGCAGTTCAATCCGGTGAACAACACGTTCAGCTATTTCAACAATTCCGGCAACTTCGTTACGGTTAACGAGGAACAAGTGCTTTTCTACCTGAATGTGCGCCTGACGGGCAGCGTGGGGCAGTCGACGATCATTAAGTTCGTCCAAACCCCGCTGCCCATTGAAATTGGGGTGATGAACAACGGCGTAGCGACGGTTATTCCGTACACGCTGGCGATGGGTTCGGCCACGATCACCAATATGGCTGCTTTAACGGGACAATTGACGACCTACTGGGGCGACGGGATCATGGATGCCGCTGTAACCATCACGGGACCCGGCTACGATGCCACGATGATGACCGATGAGAATGGCACTTACGATATGCCCGACCTCAATCCGGGGATGGCTTACACCGTCAGCGCAGAGAAAGACCTGGCGCCTGCCAATGGCCTGTCGACCTATGCTTTGTTCATCGGGCAACGCTTTCTGCTGGGGATGAATCCGCCGCAGATTGTTTCACCTTACCAGGTGATTGCCGGTGATGCCAACTGCAACGATGCGTTCACCACTCTGGACCTGTTCCTGATCCAGCGCCTGATCATCGGCGCGGCGGAGGCTTTCGACAACTGCCCTTCCTGGGTGTTCGTAGCCGACGAGAACGAGATGCCTACCGTCTTCGATGCCTACAATGTCTTCCCTTACGCTTCGAGCAGCACCATGCTGCTGGCGGGCGTGGAGACGGAAAATTTTGTGGGGGTTAAAGTAGGGGATATCCTCGGTCAGGCCAATCCCAATAACTTCGGTGGCGGGGGCGATGACCGCACGACGAGCGTCTTGCCTTTCGTGGCCGACAACGTAGCCGTAGCTGCTGGCGAGGAGGTTACGCTCTACTTCCGCAGCAATACGTTTACCGATGTGGTGAGTTACCAGTTTGGGCTGCAGTTTCCGGCGAACATGGTCGAATTCCTGGAATTCCTGCCCGCCGAAGTGGAGCCTTTCCAGACGGTGGTCATTGGCGATACGGAGGCCGCTGGTGGCAAATTGCGCCTCAGCTGGTTTAGCCTCGACGGGCAAGGGCATTCGGCCCAGGCCGATCAGCCGCTGTTTGCCCTGCGCTTCCGCGCCCGGACGGACATCACCGACTGGAACAATATCCTGCGCCTCGACCCGGCAGCAATGCTTCCCGAGGCCTACAACAGCAATGACGAGGCCCTGGATCCGGAAATCGCCTTCACCGATGCCGTGACGGGTACCGATGACCCGCTGGCCCGGCCATTCGCTTTGTACCAAAACACCCCCAATCCCTGGCAGCAGGAAACCGCTATTGGTTTCTATCTGCCAGCCGCTACGCGGGCCGAAGTGACCATCCACGACGTGTTTGGTCAGGTGGTCTGGCGCCAGGATAAAGCCTACGGCGCTGGTGAACAACGGCTGGTATTAGCGGATTTGAAGCTCCCCGCAGGGGTCTACTACTACAGCCTGCGGGCGGGTACGGCCCTGGCCACCCGGACGATGGTGGTAGTGGACTAGCGCGGTATCGAATTGGCGAATCGGGCGGAGCGGCAGCTACCTACATTCGTTTGATCCCATTATAAACACAATTTGGAGTTGCTAACCTGGCAGCTCCGGAAAACCCAAAAACCGAACCACATGAACAAGGGGCTACTGCTGGGAATTATCCTGCTGGTGTGCCACGGCCTGCTGGCCCAAACCCTGCGGCTCTCCTTGCCGGAGGTGACGGTGGCCAACGGCGCAAGTGTGACCCTGCCCCTGACGGTAGCGGATTTTGACAGCATTGTCAGCTTGCAATTGTCGATCAATTGGAATACGCAGGTGGCCACTTATACGGGGTTCACCCTGGAAAGCTTGCCCCTGCTCGCCATTGGGGATTTCCAGGCCGCTGCCGGCGAACTGCGCCTCAGCTGGTTTGACAATACGGGCAACGGGCGTTCCCTGCCCGACGGCAGCGTAATTGCCAACCTTACCTTTACGGCAATGGGCAACCCCGGCGATTTTACCGACCTGCGCTTCACGGGCAGCCCGCTGGCGATCCAGCTCTTTAAAGCTACGGGTACACCGGGTGTATTCGATCCCGTAGAACTGGCCGCTACTGATGGCCGTATTGCGATCGAAGCCCCCTTGGGTTTCTCGATCACGGCTTCTGACGTCAGTTGTGCCGGCGCCAATAATGGCAGCGCTACCGTGACCCTGGCCGTTGATCCGGCGGCTTATACCCTGAATTGGGTGGGGCCCGACAGCTTCACCGCTACGGGGCTCCAACTGGACAACCTCGCAGGGGGGGTGTACGAACTCACCATCACCGACGAGGTCGGCACCACCGTCTTTACCTACGAACTCACCATTGCGGAGCCTGCCGAGCCCCTGGCATTGACCACCCTGGCGGTGACGGATGCCGATTGTGGCGTCGCCAACGGAAATGTGATGGCCACCGCCGCGGGCGGCACCAGCCCCTACACCTATACCCTGGGCAATAACAATTCAGCTACGGGGAATTTCACCAACCTGGCGGCGGGCGATTACGAATTGACCGTCGGCGATAGCCAGGGTTGCAGCCTGGTGGAAGTCGTCAGCATCATAGAGCCGAATGCACCCGTAGTGGCGTTGCCAGCCACCCTGCAACTGTGTAGCGACAGCCTGGTACTGGCACCCGGTGGGGTGGGCAACTACCAGTGGTCGACGGGCGCCACGACGGAAACCCTGACCGTCAGTACCGCCGGCACCTATAGCGTGACCGTAACCAATGCGGCCAACTGCACGGCTACGGCCAGTGTGGCGGTGGTGCCAGGTAGCGCTCCTACGGCGGTGTTGGAGACGGACTTTCCGGAAGTTTGTCCCGGCGACAGCCTGCAACTCAGCGTCAGCGGTGGGCTGCGGTACAGCTGGTTGGAAGGCACTGAAACCCTTTCGGACGCTGCGATTGCCGACCCCCTGGCTTTTCCGGATACGACGACGGTCTACCGCGTGGCGGTGGGTAATGACTGCGGTACGGATACCCTGGCTTTCAGCGTGCTGGTGTACGACATTCTGGCCAGCGCCGGGCAGGATACCTGCATTGCCCCCGGCGATGAGGCACAACTGCGGGCGCAGGGCGGAATTTTCTACGCCTGGGCCGAAAATCCTTATCCGGTAAGTGACCCCACGGTTTTCAATCCCACGGCCGCACCCGCCGACAGCACCACCTACCAGGTCGTGATCACCGACATCAACGGCTGCGTGACGGTAGACGCGGTGACGGTGTTGGTGGCCAACGACCCGGTGAGCAGCATTACACCCTACAACCTGATCACCCCGAATGGCGACGGGTTGAATGATGTGTTGGACTTTGGGATGGTCGGAAAATTTGGCGCCAATTCCCTCAAGGTGTACAACCGCTGGGGCGACCTGGTGTACCAAAAGCTAAACTACGGCTCGGACGAGGAGCGTTTTGACGGGCTGTACAAAGGGCAGCGCCTGCCGGCTGGCAATTACTTTTACGTGCTGGCTTTCCGCCAGGGAGAGATCAAGCAGACCCTGACAATCATTTGGGAATGAAGCAGTTTATAAAATATTGGGGATGGTGTTTTGGCCTGCTGGCCAGTGGGGGCGTCGCGGCCCAGCAGTTGCCAGCGCGGAGCCCGTTTGCGCCCAATAATTTCATTTGGAATCCGGCCATGACGGCGGTGGAAGATTACTGGGAAGTGGGGGTGACCCACCAGCAGGAATTCGTCGGTTTTGAGGATGCGCCCCAGACCACGGCCATCTACGGCGCCTACCCCATGTTGAAACAAAATTCCAGTCTGGGGGGCTACCTCGTGCTGGATGAGATAAAACCCATTCGCAACAATACCCTGGCGCTGACCTACGCCTACAAGCTGAACTTTGAGCAGCGTCGCCGCCGCCGCCGCAAGGGACCCCGGCAGACGGCTCAGTTGTCGCTGGGGCTGCTGGTGGCCATGCAGCAGGTTTTTGTGGATGGAGCCGACTACCTGGTGCGGGACGCCGGCGACCCGCTGGAGCCAGTGGGGGAACTGAACGTTTTTGTGCCCAACGTCGGGGCGGGCATATTCTTTGCCTCGCGGCCCACCGGACCCAACGACCAAAGTTTTTTCTACGCCGGCGCGGGTACCAACCAACTGCTGCCCCAGGATGTCACCTTCCGCGACAGCGGCCCCACTGGCAACCTGCAGCGCGCCCTGCACACCAACGCTACCATCGGCTACCGCTCGGCGGGCGCGAAACTGATCGTCGAGCCTTCGCTGTGGCTCAATACGGCAGGGAAGAACATTGCCAGCAGCCAGTTTAATCTGCACGTGGAAAAGCCGAACGCCTTTTGGAGTGGCTTAAGCTACAGCCTCAACCAGACCCTCGCCATCCAGGTTGGCTACGTGCTGCCAGGTGGGTTCACGAAGAGTGATACCCTGCGGCTGGGGCTACTGGGGTCTTTTAATATGGGCGGCTTTGGGGCTGCGCGTGGCCTGGGCTACGGCTTTTACCTGGCTTACCGGACGGGAGCTTAAACGTGGAAAGGTGTAAACGTGGAAAGGTGTAAGTGCCGGGACAATAATAAATTTACATGCTCAAATTATTAGTGAAGAAACAAGCGATTGATAATGAGCGGTTTCGAGCTAATCATTTGAGTCGAAAAATGTAAATTTATTATTGTCCAAATGCTTAAGCGTTGGGCAGGTGTAAGCGCTTGTTTAAACTTCGATCTTTAAGCAGTCGTTTGAATGCACAGCGAGACGCTCTGGTTCAGCGTCATTTATGGCTGCGTATTTTGCTTGACTACATGGAAATGTCCAAGCTCACGCTGAAGCATAGCCTGCCAAGCTTTAGCATGGGCGAACCAGCGTGTACGCCTCCGCTGGGCTCCTGAATTTGGGAAGATTTAAAGTTATTGCCGGAGGATAGAATACTCTTTTTACACAATCAGCCGGTTGGCCCCGCAGTCACAGACTGCTGTCCATATTTATTCGTAGACTAGGCTACGAATAGCAGGATTACGGAAGTAGCTTTTCCAACCTTTTCATTGACATATTATCGTGTATTAGCTCAATAATGATAACAATAGCGGCTGGTTCTTCTTCAACAGTGTAAATGATCTTGTAGTGTTCGACGGGGAAGAAGCGATAAGGATTATCGTTTTTCTTGCGTTTGATCCGAAGTCGACTATACCCTTTCGGTATTTTCTTCAATGACTGGATAGCCTCAAGTAACTTGCGTTCCTTGTTAATTGCAGTTTGTAAAGAATATTTATCTGTGAGATGACCGAAGATGTAATTTATACTAGCTTGAGCGGCGTTAGAGACAAGTACTTTGTACTGCTTTGCCATCGAGCAGATTTTTGTGCGATTAGGTCATCTACTTCAATGTAGTTGCCTTTTTTTACATCTTCAACAATAGCCTCAAAGACATCATCCGCTTCGCTGGCAAGAAGCGGCTCATTAGTGCCAACGCTATAACCAATCACTTCATCACTGTCATTTTGCTGATCGTAAGTCTGTAACAACGCATGTACTGCCGCTAAAAAGCGGTCATCTATCCGATCTAAGATTTGGTGGCTTTCAGTGCGCATGTCGATGGTACTCATAATCTTTGGTATTGTTTCTGCTTGCATAAAGTTAACGGTTTTTGTGATTAAAAAATTCATTTTAACGGATGATATTTCGCCACCGCCGTGCTCAACTCCTCCAGCTTATTGGTTCAGTAGGCTTCGGTACTGGAGGGTTGGCGGTGGTAAGTGAGGGCGTTTTTCGCTGGTTCAGCGTCATTTATGGCACCGCATTTTGCTTGACTACATGGAAATGTCCAAGCTCACGCTGAAGCATAGCCTGCCAAGCTTTAGCATGGGCGAACCAGCGTGTACGCCTCCGCTGGGCTCCTGAATTTGGGAAGATTTAAAGTTATTGCCGGAGGATAGAATACTCTTTTTACACAATCAGCCGGTTGGCCCCGCAGTCACAGACTGCTGTCCATATTTATTCGTAGACTAGTCTACGAATAGCGGGGATGGTTATACCCTAATGATGATTCAGGAACCATGGCTTTAGCCCCCAAATAACCATGGGATTGTCGCGGATTACATCCGCGATACGATAGGCTCAAGACGAGATGAGCGTATGGGATCTCCATCACAGACCGGACGATCTGGGGTTAGGAAGCGTTACGTGAACTGACTGTTGATCCAACGATCACCACGATGCCCATGATATACTTGTACTACTACAACCTGTAAGACATCATCATCAACAGTAAAAACAATTTTGTATTTCCATTGCAAGGTCTTGTGATAGACTTGCTGTTCAGCGCTGATCTCTTCGAAGATTTCGTGAGATGCTGGTAAGTTATTCAGACTCTTAATTTTATCCATGATTCCCCGACGGACATGCTGAGCAGCTGATTTTGATTGCTCTTCTTGAAGATAACTGATGATGTGCGTAATACTTCTTCTAGCTCGTGGGGTGAGCTGAACCTTGTATTTCTTCATGCAGTAAGCTGATCTAACTCCTTTTCAAAGTCTTCGACACTCATAAACTCTTCTGGTTTACTAAGGTCTTCTGCGAACTGCGCTTTTGCGACACTTGCTGTAACGGGACTGCCATCTGCCTCATAACCAATGATTGAATCTTCCAGCTCCTGGACGTAAGTTCCTAGCATCGAATGAACCACTTTCAAGAAGCTTTCGTCTTTGACTTGTTCTAGGTAAGATTGGATTTCGGCTCTGATTTCTACCGCACTCATAAGCATTTGTTTTACGAACCTAAATATAACGTTTTAGATTAAAAAATAGGTTCATTTTAGAGGATGATATTTCGCCACCGCCGTGCTCAACCCCTCCAGCTTATTGGTTCGGTAGGCTTCGGTACTGGAGGGTTGGCGGTGGTAAGTAAGGGCGTTTTTCGCTGGTTCAGCGTCATTTATGGCGCCGCATTTTGCTTGACTACATGGAAATGTATAGGCCAAGCTTTAGCATGGGCGAACCAGCGTGTACGCCTCCGCTGGACTCCTGAATTTGGGAAGATTTAAAGCTTTTGCCGGAGGATAGAATACTCTTTTTACACACTCAGCCGGTTGGCCCCGCAGTCACAGACTGCTGTCCATATTTATTCGTAGACAAAGGCTACGAATAGCGGGTTCAGGCGCGCTGAAGGAGCTTGGTTCCCCGTATCCTTACGGCAATTTTACCAACGTAAAGTTTTTACAACAGACCAGCCTGCGCTTTCAGTACCGCTTGTTTTAGCCGGGGTTGCAGGCCGTTTTGTTACCACTCGTCAGGGAATCTTCAGGGAATAATTGCGGGTGAGTTTGCCATTGGCTTTCACCACCAGGCTGTAGGTTCCACTCGGCGCCTTACTCAGGTCGAGCGACTTTTGGTAGGGCCCGGGCGTCTGGTTGTTGTATTCCAGGCGCGCCATCTCCTGCATGCTGCTGCTGATGAGGATGAGCTGCACCTGGGCGTTTTCGGTCAGGGTGTATTCGATGTTGACGTTGCCGTTGGCGTCGCGAAAGATCGGAATGACGCCGGTTGATGTCGATGAACTTACACCGGGCCCCGCAGTGGCAGGGCGGGCATTGGGGCTCATTATCCGTACGACGTCACCTTCTTTGGGGCTCCAGATGACGAGGCCGTAGGGGGGCTCGAAAATATGGCGGGGATCCACCTCTGCCACCCGGTTGGAGCCTTCGGTCTTGATGGTTCTAACTTCAATCTTATCCTGGTCTACGAAAATCCAGTTGAACTGGTTGAACTGTCCGTAGCTGCGGGTCCAGGGCTTGATGTCGTCGGCGGCGCGCAGGGGCGCTCCCCAGCCGCCTTCGCCCAGGTAGGTCGTGCCTTGGGCGTCGTCGCGAATGAAACCCTCGCTGCTCCCCGCCTCGTTGCTGGGGCGTACGGGCCAGGTAATTTTTACGACGTGGGCATCGGACTCGATAGCCAATTGTACTTTGTATTTCTGAAAAAGCGTGGCCCACTGCAGGATGAGCTCTTCCCGTTCGGGTTTGGCCATGGTATGGGGGCGCATCGACTGGTGGTACTGGGCAAAGCGCCAGGTAACGGCCTGGTTGGCCTGCAGATCGCGGCCCAGCCAGTCGCGCTGTTCGCCACCACCCGGTATTTGGGTATTGAGGGTATAGATGCGGATGAGGCTCCCGCCAAGGGTAAGTGCGTAGTACACGTTCGGATTAGGGACATCAAAGCAGTTGACCAGGGTGGTGTTGCTGGCTTCGTGGTTGCCGCGGGCGGCGATGAGGGGAAAGATGCGCCCGTCGCTGCCGATGGTCAGTTGCCAGTCGTCAAACCATTCGCGCCACTCCAGGTCCGAGTCGTCGTCCGTCATGTCGCCGCCAAACATCACGCAGTGGGGCCGAAGCTTGCTCACCAGGCGGTTGGCATCGCAGCGGGCCAGGCGAAAGTTGCGGGAGTCGCTGCCAGCAATGATGGACAGGCGTACGCTCGGGTCGTTGGGTGCGGTCTGGAAGGAATAGCGTTTGCTGACCCCTTCGGTGTCTTTCACCACAAAGTAGTATACCGTGTTGGGTTGCAGGTTTTCTAGGCGGACGAAGACGTTGTTCATGGCTTTGTCGCGCACGGCCCACGACGGTGGCGTTTGGTAGCGGTAGGCATCGGCATTTTGCCCGTGGTCGGTGACATCGTAATAGAGGGTGGGCCGGCCAGCCGACACCTGATCCCAGCCGATCACCATCGTAGTGGCAGGATCACTGCGCCAGGTTGCACGCAGGCGTTCGATGCGCGCATGGGCACAAAGGGGCAACAAGAGGAGGAGCAACAACAACGAAGTTGAAGCATGGGAAACACGGTAAAAATTGGACGCCAGTATAGGCATAAAGTCAGGTGATTTTGATTCCAGGGATTAGAGCCTGTTTAAAAATTTAATTTGGCTAAAAGCGAATATACCAAATCAAACAAAACAAAAAGGTTGATGCTTCCTGATTTTCAAGGATTTAAGAACCTGGCGTCGGCATGAAAATTTCATTTAGCCCGCTAAATTCAATTTTAATCC
>PZPC01000020.1 GCA_003045895.1 Bacteroidota bacterium
CTTTTACACCTGCCCAACTTTTACACTTTTACACTTCTCCCATTTACACCTGCCCAACTTTTACACTTTTACACTTCTCCCATTTACACCTGCCCAACTTTTACACTTTTACACTTCTCCCATTTACACCTGCCCAACTTTTACACCTTTACACACGGCCATTCCCCTCCTCCGCAAACCGCCGCAGCAATTTAATCCGTTCAAATTCCGACAGGCAAAATTCCAGGTCCTGGGTACTCAGCTGGCGGTTGCGGGGCAGGTCTTCAAGGATTTCGGCAGGTGCGCGGTTGCGTTTGGTGCCGTCTTCGGTGACGAGGGTAAAGAGAACCTCCAGAGGCATCCCGGCGGCATTTTTTACCCCCCGGGCTTGTAAGCCCTGTTCGATCTCGGCCATCTGCTCGTCCAGGAATTCGGATAAGACGTTTTGCATGGCCCCTACGGCTGTAACCAGGGCAGGATCGAAGGTGACCTGGACGGGGTTTTCGGTACCCTGGCGTTCCAGGTCGCGGCGCCAGAGGCGATCCAGGTAGACCTGCAGGTTGGTCAGGTCGATCCCTTCGCGGGGATTGCGCAGGTTGTCGAGGAGCATACCGACGGTCTTGCGGGGATTTTCCAACCGGATACCGCCGTACTTGCAGGTGCCCGCTACCACCAGGCTCAGGTTGCGGTCGTTCATTTTTTCGATGCGCAACCGGTTGTCGAAGAGCGGGGGGACAATTTTCTCGAATTCCGACAAGTAGGCAATGTATTCCTCCCGGATGATCAGCAATATTTTGCACTGCAAACCCGCTTGCAGCAGGGCGCTGATGCTGTGGTGGAATTTATCCTGCTCCGCCTTGCTGCCCATAATATAGAGCTCTTCAAACTGGTCGAAGATGAGGTAGATGGGGCGGTAGGTTTCAAAATAGAGGTCTTTTACCCGGTGGCGAATGGGCGTGTCTTTTTCCCAGCGGGTCGCTGTCTGGCGGTCCAGTTCCCGCAGGAAGGAGCCGTTGAGGTCATTGCCGCGGCGGATGAAGATGGGCAGCCAGTCGGTGATTTCGAAGCGGTTGGCCAGGCCGCAGTTGACGATGCTGGTCTTGCCCGTACCCGAGGCTCCGTAGAGCAATACCAAACTGGAAGCGTGCACGGCATTGAACAGTTGTGCCGTCTCCCTGGTGCGACCAAAGAAGCGATCCTTGTCTTCCTTGTCGTACGATTCCAGGAACTTGAAGGGGTTGGCTATCATAAAATCAGGTCGTTTTTGCAGAGGACGTATTGATCGTACAATTGTTGAAAAACTTTGGGGCTGTCGTCGTTGACCACATCGGCATCAAGCCCAAAATCGGCGCCAAAATCATCGGCCAGGTTACTGGTGATCCGGTCTTCGGCCAGGTTGCGGCCTTCGACAAAATCATCCTGGGTCATGGCGGTATTGACCTGGTCGTCGGGGTTGTTCAGGGCGTAGGTAAAGCTGTGGTCGATGGCCAGGTAGATCAGCTGATCGTCCTCTTCCCAGCCCATGAGAAAGATGTGGGCCAGGCGGTCCTGCTCAGTGGTTTCACTCTTTTTGACTTTAACGAACGTGTTTTTGTCCATCACGAAGGGCGACAGGTTCAGCGACTGGTCCAGGTGGTTCTCGTTGGACACCAGCACGATGGAGCAACTGTCCGAATAGTTCTCCTTGCGCCGGTACCGGGCATCCTGGTAAAGGTTAAGCCCCGTGCCCTGGGTGGCATTGAGGGGGCCCATGTCCAGTTCGTAGGCCAGGGGTTCGAAGCGGGGCTTCTCGATGGACACATTGCGCACCGTCAGCATCCGGTAGCGGGCCAGGAAGGCCGCAGCCCGCAGCACGATGGACACGGCCTGTTCGGTCTTCACGCACAACTTATCCAGATCGGCCGTGGGCGGGTCGGTGGCCAGTTGGCCCCGCAGGTCTTCCAGAAACACGTGGGCTTTGGTCAGGGGGCTATCGGCAGAAGCCAGGGCTTCCGTCAGGATCGCAAACTCCCCGATAAAAGGCACCCCCTTGGCCGCTACCAGCGGATACAGCCTGGGGATATGCCCCAGAAAATCAAAATTGGCGAAAGCCTGCTTATCCAGCTTAATGTCTTTCCAGACGAAGTCGTCGGCATGCTGGCGGGCCTGCTCCCAGAGGTCCGACAAGAGGATGTAGTACAGCAGCTGGCTGGTGATAATGTAGGTACTCAGCAGGTGTTCCAGCCGTTCCAGGTTGGGTTTGTCGTAGAAACGCAGCAGGCGGATTTGGGAGCCAATGGGCCAGGGGAAATTTTCGATCACCAGCCAGGGGAAGTGCTTGGAGTCTTTCTTGACGGTCTCCTCCCCTTTCTGCTCCACCATTTGGGCGTAGATGTCGGGGTTGTACTTGCACATCTCGTCGAGCACCAGTACAATGTAGCGGTTGGCCGTGAAGCTCTTACCAATGTACTGGATCATATCCGGTGGCAAGCCGATGGGTCGAAAGAAAGGCAGCTTCCAGTTGAGGATGGCCTCGCTGCCCGTGTCCTGGGTGTAGAGGCCCCAGGGCATATCCATATTGTCGGCCGTTGCATCAGCACCCACCCAGCCCGCGTCGCGCATGACCACCTCTACGCTCTTGCTGTAGCGGGTATTCAGGTAGGCTTGCGCCATTTTGAAGGCCTGGCCGATGGTGCGGCGGTTGGCCAGCGCCTCGTAGAACTGTTGGGCAAACTCCGTCGCCTTGCGGTCTTCGATAGGTACCGAAGTAGCGATCACCGCGGGCACCCCTGCCGCCAGCAGCCCCTTCACCTGCCCTTTGGAAGAGCAGCCGTTGAGGAAGACCAACTGCAGCCCCTGCTGTTGGCCCAGCAACTGGGCCAGGCCTTCGGCCTGGCCGCTGCCGCCCTCCAGGTTCAGGGCCGTACCGCCGGCGTGCCCGGCGTAGTGGAAGATGGCGATGCGGTCTTTGTTCCTGGTGAAGGCCGCAAAGATGTCCTCCACCTGGGCGCTTTCCTCGCGCAGCAGCTTGAGGTACTCCTTGCGGTCGAGCTCCTCCAGGGCCTCGTTCAGCCGTCGGCTCTCCTCCTTGAGGAGCGCCAGGTGGGCGTCGGGGTCGTTGGCGAAGGTGAGGTAGATGATGGGTGTCATGCATTTCGGTTTGAGCCGGTGGAGGTGCGCTTAAGTGCGGCTGTATTTTCGTTAATCGATGCCATATTGTTTGCGTGGTGTAATAGTTCGTACCGAAATTAATGAATTTTTCATTTTTTCATTCCCTCGTCTGATGCGCTTCCTTTAGTCGGGCAAATTCCTTGGCAGTCGCAAGTACCTCAGCGTAGTAGTTTTGCGTCAGCTGGGTAAGGATGGTGACAGGCGCTGCTTTGCTCTCCATCGCCAGTTTTGTCGCCTGTTCGCTACTGATCCGCAACAATTCCCCAACCACTACCAGTTGGGTATAATTCGTTTGGCTGTTGGGCAATGCTGCCACCTGGCGGGCATAAGTTACCGTCGCTTCCAATGGTCTGATTAACTGCTCCGCATGGCCTAGTACCCAACGAAAGAATTCTTTTTCCGCGGGTTTCAGTTGGTCCAAGATACTAAAATAATTGTTTTTGGCAGCCTCCTGTTTTTCCCGCAAGGGACCAACTACTGCGGTAAGACTCCGGGCCAGAGAATCCAGGTAGCGCTGCTGGGGTAGCGGTAGCGGCGTCCGTTCCAAGGCAGGGATGACCAGGGCTATTTCTGCTTCGGTCAATCTCCGCGACGGTTTTACCTTGCGCCGGTCCGTTTGCAAGCGGTTGAATTTATCGCTCAGGCCCGGCAGCATCTCCACGTCGCGCGGGTAACGACGAATAGTCCGGGTCGCTCTTTGCTTAAAAAATTCAGGGTTATAAGAGGATTCCACCAGGGCAGACCATTCGTCCAGCAACCGACCAATGGTCACTTCATCATGGGTCGGAATGACTCGTTCAAATCGACTCACCATCTGGCTAAACGCTTCATTTTGCTGCCTTTTTAATAACTCAAATTGCCTTTCCAATTCGTCATCAACGGGAGTCAGTACCCGCAGGTTGTATTTTTTCCAGGATCGATTCAAATCCGTTACGGCCTCCTCATAATAAAATTCCGGCTGCTCAGCAGGCGGACACTTTACTGCTACGGGGTCTATCAGGACAGCGTGGTACAGTTTGCTCAACTGCTGGTGTCTTTTAATCCTTTCTGCGTAAGCTACATCCAGCGGAAGGGTATTAGGTGATAGTTTCTGGTAATTGAAATTAGGAGCCAGGCCGTTCTCCACGTAACGATACTTGCGTACCAATGGGTAATCATTAATCTCGGCAAACCTTCTCTGGGCCAGGGTAATGGGGCCAGTGCCCTGAATATCCGTAGGACTTCTTTCCGGAATTTGATAGGCACGGTGAAGGAAATAGGTCTCCAGGGCAGCCAGATCTTCGAGGTAGGTAAAAACGGTCAGTTCATTGTAAGGGATGGGGTCACCTGGTTCGGCAGCCAATTGCCCCGGCCACCTGCCCCGACAACCGAGGAGGGCGTAGTAAACGGGCGGACTAATCTGTAAAGAGTCAACCCGCTCCATGGACCGCCACCAAACCAGCGAAGCCATAAATTGGGAAACCGTGGAATCAGCGACAGCCGTAACGAGTGGATCTTCCCCTCCCAGGTTCAGGTCATCATCGGGTTGGGCTTGCACCAGCAGGGGGAACAATAGCAATAACAGCAGGGTTGAAATTGGATTTGGTTTCATCGATTAAGTGTTTTAGGTAGCTCAATTTAATGGTTTTTTACCTTAACCACAATAGCCCCAAGGCCCATAATTGCGAACCCAAACACGCTACTAATTCCTCCGATAAGCCGCCCCCAGCTGACCAAACAGCCGCATATGAGTCACCACCGCCTGGTGGTAGTGCTGGGTCACTTTGGCCAGCAATGCCTTGCCTGCGGTGTCCTCGGCGCCGTATATATTGTCGACCCGCTCGCGGCTGATGCGCAGCAACTCGCCCAGCAGCACCAGCTGGGTGTAGTTGGTTTCCTGGTTGGGTAAGCTGGCCACCTGTAGCGCATAGGTGCGCACCGCCTCTATCGGGACGATTATCCGTTCTGATTTGGTCATTACCCACTCAAAAAACGGCGCCTCTTCCGGTTGCAGCAAGGACTGGCAAATGGCATACTGCGCTTGCAAGGCATCGTACTGCCGCCGCAGCGGAACCACCAGCGGGGTCAGTTCGCGGGCGAGCAGCGCCAGGTAGCGTTGGGTGGCGAGCGGAATGGGCGTCTGTTCCAGGGCAGGAATCACCATTTGTGCTTGCCGCTCGGGCGAAGTCCGGTAAGCCACCGGCCAGCTCGCTACCTGGCGATCCATCTCCTCTTTGATGGTGGTCAAAACGTCCAGGTGTTTGTTTTTCAGGAAGCCGCTGAGGGCCTTTTGGTCTTCGACGAAATAGAATTCCGGCGTAACCGCTGGCGAACATTCGTCGGCAGCAGGGTCGGCCAGGGCAGCCTGGTACAGGCTGGTGAGTTGGCGGTAATTTTCCACCTTTTCGGCGTAAGTCATATCCAAAGGAAATGCATTAGGCGTCAATTCCTGGAATTGGGGATTGGCCGCCAGCCCATTTTCCAATACCAGGAATTTGCGCACCAGCGGATAACCCGAACCAAATGTTTCCCGCGCAAAGACGGCTGCCTTGCGGTCGGCTATTGGCGGTTGTGCCGCTGCTGGTGCATTCCTTATTTGGGGGGTCGTGGTGGTAGCGGGCACCGTTTTAGGGGGCACATTCATACGGGGTGCACTGGTTGCCGGGACTTTTGTCGGGGGTAGGTCCGGCCGTTGCATGGTGGTGCGGGGGGTATCCGTGCTGGGGCTAGGTGTACTTGCGGGGGGGCTGGGAACGTCCGAATTGTCCGGGGATAACTGATACATCCGGAACATCAAATAATTTTGAAAAGCCCCCAAATCCGCCAGGTAGGCAAACACATTCAGTTGGTCATAAGGCGTCATCTGGCCGGGGTTGGCAACAACTTCATTCGACCAAAACACGTTGCACTTTTTTAAGGCGTAGACATAATTTCCAGCCAGTTTCAGGGAATCCACGTTGAGCGCTGCCTTCCACCACACAAAGGAAGCCATAATTTGGGAGGTAGTGGAGTCGGCCACGGCACTTACCAGCGGGTCTTCACCACCCAAATCCAGGTCGCTAGCCGGCTGCGCCTGAATAAACAGTGGGGACAGGAAAAACAGGATCAAGACGAACGAGGAAATAGCGAATTTCATAGCGATCGGTTTTTAGATAGGTGAAGTTAACTCGTATTTATACCGGAAAACGGCCATTCATTACCGAAAAAAACGGGGGTTATGCACTTTTACTGGCCATACCATCTTATCGAAGTGCTGGGTCACTTTAGCCAGTAAAGCCTCTCCTGCCGTGTCGTTGGCGTCGTATATTTGGAAAACAATCAACCTACATCACTACTCTTTCGCTCGATAAGCAGCACCTAATTTGTAAAATTCCCGCGAATCGACTATAACAGCAGCGTGGTAATTTTGCGTCACCTGTTTCAAAGCGTCCAATGTTTCTTGGGAGCCACTCAAAAAAATACCAACCGTTCCTTCCTTACAAATTCGCAACAATTCTCCCAGTATGGCCAATTGGGTATAGCTCGTTTGATGGTTTGGCATATTTGCTACCGCTTGTGCATAGCTGACTACTGCTGCTAAAGGAGGAATAAGTTGCTCAGATTTTGCAAGTACCAATTGGAAAAACAGTTCTTCACTTGGACTTAACAAGTTCCTACTGTTAGCGTATTCCAGCCTCAGTTCGTCATATTGTCTTTTCAAAGGAGTGACTATAACAGCAAGATTCCTGGCTATTGTGTTTAAGTAGCGCTGGGAACTAAGCGGTATGGGCATTTTTTCGAGATTAGGAACAATCTGCTTCATCTTCACCGCCTGCATTCTAGGAGACAGTAGGGCTTTATTCCCCATTTGGCGATTTACTTCTTCTTCTACAATCGTCAGCACCCCTATTGAATAATCTTTCAATTGTTTATCCAATTCTGCCTTGCTGTCTTCTAAATAAAACCCTGGCGTCGCCGCTGGAGTACATCCTGCTGCGGCAGGATCTGCCAATGCCAAATTATAGAGCTTCGTAAGCTGCTGGAATTGCGCTACTTTCCCCGCAAAGCTTTCGTCTATGGGGAAAGCATTGGCTTGCAAGGCCAAATATTTGTCATTAAGCCCCAAACCATTTTCCAAAACTTTGAACTTGCGGATGATGGGGTAAGGTTCTACCACCGCAGAAGTATTGGTGCTAATTACATTGCTTTGATTGGCAATGGTTGGTCGAGTGCTAGTACTTGTACTCACACGGGGCTTGCCCGTTGAACGGGGAGGAGCCGTTGGTGTTCTTTGCTGTGGCGTAGCTGTAGAACGAGGCGGCGTTGGTCTGCTCGGTGTTGGCCTTTGAGGTCTTGTAGCTGGCTGGCGAATGGTTGCCGTTGCAATAGGTGCAGGCTTAGCTGATTCCCTGGTAGGCGGGTTGTTTGATGTGCTTGGCGAACTAGTTTCGGGCAACTGATAGGCACGGTATAGAAAGTAGTTCTGCAAAGCACTCAAATCTTCTAAATAGACAAAAACATTAAGTTTATTATAGGGTACAGTAGCAGCAGGTTGCGCAACTACTTCATTCGACCAAACTACTGAACAGTCGTGTTCGTAATTACTAAAGGTAGGCGCCATCTTCAACGAATCTACATTAAGCGCAGCATTCCACCACGTTAATGAAGCTAAAATTTGTGAAGAATTCCCATCCAATACACTTTTCACCAATGGGTCTTCGCCGCCCAGATTGATGTCTCCATCATCTTGCGAAAAGAGTAAAAATGGGGTGAGAAAAAAGAGCAGAAAAATAATGTTTTGGGGCTTCATAGGTGGTATATTTAATGACGAATAAAGAATGAATACAAAATACTCACAACCAGCAATTTACACGAATATCCTTTACTCGATTACTTTACGTGAGCTACGCTGGTTTTATTGTGTCACTCCTTACTAATCCAGTAGGTAAAACTTCCGTTCATTGGCATTCAAAGGCCGGATTCTAGACTGATAATACTGCAACAACTGGTCTTGGGTGATGCCCATCTTATTGTTCACATAATCGGGATCGAGTTTCCACAGAAGAGCCTCGTTTCCACCTGCCGAAGACAGGAAGTGGGCCTGATTGGGAGCAAAAACGCCCCAAGCCGTCTGGTTACTGAAGCGAAAGAGATCCTGGTTCTGATCCGTAAAGGTAGCCTTGAGCAGGTGCAGGACGGTTTCGTTGTCGGTACTGGCGGCTAGCAGGCGTTTGCCGTTGCTGCTGAGGGTGGCGTAGCGCACTTTCCCGCGGGGCGACCACTGTAGGTCGATGTCGCTTTGAGGGGAGCTGAGGTTCCAGACGTAGACCAGGTTGGAGTCGTTGCTGATGGAAACGATCCGTTCGGGATCGGTACTAAGGGCAAAGGCCGATTGACGGGGCTGAAAGGCGCGGAACAGCAAGGGAGTCTGGGTCATGAGGCTATCGCCATTGCCAGCCAGCATAAAATCACCGAGGGCCGTTTGGAAAATCACCTTATCCCCCTTAGGGCTGGTATGGATGCCCGTGACCGGCTGGTGCAATTGGTTGCCGTAGGCCAGCAGCTGCTCCCCGGCCGCGTTCCAGCGAAAAGCCGTGCCCGCAGCGGTAGCCGTGACGAGATCCCAACCCGTGGCGGCGGGAAGAAAATCAACGGCCGAAACCGGTGCGGTATGTGTTAAATTGAAGAGCGGCTTCGTCCCCTGATTCGGCTCCCAGACGTAGACCTCCTGGCTGGCCATGCCGGCGAGGCGGGTACCATCCTGGGCGAGGCGGGCGGTGGTTATTTTTAAGCCCCTGGCCAGCGGCGTCTTCTGCTGCGACTGGATGTCCCAGCGCCAGAGTGCCCCCTCCGTCGTCAGGCTGAGCAGGGCGGTTTCACCCGGCAACAAGGCGGCCCATACGACCCCACTTTCGTGGCGGAAGCGGTGCAAGGTATCGCCCGCCAAATCCGACAGGCGAACTTCCCCGTCCAGGGCGGCCGAAAGAAAGAAGGTGCCGTCGGCAGAGAATTGCAGCGCCGTAATCGAGTCGGTGTGGTTCACATCGCGAACCAGCGGATTGGCCTGGATCTCGCGGAGCACATCACTGGCGATAGACTGGGCGCTGGCATCGTTGTTCCACAGAAGGGTTTGTTCTGCCAGGCGGAACGCCAGGGCGGGATTGCCTTCGTACAAGGCGTAGCGGGCGGCCAGGCTCACGCGCATCGACCGGCTCTGCTGCTCGCGGGTTTCGGCCTGGTTGCGTTGTCCGATGGCCCAGAACGCCAGCAGCGCAAAAGCCAGGGTGGTAGCGGCCAACACCAGCATACGAACGCGCCGACTGCGCAGCAGTTTGCGCTTGCCTTCCTGAATGAACGCCAGTTCTTCGGGCTTGCTGTTCACCACGTTCAGATAGGGCCAAACGTAATCGACATCATCCTGGGTCAGGGGCGCCTGGCGTTCCTGATAAGCCTGAAAACGTTCGCTGATGAAGCGCTCGACCTTCCGCCGCGCACGTGCCTCGGTGCTCGCCTTCTGGTAGACCTGCCGGGCAATCGAGTCGTGACTAAGTTCGTAGTGCATCACTCAACAATTAATTTTTATAAAATAGTTAATCTTCCAACTGGCGTGCCTTGAAAGTCGCCTCCAGCGCCTTCACCTTCCTAAAATAATGGTTTTCAAGGATTTTTAAAAATCTTTCTACTTCCCAACGCAACTTTTGCTGTCGCTCCAGGGCCAGATTGGCGGTACGAAGGGCTTCCCTGGCTTGAACCAGGTGGTCGTAGGAAGTCTGGGTAATGGGCAGCGCAGCCAGTTCGCTCAACTGGTTGCGGAGGGCCTGGTTGTCTTTGATGAAAGCGGTCGTCCATTGCCCGACGGCTTGACACAATTGCTCCTCCTCGCTATCCAACAGTGGGGCTACCTGCGTATAGGCGCGTTCCAGCGTAGCCAAACGCTTACCCAGGGGAGTTAAAATACCATCCAGCTCCTGCACGATGATCCGAAACTGCCGCAGCGTAGCTGCGGGCAAGGCCTTGTGCTCCAGGGTACGGATAAAGACCTCCTTCTCCTCCGGCGTTAAGTTGATGGTGTAAGTCGCCACTTTGCCGCTGTCGCGAGCTATATTGATCTGGTTGTACACTTCGGCAAAAGCCTTGTTCAGCGTAGCATTCAGGGGTGCCAACCAGCCGCGCACTTTTTGCTGGCGGTAAAAATAGGCCGCATCGAAAAAGTATTTTTCCGGATAAGGAGGCTGAAAATTGAATTTCGCGGGTTTTTTAATCAGCAGCGCCTGGTACAGGGCCAACTTGCGCGACCATCCTTCCACCAGTGAATCGGTAGCGGGATCCCGCAGATTTGCAGCAGCAGGAAGCGGCACATAGTTGGGGTTAGGAAAAAGTGCCCCGGCGTCGCTCAGGTAATTTTCCCGCACCAGCGGATAGGCCAATTCGGTGTCTGACCAGTCGTCCGGTCGCTCGTAATAAACCGTCTCGCCGGAATCCTCGGTCACAAAGGCTCCGGCAGGGTACTGCAGGTAGCGCTGCAAAAGCACCAGGTCTTCCAGGTAGCAGGTAATGGGTAGTGCTGCGTACCTGATTCTGGCGCTCCCTGCCGAGTACAAAGCAATTTCTGGATTGAGTCCGTACTCGGGAGGTAGGTTGTAGTCGGCGATGGCCTGCTCCCAGGCCGCCTGGTTGACGATATTGGACGTAGGCTCACTGGCGTTGACAGCGACAGTATCCTCTCCACCGCCGAGGTTGGGCGCAAGATCGGCAAGCGAATCAGCAGCCGTGTGAGAAATAGGAGACGGACTTTCCCGGCACTGGCTAAGCAGGACCACCAAGGCCCCAAGTAACAGAAAAAACAAGGCTTGACGACAAGCGATAGGTTGCATAGAAAGGGTGGATTAATATTTATTTATTTTTTGTAAAGACGAACCCGTCGGATTCTTTTCCCCAAAGGTACTCATGGGAGTTGACGCATCGTCTTCACGGCCACGGTTGTCGTCCACCAATCCGATATTTTTTTCGGGGGCGCAGCACTTGCGGTAGCCCAGCCTGCATCCCGCAACTGCACTTCCGACAACAAGCTGTCCAGGCGCGTATCGGCTGGCTTGCGGCCAGCCCGCGAAACGTTGGCCCGCTCCAGGTTATTTTGGAACAGGTGCATGGCATCAAACTGCTCGGTGCTGACAATTAATTTAAAATAATCGACCACCTCATCGATCGGCAATTCCCCGGTAGTAGGCGGCAAACTAAACTCCAGGTACAAGCCAGTGGGATCTAGTCTGCCGTTCATGGGTACGTGGGAGCCCGCGTAGATTTCCTTTTGCTCAAATTTGATCCGGGTGCCTCCATCAAGGTACTCGATTTTCCCCAACTGGGCATCAGCGGGTAGCAACCCGGGATTTACGGCAAAATCGGGTCGCAGGTGCACGATGGCACAGTGCAGTGGCATAGGCAACGGCTGGTGCAAGACGGCCTTGAATTTCAAGCGGGGATGAGGTTGCCCCGGAACTGCCGCCGGCAGCACGATCTCCCCACCGTGATCGGTAATCATTTGCCCCTCTTTATCGATCACCTCCAGGCTGACCGTTCCGGGCTGAATGATCGTCGGGTTGGGATTTTGCAGGCTAAGGGTACGTTCCCATTTGGCGATGTGAGTCATTTCAGCTACCAGCGCCTGCATGGTTGGTCCGGCCCAGCCGCGGCGTGGTGCAATTAAAGCATTCACGCTGTCTTTTTCGGTAATACGCAGTTTGTCCTCGCCCTGGTAGACGTAGATAAACAGGCGATACTGCCAGTTGGCCGCCGATTTTTCCACCAGTTCCAGGTAAGCGTGATCCTGCAGTATGCTGGTCAGTTTTTGTTGCGCGGCACGCAGGCGCTCCCGCAGCGCAGCATCTTGTACCTGGGTCAGGGACACCAGTTCTTCGGCTACCTCCAGTTCAATACACACCCGGGTTTTGGCCAGGGGGGAAGCGGCCACAATGGCCTTGAGCAACGTCTTAGCGGCCGGAAACCCCTGCCCGTCGGTAAAGGTGAGGATACTGTGATCGGGTTCCAGGCGCAACAATTTAGCCTGCCGGATTTTCGTGGGGTCGAGGTTTTCGAGTTTCTCATTGGCAGAAAAAACGGTAAAGTAGGTCTCCCCTACCGCTGGCGACACGAGGCCGTGCAGGGAGCCAGCATCCAGGCTGGCTTCCTGCGGATTGCTGGTTGGCGTGAGGGTGTAGGCAGGCGTTGCGCTGGGCGACGTCCCACCCAGAAACAGGAGATCCCCATCAGCAGGCACCACGAAATGCCACTGCGGCGACTGTTTGGTTACCGCCAGGCTGGCCTTGGCCCGCACCAGTTTCAAAAGATCCCGGTAGCTGATATTCCCCCTGGTTGCCCGCAGAGTCTGGAGGAGGTAGTAGGTAAATACGCCGAAACGGCCTTCGGGGAAAGTCGTCTCTTTGGCCAATTGGTAACTGTGACAGGCATAGAGGGCGACGTGGCGGCCTTCGGGTAGTTGAAAATCGGTAGGCTTTACCGTTAACAATTTCCGGACGGCAGCATCCAGTTGGTAAAACACGTAGGTTTTGATGTTGTTTTTATCGGCAGTACCCTGGGGTTCCGTGAAGCGGGCCAGGGTACCTTCTTCTTTAAAGCGGGTATTTCCGGCCGAATTGCAGCAATCCATCAGCATGACCACGTGGGGGCCCTGGTCAGCGACTCTGGCCAGCAACCACCGCAGTTCCTTGTCGCGCAGCGCTGGAATATAAGCACCCTTTTTAGTGGTAAAGCTGTCTTTGCAGACCAGGGTCTCGGCCCGGTGCTCGCTAGTCTCTTCGGCATCAAGGTGCCAAAGTTCGGGGGGACGGGTCTCAAACGAACCATGCCCACTGTAGTGCACCAAGACGGCATCGCCAGTGCGTGCCTGTCCCAGAAAACCCATGAAGGCTTCGATAGTGGCCGTACGAGTGGGTACCCCCGACAGCCTGCTGGCTGGCTGAGGCGCCTCCAATTCCATCTGATCGGCCTGGCTGGCCAGGGGGCTGCGCAGGGTAAAAAGATGTAACCGCTCCCCTGCCTCCTCGATGTTATCCCGCAGGTATTGCTCCACGGCCAGGCTGTCTTTGACACAACCGCCCAGGTTGGCGCCGCGCAGGTCATAGTGGTCAATAGCGATTAGTAAGGCGAAGACTTTTGTCTTTTTCTCCACCAAGTCCTCCAAAGTGTCCTCCATGGAACGTGGGTTTCCTTCTTGAGAAATCAGACGCTCTTCCTCCAGATCCGGTATTGCGTCTTCGAGTGTGCGACTGGTCACATCATCCGTCGCCTGACTCACGAACGAAGATCGTTCGGTTAAGGTGTTTTCTTCAATAAGCATTGTTATGGGTTTAAGTTGTAGCGTTCGAGTGCTTTCAAAAAAATGTCCTTCCGCCGACGGGAAATGCTGATGGCTTTCCCTCCTTGCATAATATACATACCGTAGCAAGTAGTGGTATTAATTACAGATTAGCAAGAATAATCTTACTTCGCTAAAGTAGTTAACTTTAGTCATCTTTTTCAAATTCCGCTTCTTTTACCCCATTTTGGCACGCCAGCTGAACCGATGGCACAAAAATGCAAAAACCCGTTGCATAGCGCACGAAAAAGTCCTGCCAGTTTGCACTGACAGGACTCAAAAGTCATCCCTATGATTAATTCTTTTCTATGTAATTTTTTCCGTTTGCTGACGGTATCACATGACTACCTGACAAACATACCATTATGAATCCTATCCACAAAAAATAAACGGGCTGGTTTACGCAACGTACCTGAAAGCAGATGGAACGGTGGGTTATGCCATTTTTTTCTGGAGCTAGCGGCCGGTATCCAGAGTTAAGTTAGTAAGCCTATAGAGAAACAAGAGAAAATAAAGAATTTCATCTTTTTATAAAAATACTTTTCGGTTCAGGCAGCATTTTTAAAACATAAGGTATCTAACCCATATACACGAGTTGATTTTCAGAGCGAACCTTTAACAGATTTTCCTTCAAATGAAGCACCACCCGCCAGTTGGCCGATGGTGCTTTCTTTTTTTTATGCGCCAGCCTCCCTGGGTTAAGCGATCTTGACCATTCTTTGTATATTTCCGCCATTGCTTGCCAGTAGCACCACCACGCTTAGTTTTGCTGGCACAGGCTATCCTAATTCTAACCAAATTATTTACTTCAGATGAAATTTACTTTTCTTCCCATCCTATTTAGCCTATTCCTGAGTAGTTCCGTTTTTGCGGGCGAAGGCATGTGGCTTCCCTTGCTGTTGGAACAGTTGAACGAATCCGAAATGCAGGCCATGGGCATGAAAATGTCGGCCGAAGATATCTACAGTGTCAACCAGGGCAGCCTCAAGGATGCGATCGTTCATTTTGGCGGTTTTTGTACGGGTGAGGTCATCTCAGCCGAAGGGTTGTTGCTCACCAACCACCACTGTGGCTACGAACAGATTCAATACCATTCCAGCCTGGAACACAATTACCTGGAGGACGGTTTCTGGGCCGCTGATCAGACCAAAGAATTGCCTAACCCCGGGTTGTTTGCCACCTTTATCGTACGTATTGAAGATGTGAGCCAATTGGTATTGGCCGGCATTTCCGATCAAATGAATGAAAAGGAACGGCAAGCAGCCATCGACAAAAACCTGGCAACCGCAAAAACCGCTACCGAAATTGAAGCCTTTCAGGATGTCCTCATTCGCCCATTTTACGATGGCAACCAGTATTTCCTGTTCGTCACCGAAACCTACCGCGATATTCGGCTGGTAGGTGCGCCGCCATCGAGTATTGGCAAGTTTGGTGCCGACACCGACAACTGGGAATGGCCGCGTCATACGGGTGATTTCTCACTCTTCCGCATCTATGCCGGCCCCGATGGCAAACCCGCCGAATACAGTGCCGATAATATCCCCTTCAAGCCCCGCCATTACCTGCCCGTCAGTATAGACGGTGTGGCTCCTGACGATTTCACCCTCGTCTTTGGCTTTCCAGGCAGTACCAATGAATACCTCCCCGCCGTGGCCATGGACCAACGAGTGAACGTGCTTAATCCGATCCGCATTGGTATTCGCGACAAATCGCTGAGCATCCTCAACAAGGCCATGCGGGCCGATCCGGCTGCTAAGATCCAGTACGCATCCAAGCAATCGCGCATTGCCAACGCCTGGAAAAAATGGATCGGCGAAAGCCAGGGGATTGCCGCCACCGATGGCATTGGCCAACGCAAAGCCGTGGAGGCGGAATTTACCGAGGTATTGGCTAAAAATCCGGCCTTGCAAAAAGACTACGGTGGTCTTCTGCCTGGCTTCGACAACCTCTACACCAAACTCCTTCCGTTTGCCACCAGCCGGGATTACGTCGGGGAAATCATTTACCGCAACGTGGAGCTTTTTCAAATGGCCAACGCCCTAAAAAGGTACCTCAATATTTATCAAAACAACGGCTTTGAGGCCGTAAAGGAACGCTTACCGCAACTGAAAGACTACCTGAATAGCTTTTACAAGGATTACAACCCCGCCATCGACGAGGAAATAGCCAGCGCACTGCTCGGCGTCTACTTCGACCAGGTCAATCCCGAACACCAGGCACCTTACGCTACCGACCAACTGTCTTTCGCGGGCGGAAACTTGCCCGTGCTCACCCAGGTTCTTTTCGAAAAATCTTTCCTGACCAAAGGGGAGCTGGCCATTCAAATTCTACGGGACAACCCCGCAGGTTTTTTCCAGCAACTGGAAGGCGACTACGCCTACCAATTCGTGCAGGAAATTCTGGATTATACGGCAAAGATGGTCTTCAACCCCTACAACGAGGTCAATGAACTGATCGGGGTGCAGCAGCGCAAGTACATGGCTGCCCTGATGCAGGCATTCCCCGGGCGCCGTTTCTATCCCGATGCCAACAATACCTTGCGGTTTACCTACGGACAGGTGGCTGGCTACACCGTAGGGGATTCGCTGACCTACAACTTTTCAACTTACCTGGACGGCGTGGTCGAAAAATACGTCCCTGGCGACTACGAGTTTGACGTGCCCGCCCGCCTCCTGGAACTTTACGAAGAAGAAGACTACGGCCCCTACGCCGATGCCGAAGGGCGTATGCCGGTTTGTTTCCTGGGGTCCAACCACACGACGGGTGGCAATTCCGGCAGTCCGGTTATTGACGCCTACGGCAACCTCATTGGGCTCAACTTCGATCGCACCTGGCATGGCACGATGAGTGATATCAACTACGATACCGGCATCTGCCGCAATATCATGGTCGATGTGCGGTACATCCTCTTTCTAATCGACAAGTTTGCTGGCGCCGGGCACCTGGTGGAAGAAATGACGTTGGTACACCCTAAGGGATAGCTTAAGCGTATGTTTTGGACTTGCCAGGGCTAAAAACCAAATCCCTCACCCAAAACATACGCTAATCCTGCAACCACTCGATCCGTTTCAGTTGCTTGTACAAGCGGTTAGCTTCCGCAAAACTAAGGGTCTGCTGGCCGTCGCTGAATGCCTTTTCGGGCTGGTGGTGTACTTCCATGATGACACCATCTGCTCCGGCTACGGCTGCCGCCATGGCGATCTTGTCTACGAAGCGCCGAATACCGATGCCATGACTGGGGTCGGCAATGACCGGCAGGTGGGTTTTCTCTTTGAGCATCACCAGCGCGTTGATATCGAAGGTGTTGCGGTAAGCCGTCTCGTAGCTGCGAATGCCACGTTCGCAGAGCATGATGCGTTCGTTGCCATTGCTGAAAATGTATTCGGCCGAAGCCAGCAGTTCGTCAATGGTGCCGGAAATACCGCGCTTCAACAAAACCGGTTTATCTACTTCACCTAAAGCATCCAACAAGTTGAAATTCTGGCTGTTGCGAGCGCCTACCTGAAATACATCTACGTAGTCGTGCATGACCTCGATCTGGTCAACAGTCATTACTTCGGTAATGATTTTAATACCGGCAGCACGAGTTTGCTCGTGCCACATTTTCAGGCCATCAATACCCATCCCCCGGAAACTGTAAGGCGACGACCGGGGCTTGTATACCCCGCCCCGCATGATGCGGATGCCGTTGGCTTGCATGTGTGCAATCGTCAGTGCCACCTGCTCCTCCGATTCAATGCTACACGGACCAACCATCAGCGACAAGCTCCCATCCCCGATGCGAATGTCGTCGCCCAGGTCAATGACCGTATCATCGACCCGCCACTTTTTGGAGACCAGTTTGTAGTCGTCACTCACGCGATGAATATCGCGAATACCGGGTAAACTGCCAATGGCGCGAATGTCGAATTCCTTTTTGCCCACCCCTACCAGGTAGTTGGCGTACTGGGTTGTAACCGGGTTGCCCTGGTATTTTACCTTTGCCAACTGTTCTTCCAGCACCCGTTGTTGTTCGGGCGTAATAGCAACATCTAGTTGAATGATCATCAGGTGAATTTTAACAATTTAAACAATGGTTCCTTTTACCTCCGCCACGAAGGTACGGGTGGTCTTTTCTACACTTTCCCCGGCAGTAAGGGCTTTGATGTAGGCGCTGCCGATAATGGCTCCACTGGCATAAGCACAGGCCTTGGTGAAGGTGGCGTGGTCCGAAATGCCAAAACCGATCAGGCGGGGGGTACACAAATCCATGGCGGCGATCCGCTCAAAATAAGCGACCTGTTCGTCGGAAATACCCTGTTTCGCCCCCGTTATGGCCGCACTGGATACCATATAGATAAACCCTTTGCTCAGTTCATCCACCAGGTGGATACGCTCGGGGGTAGTTTGCGGGGTAATCAGGAAACTCATACACAAACCGGCGTCTTCCACTTGCTGGCGGTAAGTCGTCTGGTATTCGTACAGGGGAAGGTCAGGTAAGATCAGCCCATCAATACCCGTAGCCACACAATCGGCCAGGAAACGGTCGAAGCCATACTGCAGCACCTGGTTGAAATAGCCCATCATCACCAGCGGCACTTCGGTTTCGCGCCGTACGGCTTGCAACTGTTCAAAGAGCAGCGCCAGAGTAAGGCCATTTTTCAGGGCCTGGGTGCCACTTTCCTGAATGGTTGGCCCGTCGGCCAGGGGATCGCTGTAGGGCATTCCCACTTCAATGAGGTCCACTCCGGCAGCGACGAGCGACCGGATAACGGTTCCGGTGTCATCGCGCTGCGGATACCCGGCGGTGAAGTAGATATTCAGGATGTCGCGCTTTTTGTGGGCGAAAAGGGCTTGTATTCTGTTCATGGTGGAGCTGGTTGCTAAGAGTGGTTTATTTTTCGCTGTGGATACCTAGTGGTTCTACCCGGTCCAGGTAAGTCATGAAGGCATCCAGATCCTTATCACCCCGCCCGGACAGACAGATCACCAACACGTCATCGGCGGCGTATTTCATCTGGTCGAGCGCCGCAAAAGCGTGGGCCGTTTCCAGGGCCGGAATGATGCCTTCCATGCGGGTCACGTCGAGGGCGGCCTGGAGGGCGTCTTCGTCGGTCACACTGATGGCTTCGGCGCGGCCCGATTTAATGAGGTGGGCGTGTAGCGGCCCAATACCGGGGTAATCCAAACCCGCAGAAATACTGTAAGGTTCGACAATCTGGCCGTCGGACGTTTGCATGAGCAACGTACGGCTGCCGTGAATAACGCCTTCGGTTCCCAGGACACTGGTAGCTGCCGACTCGCCGGAGTGTACCCCCAGGCCAGCAGCCTCCACGGCGATGAGGCGGACCCGCTCGTCGTTCAGAAAATGGTAAAAAGCGCCAGCGGCGTTGCTGCCCCCACCCACACAGGCAATGACGGCCGATGGATAGTCGCGCCCGGTGTGCGCTTCCAACTGCCAGCGTATTTCTTCCGAAATAACCGACTGGAAGCGCGCTACCATATCGGGATAGGGATGCGGACCGACAACCGAACCGATGATGTAGTGGGTATCCTCCGGGTTGTTGATCCAGTCGCGGATGGCTTCGTTGGTGGCATCTTTCAGCGTCTGGCTCCCGCTGGTTGCCGGGCGCACTTCGGCACCCAACATGCGCATGCGGGCTACATTTGGCGCTTGCCGCTTAATGTCCACCGATCCCATGTAAACGATACACTGCAACCCCATCAGGGCGCAGACCGTAGCCGTTGCCACACCGTGCTGGCCGGCGCCGGTCTCTGCAATAATGCGTTTTTTACCCAGGTGCTTAGCCAATAAGATCTGGCCAATGGTATTGTTGATCTTGTGGGCCCCCGTGTGGTTGAGGTCTTCTCGTTTCAGGTAGATCGTGACGCCATACCGTTCACTCAGGCGCTTGGCCAGGTACAACGGCGACGGGCGGCCTACGTAGTCGCGGAGCAACGACTGAAATTCCCGCTGAAAACTTTCCAGCTCCATAAACTCCAGGTAGGTTTGGCGCAACTCCTCCACGTTGGGATACAACATTTCTGGAATGTAGGCGCCACCAAACTGCCCGTAGTATCCTCTTTCGTCAACTGCTATCGTTTTCATTTTTTTAGTTTTTTAATTTGACCGACTCAATGAATTCGCGTAAGTCAGCAACATGCTTTAAACCAGGTTCTAACTCAAACTTACTGTTCACATCAATCCCGGCAAAAGCCGGATGCTGAAAAGCCAATACCGCCGCCACATCTTGCGGACCAATGCCCCCGCTGAGTATAAATGGTGTAGGATCGGTATAGTGGTTGAGCATCGACCAGTCGAACTGGTGACCAGTGCCACCGTAAGGTTCATCCTGGGCCGGGGCTACCGCTATTTGGGTATCAAACAAAAAATAAGCACAATAGGGTGCAAAATCTTTGGTAATGGCAAAGTCAAAAGAACGGCTTACCCGGAATGCGCGCATGAGCTGGACGACTTTTGGGCGCGTGCGGCCGCGCAACAATTCCTGGAGGGTAACGCAGTAGACCGCACTTTCGCCGCCGTGGAGTTGCACGTAGTCCAATTCATAATGGTGAACAGCGTCCAGCACGTTGTCAAATTCCGCGTTCACAAAGACCCCTACCCTTTTCTTACCGGCCAGGAGCGCTTCGTTGGCACGCAAAAAAGGCAGTAATTTGGCCTGCGTACCCACGTAGCGTGGCGATTTTTCGTAAAAAATAAAACCCAGCCAATCTACCGGCAAGGCAGCAATTTCGCTGATGTTTTCTGGTGATCGAAGTCCACAGGTCTTGATAATCATAGCAACGGGTTAATTGACAGACTCTTAATTCAAGTAACAAATCAGGCAATAGCTCCGTCCAGGTTTTCGGCCAGTCGCTCGATCCGCTGGATGAATTCGCGGCATTGTCGTCCGGGCTGCTCGGTCTGCATAAAATATTCGCCGATGAGGAAGCCCTGGAAACCCGCACGCCGCAATTCTACTACGGTATGGGGGTCATTGAGGCCGCTTTCGGAAATTTTCACCATCTCGGCAGGCAGCAGTGGGAATAGCTGGAGGGAATGCGCGATGCTTACCTCAAAAGTTTTCAGGTTCCGGTTATTGACCCCAACGACCTGGGCCAGCGGACTGAGTTTGTCCAACTCCTCGGGGCCGTGCAGTTCCACCAGTACTTCCAGGTTCAGACTGCGGGCAAAACCCGCCAGGCGATGGAGTTCGGCTTTGGTGAGGCAGGCGGCAATCAGCAAAACGGCGTCGGCACCTATACTGCGAGCCTCCAGAATCTGGTACTCGTCAATCACAAAATCCTTGCGCAGGATTGGGCAAAAGTTGAACTTCCGCGCCGTCGTTAAATCGGCATTTTGGCCGCCAAAAAAGTGCGTATCAGTCAGGATGGACAGAGCCGAAGCACCCGCTTGCATGTAACCGATACTCACTTCCTCCACACTGGCGTAAAGGTTGATATCCCCCTTGGACGGGCTACGCCTTTTGAATTCCGCAATGATGCCACTTTTGTCCGGGCGCCGCAAATAGGCACTCAAACTCACGGTGGGGGTATTAAAATAGATGCTGTCTTCGAGCAACTTCACCGGAATGCGTTCCTTGCGTTCGGCCACTTCCTGGTATTTATGGGCAATGATTTTTGCTAGTATATCCATAATTGTTTTTGTCAAAGAAGCTTAATTGTTAATCAACTGGTGTAATACATTCCTGGCCCGGCCACTTTCAATACTCGCCTTGGCTTCTGCTACGCAATCCAGGAGGCTTTTTTCCGGGCACAAGGTGTGAATGGCCAAACCCGCATTCGCGCAAACGACCGTTTGCTGGGCGGGAGTAGCTTCGTTATTTAACACATTCAGAAAGATCTCCCTGGCGGCCTGGGCATCTTCCCCGCCGTACAGGCTGGTGGGTGCCAGTGGTTGAAAACCAAAACTATGGGGGTACAACATTTGTTCGCCCCTGGAATGATGAACTTTAGCAGGCCCCGTAAGGCTGATTTCATCGTAACCGTCGAGGGCAAAAACAATGGTATACTGCCGACCCGATTGCTGCATAATGTAGTGGTACAAGCGGGATAACTCCAGGGAAAAAGTACCAAAAAGTTGGTGCGTAGGTTGGATGGGATTGACCAGCGGCCCCAGCATATTGAAAAAAGTCTTCATACCCAACTGCTTGCGGACGGGAACGACGGCCTTCAGCGCCGGATGAAAAAGTGGCGCGTGCAGGAAGCAAATATTGGCTTTGTCCAGCTGTCGGCGTAAAATGTCGGCGTCATTGGTGAACTGATAACCCAGGGCAATCAGCACATCCGATGAACCTACCGCTGACGAAACACCGTAACTGCCGTGCTTACTCACTTTGTAGCCTGCGCCCGCCACCACCACGGCCGCAGTAGTGGAAATATTGAACGTGTTTTTACCATCTCCACCCGTACCGACAATGTCAATAGTGGTTTGACCATCGATATCCAGGGGGACGGCGAGTTCCAGCAACGCATCACGGAAACCCTCGAGTTCTTCGATACTAATAGCCCGGAGCTGAAAGACCGTTACAAAACTGGCCACCTCTACGTCATTGTAGGCTCCGGTAGCAATGCCTAAGAGCACCTGGCGTGCCATTTCCCGATCCAGGGTTTGGTGCTGGAAGAGTTGTTGCAGGATCGCTTTCATATTTTTACGGCCATTTTATCTTCCACGTAAGTAAAAAAGTTGCGCAACATGCGGTAGCCTGCTGGTGTCATGATACTCTCCGGATGAAACTGCACACCAAAAACGGAATAATGCTGGTGCTGGATAGCCATGATCTCGCCGTGGTCGTCGTGAGCAGTAACGATAAACGCCGCCGGTAGGGTATCTTTTTTGATGACCCAACTGTGGTAGCGGCCTGCCTGGAAGGTGTCACCTATACCCTGGAACAACACCGAATCAGGATGACTGCATTGCATGGTGGTTTCAATGCCGTGGTAAACGGCCGTGAGGTTCTCCAGTTGCGCACCGAAAGCTTCGCCAATGGCCTGGTGCCCCAGGCAAACCCCCAGGATGAATTTATCAGCAGCGTATCGCTTGATCAGGGCCGGCATAATGCCCGCCTCCTCCGGCAGGCCGGGGCCGGGCGACAGGACGATTACGTCATAGTCGGCAACCGCCTCCAGGCTGATGGCATCGTTGCGAAAGACGCTTACATCCGAACCTAGAATCTCCTGAATGTATTGCACGAGGTTATAAGTAAAGGAATCGTAATTATCAAGAATCAGAACTTTCATGAGTGACTGTTTAGGACGGATTAGCAGCCGGTTTTTTAACGCGCTACCGTTCGATGGTTTAACTCGCTGCGGTCAATAATGTTCAAAAAAGGTTGCCCGGTTGAAGGGCTGGGCGCCAACGCCGCTTAGCCCAGCCGCTCTGCTTCCAGCAAGGCTTTTTTCAAGGCACCCAGTTTGTTGTTGACTTCCTGCAATTCTTTCTCCTCTTCACTGGTCACGACTACCCCGGCACCAGCCTGGTAGAAAAGCGTATTGTCCTGGCTGAGGAAAGACCGGATAACGATAGCCTGGTTCATCTCACCATTAAAGTCGATGTAGCCCAGGGCACCACCGTAGAACGCCCGGTTTTGGTTTTCGTACTGGTTAATCAACTCAATGGCTTTGTACTTGGGCGCTCCCGATAGGGTACCTGCCGGAAAAGTATCGCCAAAAATGCGAATCGGGTTGCTGTCGGCGTCCAAATCCCCGGTGACCCTCGATACCAGGTGGATAACGTGGCTGTAGTAGTGTATATCTTTCAGTTCCTTTACCTGCACGTTGCGGGCGTGGCGGCCCAGGTCATTGCGGGCCAGATCGACCAGCATAATGTGCTCGGCATTTTCCTTGGGGTCTACTTGCAAGGCTTCGGCAGCCAGGACATCTTCTTCCGTGTTTCCCGTGCGCCGATAAGTACCCGCAATGGGATTCAACGTAGCCACCCCTTTGCGAATGACCATCTGGGCTTCGGGCGAAGACCCAAAAATGCGGTAATCGCCATAGTCGAAATAGAAGAGGTACGGCGAAGGGTTAACCGATCGCAATACCCGGTACACCTGGAATTCATCGCCTTCGAAAGCCTGTTGGAACTGCCGGCTAAAAACGATCTGGAAAACATCGCCACGTTGACAATGCATTTTACCTATGCGCACCAGGTTGCGGAATTCTTCGTCGGTCAGGTTGCTGGTTTCCTCGCCCCGCACCCGGAAAGGATGTACCCGGAAGTGGGGGTTCTCAATGCGGGTTTGTAGTTCCTCCAGGCGGCTTTCTTCCCCTGGCAGGAGGTTTTCCAGCAGGTAGAGTTCGTCCTTGTAATGGTTGATGGCAATGATGAAACGATACAGGTGGTAGCGCAGGTCAGGCAGATCGAAGCGGCGTTTGTCCTGGTCGAAATGCAGGGTATCAAAATATTGCACCCCATCGAAGCCCGTATGGCCAAACAAGCCGTTGAATTCCCGGAAAGGCGCGTCGCCCTGGGGTTCAAACCGCCGAAGGAAGGCGCGTAAGGCATCCGGAACCGTCTGGGTATCTACCAATCTCGTAACTTCCGTATCCTCCCCCGGAACCTGGGTTCGCACCCGGCCATTCTTCACCTGGAAGCTGGCCAGGGTGTCGAGGCCCAGGAAACTGAAGCACTCTTCTTTGTTGCTGATGTCATTGCTTTCCAGCAACACCGGATCGGTATAATGGTCGCGCAGGCGCAGGTACAGCGAGACAGGGGTGTACGTATCAGCCAGCAGGCGACGGACTTCTACCCGTAAGGGGATTTGAGTTGTTGTTGTCATAACAATGGTCTAAAACGAAAATCGGCTTGCCGAGTGAACGACAAGCCGATTTTGTGTTGTACTAAATACACGGGCAGTCACCTCACTCAGTTGTTGAATGATTAGCCCACCACCAGTTATTTGAAATACAACAATTCATAATAATAATTATTCGATCGTCAAAGATAGGCCGCTATATTCGACATCTGCAAGGCAATGCGCCTTTTTTTTAAATATTCTTTCGCTCCGCACCTGACCACGACAACGTAGGCCCTACCTTTTCTAACGCTTAAATTTATGTTGAATGAAACATTTGTTCCTTTTCTTAGGAGGATTTCTCCCTTTTTTGCTACTTGGACAACCGACTGTGGATGGTGATTTGTCGGATGGGCAGTACACCATTTTAGCCACCGCTAGTAGGGATGGCTTTGGCCTTGACAATGAATTGGGCGTAATCAAGTACTACGCCAATGGCAGTGACATTTACCTGGGAATCAGTGGAAAATTGAATGACAATAATAATATCGTCTTATTTTTCAATTTTTCCGACTATAACGGCAGGCCTGCCGGAACAGCATTGGATCCCTTAGGAAATTATGAAGGATTCCAAGGGGTATTCAACAAAGTAGGAGGCAGTGGTTTAGATTTGGCCAAAATGGACATGGAGGTCGATTTTGCGCTGGCATTTAACGAAGGAGGTGGCAGTAGCGACTTTTATGTGGATGCGGCCCGCTACGGCACCAATGACATCCTCAACACCCAATATGTTGGAACAACAGGTAATCAAACGGGGATTTCCACTACTCTACCCCCGACTGGAGGCCGGTATCTACTGGCTACAAATCGCTACCGACAGTGGGCTATTGGATCAGCAGCAGCTGTTTTTGCACTAGGCTGACCAACAACTGATATCGGTCAAAGTTTGTTGTTACTACTGAGATAACAGTATTTCTGGCAGTCTCTTTTAGTAACCAATACCTCTAAAAAGCCCCTACCTGTAATTTTCTTACATCGTTCGCTCAATTCTTCGTATTTTTGCACCCGCAAAATCGGCTCTAATGATCACGCTCAGCGATATTTATATTCAATACGGCAACCGCATCCTTCTGGATCACATCACTTTCGTCATTGGCGACAAGGATAAGGTGGGCCTTGTAGGCCGCAACGGTGCGGGAAAATCCACCCTCCTCAAAATCATTTCGGGCAACCAACGCGCCGACGAAGGCAATATCAGCATGCCTTCGGGCAGCACCATTGGCTTTTTGCACCAGGAAATGAACATTCCCAAGGGAAAGACCGTCATGGAAGAAACCCTGACGGCATTTTCCGAAGTGCGCGATATTGAGCAGCGCCTGGCTCAAATCCACGTCGACATGGAAACGCGCACCGACTACGAAAGTGACTCCTACCACAAGCTGATCGAAGATTTTTCCCACTACAATGATCGTTTCCTCCTCCTGGGTGGCGATCGCATGGAGGCCGAAGCCGAGACCGTTCTTAAGGGTCTGGGCTTTGCACAAGGCGACTTTTCGCGGCTCACCGATGAATTTAGCGGAGGCTGGCAAATGCGGATCGAACTGGCCAAGATGCTGCTGGCCAAACCCGATTACCTGCTCCTGGACGAACCGACCAACCACCTGGACATCGAGTCCATCATCTGGTTAGAGAACTTCCTGGCACCGTATCCGGGCGCCGTCGTGCTGATTTCGCACGATAAGCAGTTTCTCGACAATGTGACCAACCGCACGGTTGAGGTGGAGTTGGGCAAGGTTTTTGACTACAAAGCGCCCTATTCCAAATACCTGGAACTGCGGTCCGAACGCCGCGAAAAACTGGAGTCTTCTTTTGTCAACCAGCAAAAAGTCATCGCCCAGCGCGAAAAGACCATCAACCGGTTTATGGCGAAAGCCACCAAAACCAAGCTGGCCCAGTCGATGCAAAAGCAGCTCAACAAGATGGATCGCATCGAGCTGGACGAAGCCGACACCAAGGCCATGCGCATTCAATTTCCACCGGCACCCCGTTCGGGAGAAATTATCGTCGACGCCAAAGGAGTCAGCAAAATTTACGGCAAACTAGGTGTCCTCAAAGATATCGAGCTTAAACTCGACCGCGGTGACCGGGTTGCTTTTGTAGGCCAAAACGGACAGGGAAAAACAACGCTGGCCAAAATCCTGATCAACCAGATTACCGCTACCGGCGGCGAGGTGAAGCTGGGCCACAATGCTAAAATCGGCTACTACGCCCAGAACCAGGCGGAAGTACTGACCTCGGACATGACCTTGCTGGAAACCCTGGAAGATGGCTGCCCTGCCGAAATGCGCCCTCGGCTGCGCAATATCCTGGGGGCTTTTTTATTCAGTGGGGAAGATGCCGACAAGAAAGTATCCGTGCTTTCGGGTGGCGAACGGGCACGTCTGGCTATGGCCGCCCTGTTGTTGCACCCCTTCAACCTGCTCGTGCTGGACGAACCGACCAACCACCTGGACATCATCTCCAAAGACGTGTTGAAACAAGCCCTCCTGGAATACGATGGCACCCTTATTGTGGTCAGTCACGACCGGGAATTTTTGACCGGTCTCACCGATCGCACCATTGAATTCCGCGATCAAAAACTCTACGACCACCTGGGGGATGTCAACTTCTTCCTGGAAAAACGGCAGATGGACAATATGCGGGAGGTAGAATTGAGTAAATCCAATAACTTTCAGCAACAGCAAGCCGTAGCCGTTGCCCCGAAGGTGGAATTGTCCTACGAAGAACGCAAGAACCTTACCCGCGCCATATCCAATGCCGAAAAAAAGGTGGAACGCCTGGAGGAAGACATCGCCAAATTGGAAACCATCATGGCCGATCCGGCGTTTTATATGAGTCCTACGGCCGAAAAAACCATGAGCCAGCACCGCGATAAACAAGCGGCGTTGGAAATCGCCATGGAGGAATGGGAGGCTGCCCAAATGACGTTGGAGGAAGCGGAATAAGGCGCTGTTTCACCCAGGTGATGAATAGCAGAAGCAACAGCCGCTCCGCTTAAAACCAGCATTTAAACCGGCATTACCCCGCACGAATTATGCAAAGCTACCTGGCTGCTACCTACTTCTTCGACTTCGAACACGCTCCCATTCAGGCGATCATCGCCGAATTTCAAACCAGCCAGCTGACGGAACAGGAAAAGGCCGTGCAACTTTACACTAAGATTCGCGACGGCTGGCGCTACGACCCCTATACTTTAAGTACGCATCCGGAGCCCTACCGGGCCAGCAACATTGCCCAGCGTACCAGCGCCCATTGTATCTACAAAGCGATATTGCTGATTGCCGGGCTGCGGGCGCTCGGCATTCCGGCCCGGTTGCACCTGGCCAAAGTCAAGAACCACCTGGCGGTTGAGCAGCTGACGGAAAAGCTGGGCACCAATGAACTGAGCCCCCACGCCATGGTCGACATCTTGCTCAATGGCAAATGGTTAAAAGTCTCTCCGGCCTTCAATAGCGAGCTCTGCCAATACTGTGGGGTAGCCCCCCTGGATTTCGACGGGGAGCACGATTCCATCTTTCAGCAGTTCACGACCGATGGCCTGGCCTTTATGGAATACCTGGAAGATTACGGCCATTTTGCCGATGTCCCGCTCGATTTCATCACCAAAAACTGGGAAGACAACTACGGCGACATGGGGAGCCGCATACCGGTAGGCGAACAGGAGTTTCGCTTAGTTTCACCCCCACCTTCCCATCTCTAGTCCTGCTGTCGCGTCCATTTGGGTGGACGTTTCTCCGCAAAGGCGCGGGCTCCTTCAAAGAAGTCATCACTGTTCAGTAAGTTGTCGAAAATAGTATGAGACAAGGTTACCGCTTCGTCGGTACTGGCCAGATGGCTCGTAGCATTCAACAGTTCCAGCGTACTCCTGATCGCTACCGGCGAAGCCTGGGCAATTAGCTGTGCCAGTGCGTCGGCTTTGTCCAGGAGTTGGTCGGCAGGCACCGCGTAGTTGATCAGCCCCCGTGCCAGTGCTTGCTCGCAGGTAATGGGCTGCCCGGTGAGCAACATTTCCATGGCCGCCTTACGGCCGATCTGCCGGGTTAGTCGCTGCACTCCTCCTGCACCGGCAAAGAGGCCTATTTTTACTTCGGGTAAACCGAAAACGGCGTGGTCTGCCGCCACGATAATATCCGTTGCCATGGCAATTTCCAAACCACCACCCAGCGCCGATCCATTGACCGCAGCAATAATGGGCTTGACTCTATTGACCCTGCTGGTAATACCCGCAAACCCCGTTTGGGGCACCCAAATCGGATTGCCCGCAGCCATGTACTTGAGGTCGTTGCCCGCCGAAAAGGAGTCGCTGCCCGCACCCGTAAGAATAGCTACCCGCAGGGAATCGTCTGCTTCGTAGGCATTAAATACGCCTTCCAGTTCTTCGTTAGCCGGCGGGCTCAGCGCATTGCGCACCTCGGGGCGGTTGATCGTGACGGTCAGGATCCAGCCACTCCGTTGAACGGTGCAAAAATTGTATTTTTCTTTAAACGTACGGACAGGAACGGGGCGGTAACGCGCCAGGTGATCCGGCGAAAAGGCGAATCGATTGCCTTTGGGATCGGCTTCCACGTAGATCGTTGCCCCCAGTTGGTCGCCTTGCGCTACGGCTTGCGCGGTTTCGGTATCGCTCATCGGCGTCGTCGCGTAAAAACGCTGGTTGTTGTGGGTCAACCGACCGGCGATGATGACCTTCACCGGAAAGCCCTGAAAATAATGGGCCGTGTAGGTTTCTAGAATGGCCTCCCCCTGCGGTTGTGGATCGATCCCGAATGGGCTGTCGCGGTCAACGATGGCCTGCCAGGGTTGGCTGTCTTGTGGTTGCCATTCCTGCGGTGGCGGCGTTGTCGAATAGATTCCCGCTGCGTGTTTGGACATCCATCCCCCATTGGCGTAAACCAAGCCAAAGCTGCCGCGATCCAGGCGCAACGTTTCCACCAGGGCAGCAATGCCGTGCATGGTGTAGTTATTACCTGGTCCGCCAAAGAAAGGCAGTCCCCCGGTTTGGGTTAGCGGCCGTGGATCATCTTCCGGAATGTCCAGAATCGTCCGGGCTTCGCTCACGACAATGGGAAAGCAGCTGTAAATATCGAAGTGGCGAATGTCCTTTGCCGTCTTTTCGGCGTTGGCCAAAGCGCCCAACAACGACTGTTGCATAGCCGTGGAATGCCCCAACTGTGGGCGTTCGAGCAGCACGCGGTCGCTGACGTTGGCGTAGCCGTGCAGGTACACCCAGTTGCCGGGAGGAATACCCCATTCTGTCGCTTTGCCCACCGTCGTCATTAAAACCGCCGCTCCCTGGTTGACCCGGTCTTTGGCCATGAGCAGTTTGGTGTAGGGTGCCACGATTAAGGGGTTCTTCGCCGCAGGTGTAGCCAGCGTTTCGGCCGTATAAACCTGTTGATCAACAGCGTAAGGATTACCAGCAGCTACTTCACTGAAAGGACTCAGACAGCGTCCCATGGCAGCCGTATAAGTAGCCAGATCCTGTTGTAAGTCTGCCCGCCGGGCATTTTCCATCAACCCGTAATACTGCATGGGCAAGACCAATTGGTGGATAAATTCGGTTTGGGTGATCAGCCGGCCAGCGCTGATTCCGCGGTCTTCCAATTGGCCAGCTACCGTTTCGCTCCAATTGAGCGTGACCCCGGCCTTGGTCGCGGCTTTGGTGTTGGCAATAGCCTCCCCACCGGTTAATAAAACCAGCTCACAGGTTCCCTGGGCTAGCTTTTCAGCAAATTCAGCAACCAGCTTTTGGGGGGAGTCGCCACCCACACAATCGTAGATGGCGCGTTCCGGCTGGGCACCAATCCGCAGGCCAACCGAACGGGGGAAATTATTGGTACTTCCGAATGGAGATTGCCAGGTCGGCGACGAATCGGCAAAAGTGCGGACGGCCGCGATGGTATCGATCTGGCTGGCCAGGTGCATACCGCCGGCGTCTTCCAACGCCCGCCGGGCTGCTGCTGCTGCCAAATCTACTGCCGAGGGGGCAGCTTCCAGATCGTCAGGAACCCCAGCAGACGCCTGACCGACGCCTATAATTATGGGGGTATGGGGTGCTATTGCTGGCATCTCTTTCGGAATTACTTTTTACAAAATACGTCTACCCTTTCTTACGGACCTCACGGATCAACCCTTCCTGAACGACAGATGCGACCAATTTGCCTTCCTGGTTGAAAATATTACCCCGGGTGAAGCCCCGGGAATTGGAAGCACTCGGGCTATCCAGCGCGTACAACAACCAGTCGTCAATGCGGAAATCGCGGTGAAACCACATGGCGTGGTCCAGGCTGGCCAGAAACAAGGTAGAATAATCAGCAGTTTGCAAGTGAGGCAGCACGGCGGTTCCCAACAGGTTGTAATCGGAGGCGTAAGCCAGAATCTGTTGCTGCATAGGCAAATCCAGGGTAACTTCCTCCTTGGCTTTTATCCACACGTGCCGGTAAGGTTGGGTGACATTGGGATTGGCAGGGTCGAACTTTTCCACGGGCCGAAACTCCAGCGCATTGGGGTGAATGATCGTCAGCCGTCGGTACAGATCGGGATGATCGGCCTCCAAACTCTTCGCTTGTTCATAGTCGGGCAGCAACACCTCGGGTGGCAGCACATTGGGCATGGTAATCTGGTGATCGAAGCCATCCTGCCGAACCTGAAAAGAAGCCGCCAGGATAAAGATTACCTGGTCGTTTTGCCGGGCGACCACGCGCCGGGTGGTAAAACTTCCGCCATCGCGGATGATATCGACATCGTAAATCACCGGAAGGTCAATATCTCCGGTAAGGATGAAGTACCCATGTAGCGAATGGGCAAAGCGGTCGGCCGGAACGGTTTGATAGGCAGCGTGCAGCGCCTGTCCGAGCGCCTGCCCCCCAAAGACCCGGCGCCACGGCGTTTGGTAATTCATGCCCTGGTAGCGGCCTTCGCCAATCTGTTCCAAGGTCAGCAACTCGATTAATTCCTTGACTGTTTTCATGGTGGCTCCGTTCTTTTCTACTATCCCGGCAAGCGGGAATCCCGAAATAACAAAAATCCTGGCTCAATGGGTTACTAATTTGCTTTTTTCCTACCTCCCACCTCCGATTTCCCACCTCCCTCCTCCGATTTCCGACTTCACACCTCCGACTTCCCACTTCGAGCACCTCCGACTTCCCACCTCCAACTTCCCACTTCGAGCACCTCCGACTTCCCACCTCCGACTTCCCACTTCGAGCACCTCCCCCTGTAACTCATTTGTAACTACCCGTTCCTAAATTTGTCCTATCAACATTAAATAATTTATCTCAAAAATATTTTACCATGGCTAACAAGACTGCAAAGCAAACGACTGAGAAAGCAGAACTGAACCAAAAACTGGAACAGCTCAAGACCACCGCCAAGACCCTGAACAGCCAACTTCGCGAAGTTGCTACGGAAGTAGTAGACACCGTTGTGGAAAACAGCAAGCAGATGGCAGAAGAAACAACTACCCGGGTAAAGACATTGGTAGAGAAAGCATCTGTTGAAAACAGCATCAAGACCGTCAAGACTACTGCGAAAAGCATCAATGACTACACGTTGGAAGTAGCAGAAGATATCGTAGCCGGTACCCTGGAAGCTGGAAAAAGCTGGCAAGGTGTGGGTGAAAAAGCCCTCAAAGGCACCCTGAAGCTGGCCAACAAGCAGCAGGAAATCCTGTTCACGGCACTGGAAGAAGTAAAAGGTCAGGTGGTAGACGGCGCCAAGCGCGTACGCACGCTGGTGACCGGCAACAACAACTAAGCAGCGTGGCCTGCTGGTCATTTTTTTGACCCACCATATACCAAGAGAGGCATTTCCGCAAGGAGATGCCTTTTTTGGTAATACTTAGTAATTTGACGAAAATAACTAATCCCCTATTTTTGTCCCGTCTCTTATTATCTTTAGGGATATAAAAACAGATGCATGGCACACCACAAAACCGAAACGGCTTCTTTTCTCTTGCGCTTCACCCAGAAGGTTTTCCAGGACGATGAAGGTGAACACGAGGTACAATGGCGCGGTAGCGTAAGTCACGTGCAGGGAGGAGATGAACAACGCTTTTCCAACTTCGACGAAGCCACCCTGTTCATTCAGAATAAGCTAACAGAACTGACCCTTCAGGCCATCGAAGACAAGTCGCCCGAAGAGCAAAAAGGCATCCTCGCCAAAAGCTTTAACCTTTGGAAGAAGGTGGCTTTAGATGGCCCCAAACTGGTGCGGGAGACCATCAAGGATCCCATGAAGCAGGTCGCACAAATCCAACACCAAATTTCCCAGGTCGGCGATTCCATCGGCAAGCGAATCGAAGACAAAATAGGCCAGGTCGTGGAAATCGACGACTGGCGCGGCGCCTCCAAAACGGATCTTAAGCACCTGATGGATGCCATAGAAAAAATGTCGGATCAAATAGCGACCTTGAACAACAAGGTAGATAAGCTTAAAAAATAACCGGATCACGAACATGACCGTATCCGCCAACCACCTTGCCGACCTCTTGGCACAACGTGAACACCGGGCGCTCCAGGTACAAACCCTGGGCGGGTTTCGCGTATGGTGCGACGGCGTAGAATTATCGGATAAAGACTGGGGGCGGGACAAGACCATCCAATTGTTACAGTTTCTGGTAACCGCCAGCGACCGCCGGGCCCTCCACAAAGAGCAGATTATCGACCGCCTTTGGGGCGAAGAAGGCGATAGCAAAGCTGGTGATCAAAATTTCAAAGTTGCGCTCCACGGCATCAACAAAGCCCTGGAACCTAACCGCAAAAACCGGGCAGAATCGCGTTTCATCCACCGGCAGGGGCTCAGCTACCAGTTGAACCTCGATGAGACCTGGATCGATGCCCGCGAACTGGAACAGTTGGTGGCCCTCGGCAACCAGGCACTCTCTACGAATCCCGACCTGGCGCAGCAAGCCTACCAGGCAGCGATTGCCCTATACGGTGGTACTTATCTCCCTAATCGCCTGTTCGAGGACTGGTCTTCCACCGAACGGGAACGCCTGCAGGTACTGGCCCTGGGCGTGATGATCAATCTGGGCGAGATGTTGCTGGAAACCAATCCGCTCGAAAGTATCCGCCTGGCCCAGCAAGCCCTCCTCATCGATCACACCTGGGAAGATGCCTACCGCATCCAAATGAAAGCCTATCTCCAAAAAGGCAACCGCCCCATGGCCATCAAAACCTTTCAGACCTGTGAACAGGTCCTCGACGAAGAATTCGGCATCCCACCCCTCCCGGAAACCCGCAACCTCTGGAAAGCCATCATGAATGTATGATTACCGACCTACCTGTAACTCAGTTGTAACTGTCCCCGCTTATCTTTGTTACATCAACTAAAAAAAACCAATCATGGTCAAGAAAATAGATTCCACAGACAAGGTTCAAACGATCATCAAAACCGTCGCAACTCAATCAAAAAAAGTCAATAAAGTAGCCGTCGATAAGTCTTACGACTTGTTGGATCGCTTTTTTAGTACCGCCGAAAAAGCACAGGGTGTTTTTGCTAAAACCTTGAAAAAAGGTGTACAGCTATTAGGCGTGGGCCAGGATCGCCTGCTGAATAAACTGGAATTCCTGAAAGACCAGTACGAGAAGGAAGAATTGACCCTCACTGATTTCCTACCCTTCAAGGCCCCCGAAGTGGCAAAGGAGTCGCCTGCCGAAGCGTTAGATCAAACCATTGCTAAAGCTAAAAAAGCAGCAACAGCAGCGGCCAAACAAGTTGCCACCAAGAAAAAAGCAACCCCCAAAAAATCAAAAACAAGCGGTACAACAGCTGCACCTAAGGCTGCTGCGCCTGAGGCTACTGCCCCTAAGGCTACTGCGCCTAAAAAAGTGGCCGCCAAAGCAACCACCACGAAGAAGGTCAAAGACAACCTGAAAACAATCAACGGGATCGGCCCCAAGATGGAATCCTTGCTGAACGCAGCAGGTATCACCACCTTTGTCGAATTGGCCAATGCCAGTCAGGAAAGCCTGGCTGCCATACTGGAAGCCGCCAGCCCCCGCTACAATTTATTCGACACATCTACCTGGAATGCACAGGCGCTGGAAGCAATAGCAAAGGCCAGCAAATAGACGTATTCCGTTCGCTGGATGCGCCATACGCCCCAAAAAAACAATCGTCCCGAATTTTGGAACCATCCAAAGTTCGGGATTTTTTTTTGGGGGGCCGTGCCCCCGCCTCTGGCGGGGTCACCGGGCTATCCGCTCCTAGCCCTCCTGCGTCGGTCTACCGCTCCTATCCCTCGTCCGAATGTACGCGGTTTCGCATTGTTCCTGGTCTTACCCCAGCGGGCAGGGTACGCTATGTGGGTAGCCCTGACGGTTAACAACCAGAAAAGGTGTAATTTACCCTGTAAAAGTCTTATTTTTGTGACCCTAACCAGACCAAGCCAAAACAACATGGAACCAATTGCCCCTTACCAGGTCAAAAACAAAATACGCATTCTCACGGCAGGATCGCTCTTCGATGGGCATGACGCCGCTATCAATATCATGCGCCGCATTATCCAGAAATCGGGCGCCGAAGTCATTCACCTGGGCCACAATCGCCCCGTCCACGAGATCGTAGCTGCTGCTATTCAGGAAGATGTGCAAGGTATTGCCATCACTTCTTACCAGGGTGGCCACAACGAATTTTTCAAATACATCTACGACCTGCTTAAAGAGAAAGGTGCGGGTCACATCAAAATATTCGGTGGCGGCGGTGGCACCATCCTACCCAGTGAAATCGCCGATCTGCATGCTTACGGCATCACCCGCATCTATTCCCCCGACGACGGCAGGGCAATGGGCCTCCAGGGGATGATCAACCACTTGCTGGAAATCTGCGACTTCCCCCTCGGCGGACACCTGAATGGTGTGCTCAAGGAAGTCCCCCAAAAGAACCCCGTAGCCATCGCCCGCAGCATTACCGCCGCAGAAAACTTTCCCGAAGCCAACGCCAGTTGGCTCCCCGACCTAAAAGCGCAAGCCAAAGCCAGTAAAACCCCCGTGCTGGGCATTACGGGTACTGGCGGCGCCGGCAAATCGAGTCTGGTAGACGAACTCGTCCTGCGTTTCCTCGCCAAATACCCAACCAAAACCCTGGGGATCATTTCCGTAGACCCCTCCAAAAGAAAAACGGGCGGTGCCCTGCTCGGCGATCGCATCCGCATGAATGCCATTGCCAATGACCGGGTATTCATGCGTTCGCTCGCTACCCGCCAGTACAACCTGGCCCTGTCCAAAGATATTGACAGTGCCATTTCTATCTTAAAATACGCGGGGTTCGATCTGATTATCCTGGAGACCTCGGGCATCGGCCAGTCTGACAGCGAGATCGTGGACCACGCCGACCTTTCGGTGTACGTCATGACGCCCGAATTCGGGGCCGCCTCCCAGCTGGAGAAGATCGACATGCTGGATTTTGCAGACATGGTCGTGCTGAACAAATTCGACAAGCGGGGCGCCCTCGATGCCCTCCGTTCGGTGCAGAAACAATACCAGCGCAACAAAGACTTGTGGGACCAGCCCGTTGAAGAAATGCCCGTCTACGGTTCGATTGCTTCCCAGTTCAATGATCCTGGGGTCAACACCTTTTTCAATGCCCTGACCAGGCGCCTGTTTCCCGACGAAACCAGCGCCGACCTGGACGAAGGTGAAAGCGAAAAACAGTACATTATTCCTCCGGCACGGGTGCGCTATCTTTCGGAGATCACGGAAACCATCCACCGCTACGACCGGGATGTCGCAGCACAAAGTGAGATTGCCCGCAAGCTCTTTGGTTTACACAAAACCATCGGCCACCTGCAAGCAGCGCCACAAGACCAAAAACTGGCCGACACACTGGCCGTACTCGAGCAAACCAAAGTTGACCTAGAGCAGAAACTGAGCGGAGAGAACAAACAAATTCTCGACACCTGGGCAGCCAAAAAAGCGGCTTACCAGGGCGAGCACTTCGTCTACCAAGTTCGCGACCGGGAATTCAAGGTGGAAAACTACACCACCTCTTTGTCGCAGAACAAAATCCCCAAGGTGGCCCTGCCCCGCTTCCAGGACTGGGGCGAGATCCTGCAGTGGAACAAGCAGGAAAACGTTCCCGGAGCGTTCCCTTTTACGGCCGGCGTCTTCCCGTTCAAGCGCAAAGGGGAAGATCCTACCCGCATGTTTGCTGGCGAAGGTGGCCCCGAGCGCACCAACAAGCGCTTCCACTACCTGTCGAAAAGCATGCCCGCCAAGCGGCTTTCGACGGCTTTCGATTCCGTCACCCTGTATGGCAACGACCCCGACCTTCGGCCCGATATTTACGGGAAGGTTGGCAATTCCGGGGTGAATGTCAGTTCCCTGAACGATGCCAAAAAACTGTATTCCGGCTTCGACCTTTGTGACCCCCTGACCTCCGTTTCCATGACCATTAACGGGCCAGCGGCAACGATCTGTGCTTTCTTTATGAATGCGGCTATCGACCAGCAGTGCGAGAAATATATCCGGGAACACCAGTTGGAACATCTCGTCGAAGCGCAACTTAAAACCCGTTATGACGACCGCAACCTGCCACGCCCCACCTACCACGGCGAACTACCCGAAGGCAACGATGGGCTGGGGCTCCTCCTGCTGGGATTAACGGGTGATCAGGTACTGGACGAAACAACCTATAATCAACTAAAAAGCAAAGCTTTACACGCGGTAAGAGGAACCGTCCAGGCCGACATCCTCAAAGAAGACCAGGCCCAGAATACCTGCATCTTCTCCACCGAGTTTTCGCTGCGCCTGATGGGTGACCTGCAGCAATACTTTATTGACCACGCCGTGCAGAATTTCTATTCCGTGTCCATCTCAGGTTACCACATTGCGGAGGCCGGAGCCAACCCCATTTCGCAGCTGGCCTTCACGCTGTCCAATGGATTTACCTTTGTGGAATACTACCTGTCGCGCGGCATGACCATTGACGATTTTGCGCCCAATCTGTCGTTTTTCTTTTCCAATGGTTTGGATCCGGAATACGCCGTCATTGGCCGGGTGGCCCGTCGGATTTGGGCGAAAGCCATGAAATACAAGTACGAGGCCAACGAGCGGGCACAAAAGCTCAAGTACCACATCCAAACGTCGGGGCGTTCGCTTCACGCCCAGGAAGTGGATTTCAACGACATCCGTACCACCCTGCAAGCACTGTACGCTATCTACGACAATTGCAATTCCCTGCACACCAACGCTTATGACGAGGCCATTACGACCCCTACGGAGGAAAGTGTGCGCCGGGCCGTAGCTATCCAAATGATTATCAACCATGAACTGGGGCTGGCCAAGAACGAAAACCCCCTCCAGGGCGCATTTATTATTGAAGAATTAACAGATTTGGTGGAAGAAGCGGTGCTCCTGGAATTTGACCGGATCACCGAACGGGGTGGCGTACTCGGCGCTATGGAGACCATGTACCAACGGGGAAAAATCCAAGAGGAAAGCCTTTATTACGAAACCCTCAAGCATACCGGCGAATTCCCGATCATTGGTGTCAACACCTTTTTGTCGGCCGAGGGTTCGCCGACCATTATCCCGAAGGAAGTAATACGTGCCACGGAAGAAGAAAAACAATTACAGATCAAAAATCTGACGCTCCTACATCAGGTTCACCAGGGGGCTATAGCCGAGCAATTGGTTCGTTTGCAAGAAAGCGCGTTGCAAAACCAAAATGTCTTTGCGCAACTGATGGAATGTACCAAGTTCTGCTCGCTCGGGCAAATCACCGACGCCTTGTTTCAGGTCGGAGGACAATACCGGCGAAGTATGTAACGTGGATGATGTCCCCCCTCAAAGGGCAAGTGGGATCACTTCCCACTTGCCCTTTATTCTTCGTTCGCACGTAATTTGTCCAATAACCTGTTGAGTTCTGCTGCTTCATCCAGCGTCAGGTTATAATTGTCAGCGTCCATCTCTGCTTCCAATTCGACACTGGCTTTTTCCAGGAGAGCTAATCCTGGTTGGGTAATTAAAACATCTACTCTCCGGCGATCATCACTACAGATGGTCCGTTCAACCAATCCTTTTTTCAACAGCTTATCGACCAGGCGACTGGCATTTGACATTTTGTCCAGCATCCGCTCCGTAAGCAACTTCACCGTTGCGGGTTCGGGATGGCGGCCACGCAGAATGCGCAGGATATTGAATTGCTGCGTCGTGAGATCGTAAGGCTTTAGAATCGCGGCGGTCCGCTGACTTAACCAGGAACCAGTATGGAGTATATTGAGGTGTGCCTTCTGGTATTCGCTAATAAAATGCTGCTGCTGGATGGCTTCTTCTATCTTCATGTTTAAATGAACTACATTTTTTTAAAATTGTTCCGGCTCAAATTTACGGAATCTTTGAAAGTTATACCTTTGGCAGCTATTTATAGTCCTCCAAGGCAGGATTTGTGAAAAATTGACGACGCTATTTTTTCGACTCGCAAGGCGAAAAACGCAGGAAACGCAGCGCATTGGCGAGGCTTTTCAACGTAGCGAGGCGGGGAAAGAGCGAGTCAAAATTCATTAATTTCGCCTTGGAGGACTATAACCACGCCCTGGCCCAGCTAATTTAGAAAAAACGATTTAAAAAAGATTTTTTGCGATGAAAATACTCATTATCGGTGGTGGCAATATGGGGCTAACCTATGCGAAAAGCTTTTTGCGGTCGCACATTACCAGCGAGCAGGATATGATGATCCTGGAAAAATCGCCAGAAAAAGCGGAGCAGTTGGCCCAACTCAATATCGGTACCGTCTACGGAGACCCCGCGGAATGCCTCACCCAGGCCGACCTGATCATTTTGGCCGTAAAACCCCAGGATGCGCCCGATCTCTTTCGGTTGTTAAAGCCCCTGGTCGAAGAACAACAGGTTTACCTGTCCATTATGGCGGGCGTGACAATGGCCACCATCAGCGCTGGCCTGGGCGCCCAAAAGATTATCCGCTCCATGCCCAATTTACCGGCTCAAATCGGGATGGGCATGACGGCATACACCGCTAGTGAGGCGGTTACACGGATCGAACTGGTGATGGTACAAAACCTCCTCAATACCACGGGAAAAACCATTTATGTGGAAGACGAGCAGGCCATCGACGCGACGACCGCTATTAGTGGCAGCGGTCCGGCCTACGTTTTTTACTTCATGGACGCCCTCATGCAGGCAGCCCGCGGGATGGGTTTCAACGAATCAGCCGCCGAACTCCTCGTCAGCCAAACTTTTCGCGGCGCAGTAGAACTCTACAGCAAGAGCGACTTTTCTTGTCAGGAATGGATCGCCAAGGTGAGCTCGCGGGGTGGAACAACCGAAGCAGCCATGCATACCTACGAGGAAAAACTCGTTCATGAAGATATCATTGCTGGCGCCCAGGCGGCCCTCCGGCGGGCAGTGGAACTGGGTAAAGGATAGCCCGGAGACAACTTAACTACCACGATAGCTTGCTGGTTGCTGTGACCAGGGTATTAGATTGCTTGCTGCGCATTCCACCAGGCTTCTGCTTGCTGTAAATCTTCAGGGGTATCAATCCCCAGGGATTTCGTTGGGGTAACCCCTATATAAATGGGATAGCCAGCCTCCAACCAGCGCAGTTGTTCCAGTGATTCTGCCCGTTCCAGTGGACTGGGCGGCAACTGGGTAATGGCCAGCAACACATCCCGGCGGTACGCATAAAGCCCCAGGTGTTGAAAATGCTGCTCCTGACCGGCCCACTCCGCCACGGGAACACCACGCAGGTAGGGCACGGGGGAGCGGCTAAAATACAAGGCGCGGCCGGTACCCGAAAACACGGCTTTTACAATATTGGGGTCGGCAATTGATGCTGCCGTAACCAAGGGGTGTGCCAAGGTCGCGATGGCCACCGAAGGGTCGGCGAAAAAAGCACACAATTGATCCAACTGGTCGACCTGCACAAAGGGTTCATCGCCTTGGATGTTTACCACAATATCGACCTCCGGAAACTGGGCTGCTACCTCGGCGATACGGTCGGTACCGCTGGGATGATCGTCCCGGGTCATGACCACCTCACCGCCAAAAGCCAACACAGCCTGCCGAATGCGTTCATCATCAGTAGCGACCACCACGGCGGTCAGTTGCCGGCATTGCAGCGCCTGCTCGTAGACCCGCTGTACCATGGGTTTACCCCCAATAATGGCCAGCGGCTTACCTGGAAAACGGGTGGACGCATAACGAGCCGGAATGATTGCCATAATTTTCATGCGGCTAAGATAAGCTACCGCGAGGAAATCTGCGAGGAACTGGATTTTAATCCTTGCTGCGGCAGTACGGGCACCTAATAAAGGTTAAACGATTTAAAACAAATATTGGCAAGTATAGGCAAGGACGCTTATCTTTGTGTTTTAATACGGAGAAAACAAAACAACCAGGTATGCGCGTAGCTATTCTTCTGCTTACTCTTCTGACCAGTTTTCAAATCGCTTACACACAACCACCACCAGTGGTTATTTACCTTGCGCCAACCGATTCCCTCATCACGTTTCAGCATCCGATGGGGGAAGTCATGTTCACCCATACCGTCACCCTCGGGCAGACCCTCTTTTCACTGGCTAAATTCTACGGCCTCACCCTTCAGGAGCTCTACGCTTACAATCCCCGAGCCAGTGAGCACTATGAGTTGGGCGACAAACTGGTTATTCCCATTCCCTTAAAGGCCATCATCCGGCAGGTGCCTCCACCGGCCATGCTCCCCAATCTGGCTCCCGTCTTTTATCAGGTTAAACCCGGAGACACGGTGTTCGGTCTCTGCAATCGCGTTTTTGAAGTACCCAACGAATGGCTGCAGACCCAAAACCCGGCACTTGCCAGTGGACTCAAACCCGGACAGCTGCTACGGATTGGTTGGATCTCTACCGCCGGAATTCCAGCGGAGTGGCGGGAAATTCGCGGCGGTCCCTACGCGCGCATCAACTATCCTTACAAATTGGCTTTTTTTCAACGGTCGGCCGAAAAGAAAATTTCGGAAGAACGCGGTGCCGCTACCTGGCCCAAAGACATGGACCAAAACACGGGCTTTTTCTGCCTGCACCGGAGTGCACCCATTAACAGCCTGGTTGAAGTTTACAACCCGCTTACCCACCAAACCATGTACCTGAAAGTGAGCGAACGGCTCCCCGAACGGGTTTATGACCGCAACACGTTGGTGGTCGTATCCCCGCTGGCAGCCAAAGCGCTCGGTGCCCGGGACAACCGGTTTTATGTGCATTTGAAGCATTACTAGCTTACCACCAGCTTACCTTTGTGATCTGCTTTCGATGTTTGTCTGGTGGTCAGCCGCCTGACCATGCCGCTTCCCCAGCAGAGCGACCTTCCTCCCGTTGGTATTTTTTCACGTCGCCAGGCATACAAAACTGCCGCCAGAGTTCGGGTAGTGCTGCCCGGACCTCCGGACTTTGTCGGATCGCCCAATAACGATCTTTATGCCGGCGTGTTTCCTGCTCAAAATCCACGATCGGATGCGGATAATCCTGGCCGATGGCACATTGGTAAAATACCTCGTCAATAGCCGTCATCTGCCAGGGCCGGTGGCACCAGGGTGCCGGAACAGTGCGCAACTCGGGCAGCCAGCGGTGGATAAATTCACCCATTGGATCGTGTTTTTCGGCCTGGGTATTGGGGTTGTACACCCGGAGGGTATTGTAACCCGTCAGGCCGGCCTGCATCTGGATTTGGGCATAATGGATACCGGGTTCGAAATCGAGAAACAACCCCGCCAGGTGTTGCGCCACCGGCTTCCAATCGAGCCACAAGGTGAAGGTGGCAAAACTGACCAACATGGCGCGCATGCGAAAATTCACCCACCCGGTAGCAGCCAGGCAACGCAGACTGGCATCGATCATGGGGTAACCCGTGCGGGCCTGCACAAAGGCCTGCCAGCGGATTTCATCCTGGGTACGGCCCAGATTCTCGAGGCCTGGATTGATGGCGCGGTGCTCGAGATAATGCCCCGATTCCAGCTTTTGCAAAAAATGGCTGCGCCAATAAAGGCGTGACTTGAAATTTTTGAGGTTAAAACCATCGCCACCAGCCTGCAACTGGGCCAGCGTAGCCTGGTAAACCTGCCGCACGCTCAGGTTGCCGTAGGCTAAGTACGGCGACAAGCGGCTACAGCTGTGCCGGCTCAGCGCTGGCTTCGACAACTGCTTGCTGTACTGGCGGGAACGCTCCTGAAAGAAAGACTGCAGGTAGCGCCAGGCGTAGGACTCCCCCCCCGGCTGGAAGTTAGCAGCTGGTGTGCGCCAGACCGCAGGCAGGGCCGAGTCGTCCGCAACGGAGCGCAACCCCGCCGGAATAGCCGGAGCCTGCAACCGCTTCGGATCGTAGTGAATAAGGGGACCCTGCAAATGGTTTTCCAGGCCCGCCTGCCAGCCCCGACGGTGCTTCTGCCCTCGAATAACGCCGTCCTGACCAAACTCCTGCCAGGCTACGGCATTGGCCCGACACCATTGCTTAACGGCCTTGTCGCGCTTGAAAGTCAGCTCCAGGCCCACTTCCAGGTGAGAAAAAATATTTTTCAGCTGGAAATGCTGCTGCAGGGTATTTAGAACGGGAACGACTTCCTCCTGAAAAACCAATAACTCCGCACCGTGTTGCTGCAAGGTTACCCGCAATTCACGCAGGCTCTCATAGACAAACCGCCAGTGCCGGGTGGTGTAATCGGGATGCTGCAACAACGCAGGTTCAAAACAATAGACGACCAAAACAGGCAACCCGGCAGCAGCAGCAGCGGCTAATGGCGCATGGTCGCGCCAGCGCAGATCGCGTTTAAGCCACACCACATTGATCGCTGTTTGCTGCATGTGGGAGAAACAATCTTCATTGGGAAAGGTTGACAAAAATTAAATCGATTATCACGTGAAAAGCGAATAGCTCCTACCCCGGCTTACTTTGCTACTCTTCCAGCTTTGCCTTCACCCATTCGTGTTCCAGCATCATAGCTGCTGCTGGCAGTTGTGCAGCGAGGGCAGCTTTTCCTGCGCGATCCGCGGGTGGAAGTCGGGCCATTTTACGCACGAATTCGATAAAATTGCGGACTTGCTCCTTCAGCCTGGCTTTAGCTGCTACCTGGCGATAGATATAAATCCGGTAAGCTTCCAAAAAGGTGAGCAGCAATTCGATCTGGTCAGTTTCATAATAAATTTTAGCCAGCAGGTTCTTAGCGGCTACGGCCAACAAGTGATCGCGCAGATCCAACTGGTTAAGGATTAGCTGAGCCGTATCGTAATCCTGTTGGTAATAACGCAGATGGGCCAAATTATACTGGTAGATGTTTTCCCTGAAATCCGGGGGCAAGGCACTCCGGTAGGTTTCCAGAAAATCCTGGGCCCAGGCCAGGCGCCCCGTACGCAACCCCACCGTGATGAGGTTGTTGTAACGCCAGGGCACGAGGAAGCCGCCCTCCAGCAGTTCCCCGCGGGCGATCAGGTATTCGTTGAGTTCCAAAAAATGAGCGTAATAGGCGGTATCATGAAATTGGGTAATCCGTTTGGTGCAATGGTTGAGCAGGCAAGCATAGATGTCCTGTCGCAGGCCTTCGGCGAGTTCGGTTTCGTGTGCCTGGAGCAGCTCCCGCAAGATCAGAAAAGTCGCCGGGTTTTCGGGATGTTCCAATAGGGTCAAGGTTTGCTCGTAAATACGAATTACCGGGTAGGCCTGAAAGTCGGCTTGTTTTGCCCATTGCTTGACTTCGGTAGCGAAAGCCAATTGATAGGGGATATTAAGCACCTGACGGGCATTGGTCATTTCCACCAGATAATGCAACTTTTCGGCCAGGTAAGCCACGTCCAAGGCATCGGCCGCCGCCTGTAATTCCGGGCGGTGACCGCGGGTATAGGCCGCGCTGTGTCTTTCCTCCAGTTCGTAGTAGCTGTATTCCTGGCGGAGCAGCGACCAGTCGCAGGAAGGTGAATCCGTCAGTATGCTGCGGGCCTTGCGGGCCGCGGCAGCGAAGTGCTTGGGCAAATCCAGGTTGTGCCAGAGCTGCATCAGCCCCAGTTGTTGTTCGAGCGGATCGGCCAGCAGGGCATCCACCAGTAAACACTGTGCCAGAGCCTGTTGCAATTCGCTGCTGCGGTAGGCCAGCGCTTTTGTACTTATCCCCATTTTTTTGGCCACTTGTTTTTTGGCCAGGTCGGCGGAAGTAAACTCGGGTGCATACGACACCAGGCATTGATAGAGTGGTATTAATTCCTTATTTTTAGCAGTAGCCAGGCACGGCAAAAGCTGCCCACAGCGGCTCAATTGCCGGGCATTGAGTTGCCGGAGCAGGGTCAATAGTTTGCTTTGCACCATTGGATACTTTTCTAATACCCTACAAAAATGCAATATAAAATCCTATTTTTCTTAACCCTGCTGGGGATAAGCTTACTGCCAGCACAGGTCATGTTTCCCGGCGACCTCAACAACGATGGCCAGGCCAACTACATCGACTTGCTGCCCTTGGGGGTCGCTTACGGGCAGCTGGGACCACTGCGGCCAGCAGCCAACACAGCGTGGACCGAACAGGAAACCGAACTTTGGGGACTATCCTTACCGGTCAGTGGAGTCGACCTGGCCTTCGTGGATGCCGATGGCAATGGCCGCATCGACTCCCTGGATCTGGATGCTATCGCCCTGAATTATGACAGCCTGCAAGCCACCGCTTTCCCACCGCCCCTACCCTACCTGCTGACGGATACTTTCCGGGTTGAAAATCGCCCCACGTTGGTACTCACCTTCAACCGGACCACGGCGTTGCCTGGTGACACCGTGATTGGAACCATTGACCTGGTTATTCCAGATCCTACGGCCTTTCCGCCAACCAATCCGCCGCTGGCCATTGCCCTGACCTTGCGTTATGACCCCAGTCTTTTCAACAATGATCATATCCGCATCGAACCTGATGTCACTGCCGGCGACCTGATGTACGTTGTCGCTACCGCAAATTCGGTGGACTTTGGTCGCTCACCGCCGGTGGGTAGTATCCAGTTGGCGGTCGCCGGAAGAGGCCAGGGTGCGCTGGCAGCCTCCCGAACCTTGGCAAAATTTACGATTATCATCGAAGATATGATCCTGCTGACGGCCTACCCGGAATTCACGATCGAGGAGACTTTGTTTATTACCCTTAACGAGCAAGTGATCGACTTGACCAGCTCCCTGGATTCTTTTTTGATTACCAGCAACCAACCGGTAGCTGCGCCAGCAAATGATTGGCAAATCTACCCCAATCCTTGTCAAAGCTGGCTCCGGGGGGCGGGCCCCACTACTGGCCCGGCCGACCTACAGTTGATCAATGCCACCGGGCAATGCCTCGCTAAATACCATTTCCCCCGTGGCCGGGATTGGCAAATCGATTTGTCAGCCTGGCCTCCCGGACTGTATTTCCTCCTTGCCGAACAACCAAATGGGCAGTGGATGCAACCCTTGAAATTGCTAAAAAATTAGTGGGTACCAAATCTCGGTAAGATTGGGCACCCACAAAGCAGCTTTGATTCGTTGACAAATCCGGTGATCAGGGAAGGATCGCTTTTTTAACCAACACCTGTCTAATTCCCCAGCAGGTAGCCCAAACTCAGGCTGCCTCCGTAACGTTGGTGGTCGCCTTCGAGCCCCCACTGTGCGTTCAGGCCGCTGTAGATCCGACGGGGCAATGGCAACCGCAGTCCAGCCTGTAGGCCAATAGCTAAAGAAGTATTGTTGTTTTCTGCTACCTGCCAGCCGACCGTATTGATGCTGGCGGTCGTTTCCTGGTGGTAGCTTTGTACGCCTACCCAGGGACCAACCAACCCCTGGAGCAGGCCATTGACAAAGCCGTACTGCACCCCGGCTTGCACCCCGTACAGGCGTTGCTCCAGCTGGTAATTCCCACTCATGGCTTTGCTTTCAGGTGAAGTAAAACGCACCAGGGTTACCGGAAAGATGGCCGTAGCCCGAGACTGCCCGGATTGTACCTGAAGGGTGACCTCCCAGCGGGGCGACCAGGCGAATTGCGCTGCGAGTCCGTAGCGTTTCTCTATTCGGTAGTCGACGTTGGTAAAACCCGTAGGCGTCGAAAAGGGTCCAATCAAAATATCGCCGCCGTCAGCCAACTCCCGGAAGGCTTCCTGCAGCCCTGGATTCTTTTCCATGGATTGCAGGAGCCGTTCCAAGTCGGCAGCGGTAGCAAAAGCCGCCGCTTTTACGGGTGTATTAAAGCCGCCCACAAAACCACCCAGGTAGTAGTTCCGACTATCCTGACGGCGGGGAACCGCCCCTTCTTCGCGCTTTTCTTTTTCGCGGGCTTCACTGTCAGCCAGGGCCTTCTCCTTGAGGGCCTCCAGCTTTTCCTTCAACTTTTCCCAAAAAGGCTTCTTCCACAATTTTGAGTTGCGACCCCGCCAGCGCTCTTGCCGCCGTTTGAAATCATCGGCTGATTCGCCTTCCTCCCCCGTTTTACCGGGCTGCACCCAGGGCATTCTCCTGGCGCCATTCCGGATTCGGCGGCGGTATTCGCGTTCCGATTCACCATCCTTCTTTGCCGTATCAAGGCCACTTCTGCTGGCTTCTTCTTCGGCCATCTGATTCACAAAGCCTTCGGCTTCGTCCTCCCAATGTTTTGGCGCATCTCCGTAATCGTCCAAATCCTGATCCAGGTCTTCTTGCTCGGCAGCGCCCAAGTTTTTGGCACAGTCTTTTTGGTAGGTTTTTAGAAGCTCCAGCAACTCTTCCGAAAGTTTTTTCAGTGCCAGCAACTGGTCATAATAAGCGCTCTTGGCGTCATCCATAGCCTGTACCCTGCGATTGGTCTCTTCCACGACGTCGGTTCCATGTCCGGAACCCGTCACATAATCCTGATAGGCCTTTTCCGTGGCCGCAATGGCATCGTGCAGTTCGTCCAACTTGCTCTTCGCTGCTCCTTCCGGTTTGTCGGTAATGGCCTTGATGGCAGCCTTCTTTGCCGCAATATCTGTCTTGAGCTTGGCGCAACTGACGTCTTCTTCCAGCGAAAATGACGTATTGTTGGTGGCAACTGCCGCGAAGGAAGGGGTAGTGAAACCCGACAAGACAACTACCAGTAGGGTGAATATTAATCCTGACTTTTTCATAACCGTATTTTTTGTGATGAATAAATGTTCAGGACAAAATTCAGGACAAGTGCAGGGGCGCGCGCGTGCAAATGATCGAATTTTTCGGGCTAAAAATCAAGGTTAAAAAGATAAATACCAGGAAAATACAAACATAAACATCTGATTATTAGAAATTTAAACTCGTACACAAAAATATAATTTTCAGAAAAGCCAAGCAGCCAGGTACCCCAAAAACAGCTTTACCTACCTGCCCTAAACTTTTGATCGCGGAAGACTGAATCGTTTTTTCCTTATCCTTACCTTTACCGACAAGTAATTCGACCATTTCAAATTAACTAATTTATGACTGGCCCTGATCCCAACACGACCTTCCCCTTGCCCCATTACAACCGGCTTTGTTTTCTCAAGAATATTATTAAAAATCCCAATATTATTGTAGGTGATTATACTTATTACGATGATTTTGAGGATGTCCAACATTTTGAAAAAAACGTCAAATACCACTTCGACTTCGTGGGCGACCAGCTAATAATTGGCAAGTTTTGCATGATTGCATCCGACGTTACCTTTATTATGAACGGTGCCAACCACCTGACCGATGCTGTCTCTACCTATCCTTTCGCTATTTTCGGCAACGGGTGGGAAGATGCCATGGCGGGCAAAACCTATCCGACCAAAGGGAATACGCGGATTGGCAACGATGTCTGGATCGGACACCAGGCCATGATTATGCCCGGTGTCACCATTGGGGATGGCGCCATTATTGCGACCAGCGCCGTGGTTACCAAAGATGTGTTGCCTTACAGCATTGTGGGTGGCAATCCGGCTCAACTGCTCAGGATGCGCTTTCCAGCGGCCAAAATTGAGCACCTCTTAAAACTACAATGGTGGGACTGGGAGCTGGAAAAAATCACCGAAAACCTCCCCTATCTGACGGGGAATACCCTTTAAACACCTACTGCGCCTCCCCGATAAGCCTGAGGGCTTTTGCCGGTCCAGCGTTTGAACGACCGGGTAAACACACTGTTGTCGGCATACCCCAGTAAGTACGAAATTTCGCCAATAGTCAGGTCGGGACGTCTCAGGTAGCAGAGGGCAAAATCTTTGCGAAGGTCATCCAATAATTGTTTGTAGGTAGAATCGGCTGTTTTGAGTCGGCGTTGCAGGGTACGCAAACTCATGTTCAGGTGGGCAGCCACTTGTTCAATGGTGGGGAATGCGGGATCGACTAAGCTGACCACAACTTGCTTAACCATGATTGGGGATGTAGCCGCAGGGTGTAACATACCGCTTCTTCTTTCAATTCCAAGGGAAGTGTGCTACAGCCTAAATTGGCAAACTGACAACAGTATTCCAAGGCTTGCCGCACCGTTTGACTATTCTGTACGATCTGCACGATCAAGCCTGCAGCTGAAAGATTCAGGCTCTCGCCCATGTGTAACCCCAGGTATTCGTCTCCCGTGGTCAGAACGGCATGTTCCAACACCGTATTATAGGCCGTGTCAGTAACCTGGCAAGCTTCCTCCTCCAATTCAATCACGGAATGACCACTTAATTGTATAAGAGTCTGGTAGTTGACGCCAAGCTTGGCCGCAAAATCAGCGATATTCAGTACAAATCGTCCATTAAATGCCATACTCAAAGGTAAGTGTTTTTAAGATTGGCAGCAAATGTCAATTACTTGGCATGGGCTGCCAAGCACCAAAGCTAGCCCACGTCTAAATTTGTAGCATCAATCAAACCTATAACAACGATGAAAACTTTAAGCACTGAAATCGTAATTCCCGCCACCCCCGCAGCAGTATGGCAAATCTTGATGGACCATGCTGCCTACCCGGAATGGAACCCATTTGTCAAAAAAATTACAGGGCAGCCACAAGTTGGACAAACCATCCAAATTTGTGTACAACCCGCCGGGCAAAAACCTATGGAATTCCAACCCAAAGTATTGGTTAATCTTCCAGAGAAAGAATTTCGTTGGTTGGGTCATTTGTGGGTTAAGGGCCTTTTCGATGGGGAGCACTTTTTCCAACTAGAACCAGTAGGCGAAGGGCATACCCATCTCGTACACGGAGAAAAATTCACCGGTTTGTTCAGTAGTCTTATTGTGAAAATGATCGGCGCGGATACTTTAAAAAGTTTCCAGGCCATGAACCAGGCTCTGAACGACCGGGTAAAAAGCCAGGTCGGTTGATAAAGCCACCGGTTATTTCCATTAGGTGCGCGCTGACGCCCAGCGTTGTGCCTGCTTCCGCTACTGCTTCATCAATGGCAGCCTGACCTGCGAGGGATAAGTCGCCGAATGATGTACTTTGTTATGGGCTACCACGGGTTTGGATTCGCTAAAATTGGGACCACCCGTGTTGAGGTTGCGATCAAACCGCGGAAAGTTACTGCTGGAAATTTCCACCCGAATCTGGTGGCCGGGGGCAAAGTAATTGCTGGTAGAAAGCGGTGTCAGCTCTACCTTGTACACTTTACCTTGCTCCATAAACACTTCCTTGTCATAGCCCTCGCGGTAACGCACGCGCTGGATGGTTTCGTCCAGGTTGTAAGCCCGCCCATCGGGATAAACATCAATGAGTTTGAGGGTGAAGTCGGTGTCCTTGGCGTCGGAACTTACGTAGAGGGTACATTCGATGGAACCGGTCATTTCTACCCCTTCCGTCAACGGTGGGGTGCTGTAGACCAGGATATCGTTGCGTGCTTCCATCTCCCGCTGATCGCGGGCGCCGCCCTGGATGGCATTGCCAATACAGCAAACATTGCCGCCATAGGAGGTCACCGGATTGAGGGGGTCATAGGTAAACCCATCGGGGTTATCGGCTGCGCCGGGCTTGGTTGTCGTCAGCATGCCATCACCGTAGAGGCTATTGGCCCGGCCACTGCTATTGAGGAAGAAAGTCGTCAGTTGGGCCGCGGCGGGTGGCCATTGCCCGGCGGTCTGCCACTTGTTGCTACCCATGGTATAATACTGTACCCTGGGCGTTTTTTCCTTGATCCCGTTATCTTCCCCCTTGAGCCAGAAGTCGAACCAGCCATAGATCAGGGCATCGTAATCGTAGCGGGCATCTCCTACGGAGCGTTCGCCGACGATGGTGTTCTCGGTAGCGCGGGTGTAGGCGCAGTGCAGGGTTGGGGCAATGAACAGGTACTGGTTATCGGCCACCTCCGGGCTGGGGGCATTGTTGCGCACGTGGTTGAAGAGTGCCAGATTGGGGCTGATCGACACATCGTACCAACTGCAAAACCAGATGCTCGGGATGCTGAGCGTCATATCATCGTGGTACAATCCGCCCTGGAACCAGGCCGGATCGTTGGGTTGGCGCTGGATCATGTTTTCGTAGATCCCCTGGGGCCCATGGGCATTTTTGATGATGTCTGCTACGGGCAGGGTGCGCAGCCCTTCTGACCAGTCTACGCTGGGGTATTCCGGCTGCATGTCGTAAAACCGCTGGAGGCGAAGCAAGTCTTCCGTTTTAATTCCTTTGGGCAGGCGGGGGGCCATAGGGTCGTGTTGCACACTGTACAACCAGGAGGTAAAGAGCATCTGTTGCGCACCGCCGCGGTACCAGTTGCCCTGTTCGTAAAAGTTACCTACGCGACCAACACCGGCACCGTAGCCCATGGGAATCATTGCCGCGTGAGCCGGATGATCAAGCGCTGCGACGGCCATTTGCCATTCGGCGGTGGAGGAGCACCCGTAGGTACCAATTTTTCCATTGCTCCAGGACTGGTCTTTCATCCAGCTAAAGGCATCGTAGCCATCGGTGAGCGGAACGCCCAGAATATCCCATTCGCCTTCGGAGAAATAACGGCCACGTTCATTTTGAACCACGTAGGCATAGCCGCGCTTAACGGCTTCGTAGGCCTGGTCGTAGCCGCGGGTACGCTCCTCCCCGTCTCCCCAACCATTAAAATTATAAGGCGTACGGGAAAAGATGATCGGCACCGGCGCATCCGTTTTGGGGCGGTAAATATCCGTGGCCAAACGGACGCCATCGCGCATCGGCATCATGACCTTTTGTTCGATGTGGGCGATTTCGGCTAACCGTAGATAACTAGCTGATTCTTGTGCAATTAAAAAACTGGTCAGCACCAGAGCAACCATTAGTAATACGTGGCGAAGATGGGTAGGGAACATGCGTTTTGTTTTTTTTCAAATCCAAGTTACGGATTGATTCCTAATTCCCACCAGTTGGCCACAAAAAAACCAGCGAGAGGCCCCGATGATCTTCCCCTTTTATTCGATCACCACCTTCCGAACCGCCGCGGCGCTGTTTTGAGTAAGCCTTAAATAATATAGCCCGGCAGGAAGATCGCTTACGTCTAAAACCGTCAGGAGTTGCTGGGTTGTCCACTGCCGGACCGGGCGGCCCAGTTGGTCGGACAACATGATCGTTGCTGGTGAGCTGTTGGCAAGTGCCACCTGCAACTGGTCATTTACCGGGTTGGGGTACAATCGGAACAGCGTAGGTTCCGGCAATTCAGCGGTAGGTACCGTACCATCCAGCAGGATATTGGTCGCAAAAAAGCCAAGTCCGCCTCTTTCATTGCCAATCACCATATCCAGAAAACCGTTGTTGTTCCAGTCGTAGAGGACGGTATGTAAGTAAGCGCCTTCGGCCAGGCCGGGGATGGTCTCAGCAACCAGGGTGAAAGCCGACCCATCGAGATGGCCTTCAATGTCGGTATATACTTCCACTGTACCGAATTCGGTGCCCACAAAGAGGCGGTAGGCACCTGCCAGGTCCACAAAATAGGGGGAAGCGTAGCCCGTGGAGTAGCCGGGAATACGGGTATCCACCTGACCGAGATTCTTGACGTTAGGCAGTAGTTCTTCGTTATTGCCAAAAACGGCATTGCCTACACTACCCACATTCTGAAAATAGTTGACGTTGCCGTTTTTTTCGCCGATCACAATGTCACCCAGGCCGTCGCGATTCAGGTCGATAATTTGCGGTGTACTGGCCTGACCAATATCAATATCCTGGAACCCAAATACTGCTGGCGCGAAGTTGACCGGTTGGTTGGCACCGGCCAGGTTTTCGGCGTAAAACAAGCGCCCGCCGATCTCGCCAATCAGGGCATCCACATCGCCGTCACCGTCCAGGTCACCGAAAGTCGGAGCCAGGTCAAAAGTGCCAGCTCCCGTTTGGTCAGAGCTGTACTGGTTCAACCCCAAAAAGTCTTCGTCCACCAGCGTGAAGACCGGACTAGTTGCCGTACCGGTGTTTTCGTACAGCAACAAGCGGGTATTCTTGATCCCAAAAAGTTCAAAATAAGAGAAGTTGGCCACCACCAGATCCATGCGGCCATCGGCGTTGTAGTCGAGGCGGGCTGGCTTACTGCGGGTACCTACGTCGATCATATCCTTAACCAGGAAATCATTCTTCTGGAAATTTAATTCCGGGCTGGCATCCGTGCCAGCGTTGCGGTAGTACCATACATTCTCATGATCAACACCATTGGAATTCGGGTTGGGTGCTGCGATAAAATCCCGCACACCATCACCATCAATATCCAGGTAGTAGGCCGCCGGAAAGATGGGCAGGTCTACCGGGACGTCGTAGGCAGGAAAGTGCGCATCCTGCTCGTTCATCCAGGCCAGGCTACAACCGTTGGCGTTGGTCGACCGGTTGAGGTTGGGAAACGACAAGTCGCCCAGGATAAGGTCCTGATCGCCATCGCCATCTTCGTCCAAAGACAAGAGCGTGGAGCCTACGTGGCGGGGCTCCACGCCGCCGGCTACAATCCCGTTCGCACATTCTCCGGGGGCACTGGCCAGGTCCAGGGTTGTAGAAATACCGCTTTCGTAGACGCCGCCATAACAGTTGTCCGCCAGGATGAACTGAAGACTATCCCGACTGTGTCCGTTCTCCACTGAGCGGTTTTGGTAAAATTCTATAAATCCGCCGCCGATATTAAACGTCAGTACATCGAGGTCGCCATCACAATCGACATCGGAAATGGAGGGATAGTCAATATCACTTACGTACAATTGGGTTGGCTGGCCATTCTGCGTAGGAAAAAAGATGATGTCCAGCTCATTGCCAAAAGTGAACCGGGTAAAATCCAATAAGCCGGTATTGGTATAAAACCCCTGGTAGACCTTAATCCCGGAGGCCACATTGCGGTTGTAGGTGAAAATATCAACGGCGCCGTCGTTGTTGAAGTCGCGCAGCAATACCCAGGCCTCCAGGGGAGGAAAGTTGACCAGCAGGTCTTGCGCCAGTTGATAAGTGCCATTGGGTAGGCGTACAAAAGCCAGGGAGACATTACCTACCCGATCGAAAACAAACAGGTCACTGGCGCCATCCTGGTTCAGGTCGGCCGACGAAAACTGGGGGCTATTCAATCCGCCCGCAAAACCCAATTGGGAAGTGCTGCCGAATTGGTGTACGGTTGGCATCAGCCGCGTCAGTTGAATATTTTGCGCCGAAAGCACACCGAAAGAAAAAGCGATACCGTAACAAATCAAGCGGAAAGGGCGGATCATGGTTGCATTTTTGATGACAAGAGCAGGGAGGGCAAAAATACAATGGTTACCATTGCTTTGCTTGTCAAACCACCATTTTGTTAGCAATATCCCCTACAATTCTGCCTGGAAAAGGCGCGCCAGTTTGCGCAGCAACCAAATGAGCTTGGTATTGAGCGAAGGTGTAGCGTTGAAGAAGAGATCATTGATCAGGAGCCATTCTTTTTCTTTCTGCAAACTGACCAGTTTGTGGTAGAAGACGCGTTGTGCCCCTTGCAGGCCCGACTTCCAGTACAGGGCCTTTTCGGTCATGGCAAAACCTTCCTTCGCATTGCCCAACAGGCTTTGGTCACAGATGAACCAAATTTTCTCCTGGCGATCGGGGAAAAGGAAGTACTTCCCGGCATTGCGAATTTTATTGACGGGCATGGTGATGAAATCCGTGTAGATTCGTTCCTCTTCTTGTTCAAAGGCCAGGTAGTGAAAAGCCAGCTCTGCCAGATCGATCTGAGGCGTACGCACGTGCTGGTAGCGCAGAATCGATTCGGGCAGTACCACTACATTGAGGTCGGCTGCGTGCATAATAAAGAAAAAATCAAGCAGATCATCGAGTAGAATTTTCAGTTCGTGCAGCACCGCCAGCGGCTGTTCGGGTGCCGTACGGGTATCGTGCGCATCGGTCCACTGCTGCAGGCGCCGCATTACGGTCTCCCGGTAGTCGGTTGTACGAATTCGCTCCTGGTATCCGGGCAACTTTGCGCCCTCCTGCTCCGCCTGTACCCGTTCTTCGAGCCGTTGCAGAAACCGTTTATAAGCCTGGGCCACCCAGTCGGCGTGCCAGTCGAAACCTTCCCGGGTGCTGGTCGTAAGCACCGGCAACTGGAGCGTGCCGCACTGGAAGCAAAAGCGGGCTTCCAAGGGCAGAAGCGTCTGGCATTGTGGACATTTCTTCATAGCCGCCAAGATAAGGGACAAATACTGTTTCCCCAAAAAAGAAAAATTGGCACAATAATTGATTAATTACAAGTATAGATTACAATTTGTTAAGGTTATGAATAGAGGCCCGTTCTTTTGACGGGCTTTTTTTATGCCTGGTTTTTCTTTTTGGAGCTTTGCTATTCCAACCAAGGGTTATCCATTATCTTTGCGCCTGCAAATTAGTGCCTAACCAATAAAAAAAAATACTTATGGTCATTGGTGTACCCAAGGAGATTAAGAACAACGAAGACCGGGTAGCGGTAACGCCTGCCGGAGTCAACGAATTGACCAAGCGGGGTCATACCGTTTATGTACAAGCCTCAGCGGGCGGTGGCAGCGGCTTCGAGGACGAAGAGTACATCCAGGCGGGTGCTGCGATCCTCCCCACTATTGAGGAAGTTTACGGCGTAGCCGAAATGATCATTAAGGTAAAAGAACCAATTGAATCTGAATACAAACTCATCCGTAAAGGTCAGTTGTTGTTCACCTATTTCCACTTTGCCAGCTACGAACCGCTGACCAAAGCCATGATCGCCAGTGGTGCCACTTGTCTGGCTTACGAAACCGTAGAATTACCGGATCGCAGTTTGCCGTTGCTGGTTCCCATGAGCGAAGTAGCTGGCCGCATGAGTATTCAGGAAGGGGCCAAATACCTGGAAAAACCCATGGGTGGTCGCGGGGTGTTGCTCGGCGGCGTTGCCGGAGTAGCCCCTGGCAAAGTCATCATTCTCGGTGGTGGCATTGTCGGAACCGAGGCCGCTAAAATGGCAGCTGGCCTGGGCGCCAACGTTACCCTGCTCGACGTTAACCTCCCTCGCCTGCGCTACCTGAACGACAACATGCCCGCCAATGTGACGACCTTGTATTCCAACGAATACAACATCCGAAAACTCATCAAGGACGCAGACCTCATCGTTGGTGCCGTGTTGATTCCTGGTGCGAAAGCGCCTAAGCTCATCACGCGGGATATGCTCAAAGAAATGAAGCCCGGCACCGTACTGGTGGACGTAGCCGTTGACCAGGGCGGATGTATTGAAACCTGTTCCCCGACCACGCACGCCGATCCGACTTTCGTCATCGACGGTATTATTCACTATTGCGTGGCCAATATGCCCGGCGCGGTGCCTTATACCTCCACGCTGGCCCTGACCAACGCAACCCTGCCCTTTGCGCTGCAACTGGCTGATAAAGGTTGGAAAAAAGCCTGCCAGGACAATGCCCCTCTCGGTTTGGGACTCAACATCGTAGCGGGAAAGGTGGTCTACAAGGCAGTAGCCGAAACGTTTAGCCTGCCGTACACGCCTTTGAGCGAAGTGCTTTAAATGACTGGGACAAACCATTTCCAGCAAGGCCAATAGCTTTTGTATAAAATGAATAAACAGCAGGTTGGGCGTTTTGTCTCAACCTGCTGTTTCACTTTAAGAACCTAAAAAAACCAGCTATGCGCATCATTGGTTACCTGGACCATCCACAGCTAAAGATCACGGTTTTCAAAACCGATACCCGCTTGTCGATCAAACTGGAGAATGGCAATTTGGAGCAAACCTACAAATTCCGGCCAACGGAGCATATGAGCAGTCTTGCCGCCATCCGGGAATTGGTCGACGAGCCTTTCCTGCTTACCGTCATGGAACGTTTCCGCACCATGGATACGGACTTTCGCAGCAGCCTGGAGCGGCATGCTCCACCGGCAGCGGAAGAGGAATTTGATGAAATCATTTGAAAATTAACCGCCGGGGATTTTCCAGCTGGTGACAACCATTTCGCCTGGCGGATAAATAAAACCAGGCTGGCAACAAAATCAAGCAGGTGCTGTTAATAGGATACACCAATAAGAAATAAAATGTTTGGACTTTTCAATACTAATCCTATCCAGAAACTGGAAAAAGCTTACAAAAAATTAATGGAAGAAGCCATGCACATCCAACGCTCCGGCGACTTGAAAGCTTATGCCCGGAAGATTGAAGCGGCTGAAAAAGTGCTCACTCAAATCCAGGAACTCAAGGACAAATAACATGCATACACTCGTTTTGGGTGCCAGCACCAATCCCTCGCGGGTATCGTATCAGGCTATACAACGGTTGGTTCACAACGGTTTCCAGGTGAGTGCCGTAGGACTGCGAACAGGAACCGTAGCCGGTGTTGCCATCCAGCAAGGCCTACCCGTCCTGGATCAGGTGCATACCATCACGTTGTACCTGAACCCACAACGACAAAATCCGCTCTACGAATACGTGCTGGGCTTACAGCCCAAACGCATCATTTTTAACCCGGGAACGGAAAATGCTGAATTGGCACATTTAGCAAAGGCGGCAGAAATTGAAGTCGTATATACCTGCACCCTGGTCATGTTGGCAACCGGGGACTACGCGGAAGTTTAGAGCTGCTACATTAACTGCGCTGATTCACCAGGGTGGTGATGGTTGCGTTGAGGTTTTCGATCAGCCGTGACTGCTGTTGCATGGTCTTGCGGAGTTCATAGACTTCTTCGCGCACGAGGTGCTTGACATTTCTTGGCGAAGGTAAAAAAGGGCTGATGCGTGCGCGCACGTACCAGATTTCCCGAATATCGGCTAGCCGGATCGTGTGCTTTTCGTAAAAATTATTGTCGGATACCAATTCCAGTTTACGCGATTCTTTGATCAGGTTATTCACCCGCTTGACCATTATATCGGCGCGGGTAACAATAACGTAAACGTAGCTATCTTTAATGCCTGACTCCCACAAGGTGGGTTCCAGGTAACTGCAAACCACTTTGTCTCCCTCAAAGAGCGTGGGTTCCATACTATCCCCCCCCATGTCAAATGAACGGTGGGTACCCACTTTGTATTTGTAATCGGGCAGGACGTAGCTCGGCAATTCCTGGATAAACGAAGGATCCGTATGTTCGGAAGCGTAACCGGCCTGGGCAGGAATAGGAACGTGAACGATTCGCTCTTCTTCGTTGGGGGTTGTCACTATTGTAAGGGTACGAAAGTCCTGGTTTTCTTCTTCCGTCATGAACATAGGACCTTCACCGGTAAACAGGTACACCGGGTTGACCTTGTACTTATCGATTGATTTTCGAATGAGGTCAATGGTTGCATCCCGGCGGCCTTTCAAAATTTCACTCAGACTTTGCGGCAAATAGTCTACCGACAAAGCGAACTGACGACTAGAACGGATGATTCCGTCCGCCTTCAGTTTATCATGACATTTGATGAAGCGTTGTGTTACGATGTTACTCATTCAACCTGTTGTAGCCCTTCTGTTTCGAAACCTGAGGCAGAGGGATAAACAAATATAATAAGTTCCGTTAAGCAACTGTAACAAAAAAGGTAAAAAATGAAATTATACCATTCTTTTGGTGACACCGTATCATTCACTGGCGGTCCGCCCGGGCTTAGAAGCTGTTGGCAATGGCAATGAAGTCATTGGCTTTCAGGGATGCCCCGCCAATTAACCCGCCATCAACATCGGTTTTGGAGAATATTTCCTGGGCATTATCGGGCTTAACACTACCGCCGTAGAGGATGGAAGTAGCCTGGGCGGCTTCGTCGCCGTACTGGGCGGCCAGCAGCCCGCGAATGAAAGCATGCATTTCTTGTGCCTGGTCAGGCGAAGCGGTCTTGCCCGTACCAATAGCCCAAACCGGCTCGTAAGCAATGACAACCTGAGAGAACTCCTCCGGCGTTAAATTGAAAAGACCTTTTTTTACCTGTTCGCCCACCACCGCTTCCTGCGCACCAGCTTCGCGGGTTTGCAGCAATTCGCCGCAACAGAAGATCGGTTTTAAACCATGGCGGATGGCCTGGCTCACCTTGGCGGCAATTAGTTCATCACTTTCCTGAAAATACTCCCGCCGTTCACTGTGGCCTAAAATGACGTAAGTACAACCGACAGAACGGAGCATGTCCGTAGAAATCTCTCCGGTGTAAGCACCGCTATCTTCCTGGTGACAATTCTGGGCTGCCAGGTACAAATTGTTAATGTCGCTGATGATATGGGCAACCCCTTTCAGGTGGATATAAGGCGTGCCCAGAACCATGATCGTCTCTGATGGCTGCAGTTTTTCAACGATTTCGAGTGCCAGGGCGCGGCCCTCTTCGTAATCCTTGTTCATTTTCCAGTTTCCTGCTACGATGTGCTGACGCTTGCTCATTGGTCTTGAATTTGCTGACGCGGTTAGTGACAAAAATACACTAAGGGGTAAAAAAACAAAAATAACACCTCTTCGGCAGATTATAGCTCTTCTTTGCCGCTTATTTGCTGTTCGCGGTTGGCCCGGGATTCGATGTAGAAGGCAAACCCCAGTCCGCCCAAGACCATCAGTAAATTCCAGTACCAGGCTAATGGCTGGCGGCCTACCTCGATATACTCCACGTTGTCGGGCAACTGGTACTTGAGTACGGGCAATAAATGGGCTTGGTTTTTCTGTTGTCGCATCTCCCGAATAACCCCCTGTACGGCAACGGGCATTAAAGGCACACAATTTTTTTCATCATCGCAGGCCATCGAAAAATTCTTGGTCCAGGCAATGATCCGCGGCTTAACCTGTTTACCCGCTTTCAGGGCTTCAATCTGGCTTTCAGCAAGCAGCGGGTAGATCAGGATCGCTTTGTCCGCATCGGTACGGGGGGGAACCACAATGTAATCACCACTTTGCCAGGCACCAATGAGCTCTACGAAATCGGAGTCTCCGACGCCCGTAGTGATAGTTTCCTCCATTGTAAAAACGCGCAATTTGTGCGTTCCAAAAAATTGGGAAATTAAACTATTGCATCCCGTAATAAAAAAAACGATGCACAATAACATTGCAGTTAGACGAACCCACATAGCTAAAATGGCTTTTGCGTATACAATCGTGATTCTTTGACAAACTGGTGACGGCACAGGCGGCATCCAGTGGCCCTAGAAGGACAAACATTAAACAATAATATCCTCGTCGTTGACTACCCGTTGGTCAAAGCACCTAACAATTCGGGCGGGAAAATTTTCCAGGATTCGGTAATCATGCGTAGCAAATAGAACTGCGGTATTGCGCTGTCTGGCCAGTTGGCGCAGCAGCAGCAAAATATCATCACTGGTTTCAGGATCCAGGTTACCCGTTGGTTCATCTGCCAGCACCAACTCTGGCTCATTGAGCAAAGCGCGGGCTATCGCTACCCGTTGTTGCTCTCCGCCAGATAAGGCAAAGGGCATTTTATGGCGGGCAGCTCCCAGTCCTACTTGCTCCAGGAGGCTGACTATTCTTTCGTTGCGCCTGGCAGCTTCCTTCCACCCCGTGGCTTGCAGTACGAATTCCAGGTTTTCTCCTACGGAACGGTCGGTCAGGAGGTTAAAATCCTGAAAAACAATACCCAGGCGCCGGCGCATAATGGGAATTTGGTGCCGGTTCAGCTGGAGCAAATCATGGTCTACTACTTTTGCCTGGCCCTGGTGGAGGGGCAAAGCGCCGTACAAGGTTTTGAGTAGGCTGGATTTTCCACTCCCCGTTTTACCGATCAGGTAAACAAACTCCCCCTGGGATATCCGCAAATTGACATCCTCCAGAACGGTCTGGCCGGCCTGAAGAATATGAACTTGTCTGAGATCAACTACCAAGTGAGACATGTACCAAAATTATTAAAGAAAATCGAAATTAGGCAATTTCCGTATAATGGTATAAAAAAAATCGGGAACAGTAAGCACGATGCCTTACTGTTCCCGAACTTCAGCTGCCGCTCACAGCTGAAACAACACCTAAACCAGTGCTTCCTGGTTTACCGGAATGATCCAGTTGTGGGTATCAGCCACCCGGCCGGAGCGCAGACCGTCAATATAATCCTTGAGCATCGCACCGATTTTGCGATCAGCTACGGGAGGTAATTTAATCATCAAATCGCCATAGGCAATTTCGGCAACGTGGGAAACTACCGCTGCTGTTCCTGCGCCGAAAACTTCCTGCAAGGTGCCAGCCTGGTAAGCTGCCACGACCTCATCAATGGTAATCTTGCGCTCTTCTACCGGAATGCCTTTCTCCGGGAGGATTTTCAGGAAACTATCCCGGGTAATACCTCGCAAAATGGCACCGTCGGTGATGGGGGTAATTACTTTTCCGTCGATCACGAAAAAGATATTCATGGTTCCCACTTCCTGAATCTCCTTCATGTCAGGACCGCCCATCCAAACAACCTGGTCAAAACCTTCTTGCTGTGCTTTATAGGCAGGCAGCAAACTGCCCGCATAATTACCCGCAGCTTTGGCTTCTCCCGTCCCTCCGGGTACTGCCCGAACGTAATGTTGTTCGACCTTCAGGCGAACAGGCTTGGCATAATAAGGGCCTACGGGTCCGGTGAAAATGATAAACTTATAACTTTCGGAGGGACGCACCCCAATAAACTCATCAGTGGCAAACATATAAGGGCGCAAGTAAAGGGCACTGCCTTCCTGCGGAGGAATCCAGGCGGCATCCAAATCAATGAGTGCATGTAAAGCCTCTACAAACATATCTTCCGGGAAAGCTGGCATCATCAGCCGCTCTGCCGAACGGTTAATGCGCTGCGCGTGCATTTCGGGGCGGAACAACAGGGGTTGTCCATCCGCTCCTTTTGATGCCTTCATGCCTTCAAAAATAGCCTGACCATAATGCAGGGCCATTGAAGCCGGATGCATAGTGAAATGCCCAAAAGGTACAATGCGGAAATTTTCCCAAGCCCCGTTTTGGTATTCAGCAACAAACATGTGATCAGAAAAAACCCGGCCGAAAGGAATGTTGGCAAAATCCACCTCTCCTATTCTGCTTTCCTGTACCTTAGTGATTTCAACTTTTCTACTCATTGTTTGGTATTTTGCACAAACTTACAGGAAAATTCCGAATACCACAAACACCAAACGGTGTTTTGGTATAAAATTTTGATAATAAACCAAAAAATTAATTTATATTTTGCCAGAAAGCTATCTATCCTTTGATCTAATTGGTTTTCCTGCAAGCGCATTGAGCCCCGAAAAAAGGTCGGGCAAAGCAACAGCAGGCGTGCTGGTAATCGTGACCACGGTGAATTGGCAACCGGCTGACCAGGCGTTTCTGGAAAGCATCCTGGCGGCGGCCCAACTTACGCCGCTGGCCGACAAAACGTTACTACTCCTCGTTCAACCCGACGACCGCCTCGACCTCACCTCCTTCTGCCGCCACGAGGCCATCCACACGGTACTCCTGTTTGGCCATCCGCTCCCCCTGTTGGGTATCCGGGCAGAATTACCCTGGTATGCTTTTACTCGTCTCGGTGACTTATCTTTGCTGCGGGTTCACGCGCTAAGCACCATTCGGGAGGAAAGAGAGAAAAACCAGAACGAAAAAGCCGGCGCACTTTGGAAAGCCCTCAAGGCCAAATTTTTGTAAGTGACGGGATAAAAATAGCGCCTGCCGCGCCACGCGGTAACTGATCCCATTTTTGATTCGCTAAAATTTTCTAAGCGATTGACTAAAAGGAGCTTGCGTGAAAATATTCGCGAATCGTTGCAAAAAATGGGATCCGTTATTTCCGTCAAACTACTAAGCGCATGAAGACCATCGTTTTTGCTACCAATAATGCCCACAAGATCAGCGAAGTTCAGCAGCTGTTAGGGGCCAGTTACCATTTCCTAAGCCTCACGGATATTGGTTGTTTCGAAGAACTCCCGGAAACCAGCTCGACGTTGGAAGGCAACGCCCTCCAAAAAGCCCGTTATGTACGCGACCATTTCGGCTACGATTGCTTTTCGGAAGATACCGGACTCGAAGTAGCTGCCCTGAATGGAGCCCCCGGCGTAATCACCGCACGGTACGCCGGCGAACAGCGCAACCCGGAAGACAATATGGCCAAACTGCTGGCAGAACTTGCCGGCAACAACAACCGCCAGGCTCGCTTCCGTACGGTTATCGCACTATTAATCGCCGACGAAGAACACCTCTTCGAAGGTATCGTCAACGGAACCATCAGCGAGCACCAAAGCGGCGCGGCTGGTTTTGGTTACGATCCTGTTTTCGTGCCAGCAGGCTACCAGGTCACGTTTGCAGAAATGCCGCCTACTGCCAAAAATGCCATCAGCCACCGGGGACGGGCCGTGGCCAAACTACAAGCATTTTTAGCCCAACAAGCCTAAAGCCAGATGCGCAATAAAAGACTCATTCTTCTCTTTGGACTGGCCGTACTTTTATATGGAATTGCCCAATATTGGAACAACCAACGCAGTTCCGAATTCAAGGCCACCCTCCTGAATTTTCTCCCGCAAGAGGTGACCCGGATATCCCTGGCAAAAGCGGACCAGCAGCCTTTTACCCTCCTGCGTTACGGCCAACGCTGGTTGTTGAGCAGCAACAACATCAACGAACCAGCCAATACCGACCTAGTGGAAGACTTACTGCTTCGCTTGCGCAATATTCGCACGGAAGAGATTGTTACCCAACGTCCGGAAGATTGGAAAAAATACGGCGTTGGACCCTCCGAGGGTTTGGAAATTTGTCTCTATTTTGATGAAAAAAAAAACAATTGCTTACGCATCGGGCAATACACTTTCCAACCTGACCGTCAAAAAGTAGCGGCTTTTGCCCGGCTTGGACAACAAACAGAGGTCTATGCTTTCAATGGATTGGCAACGGGGATTTTGGCCGGCGACCGCAACAGTTTTCGAAACCAGGACCTCGTCCGGCTGGAACAACCCGTAACCCGCCTGGTCATGCAGTATGGGGAGCAGGTTTTTACGGCCAGCAACCGGAATAACCAATGGTTGCTCAATGATTCCCTGCTACTCGACAGCCTGGTGTGGTTTGCTTACACCAGTGCTTTGCAAAAAATAAGTAGCACCCAATTCGCCGATGACATTGATGAGTTGGCACTGAATTCGCTCCGTATTTGGCAATTGACCCTCTTTGCTGGTTCCGATTCAGTTTTGCTACATTGCTACCGCGATACCACCCTGCAACATCCGTTTATTCTGCACTCGGATCAGCACCCCCGCACCTGGTTAACGAGTGATTCGAGTGGCATTTTTAGTATTTTATCCCGACCTTGGGAAAAATTATTCAACGATGAATGACATACTCTACAGTTACCTGTCAACTTCAGATGACCGCCTCTACCTCTGGCTCGGCCTGGTCATTGCCAGCGCCACTTTTGGGCTGAGTTTCTGGATCCTGAAGAAACCTGCTAAAGGCCGTGCCCATACCAGCAATGCACTCGTAGCGATGCTCTTGTTTTTTGTCGGGCTACTCGCGGCATCCAGCGCTTTTTTCAGTGGCTGGAGCTGGTACAAACAAGGAAGAATTGACATCTACGCAGATCATCTTACCTACGGCACTACGACTATTCCCTACGCCAATGTTCGAAAGTTTTCGCTAAAAAAAGAGGAAACAACTGGCTTATTGGGGCAAGCTGGCCGGGAAGTCACGACCTTTTTTCTCGTCATCGAAACAAAGGACGGAAAGACTTATGCCATTTCGGACAAGAGCTATCCCGTCAACGAAATCAGGGCCAACCTGAATACCATTCTCCACCCCAACCAAGACTAACCTGCGATGAACCTGTTGCAAAGTATTCTCCAGTCCAAGTTACTGGACCGCACCAAGCGCCGCCTGGGCCAACTTACCGGCTTCCACCTAAAGCTCAAACGATTTACCGCTTCCGCCAGCGAGCCCCTGCGCACCAGCATGCTGGCCCAGGGCCACGGCATCAACCTGGTCATTGACGTAGGTGCCAATACCGGTCAGTTTGCGGAATCCCTCTACGATTTTGGCTACCAGGGCAAGGTCCTGTCTTTTGAACCCGTACCCAGTGCGCACCGCGAACTCACCGAACGCGCCCGGGCCTATCCCAATTGGATTGTGGCCGACCGCATGGCCATCGGTGAGAAAGACGGTGAAATTGAGTTCCACATCACCGACGACACCCAATTCAGCTCCGTGCTGCCCATCGAAGACAGCTTTGCGGCACACAACGCCAAATCCAGTATTGTCGAGAAAACACTTTTGCCCATCCACCAGCTGGACACCATCATCGGCGAATACGTCCCCGATTGGCAACAGGCCACCATCCTGCTCAAGATCGACACCCAGGGTTATGAGCAGCAGGTGCTGGCGGGCGCCAAGGCCGTGCTGGCACAGGCCAAAGGGCTAAAAATAGAAATTCCGGTGTACAAAATATACCAGCAGGCGCAGCTCGATTTCTACCAAACGCTTGACTTTGTCCGGCAGCACGGATTCCAGCCTTATAGCTTTCACATCGAAGGCGTGGATCTGCCCACCGGACGCGTTAATACCATGGATGGTTTGTTTTTCAGAGATTAACCGCATGGACCATGGACGCGATGTGTGCCAGCGAAAAAACGAATTGCATGAATAACCTGTTGCGCCTACTGCTGATCTGTTGCACGGTAATTCCTGGAATAGGCAGCACCCAAACAGCGGTCCAACCAGCGGCGCGTCAAGGTCCAGACCGGATCATTCGCCTCTCGCTGGGTCACCTGTTTGATCCGGTTTATCCGGGCCCCCACATTGGGTACGAGCACCGGCTTCACGGCAATGTATACCTGCGCCACGAGGCCGGGGTAATCCTGGATTTCAACTACCCCGAACAACCCCAGTTGCTCAGCCTGCTTGGGTTTCGCCTACGCACTACCCGCCGTACCTACCACGACAACCCAGGCCTTATCCGACGCCGGGTTTTTCACGAATGGTCGTTTGACTACCGCTACTTTGCCGCCCAAATAGCGGGTGATTTTTCTCGGGACGGTGGCGCCTTTATCCAACGCATTGATTACCAACTCACCCAACACAGTTGGAGTTTTTCCTACCTCAAAGGAATATCCTGGCGACTGGGCAAATCCTGGCAACTGGATACGGGTATCGGTCTGGGTTTGCGCTTAAACAACCGCAACTATTCGGACATCCCTCTGGATGCCACCTTCTCCACCAATGGTGGATTGGCCTGGCAGGTCGGTTCCCGCGCCCCCTGGCACACAACCGTGGCGGTTCCTGTTATCTTTGCGTTAGGTTATCAGTTTTAACAGCTGTTTTCAAAAAGTACCGACGATTTTGGCCAACCTCCACGACATACTGAAAAAATACTGGGGTTTCGATACCTTTCGGCCGCTCCAGAAGGAGATCATCCAGTCGGCATTGGCTGGCCGGGATACCCTGGCCTTGTTGCCCACCGGTGGCGGAAAATCACTTTGCTTCCAGGTGCCAGCCCTGGCCCGCGAAGGGGTATGTTTGGTGGTGTCACCGTTAATTGCGCTGATGAAGGACCAGGTACAGCAACTGCAGGCGCGCGGCATCAGGGCCGATGCCGTTTATTCGGGGCTGTCCTATGCCGATATTGACCGCATCGTAGACAATGCCGTGTATGGGCACCTGAAATTCCTCTACCTGTCTCCCGAGCGACTCAAAACCGATATTATCCGGGAACGGTTGGTCAAGATGCCCGTCAGCTTGATTGCCGTAGACGAAGCCCATTGCGTTAGCCAGTGGGGCTATGATTTTCGCCCCCCTTACCTGGAAATTGCGGAGATTCGTCCCTACTTGCCCGACGTACCCATTATGGCGCTTACCGCCACGGCTACGCCCGAGGTGGTCGTGGACATTCAGGAGAAACTACTTTTTCGGCCCGGTAGCCAGGTTTGGCAAAAGAGCTTCACCCGGTCCAATCTGGCGTACGTGGTCAGGGCCGCCGAGGGAAAAATCGCGCAATTGGCTGGTATTTTGCAAAAAGTTCCGGGGAGTGCGGTGGTCTATGTCCGCAGCCGCCGCCTGTGCAAAGACATTGCCATCGAGCTGGTTCGCCGCAAAATTCCCGCCAGCTTTTACCACGCCGGCCTCGACATGGAAGAGCGCTCTGGCCGCCAGGAAGCCTGGATTGGTGGCCAAATTCGCGTGATGGTGGCTACCAACGCCTTCGGAATGGGTATCGATAAGGCAGATGTCCGTTCGGTCGTCCACCTGGATCTACCCGACAGCCTGGAGGCCTATTTCCAGGAAGCTGGGCGTGCCGGGCGCGACGGGGAGAAGGCGTACGCCGTCTTGCTCTACGCGGCAGGCGACAAAGAAAGACTCTTGCGCTACTACGAACAGTCGTTCCCCAAGCTGGATGATATTCGGCGGGTCTACCGGGCGCTGGGTAGTTACCTGCAACTGGCAACGGGTGCGGGAGAAGGGCGTAGCTACGATTTTGATTTGCCCGAATTTGCCCAAATTTACGAACTACCGGCTACCCTGGTCTACCACTGCCTGAAAGTGCTGGAGCAAAGCGGCTGGTTGGCCGTAAGCGAGGCCGTTTACATTCCCCCCAGCTTCAAGGTGATTGTCGACAAGGATCAATTGTACGATTACCAGTTGAAACATTCAAAATTGGATCGCATCCTCAAAATAATCCTGCGTTCCTACCAGGGCGCCTTTAACCACCCCGTCCGGCTCAAGGAGACCCAGCTCGCTAAATTCCTCAAAATATCGCCAAAGGAACTGCGCCAGGGCCTGCAAACCATGCACGAAGGAGGAATTATTCGCTACACCCCTGCCAAAGATCAACCCCAGCTGCAATTCCTGCGCGATCGGGTCGCTGCGGAGCAACTAAGTATTGACCTACCCACCTACAAGTTCCGCAAAGAACGGCACCTCGCCCGCATCCAGGCGGCCATCCGGTACGTAGAATCCAACGTCTGCCGCAGCCAGCAATTGGTGCGGTACTTCGGAGAGCAAAAAAGTGAAGTTTGTGGGATTTGCGACGTCTGCCTGGCGCAAAACAAGAAAGAACTTACCGCCTCGGGCCACGATCAGTACACCCACAAAATTGCGCAATTGCTGCGCAGCCAACCGCTGGCACTGGACGCCATTGTGGGCAGCTTCAGCTCTGAACACGAGGAGCACCTGCTGCTCAGTATTTCCTTCCTGATGGACGAGGGTTTTATTGAGAAATTGGTTGATGGAAAGCTGGTGTGGGTGAAATGAGGGTTAATCAAATTGATCCAAATTACCGCCACCATGTGGTCCAAGATATGCGCCTATGGTGTATGAGCTTGCACAAATCTGGTGGTAGGCATAGGCTGACGAATGATTTCTTCGATAGCTTGAACTCCATCCGAATCAAATACAATATACTTAAGGATCCTTTGCTCATACCATTCCTTTCTAATCCTTGGATATCTGTACTTTCCCCCTGTTTTAAATATGAATAAAACAGTAAGAGTGTCATCATCAATAGTAATTTCATTTACTAACATTGAATCAAAGTTCATAGCATTATGGGTCAATCGGAAGGAGGCTTCTTGATCAGAAACCTGGTTCTCATTCTTCACCCATTCTTTTGAACTGCTATTTAATGCCCAACCATCAGCTTTATTCATTACATAATACTTATCTAAGTTAAACTTAGGTAAGCTGATTTCATTTCTAGACTGACTAAACAATAGGGCTGGAAATAGAAGTGCTAGTATGCTAAATATTTTAAGCGTATTCATATTTTAATTTTTCTGTGGTAAATATACAACTCTTATTCACACTGCATTTGTATTGAGAATACCTCGTTGCGCAGAACGGCTCGGGTATGAAACGTAGGGCATTTCGAAGCTCTTAACTGTCCGCCCGAAATGAAGCTTGCCAAGTGCCGAAAACTAGCGGAAACCACTGTCCGCCCTATGTTTTATACCCATTGTTAGCAAACGTTTTTTATCATTCAACAATTAGTTTTCTGTTGTAGGTAAATTTGTCATTTGAAATATGTAATAAATAGACGCATGAAGGGATATTTAAATGAATACTGAAGCTCGACTCCCTATATCTACTTTGAAAGATTATACGTCCCATCAAGTCATATATTTTTACATCTGAAAATGAATTGAAATTCGTCTCTATGTTTATCAATCCGTTTGTAGGATTTGGAAAAACATTTAAGAAGAATTTCTCATCAATACTTTCATTTGTTGACAAAACAGAGGTTTGGTTAAAATAAATTTTTGGTGCGCGATTTGGTAATGTGAAAGAAGTACCTGTTGTTACTATATCCAATTTGTTATCTCCATTAAGATCTGAAACCACACTAGAGCCGTTATAGCTGCCAGAAATTGTAGTAGAGTCGACTAAAATGAAACTATTAGAACCAGTGTTCTCATAAATATGCCCGATTAAGCCAGTAGCAGAACTTCCGATATGTAAAAGATCAAGTTGTCCGTCATTATTAAAATCAGCGAATGATGAAGAATGCAATGATACTCCTGGAAAGGGTGTATTTGTAACCAGGCTGAATGATGAGCCATTGTTTACATAGAACTCTGCAATATTCTGTCCGCTTGCATTGGATCCTGTAATCAGAATGTCTTGGTCTCCATCATTATCAGTATCACCGAAAGCAATATCTCCAAAATGAGCCCCTGTAAATGGAGTTCCTGATGCGGCAGAAAAGACGCCAGAGCCATTGTTGAGATACAAAATTGTGTTAGATGTGTTGGTAGTATCTTCTCCACATATGAGTAGATCCAAATCGTTGTCATTATCGATGTCAATAAACTCGGTTGAGCTAAACCAGACAGGGACAAAAGATGATCCGTTGCTAAGACTAAATGAACCAGAGCCATTATTAGTATAAAGTTTTACAAACAATTCCTCAAGACTATTTCTCCCCGACATAATCAAGTCCAAGTCATTATCACCATCTATGTCTCCAAAATCAATGTCACCCGTTGTAGAAACTTCAAAAGGAGTACCCGAAGCAAGAGTAAAATTTCCCATACCATCATTGAGGTATAAGTTGGCTGTTGTGACTGTTTGACTAGTATTGCCGGTTATCAATAAATCTTGGTCTCCGTCATTATCAACATCAGCAAATTCAGCCGCTCCAGAATAAACATTTATTATTGCCGGTTGAGAAATAGCAGTAAAATTTCCAAAACCATCGTTCTTATACAGAGTCGTGGTTACAGGAGGTGTCCCAGTGATTAGTATGTCTATATCTCCATCCAAGTCTATATCTGCTGAGGCTACAGTTCCTGCATCTGAATTTTGCAATACTTGGATTGTATCACGTTCAAAACTAATTGTTTGGCTGGATCCAGAGAAAGCCAAAAAACATGTTATCAAAATCGTAATTGTTGTTTTCATTTATTGTCTTTTTAATGTTTGCCAACGTGGGCATACCCGACGCTCCGCCCGTGTAGGGCGGGTGGTCGGGTATGCGGAGTTGGCAGCGTGTGCGTTCATTCCGTTACTTCAAAAGCAAACATCCCTGACCATTCAATTCCAATTGACCCTACACCATATATGCCCGTACTATTCCTGTCATGAATACTACCCAACTTATCCCCATAAACTACCTTATCCAAGTGTACCATTTCATTCTCAAACAACTCCAAATTGTCTTCCCCCTCTATCATGCTGCAGATGTAATACCGCAGTGTCGGGCATTTGCCCTCGAAGGTGATGGCGTCTGCTTCAGCGTTGAGTTCTGGTGCGCCGCTGGCGTTAAATTCTTGATAAACATCAGTAAGAAGTAGAATGTACCTGCCAGCTTCATTCAATACAACTTCAATTTCAAATCTGTACATTCCTCCTTCATATAGGGTTCGTCCCCTAATTTGGTCAGCATAGTTCGAAGATGCGTTATACTTAGGCTGGTAGATGGAGTCTACCCTCACACTATTCACTCTAAACCCCGCATCCCACTCCAAACCATTATGAAATCTGTACAATAGTGAGAACGGCTGAAAAGGAAAGTTCTCTATTTTGAACACTTGCCCAGTCCCCAAGTCGTTGATGGAATCAGTAAATACAGTGGATATTTTTATCGTATCCCCGATTCTATACTCGATCTTGTGCGGCGTTATGGTTATCGGTACGCGCAGGTAGTGTCCGCTGTAAGCCAACTCATAAGGGCAGCTTTTTCGGAATTCCTCTGCGTCCCTGTCGATACAGCCTACCCCCAACAGGGTAGCGAAAGCAGCTAACATGATTATGGATTTCATAATTTCTAGATTTGTAGGTGGAGGGGTTAGAACGACCCCTCCACTGCGTAATTGTTAATTGAAAACGTCGTAAATATCCACAAAGGCGTTGTACGCACCAGCCGTATTTGGCGTACTGCCGAGGTGAAGCGTACGGAGCCTATCCCTGAACTGCCTGATATTTTCCACATTGGGATGGAGTGAACTGAAGATCATGGCAGGGGTGAAGCCTGATATGTTGTCAAGCCCAGATATGGCGGGATTGTTTGGATCGGTAACCACTTCAAACGGACTGACGTCGCCAAGGTCAAACATCAGCCCGACCGGGACGAAGTTGTCCTCCCATGGCACATTTTCCCCTCCTGTCACCGCGGAACCAAGCATCCTTCACTTTGACCTGTACATTTTGGACGGGAATCATAACCCCCAAGTCATTTTCCACCTGCA
>PZPC01000021.1 GCA_003045895.1 Bacteroidota bacterium
TAGAGCGGTATACTTCGTTCAGGTCGATGCGGCCGTTGCCGTTCACATCACCTTCAGGGCGTACTTGCCAGGCTTCGAAGCGGCGGGTAATCGTACCCCAGCCACACTCGTTCACCTGCAGGTTAGGCGTGCGCTCTACGATGGTATCAACAGCACAGTTGTCCGTACCAGAAGCACCACCAAACAGCAAGTCCATCATAGCAGACGTAGCAGCAAAGTCGTTGGCGTAAGCCTCGGTCAAGTTACCGGGGAACGTCAAAGGCAGGGCAGCACAAGTCAGCGTTACAGGACCAGGAGCGTAGCAGAATGGGTTCAGCTTGTCTTCGGGCGTAACTACCATCCAGCAGATGTTCTGGTTACCAGCAACATCCGTCACGCGCAGTTCGATCGTGATTTCCTTAGCGATATCACAGCAGTAGAAGTCTACAAAGTTACCCCATGGGCTGAAGCGGCTGGCGCTGGCATCACAGGTATTGTTGCGCCAGAAATTGCGGCGTACTTCGAGGGTCACAGGACCACAGTTGTCATTCGAGCCTTCGTCAACATCAGCCGCAAAGATGCGGGCGATACCTTCGATACCGTTGGCCGTGTCACCACCACCAATAGATACATTCAGTTGGTCGTCACAAGAAGCCGTAGGCTGGATGCGATCGCGAACAATTACGGCGCGGGTAACACAAGTTTCGTTGCCACAGTCATCTTCGGCACAGATCGTGATCGTGTGATCACCGATAGGAGCAGAAACGATAGCGGGCTGAGAAACATACACACCATTTTGGAGTACGTATACACCGTTGGCGAAGTACGTCGTACCACCAGCCAGTACCGTCCAGCTCGTGGGGAAAGCACTGCTACAACCGTTGCCGTCTGTTACACCAGGAACGGGAACAGCGATATTGGCTGCACAGCTGAAGGGAGAAGTAGAAATATTGTAACCAGCGGCAGGAATACCAGCCAGTACGGGGCCCGTATAGTCTGCTACTTTAACCAATTGGTTCCAGATCGAAGAGCTTCCTGGGTTACACCAGTTGATAATGTTCCATTCGCGACGGAACTTGTAGGTACCTGAACACACGTTGATGCGTGGCTCATCAGAATAAGAAGCGCCATAGTTGCAGTAACTCTGTGCCAAATCCTGGAAACCAAATGCCGTGATTACCCAAGGATAACCGACTACACTTGCTGCAGGGTTGTCATCAGGACCACCTACATTGCCATCGGTAGCAAAATCTTCATCACACTCGATAGGAGCAGTGAATGGTGGCAAAACCAGATCCGATGGTACCAACTTGCGGAAAGTAATCGTTTGCGTACACACATCGGTACGTGGCGTACCCGTGCAAGCAGAATTGTAGCGGTCACGGATGGTGAACGTACGTGACAGGGTTACATCACCACAGTCACCAGCAGTAGCAACTACGTCAGACAAGGTAACCAGTACCTGGCCACAGTTGTCGGTAGCTACAGGAATACCCGTATAGCCCAATTTCGTCAGGAATGCATCCAAAGCCGCCTGGCTGCCACCGAAGAAGGTGTTGCGCGTAGCGACTACGTCGAGCGTACCGTTGGCGTTCACAATCCAGCTGCGGGGTGAAGTGAAGCGGATAGCTTCGAGATCACCACACACCAAATCCAAATCAAAAACCACCGGTGCAGGTGCCGTGAAATTGCTCACGGTACCGCTGCCATCAGAAAAGGCACGGACGGTATAATTGCCCAAATTGCCATCGTTGGCATTGCTAACCATCATGGTGTAAGAACGACCCGCAACCAGCGGAAGCGACAGTCGCTGTAAATCGCCCAAATTGAAGATGTTAGTTAAAGCAGAGGGGAAAGTCTGGGTAAAGGTTACCGCAACATGGCCCACAATATTCTGGCATGGATTGCCTGGATTGAAATCACCTTGAAACAAACTCAACACCACATCAAAATCATTAGATTCACCAACGAAAGTATACACATCCGTTATTGATGGGGTGAAAGTGATCAAGCTGTAGGAATGGTTACCAGGAACAGGGTTGAAAAAGTCCGTGAAGCAACTGTAGTTGCCCATGTTGAGTTGTGGAGAAGTGGCACCTATTGATCCGGCATACGTTTGCTGCTGGTAGGTTGCACCGATAGATGAGACATCAGCAGGACAAACCACATCGGGGTTCGTCTTGTCTTCCGCCAGGACGTTGCCCCAGCAGGTGTAAACCACCACACCGTTCTGAATCACATCAACAGAATAGGTGTGTACGCCACAACCAGATACCACGTCGGTAGAACCGCCGTCAACCGTCACGATGATATCGTCTGCACAACCCAGGCTACCCGTCAATACCATTTGTGGGGTAATGGTGGCCGTACAAGCGTTACCTAAAGTAACGTTGAGGTTGGCGATACAACCCAGGTTCAGTTCCTCATTACAAGGAACGACCAGGTCGTTGTACATGATCATCATGGCCGCTTCGGTACTTACACCAATGCCACAATCAGTATTTGCGTTGCCCCATGCACCTGCACAAGGACCACCGCCCAGAAGACCGTCGGTATCCTGGAAATGCAGTTGGTTGCCATTCGCCGTACTGTTGGTTTCCCAACCCCACTGGCCAAAAGTGCCAATGGCCATAATAGGCGCTACGGTCATCCAGTAAGTGGTATTACCCGCCAGCACCATGGGTGTGGTTGGCTCAATAAAGAGGTCAGCGTCAGCTTCGGGGTCTACGGTAGAACCCGCAAAATCTTCCTGATAGATGACTGCTCCGGGAGAGCCACCGGCATTGGCATAAATGATCACACGTACCGTGTTGGCATTTACACTGGCCGGCGTACCACCGCCGAAAGCTACCCCAGGAACGGTGACCGAGCAAATGCTCACGTCAGCAGGTCCGGTGGTAAAATCTTCCGCCGCCAAAAGGCCAGCGCCACCGAAGTCTGGAAAAAATTGGGAAGCAATTCCGTTGTTGTTCACTACGGAGTTGTCGTAAGAGGGCACATTGCCGACACAATTGCCAGCACGGACTTGCCCGGAACTCCAGCCATTGAAGGCAGCCGAAGCGGCACTCTGCCCTACTACCGGACTCGCAAAAGCAAGCCCAACCAGCAGGAGAAGTGCACTGAAAAGTTGGGCAAGATTGCCCGCACTTAGTTTGTTTGAATACATAAGATTACAATTTGTTAAATGAAAATATCATACTTAAAACCACAAGCCCCCCTTAGACAGGAAAACTGCTGGTTATTGAAAGCAAGCAAGACAAAAGCCAGCCACCTTTGGGCGGTGGTGTGCTTCGTTTTTTAGGTCGAAAAAAACGTATTATAAAATACGCGATAAAGCTACGTATTATTTCTCACTAACCTAGCCCTGTTTGTTTATTTTTGGTTAATAATTAACACCCCGTATTATTTAAAAAATAATACGGGGTGATTGGCGAAAAGCCTGCAAAGCAGCTTTACCGTTGAGCTAGTCACGTACCCGCTTGCGCCGGGTGTATTCCGAGAAATTGATGGGGCCGTACCCGGCTTCGGCCGGGGCATCCAGCGAGCGCGACTGTACCGCCGCCGGGGCGGGCTGATAGGAAAACCGTTCGCCGCTCAACCTGCCTTTATCCAGGTAGTTTTTGATTTTGGCGGCGCGCTCGCGGCCGTGGGTCATCGAGGAAGCAGCGCGCAGGGGAAGGTAGGCGGCCAGCAGTTGGTTTTCTTCCGTGGTACCCCAGGAAGCAGGAGACGTGTTGGCTAAACCGGCCTGCTTGAGGGCCTGTCCGATAATATCTTTTTTGCCAATGGCGTAGGAGGCCAGGTGTCCGGGCCGGTTGACGTGGTGGTCGAGCAGCAGGCAAATGCCGTATTCAGAAGTGACGAGATCGCTGATATAGAATTTGTTCAGCGGGCGGTAATCGTCACTGTGCCAAAAGGAATTGATCCGGTCGAGGGCATGGGCAATTTGCACAAACTTGACCCGGTCGTCGAGGCCGGCCCGCCAGAAGCGAAACGCCCATTCCGGGCCCTTGCGAAATTTCTCCTTAGCGGCCGAAGAACTGATCTTTTCGCCATTCAGGCTTAGGTACCCTGTTGTTTTATTGGTATCTACCAGGTCGATGCCATACTGACCGAAGTACTGCTGGAAGGCTTCGGGTTCGTCGTTTTTGATCCGCAGCAGCAGGGCCGGCAGTTCGCCTTTGCCGCTGCCCACGCCCAGCGTCCACTGGAACATGCCGAAGGTGAGGTAACAATTATCCCAGGAGTTGATGGCGTTGAGGTTCCCCTCGTTGGCCGACACGGGGGTAATGACCCGAATATCGGATTCGGTCAGCCCGCTGGCCATGAGCTTTTCGGTATTCGCCTGGATAAAAGCCAGGGGGGTATCGCTGCCAATAGTCCATACCCCTTTATCTTTGCGGTTGAATTTGACGCGCACCCAGGCATCGCCAACGATGTAGCGATTGGATTGGGTCTCTACCGTCAGGTCGGGAGTGGAGTCGTCTTCCAGGTTGGAGGTTTGCCAATCTTTGCCGTAACCTGGTTCCAGGGCCGCCAGGGCCTGATCTGTTTCGCTGGTTGTGGGTACGCTGGCTGCGAAGCTGATTCCCGCAGCCTTTTGCAGCTGGGCCGCTTTGTTCGCTCCGGCAGGTCCGGCAAAAAGTGCCGCCAATTGATTCGATTCCCGGGCCTTTTTCACTTCCCGCAACAGCGGTAACAAGGCGTAGCGGTCCAGTAATTTCTGCAGGGTAAGTGGATCCAGTTGGGTACCATCACCTGGCAGACCATTGGCCCGTTGGAAGGCTTGCAAGGCCGTGGTGGTACCACCGCCATAGTCGCCATCGGCCCGGTAAGCTTCCCACTTGAGTTCATTGCTGTAGCCCAGGCCGTGGAGCAGCCCTTGCAAGGAACGCACTGCACCGGGGTGGTCTTCTCCCTTTTGAAGCAAGACGTCGGTTTGTTTTTTTAACAATTCCTGGAGGGAAGCCTGGATCTGCATAGCTAAAGTGGGTTCGGTGAAAAATGGTTCTTTTTTGGCCAATCCCGGTGGCCAACGTATTAAAACTGCTGATAAATACCTTGCAGTTGGGGGTTGGTTTCCGCGGCCTTGATGGCCGTAATCATGTCGGCAATTTGGGTGGCCGTAGCTTCCGCTCCTTTTTCCAGTAGCGCACCTTTCACCTGACTAAGGGTCCGTACTGCAGACAAGCGGCGCCAGGGCGACTGCCCCATGTCGGTACCGATCGCTTGCAATTCCTGGGCACCTTGCAACAGGGCCGCTGGTTCGGCCACCAGCAGCAGCACACTGAAGCTTTCGTAAAAATCGAAAGCAGCATAACCGTCTACGTGGGACAGGTGCTGAGAAAAATACGGCAGGTACTGCACCTCGTTGGACGTCGCATAAATTCCACCAATCGTAGCGACGATCTCGCTATTGGTTTCCTCCTGCAATTGGTTGGCCGCTTGCTGGGCCGCTGCGGGGTCCAGTTCAACGAGGGCACCTAAGCCAGCAGCTACGACCGCGTAGGATTCGGCTTGCAGCGCTTTCGTGGCCAGGGCCTGGGCACCGGGATAGCCTAAGCTCGCCAGCATGGACAAGGCCGTCGCCCGAACTTCGGAGTGCGGGTCGTTTTCGGCCAGGCCGGCAACGACATCCATTAGTTCCGGGGTAGCATCAGTTGCGGAAATGTTTTCCAGCGCCAGGGCGCGAATACCGTGGTAGGGATCCTGGAGGCCGGGCAGCAATAAGTCGGTCAGTTGGTCGTCTCCCATGCCGGCCAACGTAGCCAGCGCCTGGAAACGGTCGAGGAACAAGGGCGCGTGGATAAACTGATAGGCCAGTTGGTCCGCTGACTTAGCGTCGGACCATTCGGCCAAAATGCTTCTTTCGGCATCTACATTGACCAGCGCGGGTTCCTGGCTGGCGGGCAGCCGGAAGGTTTGTTCCCGCTCCAGGAGGAGCACCTGGTGGCGGGTAGGCTCGGACTGGCCCGGCAAATACACGTCGATCGGCAGGGGCAACTGGTAGATCGGAGACATTTTGCGGCCATCCTGGGTTTGCTTCACCAGCACAATGGCTTCCTGCGTGGCAGCATCGTAGTCGTAGCTCAGGGATAGTGACGGATGCCCTTCCTGAAGGTACCACTGGTCGAAGAACCAGTTTAGATCTTGCCCCGTGACATCTTCAAAAGCCATGCGCAACTCATCTACTTCCACGGCCGAATAGGCGTGCAGTTCCAGGTAGTGTTGCAACCCGGCAAAGAAAGCTTCGTCGCCGATGATCTTGCGCAGCATGTGGAGCACAGCCCCCCCCTTATTGTAGCTGTGGGCATCGAACATATTTTCTTTGTCGGCGTAGCCATAATCAATCAGCGGATGAATACCTTCCTGCGCGGAAGACAAATAGCCGTCCCATTCTTCCAGCAGGTGGGCATCGGCTTCGTCGCGGCCGTACTGGTGTTCGAGCCAGAGGTACTCGCTGTAATTGGCAAAACCTTCGTTCAGCGTCAGGTTAGCCCAGCTTTCGCAGGTCACGTAGTCGCCGAACCAGTGGTGAAACATTTCGTGGGCAACGATCTTATCGTTCATCAATTCGTCAATCAGCTCGCGCTCGGTGTGCTGCATGAATTCACCAAAAATGACGGCGGTTGTATTCTCCATAGCGCCGGAGACGTAGTCGCGAACCACCACCTGCGAAAATTTGGCCCACGGATAGGGTACCCCCAAGACATCCGAGAAGAAGGTCAGCATCTCCGGAGTATGGGGAAAAATAGCTTTGGCGTCTTTTTCAAAGGCGGGTTCTACGTAGTAGGACACGGGTTTGCCGTTCCAGGGCGCATCGTTAACGACGGCAAATTCGCCCACCGTCAACATAAACAGGTAAGGTGCGTGGGGCTGATCCATTTTCCAGTAATCGGTGCGGGTACCGTCGGGATTTTTTGTCGACGACACCAGGACACCATTGGAAAGCGTAACGTACTTGTCGGCTACCGTGAGGTAAATTTCCTCGGTACAGCGCTCGTTGGGTTTGTCGATAGTTGGAAACCAGCGGGAATTGTTTTCGGTTTCGCCCTGGGTCCAGATTTGTTGGGGTTTGCCGGGGTCTTCGCCACGGGGATTGATAAAGAACAATCCCTTGTCGGAGGTGATGGCGTTGCTGCCACCGTCGGCCCGGGGAGTGGCGACGTAGTCGATGACCACCGTATATTTTTCGTCGCGGGTGTAAGTGCGCGGCAATTTGATGACGACCTGCCGATTGTCATCATAGCTGTATTTCAGCGCAGTACCTCCCAGGCTAATGTTCTTGAAGGTAAACCCTTTGGCGTCGAGCACGAGCAGATCGGTGGGATAGAAATAAGGCTTTAGGTCGAGGGTAGCCTTGCCCATGACCTGCTCCTTTTCCCAGTCGAAGGACAAGTTCAACCGCGTATGCAGGAGGTCATTGGTTTGGGTGAAACTCGCGTTGTAGACAGGGAGAGCGTAAACTTTCTCGTCTTCCTCAATGGGCGGAGCGGTGATGACGAGGGTATCCAGTTGACGGACTTCGGCAACGGCAGGTTCTGCAATGGTAACTACCCGCGGTGTACCGCAGGCTACAATTAAAGAAAGCAGACCAAGACCTGCAAGGTAACGATACATAGTCGGTTGATTTAATGCTTACAAAGGGGTTGAGGCCTTTGGTTAAGTTACGCGGTTGAGAAAATTTTCCAGGATTTCGTTAAAAACTGCGGGATGTTCCATCATGGGAGCATGGCCACATTGTTCTACAAAATGAAGTTCGGAATCTTTAATCAGTTCGTGAAATTTCTCCCCGACGAAGGCAGGGGTAATGCTATCTTCCCGTCCCCAGATGAGTAAGGTCGGGGTTTGGATCTGTCCTAGTTTATCGCTCAGGTTATGGCGCACCGCCGATTTGGCCGTGGCGATGACCCGGATGGCTTTGTTGCGGTCATTGACGATGTCGTACACTTCATCAATGAGTTCTTTGGTTGCTACCGCCGGGTTGTAAAAAGTCCCCTCGGTACGCTCCTTGATGAAATTGTAGTCCCCCCGTTTAGGGAAAGAACTGCCCATGGCATTTTCAAAAAGCCCCGAACTCCCCGTCAGCGTAGTAGAATTCACCTTTTCGGGATGCGCCAGGGTGTAGAGCAGGCTAATGTGCCCGCCCAGCGAATTGCCCAGCACATTGACCTTGTCGAAACCTTTGGCTACCACAAAATCGGTAACGTGGTCCACTAGTCCGGCCAGGGAAACCTTGCGCAAGGGTAATTCGAAAATTGGCAGCAATGGGACCACGACGTTGAATTTCTTTCCGAAATGGTCCATGATTCCGGAAAAATTACTCAATGCGCCAAAAAGACCGTGCAAGAGCAGAATGGTGTGTTCTCCTCCATTCGTCTCTAAATAACGAAATTCCCGCTCTTCAATAATTGGATACTCCATGTAGTGTAAAAGACAATGTAAAATCTATTATAATGCATATTATCTAAGCGAAAGCGAAAATAACAGACAAAAATGGCTATTTTTTTTTGCAAAAATAGCTTTTTTACCCGTTTAGACGAATGAATATGTAGATAAGAACGTATCTTTGACAAACATTAGCTACTTCAGCGGTTTTTATCAGGAAACTAAAATTACACCCCCTTTTATACCAGCTATCCGCTGGAATTTTCCTATTATGGAGAATTGGACGACTGAAACTTTGTTTTATTCGAAAATAATTCCTTGCTTTGCGAGGAATTGTTGGAGCAAACATATTTGCAATAACTCTAGTTATTGAAGACAATCATTTAACATTTTCTAAATTAAATTTAAGGAGAACATGCGTTTTATACTCACTGCATTGATCTTTGTAATGGTAGCCACTTCCTTCCAGTCTTGTGTGTCAAAGAAGAAATTTGACGAGCTGACTGCTGCCAAGGCCGCTACCGACCAGGCACTTGCTGAAACACAATCACAAGTGAAGACTTTATCACAAGAAAAGGACGCTTTGGCTGCCGAAATGGCCGCTGAAAAGACCCGCTTGAATGGTGAAATCAGCAGCATCCGTACGGAAATGACCGCACAGATCGCTCAAGTCAACGAAAAGTTGAACATGACCGAAGCTGAACTGAAAGCCGTTAAAGACGAAATCAACGGTATGTTTGCCGCTTACACGAACTCCGGTCTGACGATGGAGGAGCGTGATGGCCGACTGTACCTGGTAACTGAAGCTCCGGTTGGATTCCGCAGCAGTTCTTCCAGCCTGACCCGCGACCAGCGTAAAGCTATCGACGCCATGGCCGAAAAACTGAAGGCAAACCCTGCCGTTAAAGTATTGGTAGAAGGTCACACGGACAACAAGCAGTTCGCTGCTGGTGCCGGTACCGACAACTGGGACCTGAGCTACGCACGTGCCAAAGCCGTTGCTACGCGCCTGATCAAGTCTGGCGCAAGCCCGGCTCAGATCACGATCGCTAGCCACGGTGACACGATGCCAATGGGTGACAACGCCACCAAAGAAGGTCGCGAGTCTAACCGCCGCACCGTTCTTGCCCCTAATCCTGATTTGGGTGGCCTGATGAAGGCGGGAGGCAACTAAGAATTGTCTGTTTTACTTATTGATACCAAAGGCAAAGCCGGATCTGCGCAAGCAATCCGGCTTTTGCTTTTTAAGTAGCCTGGCCATTGCCATTGCCAGGAAAAGATTACCTTGCTCCGTCTCTAAATTTTCCAACATGCAAAGTTCCCGCTGGCTTCCTCCTGTTTTTGCCGAAGAACACGCGGTGAACTTACAGCAAGCACTAGGTCTACATCCGGTTTTGTGCCAGTTGCTGGCCCAGCGGGAAATTGATACGCCGGAAAAAGCCAAAGCCTTCTTCGAACCCCAGTGGGATTTACTGCACGACCCCTTTCTCATGCAAGACATGGAAAAAGCGGTTGTCCGGTTAGCGCTGGCCCTGAAGCGGGGCGAAAAAATCCTCATCTACGGCGACTATGACGTGGATGGCACCATGTCTGTTTCTTTTCTTTACCAATTTCTGCTGAACCAGGGCCACCGCGCAATCGATTTCCACATCCCAGACCGCTACAAGGAAGGCTATGGCTTGTCGGCCGAAGGCGTCAGCTACGCTGCCCGGCAGGGGGTAACCTTACTGATTACCGTCGATTGCGGCATTCGCGCCCAGGAACAGGTAGATAATGCCCGCCGCCAGGGAATGGACGTCATCATCTGCGACCACCACCTTCCGGGAGACGATTGGCCTTTTGCCACGGCCGTACTGGACCCCAAGCGCCCCGACTGTAACTATCCGGACAAAAACCTGAGTGGTTGTGGGGTTGCTTTTAAACTGGCCCAGGGGCTACTCCAGCACTGGGGACGAGCGAGCGAGGAATTGCAAAGTCTTACTGATTTTGTTGCCATTAGCATTGCCTGCGACGTCATGCCGGTAATGGGTGAAAACCGCGTACTCGCCAGTTTTGGCCTGCAACAAATGAACAACACCCGCAAGTACGGTTTGCGGGCGCTGATCAAAGTCAGCAACCGAAAGACCCCCCTGCGCATCAGCGACATTGTCTTTGGTATTGGCCCCATCATCAATGCTTCGGGCAGGATGGCCGATGCTGGCCTGGTCGTAAAACTGATGTTGGCGAGTTCCCGCCAGGTCGCCAAAGAACACGCAGAACAGCTTCGCCTGCGCAACGAACTACGCCGCGAATACGATAAGCGAACCGCCGACGAAGCCCGGGAGGAAGCAGCAGAAATTCCCTTGTGGAAAGAGCGAAAAAGCTTTGTGCTCTACCAGCCACACTGGCACAAAGGCGTCATTGGCATTGTGGCTGCCCGCCTGTCGGCTGATTTTCATCGACCCACCATTGTGCTGACCAAATCGGATGATGTGCTGGTGGGGTCGGCCCGATCAGCTGGCAACGTAGACCTTTTCAGCGCAATCACATCCTGCGAGGATCTGCTCTTGAGCTTCGGCGGGCATACCCATGCCGCCGGCTTATCTTTACGCGAAGAAAATTGGGCGGCTTTTGCTACCCGCTTCGAAGCCGCTATTGATACGTTGATGCCGGAAAATGGCCTCCAACCTCAGCTACCGATCGCCGCCGAGCTGAAACTTGCGGAAGTTACCCCCGAATTTTACCAAATCCTCCGTCAGTTTGCCCCCTTCGGACCCGCCAATCGCAACCCCGTTTTTGTGTCCACCCAGGTGGCTGCCTTCGGCCCCATCGATTTGCTCAAAGCCGAACATATCCGACTGATGGTTCAGCAGGATGGCGGAGCGCCCCTGCACGCGATTGCTTTTGGTCTGGGGAAATATTTTGACCAATTCGCGCAACACGAAGAATTTACCATCTGCTATTCCATCGAAGAAAACCACTGGGGAGGCACCACCAACCTGCAGTTGATGATCAAAGACATCGATTTTACGGGTGAAAAATGGGCCGTTTAGCCGTTGCGGAGCATCGCCCTGGTAATTTTACTCTTCCGGCTTCAGATCGAACTTGCTTACCAATTCTTTTACGGCGGGGTTTTGCTCCACCATGGTCACGTACTTGTCACGGGGCGTGAGTGTTTTGGGTTTTTCCAACGGTTCTTCTTTGCGCAGGCTTGGATCAACAATGATTTTGAGCATGAGTCCGGGCGCTTTCAATTTCTGGCGGAGGACTTCCGTCAGGTCCGACTCGCTGCGGATAGCTGCTTCCGTGAGGTTGGAACCGACCGTCGTGGTGATGGTCAGTTCCTCCACCGTCAATTGAACACTTTGTAGTTGGTAGCGTTGGCTATCGCGCTCAATGCCCAGCACGTAGGCATCCCAGGCGGCCTGAACGGTGGGCAAGTCGAGGATTTCCGTGGTTTCCACCACGATTTTATTTTCCGCTTTGAGTTGAGCCAACAGGCTGCGGGGATCCACTTTGCTCAGGGCATTGGCCACGGGCGGAACTGCATTTTTAGCAGTAGCGGAGGTAACGGCGGCTGGCGAAGGGGTGGCGGCTCCCGGTGGCGGTGTCTGCGCTGGCGCAGGCGGTGTCACCAGGGTGGTTGATGCAGGCGTAATGGGTAATTCTTCCGCAGGTTTTGTGGCCACCGGTTGGGCCACCGGGCTCCCGGGAAGTATTACGCTGGGGTCAGGTGTTTTTTTTTCCGCGATTTCCCCCAGGGGGAGTTCTGCCAGCCGAAAAGCGCGACCCACACTGGCCATCTTAATTAGCGACATTTCCACGTGCAGCCGCTTATTGCGTGCCAGTTTAAAATTCAGGTCGCAATCGTTGGCCAGGTTGAGGGTGGTCAGGATAAAGTCGGCCCCGCAGAGGCTGGCCTGCTGGCGGTAGCGTTCGCGCAGGTTATCGCTGGTGTCGAGTAGGCTGAGGGTTTGTTCGTCTTTGCAGACCAGCAAATTACGCAGGTGTTCAGCCAGGCCCGTCATGAAAAGGTCGCCGTCAAACCCCTTCCGTTGAATGTCATCGAAGATGAGGAGGGTCTGTTGGAGGTCTTCGCCGAGCAGGGCGTCCACCACCCGGAAAAAATAGTCGTAATCGAGGACGTTGAGGTTGGTGATGACGTCTTCGTAGGTGATCTGCTTGCCGGCGAAGGAGACGATCCGGTCAAAGATCGACAGGGCGTCGCGCAGGGCGCCATCGGCTTTCTGGCCAATGATGTGGAGCGCATCGGGGTCGGCCTGGATTCCCTCCTGAGCGCAGATACCCGCCAGGTGATCAACGATATCCGGCGCCTGAATGCGCTTGAAGTCGAAGATCTGGCAGCGGGAAAGGATGGTCGGAATGATCTTGTGCTTTTCCGTGGTAGCCAGGATAAAGATAGCGTAGGAAGGCGGCTCTTCGAGCGTCTTCAAAAAAGCGTTGAAGGCCGCTTGCGAGAGCATGTGAACCTCATCGATGATGAACACCTTGTACTTACCTTGCTGGGGCTGAAAACGCACCTGCTCAATGAGGGCCCGAATGTGTTCGACCGAATTGTTCGAGGCGGCGTCGAGTTCGGTGATGTTGAAGGAAGCATTGTGGCTGAAGGACACACAGTTGTCGCAGGTGTTGCAGGGTTCAAAGTCGCTGGTCGGATTCAGGCAATTCAGGGTGGTCGCCAAAATGCGGGCACAGGTCGTTTTTCCTACTCCCCGCGGGCCGCAAAAGAGGAAGGCGTGTGCCAGGTGGTCGCTTTGCAGCGCATTCTTCAGCGTTTGGGACACGTGCTGCTGGCCCACCACCTCGTCAAAGCGATGGGGACGATATTTACGGGCCGAAACGACAAAGTTGCTCATACGTCAGTGGTTATTTATCCCAAAGATAATCAATAAAAATAGGTCTTTATCCACGCCCAATAATCATAGCGGTTTTTAAAGACCCAAACCACCACCGCCAGCGTAAAAAAAAAGGCCACGAGTTTGGTGTTTCGCCAGACCACTGCATTTTTTTCCCGGGGGGATCGGTAGTTCCGTTTTCTGCTTTGGTAAGCCATAGGTATTAAAATTGAAGTTACTTTTTTAAATGGGTTGGCACAATTCCACCAACACCCCGTTGGCTGATTTGGGGTGTACAAAACACACCAGCATATTGTCGGCCCCCTGCTTGGGTTGGTCGTTGAGCAACTGAAAGCCGGCCAGCCGCAAGCGTTCCATTTCGGCGCAGATGTCGGTTACCCGAAACGCAACGTGGTGGATACCTTCCCCTTTCTTGTCGATGAATTTGGCAATAGCGCTTTCCTCGCTGGTAGCGGCCAGCAATTCCACCTTGGACTCCCCGGTTTGGAAAAAGGAGGTCAGCACGTGCTCGCTGGCTACCGCCTCTTCTTTGTAGGGCGCTACCCCCAGTAGTGCGGTGTACAGGTCATTGGCAGCAGCCAAATTGCTGACGGCGATTCCGATGTGTTCGATTTTCATGGACAAAATTTTGGCAAAGATAGGTCATTGTCGTTCGGCTAAAATGACCAGCGCCTTTTTTTTAATACCTACCAGATAAACTTAACTTATCTGCTGGTCTGAATAACAACCGGGCATTTTTCGTTGTTGTGATAGAGTTGGGTTAATTTTACCCTTTTATCTGGTCATTTTTTGTGGACAAAATAATTGAAAACCGTGATTCGATATAGTTTACTGTTGTTGTTGCTGGCCGTCTTGTCCTGTCCCGTCGTTGCGCAGGAACGCTTTTCTGAGGCGGAAGTCAACCAGGAAAAAATGTTCATTGAGGCCAACCGCGAGAAACTGCTCGGCCACTTTGACAAGGCCATCACCATCCTCCGCGAGCTCCACCGGCAGCAGGGTGATAACGCGGCTATTACTTACGAGCTGGGGCGGCTGCTACAGGCCGAGGGCCAGTTGGAGGAAGCCATCCGTTACCTCCAACTGGCGACTACCCTGGACCCCGCCAACGAATGGTACCCCAAGTTCCTGGCCGATATTTACCAGCAGGAAGGCCGCAATGCCGAAGGGGCAGCGCTGTACGAAAAGCTGGTTCAAAACTCCCCCAACGACGAATTCCTCTACTTTCGGTGGGCCTATTTCCTGGTGCGGGCCCAACAGGTGGACAAAGCCCTGAAGGTGTACGACGAACTGGAAAAGCGCGTCGGCCTGAACGAAGAAATTGCCCGCCGCAAGCACACCCTCTACCTGGGCATGGGCGACACCAAACGCGCCAGCCGCGAGCTGGAACGCCTGGCCGAAGCCTTCCCCACGGCCATTGCTTACCAACACCTGCTCGCCGATTTCTACGAAAGCCAGGGCGACACCGCTGCGGCCCGCAAAGTGTACGAGCGGATCATCAGCCAGAACCCCTCCGATCCCCAGGCCCAACTGGCGCTGGCCGGTGGCTCCAATGTCCAGAACGACGAGCTACGCTACCTGGCCGACCTCCAGCCAGCCTTCGAACGCAGCGATGTCCCGATTGATCAAAAGATCAGTAAGCTCTATCCGTTCATTACCAAAGTAGCCGCAACCGGTGACCGTGAATTGGCCGATGCTGCGTTGTTGTTGACCCAAATCATGGAAGTCATTCACAGCAACGAAGCCAAGCCTTTTGCCGCCGCTGGCGACTTGTACTACCACTCCGGCCGGCCCCAGGAAGCGATTGCCAAGTACCGCGAGACCTTGGAGCGCGACGAGAACGTCTTCCCCGTTTGGGAACAACTGCTGGTATCTCTCTACGAAACGGGGGATACCAAAGGCTTGTACCAGACCGCCAACGCTGCCCTTGATGTATTTCCCAACCGGGCAATTATTCAGTACTATTTGGCCATCGCGGCCATACAACAAGGCAACTATACCGAAGCCCTCGATGCGATCAGCCTGGCCGAACTCATGAGCGGTCGCGACCCCGAGCTGCTGTCAGCCGCCAAAGCCCTTGCCGGAGAAGTGTATAGCTACCAAAAGAAAGCTGCCGACGCTGCGGCAGCTTTTGCGAAAGCCCTGACCCTGGCCCCCCGGTCACCGGAAGTCAACTACCGCTACAGCCAGTATATGTTGGCCCAAAACCAGCTTCCAGCCGCGAAAAACGCAGCCCGGATCGCTGTAGATGCCGCCAGCGACAATCCCTACTACGCTTACGGAATGGCGCGGATCCTATACGAAGAAAAGGCCTACGACCAGGCGGAGCAGCAGCTCGCCGAAGCCCGCAAAAATGGCGCCCGCTACTGGGCCAGTGCCCTGGAACTCTCGGGCGATGTCCAGTTTCAACTCAACCAGGTTGAAAAAGCCGTTGAGTATTGGCAACAGGCCAAAGTACTAGCCGGTGCCAATCCACGTTTGGATATTAAAATAACTAATCGCAGCTTATGAGCACTCTTCGTCTTTTTCGCACCCTCTTGGGTACCTTCTTGTTAGCAGGTGCCCTTCTGGGCAGTGGCTGTAACACCCAAAAGAAAGTGACGGACACCACCGTAGCGGCCCCGGCAGCTACCGCCGCCAACACCTTCATGAACACCATGGTACGCAACCAGGTGCAGGCCGACTGGCTCAGTGGCAGCGCCCGGCTCTCCTTCGATGATGGCAGCACCTCGGTAGGCGCCACGGCCAATATCATTATGCAAAAAGACCAGGCCATCTGGATGAGCGTCAAGAAATTTGGCTTCGAGCTGGCCCGGGCCATGATCACGCCAGATTCCATCTTCATCCTGGACCGGATCAACAACGAATACGCGGCCGAACCCCTGAGCTACGTAGCAGAGCGCTTTAAGTTGCCTGCTGATCTGGCCCTTCTGCAGCAGTTGCTGCTCGGCAATCCGGTGTTCCTGACCACCGCCAACGCCAAAGCCGATGCCCAGGAAGCGCAACTCCGCTGGTCGGCGCAGGAAGGCGATACCCGCAACGATTTCTGGTATACCCTGCCCGGCTACCAGCTGGACCGCATGGAGGTACAGCAAGCCCAACAGGGCCGCAACCTGGCTATTCAATTGCTAAATTACCAGGACGCCGGTACCAATCGCGATTTTTCTTACCTTCGTAAAATTACGGTGAACAGTAAGGAAACTGGTGCCGCTGAAATAGAATTACAATTTACCAAAATTGAGCTCAACGTTCCTACAACCATTAGCTTCGATATTCCACCCCGCTACCAAAAGATGGCTAAGTAGCCTCCTCTTGGTATGGGTGCTGGGCGGTGTGGCGTGCCCCTTGCACGCGCAGTCGGCCAGCGACCTGAAGTCGAAGCGGGAGCAGCTGCTGGCCGAAATCAAGGCCAACACCCGCCGGCTCACCAACACCCGCCGCGACCAGGCCGCGACGCTGGAACAGCTGGCGTTGCTGCAACAGCAAATCCGCAATCGGGAACAACTCATCGTCACCCTCCAACAGGAAATCGGGCAAACCGATGCCAATATTTTGCGCACCACCGAGGTCGTGGGCGCGCTCAGCGAAGACGTCACCCGCCTGGGCAATGAATACAGCCACCTCATGCGGGCGGCTTACCGGGCCCGGCTGCAGAACAGCTGGCTCAAATTCCTGCTCTCCTCGCGGAGCTTCAACGAAGCTTTCCGCCGTTGGCAGTACCTCCGCCAGTACCAGCGCTTCCGCAGCCGCCAGGCCAAACTCATCGTCGCCACCCAGCATACCCTGCAGGACAAATTGGGCCAGCTCAATAAACGCCGCCAGGAAAAGGAAGACCTCCTGCGCACCCAACAAAACCAAAAGCAAGCCATCGGCCGTGAAAAATCCACCCAGGACCAGCTGCTCGGCCGCCTGAAAGCCAGCGAGTCGACGATCCTGACGGAAATGAAACGGCAGGAAGCAGCCAAAGAAGAACTGAACCGCTCCATTGAAAACGCCATCGCCGCCGAAATGGCCCGGATGCGACGCGAAGAACGCACCACCCGCACCACCACCACTACCACCACCACTACGGCCGCGGCCAGCCCCAGCACGGCTAGTAGTACGGCACCGGCATCGGGAAATTTCAGCGCCCTGCGCGGTCGGTTGCCCTGGCCCGTCAACGGGCCCATCGTCAAGCATTTTGGCCGCCAGCCCCACCCGACGGTCAAGGGAGTAGAGATTTCCAACAACGGCATCGACATCAATGTGACGGGGAATACGGCCGTCAAATCGGTAGCCGACGGCGTGGTAGTGAGCACCCATTTTGTTCCCGGCTACCGCAACATGATCCTGGTGCGGCACGGCGACTACTACACGGTGTACTCCAACCTGGAAACCATCCGGGTCAGCAGTGGCAATCCCCTCACCGCCGGCCAGGATATTGGCGAGATGGGCAGCCAGGGCGGCGCCCTCCACTTCGAAGTCTGGCGCCAGAAAGAACGGCTGAATCCGGAGCAGTGGATTGGGAAGTAGGTCCGGTTCCACTAAACGAATGTCCCCCTCGTGATCATCACCCTCCTCCAAATTTCACTCCTCCTTTTAGCCGCTGCTTACGCCGGGGTATTGTGGGGGATCGCCCGCAGTTGGCGCCGCCAGGTTGCAGCACCGCTGGCAGCCGCAGCCCAGGAAACGAACCTGCCCTTGCTTACCGTCCTCATCCCGGCCCGAAACGAGGCCGCGGGGATTGAGCAGTGTATACACGCGGTGTTGGCACAAGACTACCCCCGGGAATTGCTGGAAGTGATCGTCATCGACGACCATTCGACGGACACCACGGCAGCGCTGGTAACGGCGCTGGCCGATGATCGCGTACAATTGCTGCGACTGTCGGACATACCAGGTTCCCCGACGGGCAAAAAAGCGGCCCTGCAGGCAGGTATTGACCAGGGCCGGGGAGCATTTATCGTTACCACCGATGCCGACTGCCGGGCGCCGGCGGGGTGGCTGCGGGCGTTTGCCCGGGCACGGGCGCAAGGCTACGAGATGGTGCTGGCGCCGGTAAGCATAGCCTATTCCCCCGGCTTGCTGACCGCCTGGCAGGGCCTGGACGTAGCGGGCACGATGCTCCTGACCGGGGCCGCGGCAGCCAGCGGGAAGCCGCTGCTGGCCAACGGAGCAAATTTTGGGTTTACCCCAACCTTCTTTGCGGCACTGGGCGGCTACACCGGCAACGACCACCGGGCCTCGGGTGACGACCTCTTTCTGCTGCAGAAGGCCGTGGCGCAGCGGCCCGCAGCGCTCACTTTTCTGTACGTTGCCGAAGCCCTCGTCACAACGGCGGCGGCGCCTACCTGGTGCTCGCTCTTTTGGCAGCGCCTGCGGTGGGCTGCCAAAACAACGGCTTACCGCGATCGGCGGCTGGTAGCCTTCCAGGCGGCGGTGTACTTGCTCTGTGCGTCCTTGTGCCTGGGTTTGGCCGTGGCCTGGTGGTTTCCCGGTGTTTGCGCCGCGCTATTGGCAAGCTGGCTGATCAAGCTGGGGGCCGACTTTTTCTTCCTCCGCTACGCTTGCCGGCAAGTAGGCGACCGCCGGTGGCTGCGCTGGTTCTTGCTGGCCCAACCCTTGCATACGGGCTACGTTTTTCTGGTGGGTAGCCTGGCCTTACTGCCCATCCACTTCTATTGGAAAGGCCGCCGGGTGAAATGAGCCCGACAATAAATTTATTCTATATTTGTAGCAAAGTGGCGTTGTTTTTGCCCCACTACAAAGGTTAATGTATGATTTATGCTTCCCTGCTCAACGCCCACAAAAGGCGCGAAAAACAGTTAGCCGTTCTGATTGATCCGGATAAAACCAACCGCCAAGCCATCATACAGTTGTGTGAACTGGCCGGGCAGGGTGGGGTGAGTTACTTTCTGTGGGGAGGTAGCCTCGTCAATGAGATCCAGGCGGAATATTACCTGTCGTTGCTGCGGGCCCATACCCAGCTACCCATCATCTTGTTTCCGGGGAGTATCTACCAGCTTTCGGCCCAGGCAGACGCCCTCCTCTTTTTGTCGATGATCTCGGGCCGCAACCCCGAGTTGCTTATTGGCCAACACGTGTTGGCGGCACCGCGGATCAAGCGGATGAAGCTGGAAGTGATTGCCACCAGTTACCTTTACATTGATGGTGGCCGACCGAGTTCGGTGGGCTACATGAGCAATACCCAACCCATTCCGGCCGACAAGCCCGAAATTGCACGGGCCACGGCCCTGGCCGGTAAATACCTGGGGCATAAGATTGTCTACCTCGATGCGGGTAGTGGCGCGCTGAACCCCGTCAGCCCGGAGATGATTGCGGCGGTGCGCCACGAAACCGAAGACTTGCCCCTCATCATCGGTGGCGGTATCCGCACACCTGCCCAGGCTGAGCAGGCTTTTACCGCTGGTGCCGATTGTATTGTCGTAGGCAATAGCCTGGAAGAAGATCCCCAACTGCTGCCGCTGCTCGCGGAAGTCGTGAAAGGAATTACCGTACCTTAACCATGGACAACCAGGACCACCTCCACAAATGGCGACTCATCCTGGGCGGCAAAGCCGACCCCGAAGGAGAAGTAGAACTCGGCGGCGACCTACAAGGTATGAGCGACACCCTCGACGCCCTCTACGATAGCGAAAAAAAAGGCGGTCTGGGTGCATCCGTGCCCAATGTCAACCGCTGGCTGGGCGACATTCGCCGGTATTTTCCTACGCCGGTCGTACAGATTATGCAACGCGACGCCCTGGAACGGCTGGGCCTGGCCCGCATGTTGCTGGAACCCGAGTTGCTGGCTTCCGTGGTGCCCGATGTGCACCTGGTGGGCACCCTGCTGAGTTTGGCCAAGACCCTCCCCGACCGCAGCAAGGAAACCGCCCGCCAGCTGGTGCGCCAGGTGACCGACCAACTGGAGCAGCGCCTGCGGCAGCCCCTGCTACAGGCCATTCGGGGGAGCCTGCACCGCGCCGCCCGCACCCGCCGCCCGCGCCCGGGCGATATCGACTGGAACCAGACCATTCGCGCCAACCTCAAGCATTACCAACCCGACTACCAGACCATCATTCCCGTAGATCTGCGCGGCTACGCCCGCCGGCAGAACCAATTGCGCCACCTTATTCTCCTCATCGACCAGAGTGGCTCGATGGCCGATAGCGTGGTCCACGCCGGGGTGATCAGCTGCGTCATGGCCAGCTTGCGGAGCGTCCAGACCCAGGTGGTGGCGTTTGATACCAGCGTCACCGATCTTACCGAATTCCTCACCGACCCCGTGGAGCTCCTTTTTGCAACCCAGCTCGGTGGCGGTACCGACATCAACCAGGCCCTCGCTTACGGCGAGCAGCTCGTGACCCGCCCGCGGGATACCATCTTCGTGCTGCTCAGCGACCTGTTCGAAGGGGGTAACGTGTCGGAAATGTTTCGCCGCATCGCCCGCCTGCAAGCTACGGGCCTGCAGTTTATCTGCCTGTTGGCGCTCAACAACGAGGGAGCCGGGGTTTACGACCACCAGCACGCCCAGCAATTACACCAAATGGGTATCCCGGCCTTTGCCTGCACCCCCGACCGGTTTCCGGAGCTCATGGCGGCGGCCATCCTGCGCGAAGATTTGGCGCATTGGAACCCTACCGAGGCGGAATAAGTGACGGGATAAAAATAGCGCCTGCCGCGCCACGCGGTAACTGATCCCATTTTTGATTCGCTAAAATTTTCTAAGCGAGTGACTAAAAGGAGCTTGCGTGAAAATATTCGCGAATCGTTGGAAAAAATGGGATCAGTTATTTCCGTCAAACTACTAAAGCTTACCTTTGCCGGGCATCAAATCTTTCGCCATGCGCACCCGTTCATTCGTTCTCGTCGGTACTCTTTTGCTCTTGGTCAGCCTGCTGAACAGCAGTTGCAAGTCCGAGCCACAACCACCCAAAACACCAGTCGTCATAAAACCACCAGTTAACATCCCCGCCTTCAACGCCGATACGGCTTACGCGTACATTGCGCAGCAAGTCGGTTTTGGCCCCCGCGTACTGGGTAGTGCGGGCCACGAAGCTTGTCGGGCCTGGTTGGTAGAGACCCTCAAGGCTACGGGCGCCCAGGTGATGGAGCAGACCTTCCAGGCCAACGTATATACGGGAAAATCTTATCCGGCGACCAATATCATCGCCCAGTTCAATCCGGAGGTGTCGGACCGCATCGTGCTCACTGCCCACTGGGATACCCGCCATATTGCCGACAGCCCCCTGAGCACCGAACGCCGCGATGAACCAATCCTGGGTGCCGATGATGCCGGTAGTGGTACTGCGGTACTGCTGGAACTGGCCCGCCAACTGCAGGCCCAAAAAGTGGGCATCGGGATTGATATCGTCCTCTTCGACGCCGAAGACTACGGCGAAAGTGGGGGCGAAGCGACGTCCTATGGTCTCGGCAGCCAGTACTGGGCGCGCAATCCGCATTCGCCCTACAAGCCTCGCTACGGCATTCTGCTCGACATGGTAGGCGCCAAAGGTGCACAATTCCCCATCGAGGCCTACAGCTACCAGTTTGCTCGTCCGGTGGTAGAGAAGGTCTGGTCTCTGGCCAAACGCATCGGCAAAGGCAACTACTTCCTGAACCAGCGCGGTGGCGGCATCACCGACGACCACTACTTCGTGAATACCATTGGCAATATTCCGATGATCGATATCATCAACCTATCTGGTGGCAAAGAATCGGCTTTTGGTGCCCACTGGCACACCCACGACGACAACCTGGATATCATTGATAAGAATACCCTGCGCGCCGTGGGGCAGGTGCTGCTGGCGCTGCTCTATAAAGAGGACGCCGGGGAGATTTAGGCAGATTTGCCCAGGACTTAGTTTTTGAAAATTTTTGTTATTTGATTTGCAAAAACAAACATTTAAAAGTATATTTACCACGTAAGTTGAAAGCAATTTCTTTTTGACCACTTTTTAGCTTACTCATCGGTAACTACCCCTTGCGGTGACTCGTTTCGCCAGGTCAGCAAGGGCATTCAGCGGTTTTGTTTTCCTTGCTTGGTTGTTGGCAGTGCATAACTGGCAGCAATGGTGGTGGTTTGCCCCGTACGACCGGTTGGTCAGAAACGGGGCCGGCGTTCAGGCCTTGAGGGTGGGCCCCTCCCAAGGGGCTTTTACGCCCTGGCAATAAATTCCCCCTCAAAATCGTCGCAAGCTCCAGCCTTCGATAAAATTTTAAGCGGCCTTCCGCCCGCAGTATAATCCTACCCACATTTTCATCTCTGACCAATTGTTATAAGGGCTCTTATGACTTATCTTGCCAGCCCGGCAATGTATAAATTCAGCCCCGGCCAGTAGGCCATATGATACGGTATCGTAGGCTAGTGATAATTAGCAGGTAGACCTCCGAGGTTCGCACTATTCAAAGGAGTGCAGAAAGTAAAGATATCGCTTTCTAGGTTGGGTAAACCTCGGAGGTCGGAGACCGCTGACCTCCGAGATTTACCCCTTGAAAAAGAAAGAAAAGTAACCCTGTTACTATCCTTAAATAGAATTAATCTCGGAGGTCTACCCAGCGGGAGCGGCGCCCTTAAAGGGCTGCCTATTTTTACCTGTCAGACAATCACTCCGCCGCTTCCAACCGCACCACAATCCGCTTCGAAGCGGGCGTTTTGCTGTCCTTGTCGTGGCTGCCGATGGGTACCAGCACGTTGACTTCGGGGAAGTAGGCGGCCAGGCAGCGGCGGGGGATGGCGTAGGGTACGAGCAGGAAGTTCTCGGCTACGCGCCGTTGGTCACCGTGTTCGTTGATCAGCTGCACGATTTGTTGGGCCTGCCAGCCGCGGTCGGCCATGTCTTCGGGGTTCATAAACACCACGCGACGCTCGTTTTTAACGCCCCGGTAGCGGTCGTTGAGGCCGTAGATGGTGGTATTGAACTGGTCGTGGCTGCGCACCGACGTCAGGATGTACTCGTCATCCGCCAGCTGCTGCACCGGCACCGAATTGATGGTAAACAATGCTTTCCCGGCGGGCGTCGGAAAGTGCCCTTCGCGGGGATCATTCGGCAGGTAAAAACCGCTTTCTTCCCGGACCTTTTCGTTGAAATTTTCGAATCCCTCGACCGTGTGGGCAATTCCGTCGCGCACGAGGTCATAATTGCCGATCCACTGTTCCCAGTTGACGGGTCGTTCGCTGCCGAGCGTGGCGGCGGCCAGGCGGCCCACGATGGCCGGTTCGCTCAGCAGGGCGGCCGACCGCGGCGCAAGGATACCCTTGCTGCGGTGCACCACCCCCATGCTATCTTCGACGGTCACGAACTGCTCGCCTTCGGCCTGCAGGTCGATTTCGGTACGCCCCAGGCAAGGCAGGATCAGCGCCGTTTGTCCGTGTACGAGGTGGCTGCGGTTGAGTTTGGTACTCACGTGGGCCGTGAGCCGACACCGGGTGAGGGCGGCGGCCGTGTAGGCGGTGTCGGGGGAAGCCGACAAGAAGTTGCCCCCCAGGGCAAAAAACACCCCAATTTTACCGGCGTGCATGGCCTGGATGGCATCCACCGTGCCCAGGCCGTGGGCGCGGGGCGGGTTGATGTGGAAATTGTCGGCCAGCCGGTCCAGGAATTCGGGCTGGGGCGCTTCCCAGATGCCCACCGTCCGGTTGCCCTGCACGTTGCTGTGGCCGCGAACGGGACAAGCGCCGGAGCCTGGCTTGCCGAAGGCGCCTTTGAAGAGGAGCAGGTTGACGATCTCCTGCACGTTGTCGACGCCATTTTCGTGCTGGGTAATGCCCATGGCCCAACAGACGATCATGCTTTTGGCCTTGCGGATCATTTCTACCGCCGCCAGAATCTGGGGGCGGGGTACGCCGCTGGCTGTGGCCAGGGTGTTGAAATCCTGCTTGCGCAAATCTTCGATGAAGGCTTCGTAGCCCAGGGTCTTGTTGGTGATAAAATCCCAGTCGAGGAACTCGCCGCCCTGTTCGCGGTCCTGGTGCCAGAGCCGGAGCATGATGGCCTTGAGGAGCGCGATATCGCCGTTGACGGCGACGGGCAGGTGGAGGTCGGCGAGGGCGGTGCCGCCCCGGAGAATTTTTGCGGGGCTTTGCGGATCCACAAAGCGCACCAACCCCGCTTCTTCCAGTGGATTGATGGCGATAATCTGGCCGCCGTTTTCCTTGCATTTTTCCAGTGCCGACAGCATGCGGGGGTGGTTGGTACCCGGATTCTGGCCGATGACGAGGATGAGGTCCGACTGGTAGAGGTCCTGGAGTTTGACCGTTCCTTTGCCGATGCCGATGGTGCGCGACAGGCCTACGCCCGTGGATTCGTGGCACATGTTGGAGCAGTCGGGCAGGTTGTTGGTCCCAAAGGCACGGACAAAAAGCTGGTACATAAAGGCCGCCTCGTTGCTGGTGCGGCCCGAAGTGTAGAAGACCGCCGCGTGGGGCGAGGGCAGGTGGTTGAGTTCAGCAGCCACGAGTTCAAAAGCTTCGTTCCAGCTGATGGGCGCGTAGTGGGTAGCGCCGGCGCGCAGGACGAGCGGTTCGGCCAGCCGACCGGCTTTGCCCAGCTTGAAATCGGACCAGGTGCCTAGTTCTGCTACCGAATGCTGGGCGAAGAAATCGGCGCCAATGGTTTTCTTCTGTGCTTCTTCGCTGATGGCTTTGATGCCGTTTTCGCAGTATTCGCCGATCTTGCTGCGGTCGTCATCGGGATCGGGCCAGGCACAACCCGGGCAATCGATCCCACCTTTCTGGTTGAGCTGTAGGGATGCCCGCAGCGCTTCGCCCGGCCGCATGTAGGTAGCGGCATGGCCCACCGCTGCCACCACGGCAGGGATGCCTGAGGACTTGCGTTTGGGCTTTTTGATCTTCAAACCCGTATGCTCGGTAGGGGTATTGAACGGTGGCTGCTGCTCTGACATGGTACGGCTTATTTTGCGGGGCAAATTTAGCCATTATCCAGCAAAATACCGTGTACCAGTAAAGATGCCTTCTGGCAAAATCTTTAAAACCGGCCTAAGCCCGCCGCCATGAGCGTTGCCAGCAGTGGAATGATGGCCATGAGGACCAACTCCAACACCACCAGGCGGCGCACCAGCGGTGGAATGGCGATGGGAGAGGGATCGTCGTGGGGTTTGCGGTGGCGCAAAAAGAAGACGGTCGGGTAAATAGACAGCAAACCAACCAGTACGGCCAGCGAGATCTTGAGCTGGAAGATCCAGTTGCCAGAATAAAATTCGGCGGGCTTGCCCACGCCTAACCAGAGTGCCAGCCCCATGCCCACGACTACGATAGCACTAAGGCCGTAAACGGAGTCGATCCGCGCCAGACGCTGAATCTCGACCCGACTGAGGGTTGGTTTTAAGAGCAACCATTCGGCCACCAGGGTAGCGACCCAGGTAAAAACACCGATGAAGTGAAAATAGCGGGCGAGGATTTCTGCCGTCATGAGGATCTAAGGTTTTCAACTAAACCACCGGTAGTGGTTTTAGTTCAGGGAAGTAACCCGGCCCGTGTACGGGATATGGAAACGAATTTTCCTATCTTTACCAATCTTCAAAACACGTACTGTTCATGGTTGATAAACGTCTTTTCTTGCTGGATGGTCACGCGTTGGTGTACCGGGCCCACTTTGCCTTCATCAACCGACCGTTGATTAATTCCAAGGGTTTCAATACCTCGGCCGTAACTGGCTTTACGCGTACCCTCTGGGATCTGATGCGCAACCAGAAACCCACCCACCTGGCGGTTGCTTTCGACCCCTCGGGGCCCACGTTTCGCCACGAAATGATGGAAAGCTACAAGGCCAACCGCGAGGAGCAACCCGACGATATCCGGGCTTCCTTTCCGTACATTCACCAGATTTTGCAGGCTTTCAAGATTCCGATCATTACGGTAGACAACTACGAGGCCGACGACGTCATCGGTACGCTGGCCAAGCAGGCCGAAGCCGAAGGATACGACGTGTACATGGTTACGCCCGACAAGGATTTCGGGCAGTTGGTGTCTGATCACATTTTCATGTACAAGCCTTCGCGCCAGGGTGACGGCGTCGAGATTCTGGGCGTCAAGGAGATTTGCGCGAAGTGGGATATCGAGCACGTCGACCAGGTGGTGGATATGCTGGGTATGCAGGGCGATGCGGTGGACAATATCCCCGGCATTCCGGGCATCGGCCCCAAGACGGCGGCCCAACTGCTGAAGACTTACGGCTCGCTGGAAAACCTGCTGGCGCATACCCACCAGCTCAAGGGCAAACAGCGCGAAAAAATAGAAGACAACCGCGACCTGGCCATCCTGAGCAAACAGCTGGCCCGCATCAAGACGGATGTCCCGATCCGCTTCAACGCCGATGACTACGTGCTCGACCCCTTCGACCGCGACTGGCTGTCGGAAATTTTCAAGGAACTTGAGTTCCGGGCCCTGGCCAACCAGATCCTCGGACAGGAAGAAGAGAAACCCGTAGCCGGCACCCAGGGCAGCCTCTTCGCTACCGAACCGGTGGTGAACAAGGAATCGGGCCTGACCCAGCACGACATTGCCGACAAGAACCTGGCGAATACTGCCCATACCTACCACCTGACGGATACGCCCGCGGCACAGGCCGCCCTGGTGGCGCAGTTGCTGAAAGAACCAGTGGTCTGTTTTGATACCGAAACGACGAGCGTCAACGCCAACCAATCGGAACTGGTGGGGATGTCCTTCGCTGTGAAACCCGGCGAGGCCTGGTACGTGCCGGTGCCCGCCGAGCGCGCCGCAGCTCAGGCGATCGTGGAGGTGTTTCGCCCCTTCTTTGAAGCCGACAATATCACCAAGATTGGCCAAAACCTGAAGTACGACATGCTGGTGTTGCGCTGGTACGACACCGAGGTGCAAGGCCCGCTGAAGGACACCATGGTGATGCACTACCTACTGGAGCCCGAGCGCCGCCACAACATGGACTACCTGGCGGAAACCCTGCTGAAGTACAAACCCGTGTCGATCAAAGAGCTCATCGGCAAAAGTGGCAAGGACCAGATCACCATGCGCGAAGTGCCGGTGGCTACTGCCGCCGACTACGCCGCCGAAGATGCCGACGTGACGCTGCAACTGTACGATGTGCTGGCGCCCCAACTGGCCGCCGAGGAAAAGATCCAGGAACTGTACGACAAGATCGAAGGCCCGCTGGTGCGGGTGCTCGCCGAGATTGAATTTGAAGGCATTAGAGTGGATGCCGATTTCCTGGCGAATTATTCCCAGGAACTGGTGGCCGAAATCGTGGCGCTGGAAGACAAGGTGATGGCCGAGGCCGGGGTGCCGTTCAACATTGCGTCGCCCAAGCAGGTTGGCGAAATTTTGTTCGACCACCTGAAAATCCCTTACCGCTGGGGCAAGACCAAGTCGGGACAATACTCGACCGACGAGGAGAAGATGAGCGAAATTGCCCTGGAATACCCCATTGCGGCCGATATTTTGCGGCACCGGGGCCTGACCAAGCTGCGCTCGACCTACCTGGATGCCCTGCCGAAACTGATCAACCCCAAAACGGGCCGCATCCACAGCTCCTTCAACCAGACGGTGGCTGCTACGGGCCGCCTGAGCTCCAAAGACCCCAACCTGCAAAATATTCCCGTGCGCACGGCCGAAGGCCGGCGGGTGCGCGAAGCCTTTATTCCCCGCGATGCCGACCACATTCTGCTGGCCGCGGATTACAGCCAGATTGAATTGCGGCTCATTGCCGAAATCAGCAAGGACGAGGCTATGCTGGAAGCTTTCCAATCGGGACGAGACATTCACCGGGCCACCGCCGCCCGCGTCTTCGACACGCCCTACGACGAGGTGGATCGCGAGCAGCGCAACCGCGCCAAGACGGTGAACTTTGCCATCATCTACGGCGCCGGCGCCACCAATCTGAGCCAGCAGCTGAGCATCAGCCGCAACGAGGCCAAGGAACTGATCGAGACCTACTTCAGCCGCTACCCCGGCCTGAAAAATTACATGGAGGAGACCATCCAGTTTGCCCGCGACAATGGCTTTGTAACCACCCTGCTGGGCCGCCGCCGCCAACTGCGGGACATCAACAGCAAGAGCTCCCTGACGCGCAGCAATGCCGAGCGCATGGCCATCAATACGCCCATTCAGGGTACGGCCGCCGACATGATCAAGCTGGCGATGCTCCACATCAGCGACGCCCTGCGGACGCAAAAATTCCAGTCGAAAATGATCCTGCAAGTCCACGATGAATTGGTCTTCGATGCCCGCCGCGACGAGCTGGAACGGCTGAAGCCCGTGGTGGAGGAGCTCATGCGCAACGCGCTACCGGGCCTGAGTGTGCCCATTGTGGTGGAGTTGGGCGAGGGGGAGAATTGGTTGGAGGCGCATTAGGGGGCGGGGTTGGTGGTGCTATAAGAAGGGTAGGACGGCTAATCGGCTGGTCTTATCCTATTCGATGCTGTGGCATGCGCCTTCAAGCCCTAAAGAATCTTAATCTGCAATCTCCGACCAAACCCTCCTTCAATTATCCTGGTTAAAGTGGCTAATTCTATACCTGATTTATTATTCTCTAGTCGGGAAATATAATGTTTTGAGGTGCCGCTTTTCGCAGCTAATTCTTCCTGCGTGAGCCCTAAATCTTTTCTTGCCTGTTTGATCATCAGTCCTATTTCCAGGCCTCTTGATGGATCTGCCTCACTTAATTCATACATCACGATCGAATCCAGATCATAATAATCAACAACTCGTTTGCCTGTTTCATCCAACCATTCAATTTCAATATTCTTCCACGTTAATGCGCCATCTCTTAATTCAACTTTTTGGAATTCGGCTACTGATTCAAGCAATTTATATTCTAAATCTCCTTGTTTTATTTTCCAGGTCGTGAATATTTTTTCAAAATCAATTATTCTTGATTCTCCTGTATTGAAAAGACAATACATCTTGTATCCTTTTATTTCATGAATTTTGATTATCCTTCTTACCGTTCTCATTCCTCTGTTTTTTCGTTGTCTGGATTATATTCTGCCCATTTCTCATTGAGATACGCCTCATTTTCTTTTGCCCATTTAATCACTTTTTTTCTCTGTTTACTTGGCACCGACCCTGAATAGGTTGTTAGTGTTCTCATATCTATTAATTCCTCATGTTCGGCATAAATAATATGAAAATGTGGCGGATTATGATCTCGCAAATAAATGTAAATCTTAATCGAGTCTATTGTTATGATTAACGGCATTTAAATGCAGTATGGTTTCTACAAAAATAGCAAATGTTGTACAATTATGCAACTTTTGGCGTTTTTTAACGCCCCATTGTTAACTCTATTGGATATTTTAATACCACCCAACTCAAAGGACGATCCGCCCCCCCTAACCAATCCCCAATTCATCCGCCAAATCTGGGTTATTCTTCCTAATCTCCCGCTCCAAAGTCTTCACCCGGGCTTCCAGCAACTCATTCAAGCGTTTGAAGGTCTGCTCGGCAGGGTCATTGCTTTGGGGTGCTGGTGCGCCGGAAGTGCCTTCTTTTTCAATTTGGAAACCATGCATATGGGGAACTATCCGATATTGCCAGAGAATAGGAGGAGACCCTTACCTCGAAGATTAGTTACACCCGCCGGTAGCGGCACAACACTCAGATAAGGTGAAAGTTAATAGAAGAACTGATGTAGAAACAGAATCCGCATTCGATATTCGTTTCATCAATGAAAAGTTGGAAGGAAAGTACGATAACATCTACATCATTCTCAGCACCCTCGAAGACGAACCTACCGCAGCCTGGGAAGAATCAGGAGACAATTCCCTGCTGATCAATTTGCCCAAGGAAAAGATACTGAATGCGTCCATTGACTACAAAGCGGAAATCATGCAGCACCTGCCCAAATTATCCTGGTTGGAATCAGAAGTTTTGTTAGCGTATGTGCAGGAGCGTTGGGAATAGTTTACGGGTGGTGGAAAAACCCTATTTCCAAACCTCTTGATGGATCTGCCTCACTTAATTCATACATCACGATCGAATCCAGATCATAATAATCAACAACTCGTTTGCCTGTTTCATCCAACCATTCAATTTCAATATTCTTCCACGTTAATGCGCCATCTTTTAATTCAACTTTTTGGAATTCAGTTACTGCTTGATTATCAGCAACTAAAGAAGAGGAAAGCAGCTTTTTGATAGTATTTATCAACGACTTATCAACCAATCAGATGTTATTTCACTCTTTATCGTTGATAAAATACTTGACTTTCAGCCTTCACTTCCCCCCATTTCAGGCTTCTCCGCTGGTTGTGCGAACCCCTTGATCGTCCTTCCGCCGTATTTCCAGGCGGTGGCGTTTTCCTGCTGCAGGTATCCTTCCAGGTTGTTATTGGGCGTGAAATTTTCCTCTGCTTTTTGAGCCAGTTCGGTCAGTTTTTTAATGGCTTGATTTTTATCGGTTTCACCAATTTTTGCCCGTTCAACTGATTTTTTTAATGTAACAATGACTTCATCATAAACTTTGGTGGGTACCGGAAAGGGGTTGCCACCTTTGCTTCCGTGAGCAAATGAGAAGCGGGCAGGGTCGCTAAATCGGGAAGCGGTTCCATGTATTACCTCGCTTACGAGGATTAGGGACTGCAAGGTTCTGGGGCCTAATCCTTTTAACAACAGCAATTCATCAAACCGTTGTACCTCGTTTTCCTGGGCCAACCACAGGATGCTCCCCAATCTTTTCAGGTCGATGTCTTTTTCTTTGACACCGTATTGCACAGGTAATTTGAGGTGCGCAATGCCCTGTAAAATGACTTCAGGCCTTTCTTTGGCAATTGCTAAAATACCGTCCTGGGTTGGCAGGGCTTTTTTGTGAACCAAATTGATGATTTCGCCTTGGTGGTCGCCGCAGATAGCGGTGTGCGGTTCCTGGGTAAAAGATTCCAGCGCGTTTGAATTCCAGTGGTAGCGCCTGGCCAGGGAAGAATTTGGCTGCATCCCTTGTTGCACGACAGATAGGCAAAGAAAGCTTCGTCATTCTGTCAAACAGCCAAGTGGGGATACGTCCTCCCATTAACGCTAAATCTGCTGAGCCGGAACGTTTCATTTTCGTTATTTATTAAATTTTTTCCAATCTATCAGGTAGTGAAAAGCAGTAGATCGATAAGGGCTCCACGGTTTGGCTACTTCCACCAGCTGGGCTTTTAACTTAGCTTGGGGGTTCAGGTTATAAAGCGGCGTCATAATTTGTTTGATGTGATAATCATCATACGAAAATACATCTGGTCGCCGGAGGGTGAATAGCAGAATCATCTCAATGGTCCACTTTCCTACTCCTTTAATTTCGGATAATTTATGCTGTACTTCTTCGTCCGTAAGCGCTTCCCAATCAACAGCATTTTTGTCCCAGTGTTGAACAATACGCATCATTGTTTCGTATTTTTCCACAGAAAGTTGGACTCCAGCAAACGCAGTTCGCTCAAATTCCGGAAAATTAGCGGGCGTAAGCAGGGTCAAATTCGACTTGTCGAGCATTTTTTGAAACACTTTTTTCGTACTTCGGTAATGTATCTGCTGCTCTATGACACAACTCATCAAATCGTGGAAAACAGAATGGGTGCCGTGTACTTCCGGGGGAGGAATGGTGGCTATTATTTTCCCTAAAATGGGGTCAACTTTTGCCAGGTGTTCAATTTCCAGTTTCAACATACTATAATATAATGACAAAACCCCGCTCATAGGGATAACCCCCAGCCTATTTTTTATTTTTTTTCCAGCAAATAATTGGCCAGATCAATCATCTTAGCGCCCAGGGCAGCGTGCTGTTCTTCCGTTCTGGTTTTGTATTCGCGTCGGGGGGCATAGCTGATCAATAGCCAATTGTCATAATTTTCGTTGAGCACGATAACCCGGCCGTAAGCGGGATTTTTTGCCGGTCAGTATTGGTAATCACACCGCAGCAGGCTGGTGCCCATACTGAACTCAAATTCCTGCGCGATGGCCAGGCCTTTCGCATTTTCTGCGGGTTGCCATTTGGGCATATTACAAATGGCTTCCAGGATTAATTTGTCGATTTCACGATCTTCGGAGGTCTGGGAAATCTGCGCATCGGCAACCTGACCTTGCGCGTTGACATTGAACCTCACTTTTGCCAATGCTATGGGCTCGGCCGTGGTGGCGGTAATTTCAGCTATGATGTGTTCCTTTAGGTAGGCTTTCAGCTGTTGGTAGCCACCCGGATATTTGGCTTCGACGATTGGAATCACCGTCAGGGAAAAATTCATCTTCCGGGGCGGATTATCTTTCAGCGTATTGCGGGGTATGTAATCCACTTCCACATCGATGCGGCAGCCCAGGTCTGCCATTTTCAAAATGTCCATTTGTTCATGGGTCAACAGGTCGTTTGTACCGACTGCCCTTTTGACGCGCTCCCCACAGGTAGAAGCAACTTCTACCGCAATATAGCGGGCCACCCAGGAGGGCCGGTACCTGGCGTCGATATCCGCTAGTGTTTTAGCTGTTTTTAGGGTATCCAGCGTTACTAACGAATACGGGCCCGAACGGGGGTTGGTCAGTGTTCCAAAAACGTCGTAACCCATTTCTTGGGGAAAGCCGGAGAAAGCCAGGAGGAGTAAAAACGATGCAACCAGGTAATTTTTCATAAAATTATTTTAAAGAATGACCGCAAAAAGAGGAAAAGGAACCCGCCCTTTGTCCTGGTATAAAGGTAGGTTGACCCCGCTGGTTTAGCACCCTGGTGATTGTAAATTAATGTAAATTAATGCAAAAGGGCGGGTGAAAAAAGGTGAGAAATGTTCGCGCTGGCGGAGTTGGTGGTCTGGAGGGTTGGGCAGCGGGCGCAAGGCACCACCTCGTGCCCGCTGGTCGACGTAAGTTTAAAAAGCCAGCCCTCCACCACATCCAGGTTGCTAGTTTAACAACTTGGTGAACGACAAGGAAGCCAATTGCCATTGGCCAGCGGCCTCCTGGATATAGACTTCGGTAACCATAAAGGGATTCGTCACTTCATTTCCCCCAACCACCGCCAGCAAGGTGATTCTATTCAGGAGGACGGCTGTGTTGTCAATAATGTTTACGGACACTTCATGGATATCCGCTTGCTTGTAATGGATCCCGCCACTTTTAATGATCTGGAGTTCTTGCTCTTTCCCCCAGGATCCGCCCATGTGAACGAAAACAGCTTTTTCATGGAAGAGAGCGGCCAGCGTATCTATTTCTTTGGCTGCCATCCAGTCCCACTTATCCTTCGAAAGGTGGATGACTTCCTGCTCCCTGGCGGTATCGGTGTTGTTCATCATGGTTTGGTTGGTTGGTTTGATGTCGTGATAGTCTTCATCGCTTACCCGTTCCAACCATTGCGTGGGTTGGTTCCCGGTTATCGCCAGGTAGGTTACGCCAATTTCCGCCGACGCTGCGTGCCAGTGTGCTACCCCCGGTGAGCATTTAATGACATCTCCCTGGCGAACGATTTGTGCCAGCTTGTTCCGCTCCTGGTAATAGCCTACCCCGGCGGTAACCAGTAATTGCTGCCCCGCAGGATGAAGGTGCCAATCTAACCTGGAACCGGGCGCACAGGTGGCAAGCGCTATATTGTAGGCAAAGGATGAGTCTGCCGCGCTCAGGTGATTGAGCCAGATATCTCCGGTATGATGGACATTGGGGGCTTTTTCACCTTTTTCAAAAATGGCTGTTTCTTGTGCCCATGTGGGCGTAGAAAAAGCGGCAAATAGGAAAACCAGTAGATATAGTACAGGATTCATGTTTTTTTGATTTTGTCATTGGTTATAAAAACGATAGTCTGAGCAGGCAAAAGATTATTTGTCAACCAACTTTTGCAGCTGTTCCGGATAACGAGTGCCCTGCACATCAATCTGTGAAATGGCCTGGTGGATAGCTTGCAGATCCTCGGCACCCAGGTTTTCGGTCAGGCGGTGTATTTTGGTGGTACCTGGAACAGGAACTGATGGGGATTAAAAAACCAGCCGCTTAAAGGATCTTTGCTTCAACGAAGTGGCGGGACAATAATAAATGGTTTCCAGCCCTCACCCCGCCAACCAGGCTTTTATCCTGGCGTAGACCGCAGGGTCATCCAGCAGATCCAGGTGACTCCGCTCATAAGCAATCCAGGTGTTCTCCGCCTTGAAGTGCAGTTCTTTAGCCGGGTCTTTATGCTGTCCCAGTGCACTTTTTACATCCACCAAACCATCGCCTGGTGCGCGAAGCGATGCCGGGTCGGTCTCTTTTCCGGCAACGGCGGCGATGCTGTAGCAATCGATCTGCTCGGGCAAAGGAATGGTTTGTCGGCGGTCGGTGGACCGTTTAAAGCGGTCGTAGCCTTGCCAGTCTTCATCCGTCAGGTTGCCGTACCTTAGATCGGTGACGCCCGCGCTGCGGATTTCCCCCAGGCGGGCAAAAGGTTTGGCGTAAGGGATGGCCTCCAGGATGACGTCCAGGTAATTGCCGGCCCGCTCCAACGGGGCGCCGTGGTGGGGGGTACCCAGGAACACCATTTTTTGGAGGTAGGTCGGCCAGGTCTTTTGCTGTTGCTGGCCATCATGCAGCGCACTGCGCGTGACCAGGCCGCCCATGCTGTGCGCCACTAGAACCAGTTCGGTCACGGGCACGGGCCACTGCAACACGAGTTGTTCCAGGAGCGCACTGAATTGTTGCCCGTTGGTAGACACGTGCAGTCCGCTGTTGTAATACAGGTACAGGGGTGTCAGGTGCAGCTCTTTGGCCAGGGCTTCACCGTGATCGTGGCCATTGCGCGTCCATTGCCGGTCGTTCATACAGGAACCGTGTACCAGCACCAGGATTTTCCCGTTGAGGGCGGGGTAGGTCTTTTCCAGGCTTTCCCGATCCAGCGGCACCGCCGCTCCCCGGTACCGGAACTGCATGGTAATTTGTAAGGGATTTTCTTTTTCTTCCAGGTAATCACCAACGACCCCGTTCAGGACGGCGCGCAGCGCTTCACTTTCCTCGCTATTGCCCATGGATCCGAGCACCGGCGCCAATTGACCCAGTGCTTTGTCCAGACCACCGCCGATGAAGCGGGTGCTCCACCTGATGTTTTTATAAGTGAAACCCGCCACACGGGTAATCAGGTGCTGAATGGGGGTGGAGGGCAAAAAAGGCGGATGAACCACCCGCCGGTGCATGGCTTCAACCAGGTCGGTTATACCAAGGGTGGCTTCCGTGAGCAAACGGGTAAGGCCTTGTAAATCAGAACTGGTGTTTTTTTTTTTTGCCATTTGTGGTGGGACTACGTCTTGCCTTGGTTTTTTTTTGTTGGGCGGCTGGTTTCCTACTCTAATTCTCCCGATTCTTTCAATACTTTTTCTCTGATAGATTGGGATATTCGAAAGTCTGTTTTATCAATTAAAGCTAGTATTTTTCTTACCGATTTTATTACTCCTTTTTCCTTAGCTTTGATTAAAACCCCTAATGATCCGATTATTTCAATTAAATCTGAGAATGTCTCCTGTAGAATTTTAAATTGGCCAATCTTGTGGTAAATTATCAAACAGCTTGTGTCTGCAATAATTACTTTCATGTCCGCTTACAATTCAATATCGCCAACTTTTTCAAGATCTTCCGCTGTTTCCCCAAATATTGATACGCCATATTTTCCAACTTCCTCTAAAAATTGCCTTCTTGTTATTCCAACTAATTCAGCAGCCTGCCCCGATGACAATTTCCCTTGTTCAAACAATGCAACTGCTATGATCATCTTGACGCTGTGAAGCTCAACTTCTTCCGGCAGATTTATTGTTAATATTTTCATTATCAAGTCTTTAAAATTAAGCCAACTTGTCCCTGTCAACAAGATAACACTTTTCCTCTTGGTTCAGTTCATTACCCGTTTAATGCTCGGCGCCAACTTAATTATACCAGCAAGTCGTGCCCGGCTTCTCCAAAAATGTAAGTCGTGGGGAGGCCGCAGCGTGCAGTGCGACACGAGGTAAAACCCGGCACAGGGTCTGCTTCGCCCCCCTCCCTACTTCAACAAAGCCTCCCCACCCCCGGCGCTGATCTTCACCGGATCACCCAGGCCCAAAGCCTTCAGTCGATTGTACTGGGTAGCCGCATCGCCCACCACCAGGTAGTACATGGCATTCGGGTTCAGGTATTTGCCCGACAGCGCTTTGATCCTGTCCACGGTCATTCCCTGCACGGTCTTTTCCCGCTGCTTCAGGTAATCATTCGGCCAGCCGTAGGTACTGATGTCCGTCAGCATGCTCAGTTTGGAATTGCTGGTTTCAAATGCCCGGGCATTGCTTTTTATCAGGGCGCTCTTGGTCACCTCCAGGTCGGCCTCGCTGTAGTTCTTCCCGTAGTCTGATACTATCTGGCGGATCAGTTCGCTGGCCTCCAGGGTGACGTTGGTGCGAACCCCGCTGGCAATGACAAAAGGACCGGGAATGGTCGAGCCCGAGAAATCGGAATAGATGCCGTAGGTATATCCTTTGCCTTCCCGGAGCTGCTGGGTGAGCTGAGAAGCAAAACTGCCACCGCCTAGAATGTAGTTCATCACCTCGGCGGGGTAGAAATCAGGGTCGGTAGCGGCCAGGGCCCGGTAGCCGAAGCGGAGGACCGATTGTTTGGCGTCGGGTACATCGTAAATAAACAAGGCGGGCTGGGTCAGCGCTGGCGCCATGGCGTAGGTGGGCCAATTGACGGTCACCGGCTTCCACTCGCTGGCCAGGGTGGCCAGGGACGCCACCACTTCTTTTTCCGAAATAGCCCCTACCACCTGCATGCTGGTGCGCGCGGGCGATAGTTTTTGGGCGTAGTATTGTTGGAGGTCTGCCAGGGAGATCTTAGCCACCGACGCAGTCGTACCCAGGATGTTATTGGCGAGGATATGATCCTTCCCGTAGATCAATTTCCGGAAGGCCAGGGTGGCGATGTTGTTGGGATTGGCCTGTTGCTGCTGGATGCTGCTGATCGTACTTTGCTGGGCCAGCAGCAGTTCTTTTTCATCCCAGCGCGGGTGCAGAATCATTTCTGTCAGCAGGTCAATTGTGGCCTGGTAATTCCGGGACAGGGTACTACCGGAAATGGTTAGGTCTTCGTCCGACGCCCGCACGTTGATCACGGCCCCCAATTTCTGGATGGCTTCTTCCAGCTCTTCGGCCGTCTTGGTAGTTGTGCCTTTCGTAAGCATTTCGGCCAGTAGATTGGCCACGCCTACCCTGGCCGGATCATCGAGGAACAACCCGCCGGCTATGCGCAGGGTGAACTGAACCATGGGTACCTCATCGCTGTAAATGCCCAACACCCGCAGGCCATTGGCCAGGTTGTCTTTCCAGATCGCGGGGGCGCTGATCTCCGGGGTTTTGCCGGAAGGGGGTTCTACCGTCCGATCAAAACTGGAAGGCGTCTTTTCGTAGGTGGCCGCCAGCGAAGCATCAAACTGCTCCTCGGCGCCCTGCACGATGGCCTCTTCTACAATCGCCGCTTTCGCGGAACCCGCCAGGGCGAGGTCCTTTTGTCCGACGGGCACAAAGCTCGTGGCTACGTAGGCTTTGTCTTTGATGTATTGTTGGTACACCCGCATCACATCTGCTGCCGTAACGGCCTTGATATTGGCCACGTACTGGTTGATGAAATCCGGGTCGCCGGTGAAGATGTTGTACTGCGCCAGTTGAAATCCTTTGCCCAGCACACTGGAAATGCCGTTGTAAAAACGCACCTCCCGACCAGCCTGGATGCGGGCCAGGTCGACGGCGCTGATTCCCGCTTGCTCAAACGCCGCAAAGGTCTCAAAAACAGCCGCCTGAACGCTGTCGAGGGGGGTGTTTTCGTAAGCCCTTACCGCCAGGGATATTTGCCCCGTCAGCTCAGCATCGTCACTGTAGAAGTCGATATCAGCAGTCAGTTGCTTTTGCGCGACCAGCGTTTTGTACAGGGGCGCTTTCTTGCCTACTGCCAGGTATTGCGTCAGTATGTCCAGGGCGAAAGCATCCGGATGATAGAGGTAGCTGCCCGGCCAGGTGAGGGTGAGTTCCGGGAGCCGCGCAAAATTATCTTCGTGGTACAGCTTTTTGGTTTCGGTCAGCATCACTGGTTGCTTTTCGACTGCCGGAATGGCTGGGCCGGCTTTTATTTCGCCAAAGTACTTGTTGATCCATTCCTTCGCCTGCGCGGGATCGAAGTCGCCGGAAACCGAGAGGGTCACATTATTGGGGACGTACCAGCGGTTGAAAAATTCTTTCACATCGGCCAGCGTGGCGTTTTGCAGGTCCTCCAGCGAGCCAATCACCTGCCAGTGGTAAGGATGATCCGCCGGGTAGAGGTTCTCGTCGATCACCAACTGGGTGAACCCGTAAGGTTGGTTGTCGTACGACTGGCGTTTTTCGTTCTTAACGACTTGCTTTTCTTTCGCCAGCACTTCCTCGCTGACGGTATTGATGAAGAAACCCAGTTTGTCGGCTTCGGCCCACAGCATCTTCTCCAGGGCATCGGCGGGAACCGTTTGGTAATAGTTGGTGCGGTCTCTGTTGGTCGACCCATTGGCGCCGGATCCTCCTACGCGGGCGCTCAGCTTATCCAGCCCCCCTTTGCCCAGGTTTTCGGATTCCAGGAACAACAAGTGTTCAAACAAATGCGCGAACCCCGTTCTGCCTGCTTTTTCCCGGGCCGAACCTACGTGCGCGGTCAGGGCGACGGCCACCACCGGATCGGACCGGTCCAGGTGAAAGACCACCTGCAAGCCATTGTCCAGGGTGAATTTTTCGGTATTGATATTCAGGGTTTTCTCTTGCTGCACCACCTCCGTAGGATGGGTGCAACTCCAACAGGAAAAGAGTACGGCAAGCAGTAGGAACTGGCGCATATTTTTAATTGATTTTTCCACCATGATACGATCATTTGGTCGTATCAAAGGTGCAGATTAGCTTTATTAAATTCCAATCAAACCACCCGGATGCACCCTTCTTCAATGGTGATCTTGCGCTGCTTGTACAGGTCGCCCACGGCTTTCTTGAAGGCTTTTTTGCTGATGCCAAATTTTTCGTAGATCATGGCTGGCGCACTCTTGTCGGTGACCGCCAAAAAGCCCCGGTTAGCGACCAGGACTCGGTAGACCTCCTCGCTGGTGCTTTCGATAAAATTGATATACCCGCTGGGCTGCAGGGCGATGTCGATTTTATTCTCTTCGCGAATTTTCTTCACGTAGCCCGTCACCTTATCGCCGACGCGCAGCTCGGTGAACACTTCGTTCTTGAAGAGGAGGCCCTTGTGGGCGTTGTTGACGATGACCGAAAAGCCGATGTCGGTTTTTTGGAATACCAACACTTCCACCTCATCGCCTTCGGCGACGGTCAGGGTATTGTTTTGCAGGCGTTTTTCGATGCGGTTACTGGCGTAGAGCCGGTTGGTCTGTTCGTCGATGTCGAGGTAGACGATGTACCAGCGGCCCACTTCCATTTTTTGCCGTTGCTCTTTGAAGGGGACCATGAGGTTCTTCTCCATTCCCCAGTCTAAGAAAGCGCCGACGTTGGCCACGGCGGTCACTTCCAAGAGGGCAAATTCGTGCAGGTTGATCTTGGGCGTCAGGTTGGTGGCCACTTTCCGCTCGTCGTAGTCGAGGTAGACAAAAACCCGGATCTTATCGCCGATGTCGAATTTTTCGGGGCAGTATTTGTTGGGCAGCAGCACGTCTTCGCCCTCGTCGTCGCCCAGGAACAAGCCGACGCTGGTTTCCCGTAAAATGGTCAATTCGCTGTATTCGCCTATTGCTATCACTGCCGGAAATTTTTATTATTTGACGGTGCTCTGGTAACGATCGGCGCACCAAATGCCCCGCAAAGATAGGCATTTATCCAGTGGCTGAAAATGCCGCTGCTTTTTATTGAAGCGCGGTAAAATCGCCGTGCTTTCGTAGCTCCGGGACAAGAAAAAAAACGGCCACCAAAGCACAGAAAACACCAAATCCCACTAACATTGTTTTGTGAAATTTTCGTGCCCTTTGTGCTTCTGTGGCTATAAAAATCGCCGCGCTTTAGGGGCAAAAAATGCCCACTAAGAAGTCCGTTTCAGCCAGCCGGCAATACTCAGTCGGGGACGTTGGGGGGCGGCGTGTACTTCGTGCTCGGTCTGGTCACTTTTGAAGAAGACCACCCGGCCGGCCTCGGGAGACACGCTGAGGGTGTTTTCGCCGATGTAGAGGCTCAGCGAGCCGCCGTCGGTTGCCTGCCAGTTGTCGTTGAGGTAGATGACCAGGGAGTACTGGCGGCCCCGATCCGATTTGAACTGGTCGAGGTGGCGCCGGTAGAAGCTATTGGGCTCGTAGTAGGCGTAGTGGAATTCGTAATCGTCGATGTTCGTGTAACAACTGGCGTTGAGGTACTGAATGAAGTGTTCGATCTTTTGAATGAACCGGGCTTCCAGTTCATTCTGAGCATCCTTGTCGATCCAGTAAATGGCGTCGCCACGAATGGCCGTGTTCTTCTGGTAGTCGAATTTTTTGCCCACTCCAGCGGGATGCATCAGCCCGGCCTCGCGGTAGGCCAGTAGGTTTTCGCGCAGGCCCTGGATCATATCTGGCGGAAAAAAATGATCACAACAACCGTATTCCTGCCCGATGAGCCCTTCGATCAGCAGCTCAAATTGTTGCTCATCCGTTACTGGCCGTATTTCGTTGCTCATCGTTGTGTATTAAGGAAGAAACACAAAGATGGTTATAAAAAAAATGGTCTCGCTGGTTCTTTTTCAAACTAAACTTGTGCTGTTTTATTTTCTAAATGTTCCCCGTATTTTCTGGCTATCCACAGTGCAACCAGGATAACCAAAGCACTCATGACGGCGGGAAAACGGGGGTCAATCTTATCGCTCGTCGTAAAGAAATTAAAGGTACCGTGCCAAAGAATGACCGGCCACAAATTCCAGTTCGCTTGCTTTACCAGCCAGCCCAGCAGCAGGGAACCGCATACCAGGCCGATCAGCCAACCCATCAACCCACTGATACCCAGGTTGCCCAGGTCCTTGTCGTAAAAAAAAACGGGAATATGCCAGGGTGCCCAAACACAAACCACATACAGGGTGGATAGCCGGGCGGGGTATTGCTCCGCAAAGGCAGGAAACAGAAAGCCACGCCAGCCCGCCTCTTCCCCCAATCCGTAGAAAAAACACCACATCAGCCAAATGAGCAGGGCATTCGTAACGGGTAGTTTGTCGTTCTGGCCCAGTTCAGATAAAGTAACCCACTCGCCTTGGGTCAGCACCATAAAAAGCAAGGCGACCAGAAAAAAGACAATGGGCATACCGAAACCGATCAGCAGCCATTTGAGCGAAACCCGGCCAAACAACTTTTCCTGGACGAAGGCCACTACGCCCACTCTTTTCTCAAAAATAAGGGTGGTCATGATGGCCCCTAAAAGCGGGCCAAGGCCGCCAAGCAGGTGGTTCCATTGTGAAATTTTCCAGCCAAAATAAAAATTATCATTTAAAGCCAGGGGCAACCAAATGCCCCAGGAGATGCTATAGGTTATGGCAATGAAAGTGATGACTTTTTTCCAATTCATGTTTAAGCTCTTTTTTCACCGTATTTTTTTTACCGCACGGACCATTTTGCTGCCTTATGGCCAGCAAAACCAAGGCAAATTCCCGGTCGAACGCCACCCGTTTTTACTGGTGTGGGGTTCCTGAGTTTGTCAAAGCCTGCTGGATTTTTTTTAAGGCGGTCATTTAATCCGATACAGCCCCCTCTGGTAAGACACTACGTACAAGGCCAGACTGTTGCTATTCAGACAAAGGCTACTAACAATATGACCCGCTAAACCGATGAACTCAAAGTCTTCCCCCTCGTTATTGGATAAAAACACACCACCCGATCGTTGCAATGCCGTATGATGACTTCCCCAAAATCGCTGCGGATTGTTTTTATCAATAATAAAATCAAGCCAAAATTGACTGGTCAGGAAATGCCAATGGTCGCCGAAATCGGTGGAATAATACAACCCCGCTCCGGGGATTAGCACAAACACCTTGTGGTTGAGCGGATGTACTTGAATTCTGAGCGCATTATTGGGTAAGGTACCAGAGACGTCTTCCCAGGTTCTTCCACCATCCGATGACCTCAGGAATGGCGGATTATTGGGTGGCGAATGATCATAGATCTCGGTGGCAATGTAAAGTTTACCGTTTACGGGGTCTTCTTCTATGTCCCACGGGATTAGTCCCTTGGCAGCCACCTGGTAGGAATAACAGGTCCACGTCTCCCCTCCGTCCTCGGATTTAAAGATTCCATTGGCGGTCTCACTGTCTTCCCAACTGACACCTACATACACCGCATGATCCACCTCGCTTATCAGGAGAGAACTAATAGGTCTGGAAAAAGTATGAAGCGAAAACCAGTTTTTCCCGTAGTCTTCAGACCGATAAAGGGTAAATCCCGACCCTACCCATATGCGGGCGGGATCAAAAGGATCTATCTCCAACGCTGGCGAAAAGCCGGACAAATGGTTTTCCCAACTCACCCCTCCGTCTCTCGTTACATAGATCCCGCGCCAGGCGGTAACCAACCACAAATCATCATTTTCGGGGTGAATCGTGATGGTATTCAGCAGGGAGTCACCCAGCGGTTGGCCCAAATACGTCAAATCCCATTGAGGAGCAGAGACCTCCTCTTTGTGGCAACTCCAAATGACAAGTGCAACGAGCGTAACAAGCAGGATGGTATTTTTGAATTTCATCTTCGTAAAATACGCCTAACCCGCAGGAAGCACAATGACCAAAATCATTCAATCGTACAATAAAATTAAAACAAAAACGCCTTTATCGACCAGTCTGCTGGCCCGATATCGTTTTCAAACGCCGCTTCTAGCCGTCGGGGGGAGCATTTTTTTAATCACCACCATCTGCCCCAAATGGTAGTGGTGGTGCTCTATCATACCGCATATATTGCGGTAGTAATTGCCGTACTTTTCGTCGGTGAAGACTTCCCAGAGCCGCTCCTCGGGTAGTTGTTCAATGAGGTTAGCCAGGTCGTCGGCATCGCTCCAGGTCTTATCCAACAGCCTTTCCCAGCCTATTTCAGACTGGATGGGCGGGAGGTCAAAGCTGTACTTGTCCTTGATCTCGAGGGTGCCACCCCGAAAAACCGGCAGGACGCCACTGACGTAATAATTCAGGTGAAAAACGAGGAGGGCGATGGTATTAACGGTTCCGAGCCCGGTGGTTGCCTGCTGCCAGGTGACGTCGGCTAAGGTCGTCTTTAGGTCCACTGCCGTCCAGTTGCCACCGTAATGGACAGCCCGGAAGTGCTGCGCTAGTTGTGCGGGTAAATTCATGGGTATGGTCTTTGTTTTTAATTAGGAAGTAGTCCCAAAGAAGGTTTTGACGCCTTAAAAATAAACGGTCCGCGGGTAAAAGTCAATTTTTTTTGCCAACGCGATTAAGTATTTGGACAATAAGAAACTTACATTTAAAAATTTATGTTATTTTATTTTGTAAAACAAACATTTTAAGGTATATTTACACGGTAAGTTGAAGGCAACTTCCTTTTGATCCCCTTTCAGCTTACTCATCGGTAACTACCCCTTGCGGCGGACATCTTTCGCCAGGCCAGCAAGGGCATTCAGCGGTTTTGTTTTCCTTGCTTGGTTGTTGGCAGTGCATAACTGGCAGCAATGGTGGTGGTTTGCCCCGTGTGACCAGTGGGTCGGAAGTGGGGCTGGCGTTCAGGCCTTGAGGGTGGGCCCCTCCCAAGGGGCTCCTATGCCCCGGCAAGAAATCTACCCGTTTCAGTCACCCTTCCAATCCTTATTATTCGCCGACCCCTAAGGGTCGCTATGGCCATAGCTCTTTCGCTTTAGCTTAGCCACAAAATTTGACCGCGCCTGAAACGTCTGTCTGATAGCCGACCCTATGACCCGTCCTTAATGCTTTTCCCCAATAAATGGCTTAATTTTGTATATTATTTCAGTAGTCTTTCAAAATCCAACTTAACGTGCAAAACCTACTCCTCCCACTATTCTGCCTGTTTTTACTCCCTCTATTTGCCCAGGTTCAAACCGTCGAAGACGACTTCGAAGGCAACGGGACCATCCTGAGCTGGTACGGCGACGACTGCGGCATGGACAATGCCGCGGCCAACCCTTTTCCCCAGGGCAGCAACACCTCGGCCACGGTGCTGGCCTACACCGATGCCGGCGGCCTCTACGCCAACGTAGGTTTCAATGTGTCGGATAATTTCAACCTATCGGTTAACCACACCTTTTCGCTGAAAATTTACGTGCCGGGCAGCAGCATCACTGGCCAGCAGCCCCGCCAGCTGTCGCTCAAGCTGCAAAACGGAACCCTGGAGCAGCCCTGGAGTACCCAGAGTGAGATCATCAAACCCATCGTCCTGGACCAATGGCAAACCATCACCTTTGATTTTGCCAACGATGCCTTTCTGAACCTGGAGCCCGGTTCCCCCGCTCCGACCAGCAGAACCGACTTCAACCGGATCATTCTGCAGGTCAATGGCGAGAACAACAACGACCTGGTGGTCGCCTACCTGGACGATTTCCTTTACGACGGAACGATTGGTTACGAATTCGACCCCTCCAACTCGATCTACAACCAACTGGTGTGGTCGGACGAATTCAGCGGCAGCGGTGCGGTGGACGCCACCAAATGGCACCACCAAACCCGGCTACCCAACGGAGAGAGCTGGTTCAATGGAGAAGCCCAACACTACACCAACCGCACCGCCAATTCCTCCGTGGCCGATGGCTTTTTAACGATCATGGCCAAAAAAGAGCAATTCACCGACCAGGGGCAAACCAAATCCTACACCTCCGCCCGGCTGAATTCCAAATTTGCCTTCACCTACGGACGCGTGGAGGTGCGGGCCAAACTGCCCATCGGCCTGGGCACCTGGCCCGCCATTTGGATGTTGGGTAAGAACATCAATGAACCCGGTGGCTACTGGGCCAGCACCCATGGTACCACTTCCTGGCCAGCCTGTGGCGAAATTGACATCATGGAACACTGGGGCTACAACCAAAACTACGTGCAGAGCGCACTCCATACCCCGTCTTCATTCGGCGGTACGGTCAACCTGGGTGGTATCTGGGCGACCGATGTATCCAACGTTTTCCACGTGTACGCCCTGGAATGGTCGCCGGAAGCCATGGAATTCAGCATCGACGGCAATGTATATTACACCTACGCCCCCAACCCGCAGAATGCAGCTACCTGGCCATTTGATGCCGATCAATATCTTTTGTTAAACGTGGCCATGTCGGGCTCCATTGCCCCCAATTTCACCCAGAGCCCCATGGTGGTAGACTACGTCCGGGTGTACCAGGAAAGTCCGACCGCTACGGCCGAATCAGCCGCGCTACCCAACGTTCGCTTGTTTCCCAATCCGGTAGTGGACAAATTGAATATGCGCGTTCCGGCCAGCCTGCTGGGTGCACAGGTGACAGTTTACACGGCGCTGGGCCAGGCGATCGCTACCTTTATCCAGGAGGAAGCAACCATGACTTTGGATTGGTCGGCCTACCCCCAGGGAACGTATTCCCTGACCTATACGACCAGCGCGGGGCAGACCACTTACAAGGTCGTGAAGCTATAAGCCACCGCATAAAACAGAAGGAGCAGCCTTCAAAAAGAAAACTGCTCCTTCTATTTTTATCCAACGGCTCAGCTAACATCAGTTGCTGCGCACTAGTACTGCACGTACACGACCACCTTTTCTTCAAAAAAATCACCGGCAAACATTTTCTGGATGGGGTACACTTCCGTGTACGCACTGCGGGGCAGGGTTTTAATCTCGGCCTTGACATCGCCTCCTTTCAGGGCAATCAATCCATTGGGCAGGCCGTGCCGTTGTTCGTCTTTGATGAGCGGCATGCTCCAGAGCACCAGCTTTTCCAGCGCAGCTACGGCGCGGGTAACCACGAAGTCAAAAGATTTTCCTTTGCGTTCTTCGGACCGTTGCTGCCGGGCTTCCACGTTTTTCAAGCCGAGGGCTGCGGCCACTTCATTGACGACCGTGATTTTTTTCTTGATGCCGTCAATCAGCACAAATTCAGTCTCAGGAAACAAAATAGCCAGAGGAATGCCTGGGAAACCACCACCGGTGCCCAGGTCGAGTACGCGCGTACCGGGTAAAAACTGGAGTACTTTGGCGATGGCCAGGCTATGCAAAACGTGGTGGGGGTAAAGGTTGTCAATATCCTTACGGGAGATGACGTTGATTTTTTCGTTCCACTCGCGGTACAGGGGGTCCAGTTGTCCCAACTGGGCTTGCTGAATCGCTGATAGATCAGGAAAGTAAGTGAGTAGCTGTTCCATCGTCTTTTAATTGACCGTGCCTTAAAATTCAAATAGCCATTCTTCCCAGTTGATCCCAAAACCACCCCACAGCGGGGTTTCCGGCGGGGCGACCCGCAGTTTTTCTTCCTGCCCGGTACGTGGATGGGTGAAGATCAACTCCAGGGCGTGCAGGTCGATGCTGCGGTCGGGATTGCGGCGGCGGAAGCCGTATTTGGCATCTCCCCGGATAGGGCAGCCGATGTGCGCCAATTGAGCGCGTATCTGGTGGTAGCGGCCGGTCTGCAAGTCAATGCGCAGCAAAAAATAGCGTTCGCTCTGCGCCAGCAGGGTATACCCCAGGCGAGCTTCCTGGGTATCGGTGGTGGGTTCGTCCAGTACGACGGTTCGGTAGTTGCCTTTTTCCTTTTTCAGGTAGTGCACCAACTCGCCTTGTTTTTCGGGGGGCGCCACCGCTGTAATGGCCAGGTACGATTTACGCACCTCGCGCTCCCGAAACTGGCGGTGCAATTCCTGCATGGCATCTTTGCGCTTGGCAAATAGCACGATCCCGCTCACTGGCCGATCCAGGCGGTGAATCAGGTGCAGGGACGTCTGGCTGTAGGTAGACCCCAATTGCAACAAAGACGGATCTTCGGTTTGGTCGGGTTGAACCGGAATGCCGTTGGGCTTATTGAAGGCAATCAGGTGGTGGTTATTGTAAATAACGGCATCACCGATCGCGATATATTCTGACATATTGGTGGAAAAACTTGTTTAATTAATTCCAGTCGGCATCATCCTTGTCCGCAACAGACCCGGCTACATCATCATCCGCATCATCGTCGTCATCATCATCCGCATCGTCATCGTCATCAAAGTCGGCGTACTCTTCGTCCTCCTCTTCTGAGACAATGTCCAACACATTGGATTGCAGGGAATAATCAAAAAACTGCTCAAAGGCTTCCCAATCCAGCTTTTCGGGCCACTCATCCATATTTTCGCACCACTCCTCCAGGGAGTTTTCAAAAAATACGAGGAAATTATTCTCCAGCCACTGGCGGGCTTCTTCGAGGTCGTCCATCTCCGGGATCAGGTACACATCGGTATTATCGTCCAGCATACCGGCTTCGTAAGCAATGGGATCGGCAGGATAAATTTTGTTTATCCAGTTGATCATCGACTGGCTAGGTCGGATTAAGAGGACATAACGATTAATGGCATAAAATTCCGACATGGCTATTTTTTTTTGAACAAACAAACATCCGCTTTTTAAAGGGAAAAACGGTGCTTATTACTAAAAAACGAAATTAATAGGCTTAATTTACACAAAATAACCCTTTCTCCTCCGCTTTAGGACAGAAAAGGATCAGCTGCAAATCAATACGACCAACCATGTACTGTTACCTCAACGGCAAAATGCTGCCCACTCACGAAGCATCGCTGGGACTCAACGATTTGGCGCTCCTGCGTGGTTACGGCATTTTCGACTTTTTTGTCTTCGAGCATTTCCACCCCCGTTTCCTGGAAGACTACCTCGACCGGTTCTTCCGCTCGGCTGCCTACCTGGGGCTGCAGTCGCCCGTTTCCCGAGCTGACTTTCGCACCAGCATTCTGCAACTCATCGCCGCCAACCAACAGGAGAAAGGAGGTATTCGGCTCGTCCTCACCGGCGGCTATTCCGATGACGGCTTTACACCGGGCCTCGGTAATATCTTTATTCTGCAGTCGGCCTTTGTCGTACCGCCAGCGCACCAGTTTGCCACCGGCGTGCGGGTGATGACCTACCAACACCAGCGCGAACTACCCCTGGTCAAGTCGTTAAACTACCTGACGGGGATCAACCTGCTGCCTACCTTACGCGAACAAGAAGCTGACTTTGTGCTTTTTCACGACGGCACCTACGTCCGCGAAAGCGACCGCTCCAATTTTTTCATCATCAACGAGACCGGCCAACTCGTTACGCCCAAAGAAAAAGTACTTGCGGGCATTACCCGGGCCAAGATCATCGAACTGGCCAAAGCCCTGGGTATTCCGGTTGCCGAACGGGAGATTCCGCTGGAAGAATTGGCTACTGCCCGGGAAGCTTTCCTGACCAGCTCCACCAAAGGCGCCCTACCCGTGACCTTGCTCGACGGCCAACCCGTTGGCGATGGCCAACCCGGACCAATAAGCCAGCAGCTACAGACCGCGTTTCTTGACCTCGTAGAACGGTCGCTGCTGGTAAAATGAGTGGTATTTCGATAAGCTGCTTATATTTAGTGTTTGATTAGTAATGAAGCGTCAAAACCCACTTAAACCGTATGATATGACCAGCATCGTCAGCAAGCCTTGGAGCCCAATTTGGCAGCACCGCCGCCCTTACTTAAACCGTATGATATGACCAGCATCGTCAGCAAGGCCGAACAGTTTGTGAAACAACTGCTGCAGGACAACCTTACCCCCGATCACTACTACCACAACCTACCCCATACGCTGGCAGTAGTGGATGCTGCCCGTTTGCTCTCGGCCCGCCACGAACTATCGGGGCAGGCCTGCGAGACCATCGAGCTGGCGGCCTGGTTTCACGATACAGGCTTCACCCAAACCTACGAAGGACACGAAGAGGCCGGGGTAGAAATCGCCAAAGCTTTCCTGACCAACGAAGGCTATCCGCAGGAAAATCTACCTACCCTGGAACGCTTGATCCTGGCCACTAAAGTGGGCCACCAACCCAACGATGAACTGGAAAAAATTATCCGCGACGCCGACCTGAGCAATGTGGGCCGAGCCGACTACCTGGCGCTTCTCTCCGGGTTGCGCCACGAATGGGAGGTCTTCCGCAACGAAATCCACAAAGACCGCGCGTGGTATCAACTCAACTACGAATTCGTCAGGAACCACAAATACAATACCGCTATTGCCCAGGAAATTTATGGTATCCAACACAAACAAAACGAGCTCACTTTAAAGAAACTGGCGGCCAAAAAGAAGAAGAAAAAAAAGAAGAAGCCCGAAAAAATAAATGACCGCACCGGCGACACCATCGGCACCAATCGCAGTGCACAGATGATGTTTAAAACCGCCTTGCGCAACCACATGGACCTCAGCAACCTGGCCGACAACAAAGCCAACATCATGCTTTCGGTTAATGCCCTGATCGTCACCATTGCCGTACCGCTGGCAGCGGGCTACGTGAATGATGCCCCCCACCTGATGGTCCCCGTCATCATCTTACTGCTGACGTGCCTGTGCTCTATGATCTTTGCCACCCTGGCCACCCGCCCCATCCCCATGACCGGGCTTACTACCCAGGAAGATATCTTGCAAGGACGCTCCAACCTTTTCTTTTTTGGCAACTTCTACCGCATGAGCCTGCCGGAATACGACCAGGGAATGAACAACGTCATCAAAGATGACGACAGCCTGGAGTCGGCCATCAAACGCGACCTCTATTTCTTGGGCCGCTCACTCGGAAAAAAATACAACCAGTTGCGCATTTGCTACAACCTCTTCATGATCGGGGTCGTATTATCCGTGGTGTTATTCGGGGTGAGTTATGCCATTTTTCAGTAGGTTGGTCTGGGCGCACGCCTCCACAAAAACAACCAGCCCAGCCCGGCAAGCAATAACCCCAAAAACTCCCGGGTCAGTTCTACGTGTGGCGCTTCGGCCTTCATTGTCCCAACGATGGTAGGCATCCCCATCTTCACCCAGTGGATAAAATCGGGCAACAAACTCAGCATCCAACCTAGAATAATCACCAGCCCCAGTTGTAGCAGCAGGGGCGGCAAAGGCCGGAAATTGGTGACGACGAATAAGACACCCGTCGTTCCGTAGAGTAGCATCCAAGCCAGGGGATCCGGATCATTGAGTTGCACGGCGGCAAAGAAGAAGTACAGCGCCGCCAGGGTCAGGCGTAAAATCATAGGCGATAATTGTCCGCGATGATTAAAAGTTTATCCGGTAACTGAGCAACGGAATAAATTCCAATTGGTAGCGGGTGTTCACCGCATCCAGTAGCCGGTCATAATAGGTGTAAGCCGTATTTTGCTGGCCCGTCACGTTCTGGATATCCAGAGAGAGCATGGAACTCCAGTGCAAGCGGTTTTTTTGAAAGTAGAGTCGTATATCCGTACGAAAATAGGCCGGCAGTTGCTGGGTAAAACCCGTATCGTAGTCAAAAACCGTGGTGCGAACCGCCCGGGAGTTGTCCAGTAAAATCGGAGCAGCCCGCAAGCCACCGTTGTACTGGATCCGCACATTAAAACCAAACCGGTTGAACTGGCCCTTACGATCCAGGCCACTCCACTCCTTACCTAGCGTCAGGGTAGCGGCGTAGTCGTGGGCAAAGCGGGTTTTCACCCAGTCGCCGTTGGTGTTTTCGTAGCGGGCATCGAAGATGGAACCGCTGAGCACATACCACCAGTTGCCCGTCGCAAATTGCTGTAAGCTGGCCTCCACGCCGCGTGTACGCCCCCGCGTGGTGCCGGGCGTAGCCAGCTGCATGAGCTCCAGTTGGTTAATTTCCGAACGGGCAGCCTGCCCCGTAAATGCCGACAATTGCTGCTGGTACACCTGAAGGGTCAGCTTGCGATCGGCCTGAAGCAAATAGGTCCAGAACAAGCTCGCCTGCTGCGCCTTGCGGGGGCGAAAAACCGGGGTATAGGGCGAAGGAGCCTGGGTACTCACGCCGTATTCCGCTCCCAGGATGTTTTTTGCACTGGCCAGGTAACTGACGGACAGGCGGGGTTCAAAATAGGTCTTTTGTTCTTTTTCGTTAGCCCAAAAGCTGGTGCGTGCGCCCAGTTGCAGGAGCACTTTCCTGACCTGGAACCGCCAGTCGAGGTAAGGACTAACCTGATAGATGTCCGAAGAGATATCCAGCAAACCTTCCAACAACAAGGGGAATTCGCGTGCTACCCGCTGATCCAGGCGGAGCATTTCTACTCCAAGCGTTAAGCTGCCAAAAGGCAACAACTTGCGCCGGTAGCTGATTTGCAGCGAGGTCTTTTCCTGCCGCAGGTTGTCCCATTCGCGGGCAGGTAGATCGGCTGCCAGGGCCAGCCGTTCTGTCCGCAATCCAGACCAGGCACCCGCCAATCGCCACAGGCCTTTTTCCTGGTGTGGCCGCGTCCAACTGAAGCCGACCGTCGCCATCTCCGAAGAGAAGTCGATGGTGTTGTACAAATCTTTTTCGGTTCCCCATTCGGTCGTATCCGTTGGCGGGAGGAATACATTGCTGCTTTTCCCCAACAACCCAAAAACAGCCAGGCGGCTGCCCGCCGCGCCAGGCACGAGGAACTTAAAGCTCAAATCCTGAAAGCGAATATCTTCGTTGCCAAATTGTGCCCCCAGGTCGGTGAGCAGCCCCGTGAAGGAATAGCGATAATTGATGAGGTAGGAAGCACCCCCTGCCCGGAAAGGCCCTTCGGCGGCCAGGTCTATCCCGATCAGGCCCGCCTGCAGGGTATATTCTGCCTTTTCGTTGTTACCGGTCCGCAGGCGCATATCCAGCAGGCCGCCCGTGGCGTTGCCCAGCGCGGCGGAGTAGGTCCCCAGGTAGAAACGGCCTTCTTCCAGCAATTGGCTGCTGATGGCATTGACGCCACCACCACTCAATGAACTGCGGTCGGAGAAGGTGCCCGCGTTTGCCGTGTGGTTGGGATTAACAATTTCCAGTCCTTCCAGCCGCCAGTTTAGCCCCAGCGGCGATTGTCCGCGAATGATGAGGTGATTGGCCTGGTCGTCGGCCCCTACTACCCCGGGATAAGCCTGGGCAAGTCGCGCCGGGTCATTGAAGGTAGCAGGAAAACGGAGGGTTTCCTCCTGGGTAAGTCGCAACAGATTAGGCGAAACGCTCCCTTGCGCCGTCCGGCTACCTTTAACGGTAATCGTGGTCAGGCTGGTTGGTGCTTCTTCCAGTTCAATATCCAGTACCACTTCCTTGCCAGCCGAAACAAGGACTTCCTGCAACTCCAATTGTTGGTAGCCCAAATAAGCCACCTGCAACTGGTAGCGGCCCGGATCCAGGTCGGAAAAACGAAAACGCCCCAACGAATCCGTATCGGCGCCTCTGCCCAAATTCTTCAGTAAAACGGTAGCCCCCACCAGGGGCTGGCCATTGTCGGCATCGGTAATACTACCGCGCAGGGTGGCTTGGGCCGACAGGGTAGTGAGGACAAATAAAAGGGAAAGGGTCAGGCAGAACTGTTGCATCTTGGGTAAGTGTTTATTTACAAAGATGCAAATTCTTTGGCTAAAACAGGACTAGCTAGGAGGCTACTTTCGGTAAGCTAATGGTAAAAGTAGCGCCTTTGCCCTCGTCCGAACGCTTGACAAAAATTTTCCCGCCGTGGTATTCCTCCACAATTCGCTTGGTAAGACTCAACCCCAGGCCCCAACCGCGTTTCTTGGTCGTGAACCCTGGTTGAAATACCCGTTTGTGATTCCCCGGCGGAATCCCCTTACCCGTATCGGTAATGTCGATGTAAACAAAATCGGGGTCTTCGTACACCTCCGCGCTAATCTGGCCGCGGCCATCCATGGCGTCGAGGGCATTGCGGAGGAGGTTTTCTATTACCCAATCAAAAAGCGGTGGATTGATGCTTACGGAGATGTAATACAATTCCGGGTCCGGAAAATGAAAGCTGACCTTGCGGGAGGCGCGCTTTTCCATGTAATTTTTACACAGGGCCAACTCCTGGTATATATTGACGGGGCTGAGTTTCGGGGCTGAGCCAATCTTTGAAAAGCGATCGGCAATCAGCTCCAGGCGTTGTACGTCGTTGCGCAACTCCCCGACGATCTCCATGGTTTCGTCGTCTTCGGGGCGCAGCAGTTTCAGGTGTTCAATCCAGGCAACAATCGCCGAGATCGGTGTGCCCAACTGGTGGGCCGTCTCCTTGGCCATCCCTACCCACACCCGGTTTTGCTCCGACTTCCGCGAAGAATTGAGGCTGATGTAACCAAAAACGATAAAACCGCCGATCAGCAAAAACTGAACAACAGGAAAATAGCGGAGTTGCTGCAGGATTTTGCTTTCGCCAAAGTAGATCTTGGTGCCAAAACTTTCGATGGGAACTTCCCCGCTGGCAATGAGTTTTTCGAGTTCTTTTTGTAGAAAGACCTTATTGGTGTCGCGCTCCTCGCTGCCCCAGTTGCTGCCCCAATCCACCAGGCCCCGGTCATTGGCGATGATGACCGGAATGGTCGTGTTAGATTGCAAGATTTCAAAATGCAAGGTGAAATCACAGTATTCTTCGGCCTCCGGATCGGATTCATTGACCTCATTGATGTCTTCCTGGGCCAGGGCAAAAAAACGGGTATTGTTCATCTCCACCACGGCGAGGCGTTCGGCCATGTAGCTGGTATACCAGATGGAGAAAACGACAATGGCCAGCCCCAGAAAAGCCAGGTACAATTTTTGTCGCGATTTTTGTTGGTACATATCCATTTTGCTGATTAAGGGCCGAAGAGTTGCTATGAAGTTAAACGCATTTTCCTTACGGTTGATTTTGTTGCCAAAACATTTCGCTGCGCAACAGGGCGTTTTCGCGAATATTCAGGTAATAGATATTCAGGTCACCCGGATGGTAATTTTTGGTTTGCAACAACCAACTGCCTTTGAATTTGGGTTTCGATGCCCACAAAATCGACCCGTGGACCTGGGCGTCCGACGCCGCGGGCAGGATCGTCTCAAAAGGTCGGAGCACTGCACCTTCGTTCAGGGTAGCGGCAGCGTAGGTTTCGCTGGTGGTCCACAGTAGCGGATTGGTTACGACGGTGCCGGGCAGCACCCTCTTGGGTTGGGTACCCCGCTTAAACGTCCGCCAGGCCACGTAACAGCCCGTGTCGGTACTGTCCTGGCAGGGCACCAGGGTCTGGAAAGAAGTAGCGGGCACGGCGATCCCTACCACGTAGGCAGCAACCAGCTGTTTGGCCAACGGCTTCCCGTCAAAAAATTCCTGGAGCAGCCGAATAGCGTGGGTTGTACCTTGGCTGTGCGAGGCAATAATAATGGGCCGCCCCTGGTTGTGGTTGGCCAGGTAGTAGCGGAAGGCTTGCCGCACATCACCGTAGGCCAGGTTGAAAGCCCGCTGGGCACTGAGGGTATCTTCGGTGAAGTAGGCGTGCAGGTGAGCCTGTCGGTAGAAGGGTGCAAAAATCCGGCCCACCCCATTGAAGATGGTCGCCTGGAATTTGATGGGGGTATTGGCTGTGCGTTCGTTCAACTCCGCATCCCGCACGGGGCCATTCCACAGTTTTTCTCCTTTCCGGCCCACGTAAGTGGTGGGGTGCAGAAAAAAAACATCGACCCGGGCATCAGCCTGGACATTGGTCAACCCGGTTGGCGTGAGATCGGCAGAATCCACCTGCCAGGGCAAGGCCGCCCAGTACCGATCCTGGCTGTAATCGGGCGCCACCGGTACCCATTCAGAAGCGAAGGCATCCCGGGGGTGAACCCGGCAATTGCTAAAAAAAAGAACGATGAGCGCCAGGGACGCCACCAGGAGGATGGGACTTTTCATAAGGTACTTTCTGGGCAGCATAGGAGATTGGTGTAAGCAATAAAGACAAAATTAACGGTCACCCGGGAATAGACAAGCTAAATTGCAGCAATATCATGGACAATGCGCTATTTTAGAGCTGATATATGCTAGTTTGCAAAAAAAAACTAACCCATGAAATCACTACCCATTCTCCTTTTCTGCTTACTGCCGGTTTGCTTACCTGCCCAGACCTCTGCCGCCGAAGAACAAGCCGTCACCGAGGTCATCACCACTTTATTCAGCAGCATGCTGGCGGGCGATAGCGCCGCAGTAGCACCGCTTTTTCACCCCGCTGCCCGCCTGCAAACGGCGAGCTACAATAAAGCCGGAGAATCTATCCTGGAAGACGGCAACATCAGCGCCTGGATGCACGGCATTGCCACCAGTCCGGCTGGCACGCTCGACGAACGCCTCACCTCCATGAAAATTGCCCTTGATGTCCCCCTGGCTACCGTCTGGACAGACTACCGCTTCTTCTTCAAGGGCCAGTTTCACCACTGCGGCACCAACGCCTTCCAGCTCGTGAAGACGGCTGCTGGCTGGCGCATTCACCAGGTGACCGACACCCGCCGCCAAGACAATTGTCCGCCGTCAAAACCGGAGGTGGTTCATGCTTTTCTCGATAACTGGCACCACGCTGCCGCCGTCGCCAATGCCGACGCCTTTTACGGCGCCATGGCCGCCGATGCCATCTATCTCGGTACCGACGCCAGTGAACGGTGGCTGCGCGACGAGCTGCGTGCCTGGGCCCAGTTTGCTTTCGACCGGGAGTCGGCCTGGGCATTCACGGCCTATGACCGCCACCTCTACTTCAGCCAGGACGAAAATTACGTCTGGTGGGAAGAAAAACTCACTACCCAAATGGGACCCTGCCGGGGCTCAGGCGTAGCGCATTTCGAAGACGGCCACTGGCGCATCAAGCATTACAACCTGGCCCTGTTGGTGCCCAACGACAAAATGGATAGCGTCAAAGCCCTGATTGGTGGAAAATAGGAGAGTGAGCCCGGACAGCCGGATTTACTGCTTCACTACCTTCCAGATGCCCTGGTATGCACCTACGTCTATGCGCAGCAGGTAGGTACCCGCGGGCAGGGCACTGATATCCAGCTGTGTGGTCCAGCGATTCCCGTTTTTTTGCGACTGCTCGCTGAGCAGCGTACGCTGGGTGAGGTCCAGGATTTGCACCAGGAGTTTACCTTGCCAGGAACCGTTTAACTCCAGTTGCAGCAAGTCACTTGCCGGATTGGGTGACAGTCGGAGGGCTGTCGCCGGAATCCGTTGCTCGTCTACGCCCACCACGCTGGTATTGATCTCCAGCACATTGCTGTAAGTCGAGATTTCTGCTTCGTTGTAGGCCAATATCCGGTAGCGGTAAATTTCGTCCAGGACCAGATTTTCTTCCACAAAGGTCAGGGTATTCGCGGGTAGGTCGGCCCGTATCTCAAATGCCGTGCTGCCGGGCGGAATCCACTCCAGCCGGAAGCCGGTTTCATCGGGCGAATTGTGGCTCCAGGACAGCTGGTAGCTGCTGGCGTCCAGCTGGGTGGCAGTCAGGTTGATGGGGCTAGCCAAGCCGCTACAGTTGGTAGCAATCTCGTTGGCCGTACCCTGGCGTACGGTGGGCAGCAGCGGGTAGAACGCATCGCCCGGGCAAGCCGTACTGCACCCGTCGCGGTGGCCAGAGATGTTCTTTAGGTTCAGGCCGGAACTGGGGTGGAAAGCGCTGCCCAGCGGATCAACACCACTGTCGCAAGCCTTCCAGGCCAGCAGGCGCTGCAGGTTGGTAATGGCATCTTCGGTGGGCGTAACGTTCGTGAAATCGCCCATGACGCAAACGCCCATGGTATTGCCATTCTTCCCGCAAAAGTGTGCGCCCAGGATATTGTTGCCCCGGCCTTCGTACACGACCCCATTGGGATCCACGAGGTAGTTGTAACCGATGTCGGACCAGCCGTTGCCGTTTACGTGGTAATCCCAAATGGAACGCACTACGGCCGCCCAGTTGGCAGACGTATTGCTGCCCGCCGAATGGTGGACAATCAGGTGGGTTACCACCGTAGTAGTCGGTGAAGGATTCTCCGGGCAGTCGCCAGCGGGGCACCAGGCGCTACGGAGGGTGACTGTTGGTTGGGCGCAGGGGCAGGCGAGTGGTTCATTGACCGGGGTCGGTGACACCACCGCAGCGGCAACACCCTCGCCAGGCGTGTAAAAATGCAGGATAGCACTTTGTGTTCGGTTACCGTGGCTGTTGATCCGCAGTTGGTAATACCGGTAGGTGGGTTCACCAAACTGAAGTTCGGTAATACCCTTTTCGTCATTGTGCTCATCGCGGAGCATGGCCTGCCAATCGGTCCAGCGCTTGCCGTCGGCAGAGAACCGCATAGCTGGAGCCAGGTCGCCGGTCGGCCATTCGATAAAGAAAGAAAAGAAAGGCGTTTTTTGGTCAAACGGCACGGTACCAGACTGGACAAAGGTGCTTTCCCCACGGGAAAGATCAAGCGCTACCGTGGTGCGTTGAGACTGCTGTGCCAGCAGAGATGACCCGTTCCACAACAGAAGAATAAATAGCAAAGAAAAAAATAGCCGCATAGCTTAAATTTTTGAGTTGGATGATCTTACCCGTAATCGATTAAAAAATCAACTGCTGTCTTTAAAACAGTAAAATAAGTGATTAGGCCCACGCAAAATGACTATTATTTCTTTTCACAAGACTTAATCTGTGATTATCAGGGACTAATGTTTGCGCCTGTCAGTTGGGCGACGTAATTTTGAATTTGTAATATCTTAAATCATGGTAGCTTTGTTTTAGCGTGTCTTGATTTACATAAAATCCTACCCACAACCACCTTCCCTTTTCAAAGATCCAACTTGCTTTAAATGAGGTATGAAAAAAAACGACGATCCCGGTCTTTCCTTTAACTGGCGAATATTCACCATTGCCGGCCTATTCATCGCCGTGACCCTTCTTTTCAGCGCCGATATCCAGGCTACCCGAAACGAGCAGACCTTTCACACAACTGAAGAATTTGCTTTCTTCACGACGCTGACCGACTCTCTGCCCCGTGGCTATAACGGCTTGTTTGCGGGTTCAGGTATGTGCGTGCAATGCCACGGCTTCGACACCGCCATGGTTGCCAGCATCGATCCGCTCGGCAACGACATCAATCTGGTCGACGACTGGCGCGCTACCCTCATGGCCAACTCCGCGAAGGACCCTTTCTGGCGGGCCAAGGTCAGTCACGAAGTTCTCGTCTACCCACAGCACCAGGCTGCTATCGAAACAAAATGCACGTCCTGCCATGCACCGCTGGGGCATTTCGCCGCTTTTCACCAGGGGGCTACCACCTATAGCATGGCGGAAATGTTCCGGGACAGCATCGCCCAGGACGGGGTTTCCTGCCTGGCTTGCCACCAGCAATCTGCTACCGACATCGGGAACCGCCATTCGGGCAACCTCCTCTTCGATACTGCCCGGGTTGCCTATGGGCCATTCACTTCGCCCCTCTCCTCACCCATGCTCAACGCTACCCAGTACGAACCCCTGTTTAGTGAACACATCAGCGATGGCGGATTGTGTGCAGGTTGCCACACCCTCATCACGGAAACCATCGACCTCGACGGCAACTTCACGGGTGCCACCTTCGTGGAACAGGCCACCTACCACGAATGGGTCAACTCCGATTACGAACGCAATAGCATCAGCTGCCAATCGTGCCATATGCCCGTCATTACCAAGGGTGCATTTTACCTGGCTGCCGGTATCGAGACGCCGCCCCGCGACCGCTTCTTTACCCACGAGCTGGCTGGCGCCAACGTGAGCATGCTGAAGCTGATGCGCGACAACAGCGCAGCCCTGCAAATTTCAGCTACCCCCCAGGATTTTGACAATGTCATTGCTGCTACCGAAAACATGCTCCGCTTCCGTACGCTGGACGTGGCGCTCACGGAATTGGAGCGCACCCCCGACACCGCTTTCGTTGCCCTGCGCCTGACCAACAAAGCGGGCCACAAATTCCCCTCCGGCTATCCGGCCCGCCGTGCTTTTGTGAGCCTGGTTGTCGCCAATGCCACTGGCGACACCCTCTTCCACTCGGGGGCCATGGACAACAACTTCGAGGTCATCGGCCACAATCCTACCTTTGAACCCCACTACGCCACTATCCGCGCCAGCGACGAAGTCCAGATCTACGAACAAGTGCTGGGCGACGTGAACGGCCAGGTGACTACCGTACTCACCCGGGCAGCTTTTGCCCTGAAGGACAACCGCCTGCCTCCCAAAGGATTCAGCAGGGACCACCTGGTATACGACACTACCCAGATTGCCGGGCAAGCCCTCCTGGATACGGACTTCAACGAAAATGAGCTGGGCGAAGGCACCGGCTCCGACGTGGTCTATTACCACATCCCCACCCAGGGCTTCCTCGGTGAATTATCCCTGACCGCAACCGTCTACTACCAGTCGATGCCCCCCAAATGGATGGCGCCGATGCTGGCAGAAAGCACCCCGGACATCGACCGCTTCCGACCCATGTTCAACGCCACCAACCGCCAACCCAGTCTGGTGGGCACCGCCGATCTTACCCTGAGCAGCCTGGTAGGTACGTCAAATCCCCAACCCGCACTGGAAGCCAGTATTCGGGTGCTGGGTAGCCAACAATTACAGATTTCCTGCCCGGCAGCAACAGAAATGACGATTTACAATTATTTTGGCCAAATTTTGCAACGACAACAGCTCGTGGCCGGTTTAAATAACATTGCACTGAACTGGAGCCAACAACTCGTCATTGTCCATTTAAGGCAGGGCAACCGTACCTTTGCCCGAACTTGCTGGCTGCCGTAAAAGCAACTCAACTATCTTCAACCATTTTCTTCTGTTTTTTTTGTAAAACTCATGCAATGAAGAACCATTTACTTCTTAATTTTTTCCTGATCTTAGCCATTGGAGGTAGCCTCCTGGCTCAGCCGGTCAGTTTTACCAACCGTAGCAACCTGCTGGCTAATATTGGTGGCTCCACCAACGACTGTGCCGTGGACATGAACGGCGACTTCCTCGACGACGTCGTGCGGGTACAGAATAACGGAATCAATATCGATTACCAGAAAAGCGATGGCACCTTCATCCACCAGTTCATGCCTGTAGCTTTGGGCAATTCGCCGAACTGGAGTATTTGTGCAGGTGATTTGGACGAAAATGGTTTCAACGACCTCCTCTTCGGTGGTGGCAACGCCGTTTCCTTCGTGATGGCCAACGCCGATGGGACCGCCTACGAAGAGCATATGATCAACGACTACATCTTCTCCCAGCGCTCTACCCTATTCGACATCGACAACGACGGCGATCTCGATGCCTTCGTCTGCCACGACGTCGACCTCAGCCACCCCTACCGCAATGATGGGGCCGGCAATATGGTGGAAGACCAGGACCTGATCCACACCATCAACCTACCTGGCAACTACGCCAACATCTGGGTAGATTACGACAACGACGGCTACACCGACCTCTACCTCACCAAGTGCCGGGGTGGCGCCTCTCCCGGGAATCCGGCCCGTACCAACGCCATGTACCACAACAACGGCGACGGAACCTTCACGGAGGTGGCCGCCGAGATCAATATGGCCGACAACGCACAGTCGTGGGCGACGGTCTTCGAAGATTTCGACAACGATGGCGATTTCGATGCGTTCATCGTCAACCACGATTTCCAAAACCGCTTCATGCTCAACGATGGTACGGGCGTTTTCACCGATACCATTGCATCCACCGGCATCCCGCCCCTCAATCTCGGCGCCTGGGAAAATGCTTCCGGCGACTTCAACAACGACGGTTTTATCGACATCTTCTCCGAACTGGCCAACCACCTCTACCGGAATAACGGCGACCTGACCTTTACGGGGCAGACGCTTCCTTTTGACGAAGGTGGCATTGGCGACTTCAACAACGATGGCTTCCTGGACGTTATCAACGGCAGCAACCTCTGGATCAACAATGGCAACGACAACAATTGGGTGAAGATCAACCCCCAGGGTATAATTTCCAATCGCAATGCCATTGGTGCCCGTATCCAGATCTACGGCGCCTGGGGCATGCAAATGCGGGAAGTTCGCGCCGGGCAGAGCTTCAGCCCCATGAGCAGCCTGTGTACCCACTTCGGCCTGGGTACCGCTACGGCTATCGATAGCCTGGTGATCAAATGGCCCTCCGGTATCCGGACCGTCATTGAAAACCCCGCTGTCAACACCATGCACAACATCTCGGAAATCAGCTGTACCCTGGACGCCGCTACCATTGGCGTAATAGGTGATTTGAATATCTGTGCCGGCGAAACGGTGCAATTATTGGCCCCTGCTGGTTTTGAGAACATCCTTTGGTCTACCGGTGTATCCAATCCCAGCCTGGAGGTTTCTACCCCGGGCACCTACGGACTGACGCTGATCGATGGCAACAACTGTGCTGCCATCGCGACCCCCGTAACGGTCAGCCTCGTGGAAGATGTTCTACCTACTATTTCCATCGACGGTGACCTCGCATTCTGTGCCGGTTCTGCCGTTCGGCTGAGCACCAATAGTAACGCCAACCCCGTTTGGTCTACCGGCGAAAGCGGTGCTGCCATCAACGTAACCGAAACGGGCTTGTACAATGTCAGTGTAGAAGCTTTGTGCGCAGCAGGCACCCTGACCGCCGCAGCGTCGGTGTACGTGGAAGTATTCACGGTACCCGCACCCGTAGTGGAAAGTGTAGAAGTTGACCCCACTGGCGTTGCCCTCCTGGTGGCCAGCGGCGAAAACCTGCAGTGGTACGCCGCCGAGACCGGTGGCGCCCCCCTGGGTGAAGGTGCTACGTATACCACCGAACCACTGACCGAAGATGTTACCCTCTACGTGGAAGCCAGCCAGATCTTTGGTGGCGAACTGCTGGCCGGTGGAAAACTGCTGGCCGAAGGACCGGGTGGTGTTCCCTCGGTGGGCGCGTACAGTTTCTTTGACGCCTACGAACTTTTCACCATCCTGACGGTCGACGTGCTTGTACCCGAAGGGCAGGCAGAAGGTATCCGTACCATTCAGCTGTTCGATGGCGCCGACAACCTGCTCAATTCTGCGGAAGTAGAACTGGTCACCGGCCTGCAAACGATTGAACTCAACTTCGAGGTTCCCGAAGGTACCGAATACTCGCTGCGCTGTGTAGAGAACAACCTCTTCCGCAACAACGGCGACGTCAGCTACCCGTATCCCATCGGAGACGTGGGGGCACTTACCACCTCCCTCTACGGTGACGGTTACTATTATTACTTCTACAACTGGCAGGTAGAAACACCAGCCTTCCCGTGTGTATCACCGCGCGTACCCGTAGAAGTGGTCATCGTTGACGTGGCCGAAATTCCGGAAATCGCCGAAATGCGCCTCTTCCCGAACCCGGCGCCAACGACCCTCAACGTAGCCCTGGTACTGGTAGAAAAAGCCGATCTGCAACTGACCCTGTCCAACGCCCTCGGCCAGCAAGTGTTCCAGCAGCAACTGGTAGTCGCTGCAGCAGGCTTGCGTACCCAGGATATCGATGTCAGTCAGCTCCCCGCCGGTGTATACCAACTGCAGGTGCGCCTGGGTGACCGCATCGCTACCCGTAAAGTAGTAGTCGAGTAACCTTTCCCTGGAGTAGACCAGGCCAAGGAATAAAAGACAAAAAAAAGCCGCCCGGACACTTGGTCCGGGCGGCTTTTTTTTATCCTCCCCCTCCTGGGTCTGCAACGGCTACTTCACCTCCAGCACCAGGGTAGCCCGCCCGGGCAGCGCCAGGGTTCCGCTCAGTGGGTAGGTTTTTCCCGTTAGCACATCCTTGCCCGTTTTCATCCCGTGGAGCAACTCCGCGTAGGGTGTCAGGTCCAGGTCGGTAGCGGTTTTGTTTTTATTGAAGATCACCATTACCTTTTGCGCCGTATCGTAGCGAAAGTAGACGTAGCTACCGTTCTGCGGCAGGAAATGGGTCAGCTTACCGGTATGTACGGCCGTAGCGGTTTGGCGCCAGTGCAACAATTGGCGGACAAAATCTTTGGCGGCTTGCTGCTCTTTGGTAAGGCCAGCCCCCGTAAAGGCATTTACTTGGTCACCGGCCCAGCCGCCGGGAAAATCGGCACGGATATCGCCGTGATCGGCGCTCGCCGGATTGCTCATGAGCACTTCTGTACCGTAGTACAACTGCGGAATACCGCGGATGGTCAGGAAGTAGACAATGGCCATCCTGAACAAGTCCTGGTCTTCGCCCACCTGGGCGTAGATGCGACTCATGTCGTGGTTATCGGGAAAAACAACCAGGTCGTCGGGTGCGGCGTAGAGGAAATCCATGGCCAACATCTCGTAAGCCGTGATCCACCCCGCCTTGAAAGCTTCATCTTCATTCAAAGCCCTGACCACGGCCTGCTGCAAGGGGAAATCCATTAGGCTGGGCAGGTAAGAGGTGTAACCGTTGGCATTTTGCTTGCCGCGTTGCCAGTAGGCCACAATGGCCGGGTTCTCAAACCACTCCTCCCCGACGATGTTCAGGAGCGGATATTCGGCCATCACTTCTTTGGTCCATTCGGCCATAAAATTTTCGTCGGGATAGGGATAAGTATCCATGCGAATGCCCGCCAGGCCCAGGTATTCCACCCACCAAACCGTATTCTGAATCAGGTATTTGGCCAGCAGGGGGTTGCGTTGGTTCAGGTCGGGCATGGTGGGTACAAACCAGCCATCGCTGAATATTTGCCGGTCGATAGCCGCCGCGTGGGGATCTTGCAACACGGTCTTGCGATGATTGGTCTGGGTGTAGGTCGGGAAGGTATTGATCCAGTCGGGTGTCGGCAAGTCTTCCATCCACCAGTGCCGGAGGCCACAGTGGTTGACAATCATGTCCATGATCAACTTGATCCCCTTACTGCTGGCTTCGGCGGCCAGCTGCCGGTATTCTTCGTTGCTGCCGAAGCGCGGATCTACCCGGTAAAAATCGGTGGTTGAATAGCCGTGGTAGGAGTAATCTTCCATATCGTTTTCCAGCAGGGGGTTCACCCAGATGGCGGTAAACCCCATCTCCTTGATGTAGTCCAGGTGTTGGCGCATACCGGCAATATCGCCGCCGTGACGGCCACCCCGCTTGTTTCGGTCGGGCTGTTCGCGCATGCCCGCCACCGCGTCGTTGCGGGGGTCACCGTTGGCAAAGCGATCGGGCGTGATGAGGTAGAGGGCATCGCTGTTGTCAAAGCCAACGCGCTGTTCAGCCGTTTGGGCCCGTGGCCAGATGGGCCAGGTTGTCGTTATGGTTTCCATCTCGTCTTTAAAGAATAAAAACGGCACTTCTCCCGGTGCCACGTCGGGAGCCAGGAGTAGATCCACAAACAAGTAGTTGTTGTTGCTTACCCGAATGGTTCGTTCAATCGTCACGCCGGGATAGGAGGTAGCAGGTTGCCAGTCGCCCATATTATCACCATAAAAAAGAACTTGCACCCGGGGATTGTGCATCCCTACCCACCAGTTGGCAGGTTCGGTGCGGGCAATCAGGCCTTGGCCGGATAAATCAACTCCCAGGCTACAAAAGAGAAGGACGAATAGCAAAAATGATCTCATTGTTTTTCGACTTTAGGAAGGAGAAATAGAATTATCCTGAATTAGTCAGGTTCGTTCAGTGTATTCAAATCAAAATCATCGTACAAGCCCAAGGGTTGGTCCTGGCGCCATTTTACCAGGTAGGCAATCTGGCCGGTGTGGTAAGAGAGGTGCTCCACCACGTGCAACACCACGCCCAGGCCCGAAAATTCAAAACCCTGCACTTTGCGCACGCGCAACATTTCCCCGGCCGGGCAGGCCGCGATGGCTGCACAAGCCTGCGAGATGGTCGTATCCAACAATTCCCAGGCTTCCGCTTTACGGAAACCGTCCGTGGCCGCAAACTCGGCAGCGCGCTGGCGGGTGTCGGGCTGGTTGGCCAGGGAGGAGAGGATGTACTGACCGATATTGCCAGCAAGATGCAACAAGAGATTCCCTACACTGTTGGACGACGCATTGGGGCGCCACCACAACTCGGTTTCGTCGAGTTGGTGAAGACATTTGGCAATATGCGTCCGCTTCTCTTCCATGCGGAAGATGGCCTGTGCTTTGAATTCCCGGTGGTAAGCTGGATCCATTCTATTCTAACTTAGATGACAACAACCTGTGGCTTTTCCTTCAACATTTTGATCTTGATCTGGAAAGCAGCAAAAATGAGGGTCATAATAGGGCTGAGGTAATTGAAGATGGCGTAGAAAAAATAGTCGGATACGGCTACTCCCAGTACGCCCGACTGGTAGGCGCCGCAGGTATTCCAGGGTACGAGTACCGAGGTGACGGTGCCCGAGTCTTCGAGCGTACGGCTCAGATTTTCGGGAGCCAGCCCGCGTTCTTCGTAAGCTTTGGCAAACATCTTACCGGGTACGACGATGGCCAGGTACTGATCGGAGGCTGTGACGTTGAGCGCCAAACAACTGGCCACCGTGCTGGCAAAAAGGCTAAAAGTGGTCTTGGCCATATCGAGCAACACCCGACTGATGCGCGCCAGAGCACCGATGGCTTCCATGATGCCACCAAAAACCATGGCACAGAGAATGAGCCAGATGGTACCCAGCATGCCCGCCATCCCCTTGGCCGAAAACAGGTCGTTGAGCAGGGCGTTGTCGGTTTCGACGGATGTACTCACCGTGATCGACTTCATCACGCCCATATAGGCCGAGCGAAAATCGAGGGTTTCTACTCCTGCTACCCCGGCCACAATATTTGGCTGAAAAATAACCGCAAATACGCCTCCCAACAGCGTGCCCGCCAGGAGGGCGATCAGCGGCTTGGTTTTGCGGACGATCAGAAAAATAACCGTCGCCGGCACCAAAAACAGGATCGGGCTGATGTAGAATTTCTCTTGCATGGCTGCCAACAAGTCTTTGCTGTCGGCAGCACCCGCCGGATGGAGGGTTAAACCAATGATGGTAAAAATAACAATGGTAATCGTAATGGTAGGTACCGTCGTCAGCGCCATGTAGCGGATGTGGGTAAACAGGTCGCCACCTGCCATGGCGGGTGCCAGGTTGGTGGTATCGGACAGCGGTGACATTTTATCCCCAAAATAAGCGCCCGAAAGGACAGCGCCAGCCACCATTCCCAGCGGGATGCCGATGGCCTGCCCAATACCTACCAGGGCAATGCCGACGGTAGCAGACGTGGTCCAGGAGCTTCCCGTAGCAATGGAAATAATGGAACAGATGACCACCGTAGCGGGCAGAAAGATCGTGGGGTTCAATATCTTTAACCCGTAGAAGATCATGGAAGGAATCACCCCGCTCAGCAACCAGGTGCCCGCCAGGGCCCCCACTAAGAGCAGGATAAGGATGGCTTCGGTGGTTGATTTGATGTTATTGGCGACCTCCTCGATCATCCGCTCGTAGGATACCTTGTTAAAAAAACCCACAATAGCCGCTACCGCACCACCAATGAGTAAAATAAACTGGTTGGACCCGCTCAGGGCATCGTCTCCGAAAACACTTACGTTGTAGGCCAATAAAACGATCAGGACCAAAACAGGGAGCAAGGCTTCCCAAATATTGAGTTCCTGGTTTTCGATAATGCGATTTTCTTCCATTATAGTGGTGGGTTTAATCGTCAATATTAAGGAAAGCAAATGACTTCCCCAAAATAAAGCTTTGCCCCGACGGCTTTCCCCCAGATTTCTACCGGAAGGAGATGCAGTCAAGATGTTAGATTACTTGCATTTGTCCAATTATCAATTTTGCTTACCTTTGCGATCGGTCAAACCAAACCAATCAGGGCTTGATCACTAAACGGGCAAATGAAAGGGTGTTAATATCCTTTTTTTCCGAAGAATTATAGCCAATGGTCCTCCTTGTCAAAGGACAAAGACGACCTTTTTCATTTTACAAAACGACGACATTTTAAACAGTAGAAAACATGGGTCAAACTATTATGTATGCCATACCCGTATTCGGAATCGTCGCCCTGCTCTATATGGCGTGGCGTTCTGCCTGGGTAACGAAGCAAGAAGAGGGCACGGAACGAATGAGCCGCATTGCCCGCAGTATTTCTGAAGGCGCGATGGCCTTCCTCAAGGCCGAGTACCGGGTACTGGCCGTCTTTGTGGCAGCCGTAGCTATCCTGCTGGCCGTTACCGCTAATGCCGAAAATTCGAGCTGGATGGTCGCCGTCTCGTTCGTCTTGGGTGCCATTTGTTCGGCACTCGCTGGCTTTTTCGGTATGCGCATTGCCACCAAAGCCAATGTTCGTACCACCCATGCTGCCCGTACCAGCCTGGGTAAAGCCCTGGAAGTCGCTTTTGCCGGCGGTTCCGTGATGGGTCTCGGGGTGGTAGGTCTGGGCGTGCTCGGTTTGGGTACACTCTTCATCGCTTACGACAACATGGGTTGGGACATCAACAAAGTGATCACGGTAATTACCGGGTTTTCTTTTGGTGCTTCTTCTATTGCCCTGTTTGCCCGCGTAGGTGGCGGTATTTATACCAAAGCCGCCGACGTAGGTGCCGACCTGGTAGGTAAGGTGGAAGCGGGTATCCCCGAAGACCACCCCCTCAACCCTGCTACCATTGCTGATAACGTTGGAGACAACGTAGGTGACGTAGCGGGTATGGGTGCCGACTTGTTCGAGTCTTTTGTAGGCTCTATCATCGGTACCATGGTACTGGGTGCTGCTTTCATTGCCGTTACTGACGACAGTGGCATGCTGCTTTCCGGTGCGAAAGAATTCAGCGCTACCAATGACTTCGATGGCCTCAACGCCGTCTTGCTACCCCTCCTGCTGGCCGGTGTAGGTATTATTACCTCTATCATTGGTACGTTCTTCGTGCGGGTGAAAGAAGGTGGTGACCCACAAAAAGCCCTCAACCGGGGCGAATTTCTGGCTTCCGGCCTGATGCTGGGTGCTACCTTCCTGATCGTCAACTGGATGCTGCCCGAAACCTGGAGCATTGGTGGTTTCGACTACTCGGCCATGGGCGTTTTCTGGGCCGTTATCTTTGGTCTGGCCGGCGGCTTGCTCATTGGTTTGGTCACCGAATTCTACACGGGTACGGGTACCAAGCCTGTGCAGAGCATCGTGGACCAGTCTATCACGGGTGCCGCCACCAACATCATCGCTGGTTTGGGCGTAGGGATGCAGTCTACCGCTATTCCGATCCTCATTCTGGCCGTAGCCATCATTGGTTCTTACTCTTTTGCCGGCTTGTACGGTATCGCCATTGCGGCGGTAGGTATGCTCTCCAATACGGGTATCCAGCTGGCCGTGGATGCTTACGGACCGATTTCTGACAATGCCGGTGGTATTGCCGAAATGGCCGACCTGCCCAAGGAAGTACGTAGCCGTACTGACAAACTGGATGCCGTAGGTAATACCACGGCTGCCATTGGCAAAGGTTTCGCTATCGGTTCTGCTGCCCTTACGGCACTGGCCCTGTTCGCAGCCTTTATCACGGCTTACAACCTCAGCCACCCCAATGAGCAACTGGACGGTATCGACCTGACCAGCCCTTACGTCATGGCTGCCCTCTTCGTGGGTGGTATGCTCCCCTTCCTGTTCTCGGCCCTCTCCATGGGTGCCGTAGGCCGTGCGGCCATGGACATGATCCAGGAAGTACGCCGCCAGTTTTCTGACATTCCCGAGCTGAAAGCAGCCCTGGAAGTGATGAAGCGCAACGACGGCACCGAACAAAAAGACTGGAGCGCCGCCGACCAGAAAACGTTCGACGCTGCCGACGGCAAAGCCGAATACCAAAAGTGTGTGGAAATTTCTACCGCCGCTTCCATTCGCGAGATGGTGCGTCCGGGCTTACTGGCTGTATTGGCGCCCGTTGTGGTCGGCATTACGCCTGGTTTGTTGGGCCTGGGTAGCGCCATGGGCGCCGAAATGTTGGGCGGCTTGCTGGCGGGTGTAACCGTCACGGGTGTACTCATGGCCATATTCCAGTCCAACGCTGGTGGTGCCTGGGACAACGCCAAGAAGATGTTCGAAGAAGGCGTGAGCATCAATGGCAAAATGTACTACAAGGGTTCAGAACCCCACAAAGCTACCGTTGTTGGTGACACCGTGGGTGATCCCTTCAAAGATACCTCAGGTCCTTCACTGAACATCCTCATCAAGTTGATGTCAGTAGTTGCCCTGGTGATCGCTCCGATGCTGTAGGCCTGGCCTACCGGTGAATGGTGTGATCGTGCAACCCGCTTTCCATTGGTTGTACTTAGCAAAAAAAATAGCCCGAATCTTGCGCAAGCAGGGTCCGGGCTGTTTTTTTTAGTTCAAGCGCACGCAAGCATATGCCGTACCTAAAGGCACGCTTGCCTGGTGATAGGATAAGCGGTTTACCTCACTGATTTCAGTACAAAAGCCTGAGATACCATAATACGAGATGAGTGTATAGTAGCTGCCTGCCACGTCTTCAGCGTTGCCTGCCACCGTCTTCAGCGTTGCCTGCCACCGTAGCCACAGACTGCTGTTGCCATTTATTCGTAGACATAAGTCCATAGCCGTCAGGCTATGGGTTTCAGCCTGCGACAATTAGATAAAATACCACCCAACGATCGAAAAATCTTTCGTCCTTACAGGACTCCTTTTTAGCGGCACCTCGTCCAGGGTCTGACGACCCTGGCAAGGATGTTTCCATGCTAAAGACGTGGCAGGCGTCCGTCCGGGACTGGTGCGGGTAATTAGGAGTCCCAGGGAGATGCCCAGCCTGTTGGCAGGTTTACCGGCGAGATATTATAGTCCTCCAAGGCAGGATTTGTAAAAAGTTGACGATGCTATTTTTTTCGACTCACAAGGCGAAACAGCGAAGAAGCCGCGAAGCGAAACGTAGGAAACGCAGCGCATTGGCGAGGCTTTTCAACGTAGCGAGGCGGGAAAAGAGCGAGTCAAAATTCATTAATTCCGCCTTGGAGGACTATAACTGCACCAAACACCAATGCGCGCGGCCCCGATAGCCCCAGCGGGGCGAAAGGCTGTAGCCAGGGTCGTCAGACCCTGGATGAATGGATGGCGCAACGGGGAGTCCTGTAGGGACGAAAGGTTACAGCTGGCCTCGCAGTCACAACCTGTCTACGAATAGCGGCGGCCCTGCCCTGCGTGGCCGCCGCTGGTCCTTCCGCCCTCGCACGCTGCGCATCGGGTTGGGATCGGATGCGCAGTACTAAGGTCATCTGAAATTTGCCCCAGGGAATAAAAAATATATGTTGTATTGTTTTAAAAAATAAACATTTTAAAGTATATTTACACGGTAAGTTGAAGGCGACTTCCTTTTGATCCCCTCTCAGCTTACTCATCGGTAACTACCCCTTGCGGCGGACACGCTTCGCCAGGCCAGCAAGGGCATTCAGCGGTTTTGTTTTCCTTGCTTGGTTGTTGGCAGTGCATAACTGGCAGCAATGGTGGTGGTTTGCCCCGTATGACCAATAGGTCAAGAAACGGGGCCGGCGTTCAGGCCTTGAGGGTGGGCCCCTCCCAAGGGGCTCCTATGCCCCGGCAAG
>PZPC01000098.1 GCA_003045895.1 Bacteroidota bacterium
GCCAAAAAATACGGCGTTTATTCCGTTTTTTATCTATTTTGACCTAGGTAGTTACAGATTATTAATCTCAGTCGTATTTGCTTTTGCTTGTCTCATTGCATCCAAATACATTTCAAAATGACTTTTAGGTTCTCCTAATTCATTAATATCACTTTCTTCCCCGTGAACTATTTCATTAATGAATCTAGAAAGTGTTGCGTTTTTAGATGGTATCCAAGGTGTTTGAACATTTGTGAGTTTTATTTGAAGAGATTTCAAAAGCGACATAAAGTCCCAAACAGCAAATACGTGATTCTCCATAAAAACTTTAATGTCATCTACATTCTTTAGGTTTTCATAAAGTTTATGATTTTGCAATTGATTTCTTAACTCGGAAATCTCGTTTTCTATATGTTTTATTCTATTCATACTGTTTTTATTGCTTGCATATAACTCCTGCATTGACGCAACCCCGACTAGCTAAGTAAAACCCGCATTGCGTATTTTACTTAGTCACTATTGCGTCTAAATCCATAAGGACGTTGGGGGTAAACAAGTGCGCGTTTTACAAATATAACAATACTTTTCGAATAGGCAACTACACTCTAAAATTAAGTCACACATCCAGACGGTCAAATGGGCTTTGCACTCGCTCCCACCCTACTCGCGTTATGTGCGTGTATATTTCTGTAGTTTTGCTACTTTCGTGGCCCAGCAAGCCTTGTATATAACGTAAATCCACGCCCGACTCCAGTAGGTGGGTGGCAAACGAATGTCGGAGGGTATGTACTGTGGCATAGGGATTGATTCCTGCATCAGCTTTTGCTTTAGTGAAAAGTGCTTGCACACTCCGCTCGCTATAGGAGCCACCATTTTGTCCTTCAAATACCCATTCAACAGGACGATATATGGCCAGATAACCTTGGAGTGTTTCCCATGCTTTTGGAGAAAGTAGGGTACACCTGTCTTTTTTACCTTTCCCTCCATACACAAACATTCGTCCGGCTTCTGGTTCCAGGCTCGATGTCGCATGTATCTTACATCATCGGGGTGTTGCGAGAGGGTAATTATCTCATCGGTAATAGTTGAGGAGCGTGTGGATTGTTCAGGCAGTAGTTCAGGCAGTAGTTCCGCTGCTTCCGTTGGAGGAATAAAATCGGCCTCGAAAAAGAAGTTGACTTCCTGAAAATGGTGCTTGACCCGATTCCACTGCCAGCAGGTGTAGGGCAGCAGCCAGTATTTAGCATCTGCCGACCAATACGCGCCACCCATCTGCCGCATACGTTGCGGAAAAGACGGGTCAAAAGTCTTTGCATTGATACCGATATACTGACGTTCGTTGACGGACAAAAAGGCTACCGATAGATTCATCTTGCTGTAATTTTCAACAAAGATGGAGTAGCGTGCCGCCAACATTCGTATGTTAAACGTTTAATGTCGTTTATAAACGTTTGTAAACGCTTGTACTGGCTTTTGTTATACCATGCCAGATTCTTGCAACCATAAATTACATTATTTAATGTGCTGCATTTACAAGATCTAACTACAATCTACACCATCTTATCCGCACAAGAAGAGCTCGCAAAAGCGTCGGGTTTGGCCTTGAACACAAAACCCATCCCCAGGATGTAGCCCATGGCTTCGCGCAGAGCCACGTTGCTTTCGAAGTGAGGGTCGGTATTGATGTCCGCGTGTACTTCCAGCTCTACGTTGTACTTGTCCAGCAGATCGCACAGGCGGTAGGCGACGTCCACCGAGCGGGCCACCTCCGAGATCATGCGTTCCCGGATACCCAGGGTGCGTTCTTCGCGGTAGTTGCTGATGAACATGAACCCCCCTTTTTTCTCGCGCAGGAACACGATGACCGTGGCGTACTCCACCACCGTACTCCGCACCTGCGAATCCGATCCGATACAGACTTTCAGGCGATGCCCGGCAGCTTGTTCCCGCTGCAGGGTCTTTTCTACCGCCTCCTTAATGTCGACCACAATTTTTTCTCCGTTAAGTTTGCGCCATTTCATTTCCATGACTAAAACATTTTTGGTTGCCTGAAGATAGCAGTTTTCACCAATAAGGAATTGGCAAAAATCAACTTTTGCAAAATTTAATACACAAGAAAAGTGGTATTGACCTATAATTAACACGAAGCCCGCTTTTCATCTGACAGGAGCAGGAACAGCAGCAGGAACCGGATTGGTTCCCGGAGATGGTGTTTAAGAACGGATCTTTTTATTGAGGTGCAAGACGGCTTGCTCCATGCCACCCACCGTCAGTGGGAACATGGGAAAAAAGCTTTTGATGATGCTCACCGTGAAGGCGTACTCCCAGTAGCGTTCGCGGAGGGGGTTGAGCCAGACGGCACGCGGAAAACGCGCCACGATGGCCTGCCACTGGCCGATGCTGGCCTGGGAAAGCTCGTAGGGTGCCATATCGGCATCGCCGATGACGAAGACGTGGTAATCGGCGCTGTTGGCCAGCAATTTATCCAGCGCTTCGAATTCCCGGCGGGCGGCATCGGTGTAGGCGCCGCCGTAGATGGTATTGTGAAAATAGTACGTCTTGACGTCTTGTGCAAAACGGCGCTTCATCTTGGCAAACAACTTGAGCACCACGCGCACGTAGGGCGTCATGGAGCGCCCCCCGTTGTCGATGAGCAGCAGAATCTGGACTTTCCGCTCCTTCTTTTCCTGCTCGACGGGTAGAAACAGGCCGCCCTGCCGAACGCCTTCCTTGATGGTATTGGGAATGTCCAGCAGGAGCTGGGCCGACTCCTCCTCTATGCCTTTCAGAAAAGACAAGGCCACGTCGATGTTGTCATCCTGGAGGGGCATCTTCAGGTCGACGGGATAAAACTGGCGGTCGCCGATGACTTTGCGCGCCATCTTGCCACCGCCCGGGCCGCCGAGCCGGATGCCACCTACGGCTGCCCCGCCGTGCCCGTAGGGCGATACGCCCCCCTGCCCTATCCAGTGGCTCCCGCCGCGGTGGTTGGTTTGTTGTTTGTCGGCAATTTGGCGCATGCGTGCCAGCAGTTCTTCCAGGCTCATGTTGCTGTAATCGGCGGCCTGGCGCAGGGCTTCGGCTTCGGCTTCGTTGCGGGTCGCTTCCTGGTCCTCGGTAGCGGGGTCGTCCATGTCGGGGTTGTCGTCCCGGAAGATGGCTTCGCCGTCCAGCACCTGCTGGATGTCGTAGCTGCTGAGGTGGATGTCGTTCAGGAAGCGATCGACCAGTTTTTCGTCGTCCTCGTCCTCGGGGATGTCCTGTCGTTCCAGCCACTCCTGGTAAATGCGGGAGCGCTGGATGGCCTGCTCCAGCTTTTCCCCCGGCTGGATGTCGATGTCCAGAAAGTACTGGTAAAAAGCCTCGGTAAAGGGACCGTAATCTTTGGGGTCGTTGGTGATCAGCCCTTTGAGCACCAGGTACAGATCGCCCACCGTGCGCACCAGTCCGCGTTCCAGGCTCTTGCGCAACAACAACAGCGTGCGCACGTCGGCCTGCAGGCCGTGCTCGCGGAAGGTATGGGGAAGCGAAGGAAACATACGCAGCGTATTGAGGTCCGGCCAACCGGCTGGTGTATTGTATTAAAAATCAGCGCCTCACAAGCGCAATACCCGGGCCAGGTCCTTCTGGGTTTTCACCAGGATGCCCATTCCCGTGCGCGTCTGCACCTGCTCCAGCGCCCGCTCGGGGTCGTAGGCCTGCAGGTACTTGAGCCAGCTCAGCAATTCCCGCGTAGACGGTGCCCGTTCCAGCCCCAGGTCGCGCAGTTGGTAAAACAGGTCCAGGCACCGATCCAGGAGCAGGGGCTCCAGGTTGGTGAAGTGCCGGGCTACAATTTCCCGCATCGTAGCCGGTTCGGGAAAACGGATATAGTGGTAAATGCAACGCCCTTTGAAAGCCGTGGGCAGTTCTTGCTCGCGGTTGCTGGTGATCACGATGGCGGGCATGTCTGCTTCCGACACCTCCACGGCACGCCCCGATTCGGGCAAGATGAACTTGCGGTGGCTGAGGGCAAACAAAAGGTCATTGGGAAACTCCCGGGGCGCCTTGTCGATCTCGTCGATCAGCAAGACGGAATGGGGCTTTAGATAGGCCTGGGCGCCGGGGCCCAGGAGCACGTAATCGTCCAACTGCTCGGTGCGGCGGCCACCGCTGCTCAGGGGAGCCATTCCCTTCTCCTCGCGTTGGGCATTGAGCACCTCCACCTGGGAGTCGCGCAGGTATTTGACGTGGTCAAACTTGGCCACAAACTGCTCCACCACACTCTTGGAACCAACGGGAAAGAGGAACAAATCCAAGCCCTGGTCCTGGGCGTATTGTAGGGGTAGTTCCGTTTTACCGGTACCGGGCTCGCCCTCAATGAGGAGTGGCATGCCCAATACCCGGGCCATGTGAAAAGCCTGAGCCAGTTCGGGGTCGCAGAGATAGTGGTCGGAGCCGGTCCAAAGGGAGGTATGTGCCATGGATTTTTTTATGTATAAAAGTGTAAGGGGGTAAAAGTGTAAGGGGGTAAAAGTGTAAGGGGGTAAAAGTGTAAAAGTGTAAAAGTGTAAAGGTGGGATTAGGTGTAAAGGTGGGATTAGGTGTAAAGGTTTTGCGAGAGGATAGTTTTTTCTTGCCACCAAGCCCAATAAAGTATAAAGATAAGAAACTTGTCTGGCAGTTTTGGACTGCGCGAACCGCAAAAGCGGGGAAACCGAATATAAAGGCTGGTTAAGAAAAGTGCTACCGCATAGCAGAAAAAAAAATAAATCTTGGTATCATTGTCACCAAAGCCCATACATAAGGAAAAGTTTATGACAATTGAACAAATTCGCGGCCTGATTGGCCAGGCCAAACTAGACAAAGCCCTGGATGCGGCGGCCAATCACCCACAGGTTAAAAGTGACGGTGACCTGGGCATGACCCTCACCCTCCTCCAAAGCCGGTATACCGGCAACGAAAGAGAGAAAAACCTCGGCATCAAAGACGATGACGATTACGCCAAGGAGCGCGCCAAGATCAGTTATGCGCTAATTAATATTTTGTCCGACTTGGATGAGGAAGAAGCGGGATCAGCAGCTTCGGCGCCGACTCCTGCTGCCAGGGTACCCGCCAAGCCGGCAGCGCCAGCAGCTCCCCCGGCCATCATTGAGGACAACATCACCAAAATCCTTTTCCTGGCTTCCAACCCCTCGGATACTGCCAAACTGCAACTCACCACGGAGCACAGTCGGGTATCCGCCCGCTTGCAGGAAGCATTGGAGCCCGAAAAGTTTCCTTTGAAATTCCGGCAGGCCGTTACGCCCTCGGAGTTCACGGAGTTTCTCTTTATCGAAAAACCCGATATCGTCCACTTTTCTGGTCACGGCGACCGCAAAGCGCCCGATGTCGCGAGCATAATGTCGGAAAGCCGCGCCGGGCGCAAAGACGAAGATTTACCGCCCTCGGCTAAACCCGAGGAAGAATCAGGTATCTACCTCTACGACGAAGACAAACGCCACGCCCATTTTGTGAATACCACCTTTCTGAAGCGAACCTTCAGCACCATGGTCAAAAGGCACAAGATTCCCATCAAAGCGGTCGTCTTCAACGCCTGTCATTCGAGCAAGCAGGCCGAAGCCGTCTCGCAGGTTGTCCCCTACGTGGTAGGTACCAGCTGGAGCGTTGGCGACAAAGCTGCCATCGCGTTTGCCTCGGGCTTCTATTTCGGCATCGCCCAGGGGATGGACATCGAAGGGGCCGTAGATTTTGGTATCAACCAGGCCCTGGCCTTCAATGAACCCGAAGACCGTTTTTTGTTGTATAAGGATGGGGTGAAGGTGGAATGGTAGCATGAGCGGTGGAAAGGGGGAAAAGTGGAAAGGTGGAAAAGTTAGGGCAGTGGAAAGGTGTAAAAGTGGGGCGAGACCACGTCAGGCGTATCCTTTTTTCAGCAGGCGCCAACGCTGAAGACGTGGCAGGCGCGAGCCGCCCAATGAATACAACCACAACAATCAAGGGATCACGCGCATCTAGGCGGGCAGGCAAACTCCTTTAGGACTACGGCTATTACACAAGTTGCAGGGGAATTATTATTGATTTGTTTTAATAGGCAACACCGTATCCTGAGGTTTAGCAAAATGACCGCAGCGCGGTCAAATTATGTTAGCCCTCACACCGCCAATGCTTTCCGACCCCAGCGGGGTCGCACCTACCTTTTTATGATTCTCTGACAAAAGAGGTGACCATCGAACGGACGAAAAAAGCATCTTCTTATCGGTTATGCGTTGGTTTAATGCGACCCCGCTGGGGTTGGGTCGAACAAATTGACTAATCATACTGCTTCTAACATACTTCGACCTCTGTAGAGATCCCAATAAATGACCGCAAAATGGCCAAATTACGTGAACGATAAGATTAACTGAGGTCACACAAGTTGCATTATCAAGCAGGAAGAGGCCTTGATAAATGTGATTAAATCTATCTAATTCCCATTGATTCGGCGTTATTCCTTTGGGTCGGGCAGTCCTAGGTGTAGTTCCGTAGGAACGCCTGCCACGTCTTTAGCGTGGATAGCTTATTGCCAGGGTCGTCAGACCCTGGATAAATTGGCTGAATAGTTTGCAAAGCTCTGTAGGAGCGCCTGCCACGTCTTCAGCGTGGGAAGATTTATGAGCTGCAATGAGGCTATCGAGTGGGCTATCCACGCTGAAGACGTGGCAGGCGCGAGAACCAAATCGAAGACACCGCGAGAACCAAAATCCATAAAACCCATGAAAAAATACCGCACCAACGGTGCCATCGGTGCCTTACTCGACGAGTACGAGCGGGCGGTTGGCGAACTCCAGGCGCTCATCCAGACGGTTACACCTGCGCAGCTGGTGGCCATTGCCGACCCGCACACCAATAACCCCGACTGCCGGTCTATCCAAACCGTACTGAGCCATGTCGTCCGCGCGGGCTATGCTTATGCCAATTATATCCGCTCGCACCAGGGGGAACAACCCGTGCCCAAAGCAGGTGAGATACTCGATTTCGTGGCCACGTCTTCAGCGGGGGAGGCTTTAACGGCTATGTTCCAGTACACCGAAAAGGTCTTCATCGACTATCCGGAGCTGCCCCTCGAGGTTTTTCCGGAGGATCAAAAAATACTCGTTCGCTGGGGGCAACGCTACGACGTGGAGCAGCTCATGGAACACGCTATTGTCCATATCCTGCGCCACCGGCGGCAGATTGAGCTATTTTTAGCGAATTTTGTTTTAAAAAATTAAATTAAATTCTTTTTTGTTTGTACATTTGTCAGGTAATCTGAAAAAAGCAATATTGATCAGCTTTTCGGTTACTCATCGGCAATACCCCTTGCGGCGAAATATTTCGCCCGGCCAGCAAGGGCATTCAGTGGTTTTTGTTTTCTTTGCTTGGTTGTTTGCAGTTTGCACTGTGAGCAATGGTGGTGGTTTGCCCCGTACGGCCAGTGGGTCGGAAGCGGGGCCGGCGTTCAGGCCTTAAGGGTGGGCCCCTCCCAAGGGGCTCTTGAGCATGGTCGAAAAATCCCCGCCACTTACCTCTTCCCTCCTGGCGCAAAACAAACACATCCCCACCCATGTCCAACCTCTACCACCAGCTCGCCCCCGTCTACGAAGCCATGTACCAAACCTTCATGGACTACCCCCGCGAATTTGCCTTTTACAGCAGCATTTTGCGGCAGTACCAGAAAAAAAATCTCCTCGAATTGGGCTGCGGTACGGGCAACCTGGCGCCCTACTTTACCGAAGCTGGTTTTGGCTACCAGGGCCTGGACCTCAGCGAAGAAATGATCAGCCTTGCCCGAAAAAAATACCCGCAAATAGATTTCAGCCTGGGGGATATGCGCCGGTTTACCAGCCCCTCCCCTAGCGAAAGTATCCTCATCCCTGGCAGAAGCATCAGCTATTTGTTGACCAATGCCGATGTCAATGCCACCTTTGCCACCGCCTATTCAAATCTAAAAGACAAAGGCATCTTTTGCTTCGACTTTATCGATGCCCAACGGTTCATTCCCCCACTGGCGAATGGCAAAACGGTCTTCCACGAGGCCTCCTCCGAGGGCGTATTTTACCAAAGGGAAAGCCATTGGTCGCTGAACCTGGTCCACGGCATGGATTTTCGGTGGGTATCGGTGTACTACCAAAAAGCAGGTGACGAATGGCAAAAAATCGGCGCAGACGACACCGTTATTCGTGCTTTTACGCGGGCAGAAATCGAAATTTTTCTGGCGATTAATAATTTTCAGGTGCAGGAAGTTATCGACCGGCCATCCTACGCCTTCCCCACCTACGTGGTGGTTGCGCAGCGGCGCTGAAAAGCCACTGTTCCCACTGGCAGACCATCCTGACCGATCCAATTTGCCGATCGTTTCCACACCCTTTTTCGCCGTTATTTGTTTCCTTTGTGAGACCTTCAATTGAGTTCAACGATTTTATGACAACTGACGATTACCAGGCCATCGCGAATACCATTCCCAAGCAACCGGGCGTCTATCGCTTTCTGGGTGCCGAAGGTGAAATCCTCTACGTCGGTAAAGCCAAGAGTCTGCGCAGCCGTACCAGCAATTATTTTGGCGATCGCAAAGACCGGGTACACCGTACCCGGATCATGGTGAAACATGCTCAGCGCCTGGAATTTACCGTAGTGGAATCGGAAACCGACGCGCTGCTCCTGGAAAGCGCCCTGATCAAGGAATACCAGCCGCGCTACAACGTGATGCTCAAGGATGGCAAAACCTACAGCTACATCTGTATTAAAAAGGAGCGGTTTCCACGGGTCTTTACCACCCGCCAGATCATCCGCGACGGCAGCACCTATTTTGGCCCCTACACCAGCAAAGGCCGGCTGGCGATTCTCCTCGATCTGGTCAAGCAGCTTTTCCCCCTGCGCACCTGCAACCTCAACCTCAGCGAGACCAACATCGCGGCCGGAAAATTCGACGTCTGCCTGGAATACCACATCAAAAATTGCCTGGGCCCCTGCGAAGGGCACGAAACAGAAGCAGACTACAACGCCCGAATCGACCAGATCAAGAACGTCCTGAAAGGTAATTTCGGACCGGTGAAGCAGCACTTCAAAGACCTGATGCAGCGCTACGCCGAAAACCTGCAATTTGAGGCCGCTCAGCAGATCAAGGAAAAACTGACCGTCTTCGAAGACTACCAGTCAAAAAGTACGGTGGTGAGTACGACCATCCGCGACGTCGATGTGTTTAGCCTGGCCATTGACGACAAAGAGGCTTACGTCAATTACCTCAAGATCGTGGACGGCGCCATCATTCATACGCATACCCAAGACCTGATTCCCAACCTCGACGAAGAGGAAGAGGATCTGCTCCAATACGCCATCCCGCTCCTGCGCGAACGGTTCAATAGCATTGCCCCGGAAATCATCCTGGACCGCGAACTGGAACTCCCCAATACCGACGCCAGTATCACCGTGCCCAAAATTGGCGACAAGAAGAAGCTGCTGGAACTGAGTCAGAAAAACGTGCACTATTACCTGCTGCAAAAACGCAAACAGGCCGCCACCTACGCCACCAAAGACACCCCCGTCGAGCGGATCCTGAAAACCATGCAAACCGACCTGCAGATGAAGGAATTGCCCGTACATCTGGAGTGTTTTGACAACTCCAACATTCAGGGATCCCACCCGGTGGCCAGTTGTGTGGTATTTAAAAATGGCAAACCCAGCAAAAAAGACTACCGCCATTTCAACATCAAAACGGTGGTCGGGCCCGACGATTTTGCCAGCATGGAGGAGATTGTTTACCGGCGCTACAAACGCCTGCTCGAAGAAGAACAGCCCTTACCCCAATTGGTGATTATCGACGGCGGCAAAGGCCAGTTGAGCTCCGCCATGAAAAGCATCCGCAAACTGGAGTTGGAAGGAAAAATAACGGTGGTGGGCATTGCCAAACAACTCGAAGAAATCTTCTTCCCCCACGATTCGGTGCCGCTCCTGATCAACAAAAAATCGGAAAGCCTGAAGGTCATTCAGCACGCCCGCAACGAGGCGCACCGCTTTGCCATCACTTTTCATCGCGACAAGCGCTCCCAAAATTTCACGAAAACCGAACTGACCGACATTCCTGGTATCGGTGAAAAAACAGCGCAAAAACTACTCAGCCACTTTGGTTCGGTCACCAAGCTCAAAGCCGCCCGGGCCTCAGAAATTGCCGAAGTCGCCAATTTAAATGTCGCTAAGAAATTGCTGGACTTTTGGAAAACCAGGGAAGACGACACGAAGTTGTAACGGACATGCGCCTTAGGTTCCAATATGTTTCCGCTAGAATTTGAAGGCCGACCGGAACACCAGATCAAGCACAGAACAAGGGTATTTCCACGGGGTTCTCCTACCCTTGCGCACGTGCTTACCGCCCATTCAACTGCCAATCGTAGGTTTTAAAAGTAACTTTTGCGTCGGGTGAAATGTCCTGGCGGGTGTATCCCTTGATGAAATCCAACGGCTTGCCGAAGTCCACACCGTACCAGTCGAAGATTTTGGAAATTTCTACCTGCTCGTTAGCCAGGGTATTGTACTGGCTATCGTTGATAAACTTGCTGGTTCGGGCATTGAGCGCACTGGCCAGGTTGTCAGCCGTATAGGCGCGGTTGTAAAGCGGTGGACAGGAAACTGCGGCACAGTTGACGGCGAAGTGTATCCGGGCATCCTTGTACCGCGCACGGAGGATGTCGTTCTCGATCTGGTTCAGGGAATACGTTTTTCCACCAATGGCAATCCATTTCCGGTCCCAGGGGGAGCCGTTGTCAATGTCTTTGATGCTGGCTAGCGGATAATTATCCAGGATGAGCTTGACCGTGAAGGCATTGTAGGCATTGATCCAGTAAGCCATCGTTTGGTTTTTGCCCCAATCTGAAGCGGGGGGATTGGCTTTCAACAAGTCCAGGTAGGCATCCAATTCACCGCCGGAAGCTTTCAGTCCGCTGTAGTTGACTTGCCCACTGCTGCTTACGTAAGTACGCAACAACTGGTCCCAGGTGCTGTGGTCGAAGGTGGCCGTTGCGGCCGGTGCGGCTTCGGTAACAACTTTGGGCGTCGGGGCCAAAGGTGCCGGGGCGGCGTTTTCGGTCACACTCAGCGCTTGCACGGGTTTGGGCGAAGTAGGTAAAGGGTTGTCACGCAGGGTGACATTGGTAGTTTTGGCGCGCACCACACCCGGTGCGGTGGGGGCTTTCTCCTGGCCTGCCGAAGGGGCTGGCGATGCGGTTGTTGGAACGGAAGGGTCGGCTTCACTTACGGGCAAAGGATCAACTGCTGGCGTAGCAGTTGCTTCGGCAGTCGTCGCCGTCGCCTGACCGACAGCTGCCGGCTTGTCGGCGCACTGAACCAGGAGTAACGTAAAGATGGACAAGCTGAGGTAGGCTAGCATTCGCATAAGTGGGTGTGGTTGATGAACACCTTAACAACTACCGCCACTGAAAATAAGTTGTCTCCCGTGGCGGTAGTTGTTCGGATACGGACTATTTTGCCCCATCCTGCAGTTTGTTATCGACAAAAAATCAGTAAGCGTACATCATTCTTTTGGTAAACAAGGGATAATCATCCAGCACCAGGGTGTAGGTATATACGCCCGGCTGGTACTGGTGGTGATTGAAATCATAGATGACTTCATTGACGCCCAATTGCAGGTCAATGGGCAGTTCCTGCAGCAGTCGGCCCTGCAAATCACGCACCTGGATACTCGCTTGGGTATAGTCGGGTATTTCGTTGACCAACACCCCAAAGTAGGTTGCCTCGTCAAAAGGGTTCGGGCGGTTTTGCAACAACACCAGTTGTTCCTGTGCCTTACTGATGGTAGCAAGACCCGTTTCGAAATCGTTGAATCTTTCCCCGATAAACAAGCTTTCTACCCCCCGGGCATCAACGGTAGCAACGGAAACGACGTAGAGCAAGTCGGGCGTCAAACCGTAGAGCGTGTCTACCGGTTGCTGCAGGGTAAAAATGGTATCGAAGTCCAGTCCGTTGAATTGGCGTACCCCGACCCGGTAAGTACCGTAGTTATTGGGATCCTCAATCGCTACTTCAAAGCCACCGTCAACGGGCGTCAGGCTAAAGCTAGCCGCCGGTTGCGGGCCCTGGGCCACCATGGCCAGGGCATTGCCATTGATGACCGCGTTGCGGGCCAGGTAGTTGAAATCCACAAAGAAAGAATCCAACACTTCATCCCCATTGGTATCAACACCCAACACATCACCAGTGGTATGTTGGCGATCCAGGTAGTCGGGGGCAGTGGCATTGGCATCGCCATGTTCATTGGCCGAGGTGAAGCGTACCGCCGGGTAACCGTTCTGGCGGAAGGGGATGTGATCGCCACCGCGCCCGGAACGGTCTTCGGGCGACATGATGTTGATGACATTGGGTTGGCCGAGCAGGTTGCCGAGCATCTCTTCGTATTCCAATTTGACGAAGCGCGCCAACATCTTGTTGCGGGAGTTGAGGTTGCCGGAAGAATAGATGCGCACGTTGGTACTGTCGATGTCATTCAGGCCCGGGCAACCCGGCGGAGAAGCCGTCATCCCGCAGGTGATGCCACCGACAATATCGTTATTGAAAACCGCGCGCAGCGGCAGATCAGCCGCATTAAAATAGCTGGCAAAAGCTTCGGCGCCCAACAGCCCCTGTTCCTCTCCCGTAGTGAGCACAAAAACGATCGTCCGATCGAACGTGTACTGGCTCATCACGCGGGCAAGCTCCAGGACGAGGGCCGATCCACTGCCGTTGTCGTCCATACCCTGGGCCGTACAGGTAATATCGCAAAGCTCGGCACAACGACTGTCCAGGTGGGCTTCAACCAAAACACTCTCCCGGAAATTCGGCCCCGTGCCCGGTAATACGGCAAAAATATTCCGGTGCTGCAATACCCCACAAGCCAGCAGATCAAACTGCAAATAGGAAGGAATCAGGCGCGGACTAAACGACTGAAACTTGCGGAAAGCCCAGCGCCGGGCAGCTCCCATACCCGTTTCCTCCGACAAGGTATCGGAGGCGGTATTGCGGTTTGCAAACGCCTGCATTTCCACCAGGTATTGCTGGATCGAATCGGCAGATACGCTACCGGCAATTCCTGCTGCAATCAGTTGCGGATCGTCCACAATGGTTGCTGGCAGGTAAGCTGCCGGCGCATAATCACCCTGGAGAATAGTCTCCGCCAGGGAATGGGTCACCAAAATATTGGTTTGGCTAAAAACAGGGATAGCCAGGGTTAACAAAAGCCCCAAAAGATAAATATTTTTCATAGACAGCATACGGTAATGGTGGTGAATAGAAGTATCCAACAAACACAACTGTATTTTGTTAATCGAACAACCCAATTTCCCCTGATTCCTGGTCACTTAGCCGGGCTTTCGGCCTTAGCAAGCCCAGCTAACCTTCAGCTTAGAATTTAATAACCTTCTGGATAAATTCCTGTCCAGACGTGGTCATTCGCAGGTAGTACAGGCCGGGCTTTAGCTGGCTGAGATCCATGACGAGCAGGTTATTTCCCGCCATCAAGTCTTTCTGACCTGCTAACAAGACTTGCCCACCGGGACTCACAATTTTCCATGCTACCGCAGTGGGATCAAGGGTAAAAATGGGGCTGGTAAGCTGCGTTTGAACGGGATTGGGGTAAGCCTGCTCCAATCGGATCGGATCGTTTTTACGCTCCAGCGTCAACAAATCCGAATACTGCGCACTGCCATCAAAGTCGATGGTTTTGATCCGGTAATAAGCCAGGGGATAGGGCGCAAAATCTTGCCATTCGTAGGTCGTCAGCTGTTGGCTGAATCCGGCCGCAGGAAGCGTACCCCTACTTTGCCAATCGCGCTCACCAGGCAACAATCGTTCAATATGATGAACCTTGGTGTTCTCTTCCAGCGCACTTCCCCAGCGCAGCAGGTTGTGTTTTTCCAAAGGTTCCCCGGTAAAATAAGCCATTTCAATAGGTAAGACTGCGGCGTCGGAGCGCGGAAAGAGACCTGAAAAGCTGGTTATTTTAAACTCCAACAGGTGGTTATTGCCTTCGAAATCCAGTCGGGTATACACCGGATTTAAAATAGATACCGCCCCGCCAGAGAAATTGCCACAAGTTCCTTCGCTCACCTTCAGCAGGGTGAAATCATTCAATTGCAGCGGACCGCCCGCATCAATCAACTCTTGGAATTCCTCGTCCGTTAAGTAGAGCCGAATGGTGGCAGCGGCGTTGTTCGTGACATTAATGAACCAATCCCGGTTGAGCAATGGAAAATTATCCGCGTCTTTACGAGGGGTTCCCTGGTTAATCGTATAGACCGCATTTATTATTCCCAGGTTATTAACTGGTCATTCACCGAGGCGATGCGCTGGCCGTTGCCATCGGCTAGGTGCAGCCATTCGCCGTTACCCGTCGACATCCTGGTGTAAATGTTTCCACAGCCAGCCGTGGCAGTGGGTGCTACCGGGCAACTGATGCCCGGATCCGTAATCAAAAAGGTGAAGTTACCCTGGGTACTCTGCCAGCCATCTATTTGCACGAAATACGTTTTACCCGGCACCAGACAAGTTACATCGGCTATCCGTGGACTATACCCCGCGCCGGAGCCACTGTCGTCGTTGGCGGCTACCAACAACCGGGTATTGCTGCTGAGCAGCGATGGCAATCATTGGCTTCCCACAGGGCCATTTGCAGGTCGATGGGTGAGGTAAAGTCGAGGTCAATGCTACCGGAAGCAGGAGTCGTAAATTTGAACCAGACGGTTTGTGTAGCGGCATTGTCGCACCAACCATTCTGTACGTAGCAACCCACTGAGTTGGGCTTGGGTTCACCCATTTGAGCGGTAGCGCCGATGTTGTTGCAGCTCACTGCCGCACCATTTATTTTGTTGGTAATATCAAGGGCACTGCAAACATCATCGTTGTTGCAGAATTCAGGTGCCTGGTACAAATTAGTGATGCTGGCATTGCAAGTGGAGTTACTGGAAAAAGAAGCCGTAACGTCGACCGATTGGCCATTGGCTGGTAAGCCGGTCAAGGTAACTACTTGTGGGCTGGTAGCTATGCTGGCACTTACCGCAACCCCGGCGGCAGTGACATCCAAGGTACCGGTGGCCGGTGAAAAAGCGTAGCTGACCAAAAAAGACTGGCTGTAGGTTCCGCCAACCAGGTTAGTAGGTCCGCCGCTGAGCTGGATGCCCTGGAGTGCACAGTCGGTACTACAAAAGCCGTAGGCGAAATTGATCAGGCTATTCACTGAAGTAATGTTGGACACATTGACGTTGGAGAAAAGTTACTGTAAGTATTGGAGTTCGGTACCGTGGCACAGCTAAAACTGGTGTTGCCCGTTGACCCCGGAAACAAATCCCCGGTATCCCCCGAATTGTTACTATTGCCATCCGCCTGCTCCAAATCCACCAGGGGGCGATTCTCATTTGCATTGCTATTCTGGCTTTCATCGATGTGGTAAATGACTAAACCCGCTCCCGGAATGTTGGTATCCCAACCGGTTTTTTGGCGATTTTCCAGGAGAAAGTATTCGTCGGGGTCCGGCGTATTGATCCGGTACACTTCATCGCTGGCATCGCTAAAGTTTAATCCGGTAATGTTGCCAGTACCCTCCAAAACCGTCGGGGTGGTCCAGCCCAGCTGGGCTTTGCACCAGGCCGAGAATTGGGCCGGGGTGCGGCCATTGTTGTTCCAGGTACCGCCAGCCATACAACACCACCGACCTAAACCACTGGAGGAGCCATCGGTATCGTACAGATCTGGCAAGCCCAAAGCGTGGCCAAATTCGTGTACCAGCACCCCAATATTGGCGATGTTGGTGGCTCCCAGCTTTTCGGCTTGCATGATGTAGTCGTTCACTTGTTTGCCGTCATAGGTAACCTGAAGCCCCGCTGAGGAAAGAGCCCAGCGATGCGACCAAATATCGGCTACATTTCCAGATTCCTCGGCGCCCCGCCCCGAATGGATGATTTCAACCACGTCGACCCTGCCATCTCCGTCGCCGTCGTATTGCGAAAAGTCAACCCCTGCCGCTTCGGCTGCATCTACCGCTTCGCGGACCAGCGGAATGGCATTGCTAAAATTCCGGTTGGCCAGGTCTTCAATGCCGTAGGTGGATTGGTTATTGGCGGCCCGGTACCAACCAGACACATCGGTATCAATGACCAGAAGGCCGTAGGAAATATCGCGGTAGTAATCTTTAAAACTTCCCGAATTTCCGTTCACATTGTACCCTGCCTGATTGGCCAGGTTATTGAAGTCAGCAGTGGTATAGGTGAAGGGTTGGTCGGGGAAATCGATTAACAACAAAAGCGCTCTTTGATTACCCGCTGGCGGGAAAATTGAACCCGTAACGACTGGAAGGGTGAGGTCTTTCTGTTGGTCATTAGCAACCAATTCCTGGAGTCTGGCGCCCTCGTACCGCAAATGTGGCCGCAGTATCTGGGTCAACAACAGGATTTCGGTAGGAATGCGCTCAGCGATGGCCGAGACCGCCACGCCGGTCAGGGCCAGGTCTCCTTTGCTGCCCCGGGTCGCGTAGCGGTAATACCCGTCGGTTGGATCCAGCAAAATGGTATACCCATCCAAAGTCTCCAGGTAAGCGGACGGGCCTTCCGTCAGCAAGAAAGCGGAAAAACTGCGGCCATCGGGCTGTTGAAACGCAATGGGATCAGGATAGGGCGAAATCCGGCAGTGATTTTTTTTCCCGTGGGAGGGATGATCAATCCCGGCTATTGCCCGGCTAATAGTGGGGAGCGGCAGAAGGTGCGTTGTGATGGCCTGATTGGTAGGAATAAAACCAACCAGGGCGAGCAACAATAGATGTACTGCTGCCGTAAATTTCTTCTTTTTCATGTATTTTCAATAACAGAGGGGGGGTAAACAAGTAATTTCTGGACCAAACCTACAATTTATATTTTTTTATATATTTATCTTTCATAGAAAACGTGACAGGGCTTACTTTTACACCTTTCCTCTTTTTACACTTTTCCCCGTTTACACCTTTACACTTTTACACTTTTTACACACCGCCTTTACACCTTTCTTTCTAATCGAGTAGGAGAAAGTTAATCCACCATTGATGGTGCGATTAACTTTCGTCCTCTCACACCACCGGACGTACGGGTCTCGTATCAC
>PZPC01000155.1 GCA_003045895.1 Bacteroidota bacterium
TTGGGCTATCCCCAATGATTAAATCGGGAAGTTATTTTTTGCTGGCCCCTTAGCGCTTATTCTTGTCCTTCCCAGGCTGCTACCACAAATTACTCACCACCAACCAGACGTTGCGCAGCCCCAGGAAGATGGTCACCGCCACGATCAGCACGCTCAGGATATTCAACCAGGAGGGATTGCGATAGGGTGCCGTCAGGATTTTGGCGTTGTTGACCGCCAGCAACAAAAAGACGGCTACCAGTGGCAAAATAATCCCGTTGACGGCCTGGGTGGCGATGATCGCGGGAATCGGCTTGACGTCGGTCAGGGCAAAGAGCAGGCCAGCAGCCAGGATAATACCCCAGGTCAGCCGGAAGTAACGGCCGGTGGCCGACCAGCCCGTTTTGCCCCAACCCAGCAAGCTCTGGCCCGTGATGGCCGCCGCCAGGGGGGCGGTTACCGCACTGCTCAGGCCCGCCGCAAAAAGCCCCAGCCCCAGGAGCAAGTGCCCCCGGCCAGCCAGGCGGGTGTCTAACGCTGCGGCCAGACTCTCGAAACTGAAGGCGCCGCTGACGGTCGTGCCGGTCAGCATGACCGCTAGCGTAATACCCCCACCGACCAGGATGGCCGTCAATAAACCAAATCGCATTTCGCTTAGCCCTTGCCCCTGGCTCAGGCCCGAAGCCAAAAATAGGTTGTAGGGCACAATGGTGGTTCCCACCAGACCAATGATTACCAAAAGCGAATCGTTTTGTATCCGGGGAACCAGGCCCGTTAGCCACTGCTCGGGGAGGGTGTCGGCGCCAAAGGCCACCCAGCAGAATACGACCCCCATCAGCACGACGATCATCGCCAGGGTGCGGGTAATGAGTTTGGTGCTTCCGGTCCAGAGCAAGGCCCCGGCCAATAGGCCCAAGCCAGCGAGCCACCACTTGCTGCTGATTCCCAACAGTTTCAACCCCGCAAAAGCGCCCAGCAGGTTCCCCGCCTGGTAGGCCCCGCAACCCAGCGCTACCGCGCCAAACAACAACGGCCCCACCCAATGGCTGCTCTGGCCCTGGTAGCGGCCAATAATTTCGCCCAGGGGCTGGCCCGCACCCAGTGTCAGCCGGGCTGCTGCTTCCTGTAAGACCAGAGTCGCCAGTACGGAAAACAGCAGTGCCCACAACAAATTCAGGCCAAAACCACTACCCGCCCGGGCGGCCGTGGTGACGGTGCCGGGGCCGATGAAGGCGGCCGTAATGATCGACCAGAACAATACCGAACGGAAACGTGCTGACATGAAGCAGGATTTTTTTTGTCACTAATTAGCGGTAAGCGGCGGGACAATACTTAAAGGATGGTAAACAACTGCCCGGAAAGCGCGAATTGCACCCGCCGGCCAGGTACAGTACGGGCTCCCCCGGCCAGTAACATGGCATGACAAGCTACTCAAATTCCCTGACCCGGGCAAAAACGATCTGCATCGACAACCCCGTGTCATCCACTGGCGGTTGGGCGGGCAGGCGCTGCAGCACGGCCTGGCCCGTAGCACACAGCCAGGCAGCCACTGCCAGCGCGAGGGCGTCGAGCACGTCGTCGGGTTGCACCTGGCTGCGGGGATACTGCCGCAGCGCTGCGGGCCACCAGGCGGCGATATCCGTAAAAAAGGGCGCCAGTAAAGCCAATCGTTGGGCCTGACCCGCAGCAGTCTTTTTAGTGGCCGCCAGGGGCTGGCGATGATTCAGCGCTGCAAATACCACTTCGGGGTGGGCCTCGTGCCACCGCAACTGCTCGGCAGGGAGTTGCTGCTGTAGAAATTCATCCAGGTCCCTGATCTTGGGGACAATATTCAGTGATTGCTGGGATAGTTTCTTGCCGGTATGCTGGAAATTGACGGCACTGGCTGCTGCTTTAGGCGTATAGGTGGCGGCCCGGCAAGGCGGCGTAAAAACACTGCTGTGTCGCAACGGGCTCAGGTAGCGGCGCGCGAGCTGGTCGCAGGTTCGTCCGACGGGGCCGCTACTCAGCAGTCCGATAGGCATATCAATAAAGATCAGGCCCGGTGGGGGTGCGTCCGCTTGCACGGCCGGCAAGGTCAGCGAAAGCTGCAGGTCAGCCAGCTGGCCATCGAACCGAACCACCAGCCAACCGGCGCGGCAACCATCAATACCCGTGGCGTAGGAAGGCTGGATCATGGTTGCTGTTTTCGTGAAATTGTGTGGTGATGGAACTTGTTAAATGCATAACTTGTATTTTACCTGTCGCAAGCTTACCCGGCGGGCCGCTTTAAGCCCCCCGGCAGGCTCTAACGCAAAAATCATGGCAAAGTTAAAATTGCGCGGGAAACAGCTCCAAAAAATTGGCTACCCGGAAGGCAAACTTATTGGCCTGGCCATCAATGTAGCCTACGAACACTTCCGCCGCGAGCCCCAGGAATGGGTGCTCAACATGTTGCAACAGGTACTGGCCCACCCGGAGTCCTTCCGCACGGTGGCTGGCTGGGAGCGCATTGCCCAGGTCATCCTGAATGAGCAATCGGAAGCCGCCGCGAACAAACCCTTTGAGCTGGCGAAAAACGCCCGGGAATTTCCAATTTATGGCGACGAGCAGATTGAAATAGGCGCCAAAGACCAGATGTATACGGCCATGCGGCTGCCCATTACCGTGCAGGGTGCCCTCATGCCCGACGCCCACCAGGGCTATGGCTTGCCGATTGGCGGGGTGCTGGCCACCGAAAACAGCGTTATCCCCTACGGAGTGGGGGTCGATATTGGCTGCCGCATGTGTTTGAGCATCTACGCGCTTCCGCCACAATTGCTGGTGGGCGAAAAGGACAAATTCAAGCACCTGCTGGGCGAACATACCCGCTTCGGCTTTGAAGCTTTTGAACGGCCAATGGATGACCCGATCTTCAGCCGCGACGAATTCAAGTACGTGAAAGTCGCCCGGGACAACCGCGATAAAGCCTACCAGCAAATAGGCTCATCGGGCGGCGGCAACCACTTCGTGGAATTCGGCATCGCCAACATCACGGCAGCCGACAACGGCATGAATTTACCACTGGGGGAATACCTCGCCGTTTTGTCGCATTCCGGCTCGCGGGGAATGGGGGCCAATATTGCCAAACACTATACGGAAGTGGCCATGAAAACCTGCCGCCTGCCAAAGGAGGCCCGCCACCTGGCCTGGCTGACGCTCGACTCGGAAGCGGGCCACGAATACTGGGCCGCCATGACCCTGGCTGGCGACTACGCAGCGGCCTGTCACGACCATATTCATCGCCGGCTGGCCAAAGCGCTGGGCGAAAAGCCGCTGGCTCGCATCGAAAACCACCACAACTTTGCCTGGAAGGAACACCTCGCCGACGGGCGCGAGGTGATCGTACACCGCAAAGGCGCTACGCCAGCGGGGAAGGGCGTACTGGGCATCATACCTGGCTCCATGACGGCGCCGGGCTTCATCGTGCGCGGAAAAGGTAATTTTGCTTCGCTGCAGTCGGCTTCCCACGGGGCGGGGCGGCTGATGTCGCGTTCCGCCGCCAAGAAAAGCCTGACCCAAAGCGAAGTCAGCAAGCACCTGGCCGACCACGGCATCCACCTCATCGGCGGCGGGATTGACGAGGCGCCGATGGCCTACAAAGATATCCATACCGTCATGGCTAATCAGACGGAGTTGGTGGAGGTCCTGGGGGCGTTTTATCCGCGGATGGTGCGGATGGCCTAAAAGGTGTGAAAGTGTAAAGGTTGGGGGTAAGTGTAAAGGTTGGGTCGGTGGAAAAGAGGGGCTCGAAGTCGGAAGTCGGAGGTGGGAAGTGGGAAGTTTTAGACCGTGTAAGGGTGGAAAAGTGTAAAAGTGTAAAAGTAGGGCGAGGACAACATCTGGCGTAGCCATCCTCCCGCATGCGCCCACGCTGAAGACGTGGCAGGCAACGCTGAAGACGTGGCAGGCAACGCTGAAGACGTGGC
>PZPC01000099.1 GCA_003045895.1 Bacteroidota bacterium
CTTCCGATTTCCCAACTCCGATTTCCGACCTCCCACTTCCCACTTCCGATTTCAATAACCTTCCACTTCGGCCCCTTTTACACTTTTCCACCTTTCCACCTTTCCAACCTCCCTTTTCCACCTATCCAACCTTTCTACCTTTCCAACCTCCTTTTTCTCCCTTTCCAACCTCCCTTTTACACCTTTATCCCCATCTGCTGCATGAGCAGCGTAGCGTTGAAGCTCTGGCTGACGCCGGGTTTGAGTTGGTAATCGAAGAAGAGTTGTCCGTCGCGGATAGCCACTTCGATGGCCCAGTTTTCGATCTGGCCGTTGGCTTCGGCCGCCAGTTCGCCGAGTTCGAGGTCGTGGGTGGCGATGATGCCGGCGCCGCGGCTGGCGATGAGCTGGCGGATGAGGGCTTTGGAGCCGGCGTGTCGGTCACGGGAATTGGTGCCTTTGAGGATTTCGTCGAGCAGAAAAAAGACGGGTCGTCCACCGGTTTTGGCGGGGTCTTCGACGGCTTCGATAATAAACTTGAGGCGTTTGAGTTCGGCGTAAAAGCTGGAGGTGCTCTCGTGGAGGGCGTCCTGGGTGCGCATGCTGGTGTAGACCTGCAGCTGGGGGAGTTGCAAGCGGGTAGCGCAAACCGGTGCGCCGGCCAGCGCCAGCACGATGTTGGTGCCCACGGTACGCAGCCAGGTACTCTTGCCCGCCATATTGGAGCCCGTGACCAGGTGCATGTGTCCGTCGGTGGGGAGGTCGATGTTGTTGGTCACGCGTTTGGCTGCCGCAAGCAGGGGGTGCCCGAGGGCAGTCGCCACCAGGTGGCGTTCCGGCTGGATAGTCGGGAAAACCCAGGTGGGCTCATTGAGGTGCAAATTGCCGAGGCTCACGAGCGCCTCCAGTTCGCCCAGCGCCGCAAACCAGGTGGGCAGCTGGTGGTGGTGCGCCCGTTTCCACAGGTCGAGGCGATAGGCTTGCTGCAGGTCCCAGACGACCGAAACCTCCAACAGGAAAACAAAAGGGTTGTAGCGAACATCCAGTTGGCTCACCCGGTAAGCCAGCCGGCGGATGGCGCGGGATGCCGGAACCAGCCCGTCGGTAAATGATGCCTGGAGCTGCTGTAGCAAGGGGCTCTGGAAGGTCGTCTGCTCGATGTGGGCCATCAGTTGGGCGTAGGCCCGCAGGGTATCCGCCGCCTTGCTGGTTTGGGTGTGCAGTTCCTGCACCTCGTCGCGGCAGTTGCGCAGCCATAATCCGGTCGGCACCAGCAGCAGGAACGCCAGGTACCAGGGGAGGACCGCTGCCCACAAAGCCATGGCCACCACAAAAAGCAGGGGGGCTAGCCAGAGCGCGGCGCGGCGCAGGGGGCGGTTCAGCACCAGGGGGTCTTGTTGCAGCCAGCCTTCCAGGCGGGGTATTTGGCCGGGTTCTTCGTGGAGGGCGGCGCCGAGGGCGCGGAGTTCGTGCTGCCAATCGAGGCGGGTGGCCAACTCCCGGGCCGCTACCTGGCGGGGCAGGACGGCCTCCGTGGCGCTGGGGGCTTCCAGCCAGGCTGCCAGGCGTTGCTGCCCCAGCGAGGTTTGCCCCCGATTGATCATCTGGAAGAGGGAATAGGGCCCGAAAATATCGAGGTCGTAGCTGTAGGGGTGCAGGGGGTTGGTGAATGCACTGCCCGTGGGCAGGGCGCTGTAGTCGGCGGCTGTGGCCTGCACTTCGACGGCATTGAGTTGGGCCAGCCGCTGGTGGTGGAGGGCGGCTGCCTGAATGCGGCCGTGCCAGCGGATGAGCTGGGCGAAGGCAAAAATACCGAGCCCGGTGGTGAGCAGGCCCGACCACCAGGGCGTTTCGCGCCAGGCCAGAATGACGAGGGCTGCCAGGGCCAGAAAAGACAACAACCGCACCCCGCCGAGGCGTTCGTAGCGGCGTTGAAGCGTGGTGGCCAGGGTGCTGAATTGTTCGGTTCGTTGGGCGTAATTGGGGCGCATGTCACTGGTTTCAAGGGGAAAATAAAGCGCAATTTAGTCAATATGCAGCGCTTATTAAATAAATCCTGCCTGCTGTTGGCCGGAGGAGCGCTGAGCACGGGTTTTCTGAGGACCAGGCTGGGAAGATTGTTGAAACATAAACGCGGCGCCCTAGCGAAAATTCGCTAAAAAGCCCGTAAATTTGCGGATTATGAATGGCAAGACACTCAATCAGCGAATAATTTTTGGCTTGAAGGTCAAGCAGTTGCGCTTGAAGAAAAGCCTCAGCTTTGCTGACCTGGCAAAAGCTACGGGCATGTCGGTGTCTTACCTCAACGAAATTGAAAAGGGCAAGAAGTTTCCCAAGGGGGACAAGGTAGCGGTGCTGGCCAGGATTCTGGAGACCGGGGAGCAGGATCTGCTGAGTTACGAGATGGGCCCGCACCTGGCTCCCGTGACGGAGTTGCTGCAATCAAATTTTTTGAATGAACTGCCGCTTGACCTCTTTGGGATTGAGTTGGGCAAGGTAGCAGAGATCATCGCCAACGCGCCCTTAAGGGTGGGCGCTTTTATTTCCACGCTACTGGAGTTGTCGCGGTCTTACGCCCTGCGGGAGGAGAATTTTTTCTTTGCCGCTCTGCGGGCTTACCTGGAGTTGAACAACAACTATTTTGAACATATTGAGGAGGCGGTAGATCGCTTCAGCGCGGCCCACAACCTGCCGGCCCAGCGGCCGCTGGCGGGCCAGGTGCTGGCGACGATACTGACCAACGACTACGATTTTGAAGTGGTCCCCGGCGGCCTCGATGCCTACCCCGAGATGCAGGGCCTGCGGTCGGTGTTTCTACCCAAGACGCGGCAGCTGTTGCTCAACAGCAAGCTCACTTCCCGGCAGCTGTCCTTTCAGTTGGGTAAGGAAATTGGTTTCAAGTGCCTCGATTTGAAGGAGCGCTCCTATACGTCGAGCATTCTGCGGGGCAAGGCATTTGAAGAAGTCCTCAACCACGCCTTTGCAACCTATTTTTCCGTGGCGTTGCACCTGCCGCTCCAGTCGTTCAACGAAGACATGACGCGCTTTTTTCAGGCCGACCGCTGGGATGGTGAAGCCTTCCTGGCGATCATGCAGTGCTATGATGCCAGCCCGGAAATGTTTTACCACCGACTGACCAACGTGATTCCCCGTTTTTTCAATATGCCCAAGCTTTTTTTCCTGCGGTTTCTGCATGACCCGGAACGGAATCACTTTGAGATCGACCGCGAACTGCACCTCAGCAAGCGGCACCCACCCCACAGCAATGGTATCCTGGAGCACTACTGCCGGCGTTGGGTGAGCTTGTCTCTCCTGCAGAACCTGGATGCGATGCAGCGGGAAGGGAAATTTGTCAGTACCATTGTCAGGGCCCAGCGCTCGCGCTTCGCAGATACCGAAGAAGAATACCTGTGCCTTACCCTGGCCCGCCCCAGCCTGGCCGACGACAGCGCCCGCCCCAGCACCGACCGCGGCGCTGGTAAAAACGTGAGCGTTACCCTGGGGCTGCTGATCAACGAAGATGTGAAGAAACAGATCAAATGGCTCGACGATCCCGCTATTCAATTGCGGGAAGTGAATAAAACCTGTGAACGTTGTGCCATTTTAGACTGTTCAGAAAGAGCCACCGCTCCCCTGATGGTAGAAAAGCGCGAACGGCTACGGGCCATCGAAGCGCGCCTGGAAAGCCTGCAAGGGGAATAGACTTAGTCATTTGACGGATACTAATTTTGCCCACAACTAAAATAAAAACAAAACTATGTTTTTTCGATTGTCAGAGGAACATTTAGCCGTACAGGAAGCGGCACGGGAGTTTGCCCAGAAAGAACTCAAGCCCGGGGTCATTGAACGGGATACCCACATGACCTTTCCCACCGAGCAGGTCCGCCGGATGGGCGAACTGGGCTTCCTGGGGATGATGGTCGACCCCGAATACGGTGGCGGCGGGATGGACACCCTCAGCTACGTGCTGGCGATGGAAGAACTGTCGAAAGTTGACAATTCAGCCTCGGTGATCATGTCGGTCAACAACTCTTTGGTCTGCTGGGGTATCGACACCTTTGGCACCACCGCCCAAAAAGAAAAATACCTGCCGAAACTGGCCAGCGGAGAATGGATCGGCTCCTTCTGCCTGAGCGAGCCCGAAGCTGGCAGCGATGCCACCAGCCAGCGCACAACAGCCGAGGAAATGGCCGACCACTACCTGCTCAATGGCACCAAAAACTGGATCACCAATGGTGGATCCTCCAGCGTGCACCTGGTGATCGCCCAAACCAATCCGGAAAAAAAGCACCACGGCATCAATGCGTTCATCGTTGAAGCCAGTTCGGATGGCGTCGTTGTCGGCGCCAAAGAAGACAAGCTGGGCATCCGTTCCTCCGACACCCACTCGATTATGTACAACGACGTGAAGGTGCCCAAAGAGAACCGGATCGGCGATGATGGTTTTGGTTTCACCTTTGCCATGAAAACGCTTTCCGGCGGTCGTATCGGTATTGCGGCCCAGGCCCTGGGTATTGCGGGCGGTGCCTACGAACTGGCCCTGGCCTACGCCCAGCAGCGGGAGGCTTTCGGTAAGCCCATCAGCAAGCACCAGGCCATTGCCTTCAAACTGGCGCAGATGGCTACCGACATCGAAGCTGCCAAGCTGATGGTTTACCGCGCAGCCTGGCTCAAGGACCAGAACATGGACTACTCCCAGGCCAGCGCCATGGCGAAGTTGTACGCTTCGGAGGTGGCCATGAAACACACGGTAGAAGCCGTACAGATCCACGGCGGCTACGGCTTCGTGAAAGAATACCACGTGGAGCGGCTCATGCGCGATGCCAAGATCACCCAGATTTATGAGGGGACCTCGGAGGTGCAGCAGATCGTTATCAGCCGGGGTATCCTGAGCGGGGAGCCTTACCTGGAGGTGAAATAGGTTTTTTACCACAAAAAATGTCAGAGAAGGTTCTTTATTTTAAAATGAGCATTATGGTGCGAACTTTTTGGTGGTGTAGTCTGGTGGTGATCGGGCTATCGGCGTGCGAGAACGACCAGGCCGACATTGACGCCCTGCGCGACCGCCTGAACGTGAAGGTGGAAACGGTTAAGGAAGTAGAAATCCTTTACAGCGACTCGGCGCAGGTGAAGGTGCGCATCACCGGCCCCACGATGCTGAACAACCTGGACCGGTCCGAACCCTTCCAGGAGTTTGTCGACGGGGTGCTGGTGGAATTTTTTAATCCCCAGCAGGAGATCAGCAGTACCCTGGTGGCGCATTACGCCATCCGCTACGAGCGCCTGGGCGAGATCATCGCCCGCGATAGTGTGGTGTGGGAAAGTACCGATGGCCAGAAGCTGGAAACCGAAGAGCTGATCTGGAACGAGCGGGACGAGCAGGTGTATACCCAGAAGTTTGCCCGCATTACGACCGCCCGCGAGATCATCTACGGCCACGGCTTCCGGGCCAACCAGAATTTTACCGACGCCCGGATCCAGCAGGTCGAAGGAACGGTGGCGATTGATAAGCCCCAGGAAGAATAAGTACCGTACCCTTGCCTAAGTATTTTGACGGAAATAAATCGAGCAACTTTCTCTGGAGATTTTTTGAAAATTTCCACACAACTTTCCTTCAGTCAGTTCTTTAGGAAATTTTAAAAAATCGAAAGTTGCTAGGTTTATTTTTTTCCGTCTCTAAAAAAGTAAATCATGAAATTTCCATTAGCTATTCCGGTTGGTGAACTGGCCCAGCAGCTCGACGCCCGTTTGTTGGGCGATACCGGGCTGCAGGCTACGGGGATCAACGAGATCCACCACGTCGGCGCGGGCGACATCACCTTCGTGGACGTGGAGAAATACTACGACAAAGCCCTGAAATCGGCGGCGACCATCATCCTGATCAACAAGGAGACGGCGGTGCCTGCGGGCAAGGCGCTGCTGGTCGTAGCCGATCCGTTTACGGCCTACAACAACCTGGTGTGGCGCTACCGCCCACTGCAGCCGCTGACGGGGTCAATAAGTGCGACGGCGGTCATTGGCTCCGGCACGATCATTGAACCGGGCGCCGTCATTGGGCACCACGTACAGATCGGGGCCAACTGCCACATCCAGGCCAATGTGTACCTCGGCGATCATACGGTGGTCGGTGACGAGGTAATCATCCAGGCGGGTACCGTCATTGGTACCGATGCTTTTTACTACAAAAAGACCGCGGCGGGCTTTCAGAAGTGGCGTTCCGGCGGGCGGGTGGTCATTGAAGACCGCGTAGACATTGGCGCCAACTGCACCATCAACAAGGGGGTGTCCAGTGACACGGTCATCGGCGCGGGCTCCAAGCTCGACTGCCAGATCCAGATCGGCCACGATACTAAGTTGGGCAAAAACTGCCTGCTGGCGGCCCAGGTGGGCATTGCCGGCAATTGCACCATCGGTGACGAAGTGGTGCTCTACGGGCAGGTGGGCGTGGCGCAGAACCTCACCATCGGCGACCGGGCCGTGGCCCTGGCCAGAAGCGGGGTGCGCAAGGATATGGAAGCCGGCAAGACCTATTTCGGCACGCCCGCCCAGGAAGCCCGGCAAGCCTACAAGGAGTTGGCTGCCCTGCACCTGTTGCCGGAATACCTGAAGCAGGAGCGGCGGTAGGCCGTGGGGCAGGTTCCCCGCGCTAAGGATGGGAGCAGGCTACCCGCAGGGGAGCGCCCGCGTCGGGCCGACCGCAGGGAGCTGCGCACAGCCTGACCCCGGCACGGTACCAGTAGCCCGCCCCGGCCAGCCCACTGCCCGTGCCGCGGGGAGCGCCCCAATAAAAATCACAGATTTACCTCTACGAAATTCCCTTCACCTGATTCGCGCCGGAAAAGTATAACAATTGAGCCGGTTGCTGCGCAGGAACCCCACCAGGGTGAGGCCCGACTGTTCGGCCAGTTCGATGGCCAGGCTGGACGGTGCGCCGATGGCCGCCAGCAAGGGCGTACCCGCCATGGCTGCTTTCTGGACGAGTTCGTAGCTGAGTCGCCCACTCACCAGCAGGATGCATTCGCGCCAGGGCAAGGTGCCTTGCAGGAGCGCCGCCCCCACCAATTTGTCGAGCGCATTGTGCCGCCCCACGTCTTCGCGGATGAGGAGCAGGTCGCCGCTGGCCGAGAACAAGGCGGCGGCGTGGATGCCCCCCGTCTGGCTGAAGAGCGACTGTTGCTGTTGCAATTTTGCGGGTAATTGATAGAGGGTACTGGCTGCCACGACGGGATGATTCGGCACGGGGTAGTAGCAGCTCAGGTGGTCGATCTGCTCGAGGGTGCTCTTGCCGCAGAGGCCACAGCTGGAGCTGGTGACGCCGTAACGCGCGTGCTGCGCGGCCGTGAAAACGACCTCCGGCGCCAGAACGACCTCCACCTGAGCAGCCGAGGGGCAGCGAATCTGAAGGATGTCGGCATTTTTGTGGATGATGCCTTCGGCAAAAAGGTAACCCCGCACGAGGTCTTCGTCGGCACCCGGCGTGCGCATCGTGACGGCCAACTCCTGGCTTTGGCGCGCCGTGCGCGTACCCGTCAGGAGCCGGATGGCCAGGGGTGCTTCGGGCGTGATGGGGTCGTCGGGCAGGGAGGCGCTTTGGGCACCTTCCCAGCGGATGGTGGGGTGGAGGTGGAGCATAAGGGGCTTTTGATACTTTACCTAATGAGAACCCGTGTGGGCGGTAAAAGTTAAAGGCCGCCTATCGCACCCAGCGCCATACCTGAGGCTGAACCGGTAGGATGCGACTCCGCCGGGGGGCGGGACAAGAGCGATGGCACCAGGCTTAAATAATGTAAGATGTAAGATGTAAGATTTTGGGCCGTCCCCTGATCGCCACGCCTCTATTCATTTGGGTGCTCGCGACGCGCGGTGGGATGCGGCCAGGTTTTGCCGCACCCCAGGGGGAGCTTGGTGGGTGGTGTTACTTGGTTAGTGTTGAGGGGGTTAAGATGCGAAAAGGCCTGGTGTCGTCCAGTTGCCATTCCGGGTGGTGGAGCGGAAGTAAAAAAGGATGAATGGTTTTAGTTTGGTTGGTGTTTTTCCGGCGTAAAGGGCAACAAAGGAGCAACCTCTTCCGCCCCGTGGAGTGAAAATTTGATGCGTTCTTCCTGGATCAACTCCCCTTTTTCGTTCAGCAGTTTGACCACCACGCCATTCGGCAATTCCGATTCGATGCGATAAAGGGTTTGGTTGTTTTTTTCTACGCGCCCGGCGTAGGTGATGTTGGCGTTGGCAAAATTTTCGGCCACATAAGCCTGGACTTCCGCTGGTAATTCGGCCAGAGGTTCGCGAATTCGAGACTCACGCCACTCCCCATTGGGCTCGTAGAAGGATTTGAGGAGGAGCCCTTCGGTCTGGAACATGGCTACCAGTGCGCCTTCCCGTAATTCCCAAAATGGCGCTTCCTGATTGGGGTATTTGGTCTGGTGGGCAGCTAAAACCACTGACGGGACAATCAGCTGCGATTGGGCCACTAAGTGGGCCGTCAGTAACAATAGGATGCCGCACAATAGATTTTTCATAAGCAAGAAGTTTAATTAATTTTAATAGTATTACTATTATAAATACAATCAATACTATCATTTTGTTTTCGGACAGGGCATTTTTCTCGACGCTGGGGGAGGAGAAGGGAAAAGGAAGGTTGGACACGTGTAAACTTAGGGTGGGTGTAAAAGGAAGGTTGGACACGCGCAGCCCACGCTGAATACTTGGCATATAGGTCCTTAGTGAGAAGTGAAAAGACCTCTCCGCGGCCGGAAAACATCGGTTAATCTTAGTACTCACGTAATTTGACCGCGCTGCGGTCATTTTTCAAGACCTCAGCGTTATGGATACCTACTCAAGTGTTTATAATACTACTCTTCCTAGAGATGGTGTGGCGCACAAGCAATTCCAGATTAAAAGCTTGCTCGTTTTGAGGAGGTGAAGTAGCATACGACCCAGCTGGGGCTCGGGCAAAAAGTGAGGAACACCCGGCTTAAATTATTTAAGATGTACGATGTACGATTTAAGATGTAAGATTTTGGGCCGTCCCTTGATTGCTATGGCTGTATTCATTTGGGCGCTAGCGGCGCAGGAGAGAGAGACGAGAGACTGTCCAATAACCGCTCCGCCCTAACCTTTAGACTTTTACACGCGCCTGCCACGTCTTCAGCGTGGGCCATTTCCGACCTCCGATTTCCCACTTCCGATTTCGATAGCCTCCGCCTTCGGCCGCTTTTACACCTACCCAACCTTTACTCCCTTACCCCCTCCCTAAAGCTCCACCTCCTGTCCCAGTTCGGGGATCACGATATCGCGGAAGCCTTTTTCGGTGAGCAGTCCGGCGAGGCTTTCCTGGCGCTCAATGGTACCGTGTACGAGGAAGAGTTTTTTGACGTGTTGCTGCTGGCCCTGAAGGAAGTCGGCAATTTCGTTGCGGTCGGCGTGGGCGCTGAAGGAATCCATGATCTCGACGTGGGCGAGCACCTGCTTGTATTCGCCGAAGAGGCGCAGGCCCGTGGCTCCCTCGCGGATTTTGCCGGCCGGGGTTTCCGGCGAGGCGTAACCTACCAGCAGGAGGGTATTGCGGGGGGTGTCGATGGTGTTGAAGAGGTGGTGTTTGGAGCGGCCGGCGTTCATCATGCCCGAAGCGCTGATGATGATGCAGGGGCCTTTGATGCTGTTGATGGCCTTGGAGCCCTCTACTTTTTTAATGTACTGGAGGTTGTTGAACCCAAAAGGGTTATCGTCGACGAGGAGGTACTGCTCCAGCTGGGCATCGTAGCATTCGGGGTGGGCGCCGAAGATGGTGGTGGCGTTGACGGCCAGGGGGCTATCCACGAAGATGGGGATTTTGGGTAATTCACCGGCGTGTTCGGCCTGGTCCAGGAGGTAGACGATCTCCTGGGTGCGGCCCACGCTGAAGGCCGGAATGAGGAGCTTGCCCTTGCGCTCGACGCAGGCTTCGCGGATGATGCGCAGGAAGCGTTCCATCTCCTGGGGCTTTTCCTCGTGGAGGCGGTCGCCGTAGGTCGACTCGCAGATGAGGTAATCCACGGCGGGCATCTTCTGCGGATCGCGGAGGATGGGCCGGTCGGGGCGGCCGATGTCGCCGGTGAAGCCAAAATTGATGGTTCGCTGGCTTTCGTGGATGCGCAGCGTGACGCTGGCGCTACCCAGAATATGGCCGGCGTCGCGGTACTGGATCTCGACGTTGTCGCGCAGGGGAATCCACTTGTCGTAGGGGCACCCGACGAACAGTTTCATGGTTTCGTGCACGTCGGCACTCTTATAGAGGGGTTCCCGTTTGTTGTCGGGGTGGCGTTTGTTGTAGTACTCGGCGTCGCGTTCCTGGATCATGGCGCTGTCCAGGAGCATGATGCTACAAAGGCTACGGGTAGCGTGGGTAGCATAGATGGGGCCCTGGAAGCCGTGCTTGACGAGCATGGGTACGCGGCCGGTATGGTCGATGTGGGCGTGGGAAAGTACGAGGCAGTCGAGGGTAGCCGGATCAAAATGGGGGAAAGATTCGTTGAACTCCTTCATGTCCTGGGAGTTGCCCTGGTACAAGCCACAGTCGAGGAGGATGGTGAAGCCATCTTCCAGGGTGAGGAGGTGGGCGCTGCCGGTCACTTCGCGGTCGGCGCCGCAGAATTTTACTTTCATCGGGGGGCGATTTTTCGTTGCTGAGGGGTGAAGGCGCTGTTGCCTTCTCGGAGTTAAGCGCGAGTGGTTTCACCACGCTTACCCGCCAAGATAGCAGATTTTTTTGGCATCTGGTCACCCCGGCCATTAACTTTGTTAATCGTCGCTTTGCTACCCGGTCATCACCTTTCCCAAACAACCACGCCCTCGCCCTGGCCCATGATCACCTGGTGGGCGAGCCCCAGAAAGAGGCCTGTTTCGAGGAGGCCGGGGATAAGGTGGAGCTCTGCGTCGAGTTTTTCGGGGTCGGGGATGGCCCCGAGGTGGAGGTCGAGCAGGTAGTTGTGGTTATCGGTGACGAAGGTGGTTTGCCGGTCAGTGAGGCGGAGCTGGGGTTGGTAGCCGCGTTCGTTGAGGGTGCGCAACACCAGGTTGAGGGCGCCAGGTAAGACCTCGACGGGCAGCGGGTAGGCTCCCAGTTGGACCACCTGCTTGGAAGCATCGGAAATGATGACCACCCGCCGGGAGGCGAAGGCCACCAGTTTTTCGCGAAACAGCGCCCCGCCACCGCCCTTGATGAGGCGGAGCTGCGGGTCGAACTCGTCGGCCCCGTCGATGGTGAGGTCAATCTGGTCCACGTCTTCGAGTTTGACGAGGGGCAGGTTGTACCGGCGGGCTTGTTGGGCGGTCGTTTCGGAAGTGGGCACGGTGCGGATGTCGCGCAGGGTACCCGCCCGGTAGCTTTCACCGATGGCTTCGATGGCAAAAAAAGCGGTGCTGCCGGTGCCCAGGCCGAGGGTCATGCCCGAATGGACATAATTGACGGCGCGCAGGGCGGCATTTTTTTTCTCTTGTGCAGGGCTCATAACAATCAGGATTTTACCAGCCTGGACCAGCCAAAGCGGATCACTACCATCAGGACAATAAATATCAGCAGCAGGTACATGATGGGCATGGAACTGAAGATAATGATGTGGGTGCGATCGATGAACCACATGATGGCCAGCGCCGCCGAGATCATCATGACCAACCCGGAAAGCTTATCGAAACCCGGCACCTGATTCACGTCGACGTTCTTGCGCACAATGACCATTGTTGCGATCATACTGAGCACCGGCAGGACTTCCATCAGGATCTTCATATCGAAAATGCTGCGCCGTTCGAAGAGAAAGAGGTAGATGCCCAGGCTGATGGCAAAGATGCCCGGCACGCACACCAGGTAGAGCAGGGCGCTGTAGAGGTACTTCCAGGGGCTGTCTTCGCCTTCGCCTTTGGCCAGCCAGCCGGTGAACAAGGCGGTGAAGGGGATCATCAGGAAGAAGAACACGATGTAAACCGGTTGGGCCGAAGCCGCGTCAAAAAAGTCCCGAAGCGTCATGAGGTTGTTTTTGGTACGGGCTAAAGATAGGGTGCTAAAAACTAATATCCACTATTCGGAGGCGCAAGTTCTTGCCTTCTCCCAGGCGCATGCGGCGGGTACCAAATAAAGCAGGCAGCAGCAGGCCCGTACCAGCAGAAATAGCCGTGACAAGGGCATCGCTGCGGCGGTAGCCGGTGGTGGGGTCGCCATCGGTAGCCGTCCCGATCGCGGCAAACCCGGACCAGGCCACCCCGAAGGTGATGAGCATGGCGCCAAAGTTGCGGGCCCAGGGTTTGCCCTGGCGGAGCATGCTGATGTCGGCGAGGTTGACGTAGCGGTCGGCGAAGACCAGGGCCTGGGTATCGTCGCGGAGGTCGTAGATGCGGTCGCCGAACCACTGTTTGTCATCGGCCAGGCGGTACTGGATGTAGCTGCCGGTATAAAGCTTGGTGGTGCGGGCGCTGCCGGATTTTTCGATGAGCAACACCCGCTGGGCCCGGGCGGGAAGGATGGTGAAGAGGAGGTAGCACAGTAGGATGAGTCGCATAGGACGGAGGTTTTATTTTCGAAAAGACCCTGGCGTTTCGCTAGCCGTTGGTTGTGGGAGGCGGAAGTTGTCGCAAGAATTTATCCACGAGCTTGCGCATGGCCTTGTCGGTTTCTTTGAATTCGGGGATATCCTTGCCGACGAACATAATCATCCAGGCCAGTTGCTCCCCGTCGGGGGGCAGGCTGGCGTAGAGGCGCGGCTTGTGCAGGCGGTAGGCTTCGCGCAGCAGCCGCTTGATGCGGTTGCGGCTGACGGCGTGCTTGAAGCGCTTCTTCGGGACGGTTACCGTCATTTGCACCGGAAATTCGCTGCGCCGTTCCTCCACCGGGCGCCAGACCAGCCGCAGGGGATACTGCGCCACCGACTGGCTGCCCCCCGCGAAGAGCCGCTCAATTTCTTTGCGGCTTTTGAGCCGCTCGCCACGTTGGAAACCAAATGTTGTCATCAAAAGCGAAGATAGGCAAACTGGGTGTTAAAAGTTTTAAAACAAATTTAAGTTTGATTTTATTTTTAACAAAACAAAAAATGCGCTATCTTGCGGAGGTCAGGTAGGGGCAGCGTTGCTGTCGCCAGCTACAGCAACGCCTGATGAGTCGCGTTTGGGGTTGTCGGTAAAACCACCGCCTCCCGTGCGCCAATACAACAATGACAAGGTTAGCCGCTGGCCTTCGCCAGCACCCCACCAACGACCTTGTTTTCCCGGCTTTTTTTCTGCGCTACCGGCGGCCCGGCCACTGCGCGCGCTACATTCGTAAAACACCAACGCCATGTCTGTACTGGTACCCCAACTGCCCTACGCGGCACCCACCCTGGCCATCACGGCCTGGGCTGAAGAAGACCGTCCACGCGAAAAACTGATCCTGAAAGGCCGGCAAAACCTGAGTGACGCCGAACTGCTGGCCATCCTGCTCGGCTCGGGCTCCCGCAGCGAGAGCGCGGTGGCGCTGGCCCAGCGTATCCTGCAAACGGTGAGCAATGACCTGCAGGAACTGGGCAAGCAGAACAGAGCTGATCTGATGGCTTTTCACGGCGTCGGCGAAGCCAAAGCCGTCACGATTCTGGCTGCCCTGGAGCTGGGCCGCCGCCGCCAACTCACGCCCCTGCGGGAGCGGCCCCAGGTGCGCAGCAGCAACGATGCCTACCAAAACCTGTCCCCCATCCTGGCCGAACTCGAACACGAAGAATGCTGGATGCTCTGCCTCAACCGCGCCAACTACATCATGCAGCGGGTGAAGATCAGCTCGGGCGGCCGGTCGGGCACCGTCGTAGACGCCAAGCTGGTCTTCGGGCGCGCGCTGGAACTGAAGGCGTCGTCCATCATCCTGGCGCACAACCACCCCAGTACCAACCTGCAGCCGAGCCAGGCCGACCGCGACCTCACCAGCAAACTGACCGCCGCTGGCAAGCAGCTCGATCTGCCGCTGCTCGATCACCTCATCATCACCGAAAAAGGATACTACAGCTTTGCCGACGACGGCGAGCTGGCCTGAGGCGCTGCTGCCGTAGGGGCCAACACGTCGGCCAGGCCACGGAGGAGCAGGTCGGCTTCTGTTTGGGTCATGTTGAGGGGCGGCAAGAGGCGGACCGTACGTGGCTCCGCCGCCGAACCCGTGAAGATGCCTTTGTCGAAGAGCAATTGCTTGCGCACCGGGCCGGCGTCCTGGTTCAGCTGAACGCCCAGCATGAGGCCGAGGCCCCGAACTTCGACGACACCGGGCAGCGCCGCCAGCCGGGTGTTCAGGTAATCGCCCATTGCGCGGGCATTTTGAAGGAGGTTTTCTGCTTTGATGACATCCAGCACGGCGATCCCGGCCGCGCAGGCCAGGTGATTGCCGCCAAAGGTGGTACCCAGTTGCCCGTAGCGGGGCTGGAAGCGCGGATGGATGAGGATACCCCCGATGGGGAAGCCGTTGCCCATGCCCTTGGCCATACTGATGATGTCGGGTTGGATATTGGCCGTCTGGAAAGCAAAAAAGTGGCCACTGCGCCCGTAGCCCGACTGCACTTCGTCCAGGATCAGGCAGGCGCCGGTCGCCTGGCAGGCGGCAGCTACCCCTTCGAGGAAAGCTGGGGTGGGTACAAAAATACCGCCTACGCCCTGGATCCCTTCTACCATGACGGCCGCTACGTCGCCCCTGGCGAGTTCCCGCTGCACGGCGGCGAGGTCGTTGAGCGGCAGAAAAGTGACCGGAAAAGTGGTATTGATGGGCGCTTTGATGCTGTTGTTGTCCGTGATGTTGACCGCCGCCGAGGTGCGGCCGTGGAAAGAATGGCTAAAGACGATCATGCGCTGGCGGCCCGTCGCAAAGCTCGCCAGTTTGATGGCGTTTTCGTTGGCTTCGGCCCCGCTGCTGCAGAGGAACAGCTGGTAATCGTCGCAGCCCGAGAGCTCGCCCAGTTTGTCGGCCAGTTGCTGCTGCAAAGGGTTTTGTACCGAGTTGGAGTAGAAACCCAGGCGGGCCACCTGCTCCTGCACCATGCGCACGTAGTGGGGGTGGCTGTGTCCGATGGAAATGACGGCGTGCCCACCGTAAAAATCGAGGTAGGCGCGGCCCGCCTCGTCGTATACGTAGCAGCCCTGGCCCCGCACGGGCTCCAGGTCGAAAAGCGGGTAAACGTCGTAGTGGTTCATAAGGTAGCAACTTAAACAGCAATAAATAACGAGCAGTAGCCACTTTAGCGTATCGCTATACCGGCTGACCGCAAAATTAAGGATTGACCATTGGTTTTACTCCGGGTAAGCTTAAAAAGGGGGAGCTCTTTAATGGCCGTTTTCCGATCTCCAGCCGCTACCGGGGCGGCCCTTAGCCAGCGGGGTCAGTACTCAAATTCCAGGGTTTCGGTCGGGTAGCCAAAGAGGCACTTTTCCTTGATGAGGGCCGCAATTTTTGGCGGCACCATGCTTTCCCAGCCGGAATACCCTTCCCGCACCAGGGCCAGGATGTCCTTGGAGAAGATGTGCAGGATATCGGGCTTGAAGCCCACGACATCCACAATCTGCTGGTTGTCGAGCAGGTGGCGGTACAGGAATTTCAGCCCTTCGGGAACGGGCAGGTTTTCGGCGGTCATCAGTTCGGCGCTGCCTTCCTGCATGTAGGGGTACACGTAGATGCGGACATTGCGGGCAAACAACTCCCCGAAAGCCGCCAGCAGGCGGGTTTCCATGTTTTGGTAATATTTGTTGGTGAGCATGTCCAGCAGGGGGCGCACGCCCAGCACCAGACCCAGTTGCCTGACCTTGTAGTCGTCGAGATAGCTCACCAGTTTTTGGTGCTCTTCACAGTCAGACACTACCACCGTCTGCCCCATGGCACAGAGCAGTTCGGTCCGGTCGAGGAAATCTTTTTCATCAATTTCTGCGCCCTTGGCCGCGAGGTTGTCGAGGGTGATCTCGGTGAGCAGGAACGTTCGGCTGGCGTCCACCTTGGGGTCGTTGCGAAACTGCTGGTTCGACACTTTGATCATATCCAGGTTCACGAGGGTGGGCGGGCGGTAGCTGCCGCGTACCACCAGCACATCCTTTTTGTACAAAAATTCCGACGCGTGTACGCTGCGCCCGTCGGGGCCAAACATGGTGACCTCCGTGAGGCCGTACCGGACCATCCAGAGGCAGAGCAGGCGGTTGTCGAGGTGTTCGAAGTCGGGGCCGGTGAGGCGAACCATATCGATCTTTACGCGGCCCGTCAGCCCGTCCAGAAGGGATTTGAGGAGTTCCTGCGGCTGGTCGTGGTAGGTATAGCAGGCGTAGATGAGGTTGACGCCCAGCACGCCGATGGCCTGTTGCTGGAGCTGGTTGTCGTGGTCGAGCATCCGCACGTGGATGATCATCTCGTTGGGTTCCTGGTCCGGATGCAGCTGGAAGCGGATGCCCAGCCAGCCGTCGCCCTTGATGGTGCGCTGGTAATTGACGGCGGCGATGGTATCGGCAAAGACAAAAAAATTGGTGCCGGGCCGCTCGTGGCTCAGCCGCGAGCTGATGAGGTCGTACTCGTGGTCGAGCATGCGGTAAAGGCGCGACTCGCAGACGTATCGCCCCGTGGGCTCGGTGCCGTAGATGTGGTCGGAATAGATTTTGTCGTAGGCAGACATCGTCTTGGCGATGGTGCCCGCCGCCGCCCCCACCTGGAAGAAATAGCGGGCTACTTCCTGGCCCGCGCCGATCTCGGCAAAGGTGCCGTAGACGCCCACATTCAGGTTGATCTCGAGTGCTTTCTGTTCGGTTTCCAGCTTTTGCCGCATAGCAGGTACGATTTGGTGGCTAAGGTACGGAATTGGTGGAAAATGGTATCGTAAGCTGGAGCCTGCGACAATATGGAACTTGTTCAACGCGCTAATCGTCGTAGGCTCCAGCCTACGATGAAGTATAGGGCGGCCTCCCGGCCGCAGTTGGTTAAGGAGGTACGGGGTCGTTAATGATGAGGGCTCATGAAGCTGACGCGACACTTTGGCCAGGGACTGTTTCCGGCCAGGAGGCCGGGTAATACGGG
>PZPC01000022.1:0-3249 GCA_003045895.1 Bacteroidota bacterium
CCATGCCATCATTACCCTTGGCGGACGATTCGAGGTCCAACTCCAGCGGCAAGCGAAACTTCAACTCGCTCGGATTGAAGTACTGAAGAGCGTCCAACACGGCCGTCACCCCCACATTGTTGTAGGTTTCCCGGCTCTGGTACTGCATGAGTACGTAGCGGTAGTATTCGTAGGCGTCCTTGTACCGGCCAAGGGCAGCCAGCATATTGGCCATCTCGAATACTTCCACCAGGCCAACCAGTTTCTCGGCCGAACGATGGGTCAAGGCTTCGCGGTCGGCAAGGCTGGGATAGCCGGGAATGAGGTCTGGTATGCCGTAAGCCTGGTAAAGTTTCCCGATCAATTTATCGCCCTGGTCAAAAAGGCCATAGCCCGCGGAGTAACCGAGAAATCCACCCAGGTAATCCGCTTCGGTTTCGTCGGCGGTATCATCAGCCAGGCTGTCGAGGGTCATCGCGATGGCCAGGTCCTTATTGGCGGCCACAAAACCTTCCCGCCAGGCGTGCTTCTCGTAATAATGGGTCAATTCGTGACCCAGTAAAAAAGCCAGTGCGGCATCTTCCACTTCGGGACCCATGCTGGCGCATACCTCAGCGGCTTTTTCTTCCAGGGTAATTTCCATTTTGCCGTAGTCGATATAAGCAACATACCCTACCGCCTTGCTCATGGTAAAAGCTGGGGGAGGATAACGGAAATCACCGCGGGCCTGCACCAGCCGGTCGTACACCGCCATTGCTTTTTGAGCGATAGGCGTATCGTTGATACCAGGGCCGCTGCTAAGCGAAGCACCCGGTTTTTTGGCCAGGGGCAAGGTGCCAAAACTGCGGTTCTGGGCAGTTGCACTTTGAAAAAGTCCGAGGATCAGAAAAAAGGTAAGCAAGTGTTTAGGGCTCATAGTATAGGGAATTAAAGAAAAGGTCAAAGGGATTCTCCTATTGGATTAGATCAATAAATGTAGGTTTTTTATTTTAAACCGTCAAAATCAGGCCTAAATAAGCACAGATATTCAATTTCGTTGTCTGTACTTATTGTATATTTGATCAGCTCAAAAAAAGTTACGCTTTGGGTATCTAACACCTGCTTAAACCTTCACCGATGAAAATACGCCCCAGCCTCCTTGCACGTATGAGCAGCCACCTGTTGGTTACGTCCCTTCTCGTTCTGGTGTCTTCCAGCTACCAGGTCGTGGTGGCGCAAGACCTGCACATCTATTACAATGCTTTTACCGATTCCACTTATTACCTGCAAAATGGCGTCTCCCTCAACCAACCTACCGTGCGCAAGGGTAGCAACGTAATATTGCACATAGAAAATTACAACAATTACCTTTACAACGTCAAGGTTAAAAGTCAAAATGGCAACTCCAGCATGGCCAATGGCAACCCAATTGACCTGAACGGGTTGAAGGGCGGTGGCGGCGGATCGCCGTTGGGGTTGCTGTTTGGTGGCGGCAGTCCGCTGGGCGGAATGACCAGTTTATTGAATTTATCAACTGGCCCGGGGTCTGGTTTTGCCGGAAACGATCGAGACCTCAGCAGTGATGCCCTGGCGGAAACCAGGTCTGCCTTTAACCTGGCGGTACAGCGGGCTGATGCCCGGGCCGAAAAAATCGAAGCTGTCCAGGAAAAGGTTCAACAAATGCTGGAAGCCCAACAAATACAAGCTTTCGCGGCCCAGGAAATAAAGCGGCTGCGGTTTAATCCGTCTTTATCTCCCCAGCAAATCAAGCAATTCACCCAGGAGTACATCAGTCGGATATTCGGAAAGGTGGATCCTAAGCAAATCGACCTGCCCACGGTAATCGAAAAATCCAATGCCCAGGCTGGATTTTCTGCCTTAACATCCGACTACGAGGCCAATGTGTCCAAATACAGGGAGGAGGTTGCTCAAATGAGCAGGATGCTGCTGCAATTTGATTTGCTCGAGGACAGCCAGTCGGAAAAGTTGGCGAGCCTTAAACAAGAAGCGAATGAGGTGGTGGCAGCCGCCACAGACAACCTGTCTTCCTACCAGGAAAATGTCCAGTCATTAGAGACTAAAGTAGCCAGCATGCAAAGTCTGGACACCCAGGCGCTGACGGAGTTGCGGATAGATTACCTGGTGACGATGGAGAATGATTTTTCCAAAACCTTCCGCTACCCGGCCACCAGTGATGAACTGAATTTACAACTGACCTTCACCCCCATCGATTCCGTGGGCATCCCGAATCTGACCAGCCGCACAGTTCCCCCGATTGCGGTAAAAGTTTTTGGCGGCCTGCAGATCAATGCCAGCCTGGGCCTCAGTTTTGGTCAGTTTTTCGAACGCCCAGAGACGTTCTACGTGCGGGACTCCACTATTCGGAGTAGCGAACAGGATGCTTTTTCCCCTATTCTGACCTCTTTTGTCCACTTCTACCCACAGAGCCGCAAGGAGACTTCCGTGGGCGGTTCGTTTGGGGTGGGGATACCTTTGGGTGGTAGCGGTGGCGGTAGCCTGGACGCCATCACCTTTTTTCTGGGACCCAGTTTAATTATGGGTCGCCAACAGCGCTTTGTCCTCAGCGCTGGCCTCATCGGTGGCAAAGTGGACCAACTGACCAGTGGTTACCAGGTTGGCGATCCGTTTGATTTCCAGCCTGACCTGCTCCAAACGGAAGCCGTTTACAAACTGGGTTATGCCGTTGGGCTGTCCTTTAACCTGGCGAGTCGGAATTGAGTAGCGGGTGAGGATTTAGCAAACAGTAACTGAATCAATGTGATAAGATTGGGCATCCTTACTCAACCAACCCGGGAAAAATAAGCGGCAATACAGTGTTTAGCGTCCTGCCAGCCAATGCGGTTCAGGCGGTATCCTACCACCCCGGCGAATTCGTCTCTAATGACGATCCGTGCATGGGCGAGGAATTGTAAATGCTGGCTTATCGTACTGGAAGCAAGAGGAAGTTTTTCCGTCAGCTCTTTGTGGATTAAAAATTCGTGTTGTTGGAGTAATTCTATGATCTGCAAACGTGCCGGATGGCACAGTGCTTGCGCGTAGCGGGAAGTTTCCTGGTTGCTAAAGGAGAAGAGAAAGCGTTTGTTTTGTGGCATAATCAAGAAATTTTGTGCCACACAATATATAAAATGTTTTTTATTTTTAATAAAATAACAAAATATTTTTATTTTATTCCTCGGAAGAGTGAATCGTCAAAACGTAAAGATGCGTTTTTACGATTGAAAATCTCCCGAGCCTAAATGAATTCCTCCAACGTAAAGATGCGTTTTTACG
>PZPC01000022.1:3259-67936 GCA_003045895.1 Bacteroidota bacterium
TTGAAAATCTCCCGAGCCTAAATGAATTCCTCCAACGTAAAGATGCGTTTTTACGGTTGAAAATCTCCCAAGCCTGAATGAATTCCTCCAACGTAAAGATGCGTTTTTACGATTGAAAATCTCCCGAGCCTAAATGAATTCCTCCAACGTAAAGATGCGTTTTTACGGTTGAAAATCTCGCCCACCCAGAACAGTCTCGGCAATAGTAATGGCAAGCTCACTCCGTCGCGCCCCTCTCCATCATTCACTTCTCCATCATTCCCGATACCTTATCCACAATAGCTTCCACCAGCATCGGCATGGCGTACTTTTTTCCCGTCACCTGGAATCCCCCTAATACCTTTGCACCTTTAAACAAACGCCCGCGAATCGTTACTTCGTCGGCATCATTAATGGTGTAAAGTCCTTTGATGGAATAAGCGTCGTCGTATTCATTCACATCTACGTAGATGACCTCGGCCTGCGCCCCGCGAGCGGTTACCTCCTGAAAATAGGCCGCCAACTCCCTGGTCAGGCCCAACCCATCGTCAAAACTTTCCTCATCCTGAAAGTTGTTGCGGATGAAGACGGGCTTGACCTGCGCCAGGGGAATCTTTACCTGGTCATCGACAATTCCTATATCGAAACTGCTGCCCCCTTCCGGAAAAGCCAAAACCGGTACCTGAACCTGCCGGATACCTTTGGCCAGGACCGGCACCTCGTCGCGTGCATACTGAAAAAGCGTCATCACATCTACTCGTTTGTCGTTGGTCAGGGCCAGGCCACTCATCCCTTTCAACAAACTAAAGGTGAGCAGGCCCTGGCCATACTGGCTCGCTTCGAAACTCACTTTATCGGCCGCAGCCCCCGTGAGGATAAACATGCCCGTGCGGTCTTTCATACGATCAAAAGCGCGGATTTGGGAAGAACTGAGTGCCCGCGCCCGCAAGAAGGCCAATGATTCGACGACCTTGCCCGAGTTGCAGGCATCCAGGATCATGACCTGCTTTCTGGCAGGGATGGCGGTAAGCCAACGGGTCAGGTCTTCGGAAGAAATGGTGTAGTTGTTGCGGACTTCGTCGTCCTTGAGGTCGGCGCTGGCAATGTCTTTGGTCAGGTAGTAAAATTGGCTTTTTTCGGCACTGCCGTAGGTGAGCCCGTGCCCGGAAAAATAGACGGTCAGGATATCGGTAGGCCTGGCCTGGGCAGCAAAGGTGGCGAAAGCAGCTGCTATATTGGCTTTTGAAGGCATTTCACCGGCTGTTTTTGCGGCGGTCGTTAATACCTTTAAGTGGATGCGATCTTCGAATAAACGACTACCCGCTGCCTGGAAGGCGCTGGCCATGGCTGCAGCGTCGAGGTCGGGGAAAGCCAGGTCCAGGTCCCGGCCGTTGTAATCGGAAGTCCCCACCGCAATGACATAAAGGTGAGGTTTAGCGGTACCCAACGTCTCCAGGGTGCTGCTCCCGGCACCTTTACGGGTACTGGCCACCGGTGGCGTATAAGTAAGTTTATAAGCCTGGCTTTTCAGCCAGTTGGCACGATTATAGGCACGCAGCGCCAGGGTGTTGGCGCCCGGCAGGTAGAACTTGTCATAGTCCTTCAGATTGACCGACAGCACGGTTGCCCGCCCGGGGTTAATATCCGCGGCCATTTCTTTGCCGTTGATAAAAAGGCTGAGTTGGCCCAGACCACCAGATCGGACCGTAAGCGCAATGTGAAGCACGGTGTCCGCAATACTCGCCCTGATTTCCGGATAGAGTTCCACCACCTGCAGGGCAGATACGTCCCGGACGGTACCTTCGTCAATACCGATATTTTTTTGTAGCAACCCGGGTTCGTAATAGCGTTCCTTGAGCTGATCCAGTTCGATAAGCTCCAGCCCGACCATATAGTACATTTGTTTCATGGCTCCCGGCGATGCGTCAAAGAGCCCTAACGGTGTGGTAACCACCCAGTCGGTAGAGTCAATAAAAGTTAAATTGGCTAATTCCTTGCCGTTTTGGGTATCCCAGATGGTCATGGTGTTATTCTGGTTGACCGTAACCACCTGGTTTCTACCGGGCACATAGGTTGCTTTTTTAACCGTTTTGGTTGATTCACCAAAGGTGCGCTGTTCTTTCCCTTCAAGATCCCACAGGCTGGCTGTTCCATCCAGGTTACGGGTCAACACTTGCCTGCCATTGGGTGCAGAGGCACCATAGAGTAGGCCCCCGTGTCCGGAAAAAACCTGCCGCTCCACACCAGAGATGTCCAGCATCCTGATCAGGCAGCTTGTTTTTGCCAGGCTTTCTGTCAAAATTTGTTTCCCATTGGGTAAAAAAACAGCGGTCGGGTTATACAAATCACCCGTATATCCGGGATAAGTAGCCAGGGCGTTCCCCGACAAATCCCACAGGATAATCCGCTTATCGTTACTGGCGGTCAAAACCGTTCGCCCATTGGGAGAAAAAGCCACCGAACTGACGACGTCGGTATGTCCGTTAAAAACTTGTAACAATTGTCCGGACTGATCCCATAGGTTGGCGGTATTGTCCTGCGTTCCAGTCAAAATTTGTTGGCCATCGGGCGAAAAGACCGCCGAGGTGACGTAACCGGTGAAAGTTTGTAATTCGTGGCCAGAAAGGTCCCAGAGCCTGGCGGTACCATCATCACTCCTGGTTAGCACCTGGGTTCCGTCGGGGGAAAAAACGGCCGAAGTAACCACATCGCGGTGTCCCTTAAAGGGTTGGAGTTCCATTGTGGAGAGGTCCCAAAGCATAGCGGCAGACAAACTATCCCCCGATCCATTGATCAATATTTTTTTACCGTCGGGCGAAAAGTCGACGCCGCCAACTGAATTGGAATGCCCGGTAAAGACCTGTACTTCCGCCCCCGACAATTGCCAAAGTTTGGCGATCTTAATTTCATGGCCCGTTAAAATTTGTTTGCCGTCGGGCGAAAAAGCGACCGCATGGATGACGTCAGTAGCGGAATACCCGGAGAAGGTCTTTAAAAGCTGGCCAGACAGGCTCCAGAGCATAATTTCGCCGTTCAAAGTGCCCGTTAACAGTTGTTTTCCGTTGGGTGAAAACGCGAGGGAACGAACGAAAGAGGGTGGAACAAAGGTCTGTAGCTGCTGGCCCGAAATATCCCATAGCCTGGCTTTACCACCCCCGTCGCTGGTTACCACCAATTGTCCGTCGGGGGAAAAAGCCAATGCATTGATGGCGGCAGTAGAAGCAGGATCGGCGAAAGACCTGACCACCTCGCCCGACAATTCCCAGAGCAGGGCTTTGCCCCCCAATGTTCCCGTCAAAAGCTGTTGGCCATCGGGTGAGAAAGCCAGGCCGAGCACCGCCGAACCATCGGCATTAAAGGTCCTCAGCTGCTGGCCCGAAATATCCCACAATTTGGCCGTTCCATCCTCGCTACCCGTCAAAATCCGTTGCCCATCGGGCGAAAAAGCGACCGCATAGATGGCATTAACGATGACCGGATCGGAGAAGGTCTGTAATTTGCGCCCAGACAAGTCCCAAAGTTGGGCGGTGCCGTTGAAACTGCCAGTTAAAATGGTTTTACCGTCGGGCGAAAAGGCGACGGCACTACACCACCCATTGGCAGCGAAAGCCTGCAATTCGCGCCCGGCCAGGTCCCAAAGTTTGGCCGTACCATCCCAACTGCCGGTTAAAACGGTTTGCCCGTCGGGCGAAAAAGCGACGGCACTGACCACGTCAGTATGGCCAATTGGCACCTGCAAACGCGGCACCTGGCTGTATAGCAGCGTCGATAGGAGTAGTAAAAGGGGTAGGATGTAGTGTTTCATAGTGTTGTGTGTGAGTGTGAGTGTTTACAAGCAGTAGAAGTGGCGCAAATGCCAAACTACCCCCAGCTCGCGGAAGCTGGTTTCAAAAGAAAAACTACCGTTGTTTACTCAAAAAACCAGCAACGGCATCGATTATTTGTTCCGCGAGCACCTCCTGTTTTCCGACCGTACCGGAAAACGGTATGGTCATCAACTCTTTGTCCTGGCGGTACAATTTGGCCTCTCCGGCAATGGTTTCTCCCTCGGTCCGGTAGGTCCCACCGAGGTAATAATGGTCACCGGAGAATTCGTTGAGGTCCCAGAACGCCAACACCGGATCGGCTTCCGCACCAAGCCCCTGGAGATAGCCGTCTACGGCTTTGGACACCGCCTGCAGGTCTTTGAATTTTTGGCCATCAATGAAGTTGGTGTGGATAAAGACGGGTAGAATCTGCGGGATCTGGTAGGGGGGTTCCCCGGCAATAATTCCAATATCGTAACTTGCCGCGCCGATCATTTCCGGCTGCTGCACCTTTTTGATATCCTTGGCGAGCAGCGGCACTTCTTCCATTGCACTGCTGAAAAGTTGGCCGATATCGATGAAGGTTTTATTGGCAGCCGCCACCTTCGGCATGTTGTTGAGCAGGCTGTAGGTGAGCAGGCCGTGCCCAAACCGGCTGGCTTCGAAACTCGACTTGTCGGCAGCGCTGCCAGCCAACACGAACATGCCGCTGCGGTCTTCCATACGTTGCAGGGCACGGCGCTGATCGGCGTTGAGCGATTTCTCGCCCGGTGCCAGGCTTTCTACCACCCGGCCCGAGTTGCAGGCGTCGAGAATGAGTATGCGTTTGCGGGCTTTCACCTGCTGAATCCATTTCTGCAGGGTGTCCTGGGCGATGGCCTGGGTATTGAGAATTTCCGGGTCGTCGAGTTTGTCGCCGATGATATCGGTGGTGAGGTAGTAGAACTGTCCTTTTTCACTGTTGGGCGGATAGGTAACCCCGTGCCCCGAGAGGTAGACCAACAGGACATCGTTGGGGGTGGCCTGGGCGGCAATTTCCTGCATGGCTGTGGCAATTTCGGCCTTGCGGGGCCAGGGGTCGGCGCTGGTGGTCAGCAGCTTAATGGTCATGTTGTCACCAAAGAGCTGCTTGCCGGTAGCCGTCAGGGCCTCGGCAAAGGCTACGGCGTCCTTGTCCGGGTAATTGAGCCGGAGTTGTTCGCCGCGAAAATTGGAGGTACCGATCACCAGGGCGTAGAGTTTGATGGCCTCCAGGTCAGCGTCCCTGGTTGCGTTCAACGGCCGGAGGTTGTCGCCAGCCACTCCCCGACCGCTGACGCCAACTGGCCGGTAATTGATCGGGTAGGCAGGGCCTTTGAGCCAACCAGCTTGGTTGTAGGCCCGTAAAGACAAGCGATTGATGGAGTCGGTAATAAAATAAGCTGAAAAGCGCTTCAGATCCACCTCGAAGTCCGCTTTGAAATCCGGGTTGGCGTTGTCGGCTAAAGTAATGTGGTCATTGAGTAGCAGGATTACCTGACCAATACCCCCTTTACGCGGTTCCAGATGAATCTTTAATCGGTCATTTTCCAGGGAAACCCGGTCGATCAAAGGATAAAGGGATAGCTGGTCCAATTCATTTACCGGGCGGGTTCCACCCGGAGCTATCCCCAATAACTTGGGCAACAGATAGGGTTCGTAGTACCGCTCCTGGAGCTGTTCCAGTTCGATCACTTCGCGACCGACGGTATAAAACATCCATTTTCTGGCACCGGGTGAGGCATCGAACAAACCGCTCGGGGTGGTCACGACCCAGTCCTTTTCGCCCAGGGCGATTAGGGCGGCCAATTCTTTGCCACTGGCGGTTTCCCAGAGGCGCAGGGCGTAATCGGTACCCGCGCTGTACACAAAGCGGCCGTCGGCCGAAAAGGCCAGGGCCAATACGCCATCCTTTGGCCCGTCGAAGCGACGAATCACCTGGCCCGTCCGGGCATCCAACAACTGGATGGGGGGTATTTCTTCCCGACTGTCAGAGATAGCCACCAGCAACGTTTTATTATCCGGAGAAAAGGTAAAAACGGGATTCAGTCCTGCTCCTTCCACCACAAACATGTTCAAAAGCTGTCCGCTTTCCAGGTCAAAAAGACGGCATACTTTTTCCTGGGTATAAAATTCTACGTGGCAATGTAACAGCAATTTCCCGTCTGTCGACCAGGTAAAGGTTTCGGAATCATCCCCATAAATCGGGAAGGCGTACCCAGCAAGGGTACGTACCATTTTACCCGTTTCCAGATTCCAAAACTCAGCCCCCTTCGGCACACGGTATCCATATTCATCGGTACCATAGGATTTGGCAATTCCGAAGCGCAGATCCGGACTAATGGCTTTGAAATCCTGTTCCAGAAGCAACAAAGAACGATCCCGATCCAGGTCCCATACCCATAAGGTATCCTGTACATCCCATCCTTTTTGAATAAAGATGGCCTTTTTAAGGTCTGCCGACAAGTAGGTGGCTACTGGCGCAGGGATAGTTTTGGAAAGCAGCGGTAATTTTTTGACCAAAGTAGTGGGCGTTTGCCAGATTTGGAGCTGCGCAGTGGGTTCAGCCGTCAACTGAAAGGGATTGTTGTGCTCATCTACTCCACTGGCGCCTGGCCACGTCCCGGTGATGCCGCCCGTGGTAAAATTCCAAAACCGCAGGCCCGTCTCCATGGGAACAAATACCCCCTCTTCCGTGGGCTGAGGAGCGGTTCCTGCAAAAAAACGGGCCTGCCCCTCGAAGGTCCGGATGAGTTGGCCGGTTTCTACCTCCCACAGTTGGATGTTTTTCTGGTCGGTAACAGCCAGCTGCTTACCATCGGGACTAAAGATGGCCATTTTGAAGCGCATGGAATTATCCGTCAGGGTGTGCTGGTCGCGCCCGGTGGCCAGATCGAATAGCCGGAGCGTATGCGGGCCTTCGCCCAGGATAGCCAGGGGGCTGGTGGGGCCAAAACCCAAAATAGGGGAAAAACCTTTCGCGTCAAATATTTCAAAGGACGTATACCATTCCTGAAACACTGCGGGCAACACCCCCTTGCGAATCATCTTCGCTGATTTGAGATCCCACAGCTCATAGTCCTGGTTTTCACGCCACAGGACAGCTTGCAGGAGCCTGGGTGAAACCACCGCGCCCTGCAATTGAAACCCTGCCGGACCAAATACTGGCAAGAAGCGATGGTTCTGCAAATCTCGCTGAAGGAATTCTCCTTCCGGTTGGTTTATGCCCACCAGGTACACCGCTTTTTCGTCGGCCGAAAAAACAGCACGACTTACATCCCCCTTGGTTTCGAAACCATCTACCACCGCATTACCAGGCAAGCGAAGCACTTGAAAACGGGTCACCTCCCGGTCATAATCGTAGGCTGTTTGCAAAACCAACCGCCCAGAAGGAGAAAAGAGCCCCCCTTCGCCGAATTTGGCATCCTTCTCATCGGAAAAAGCATCTTGTGAATCTCCAGTTCGAATTACGGTCTTATTTTCAATATCCCAAACCAAGTCTACCGGGTCGGTAGCGCTGTCGTTGAAGTACACAAATTGGGCATCCCCAGACAAGGTGACAGCATTGTAAGCACCGCGCTGATCGGTATACCGGATCAGCTTCCCTGTTTGTACATCCCAAAGTTTCATGCTGCTCCATCCAGCAGTGAGCAAATATTTTCCGTCTTGCGAAAAGCTCAGGTGGATAATGTCATCCCGGTGCCCAAGCGGCAGACCAAGTTCGGTTTTTTGAGCAGTGGCACCCGTAAACTGCATAAAAGCCACGAGGAAAAACAGCAATGATCGCATAGATTGATAATTCATAGTTGATAAATAAATAAAGCATATACGCTAAACCAACTGGTTATACTGGCTCATTGGGCTTTACAACATCTCCGACACCTTATCTACAATCGCTTCTACCAGCGCTGGTAGGGCGTCTTTTTTGCCCGTCAATTGAAAATCGCCCAGTGCGGTTTTGCCTTTAAAAAGGCGCCCCCGAACGGCTACGACCTCACCGCTGACGGTGTAACGGCCTTTGATGGAATAGGCATCCTCGTACGCATTCACATCCACGTAGATCACGTCGGCCTGGGCACCACGCGCAGTAATCTCCTGAAAATAAGCGGCCAGTGCCTGGGTCAGGCCCAACCCGTCGTCGAAGTTGTCCTCGTCCTGGAAGTTGTTGCGGATAAAAACCGGTTTGACCTGTGCCAGCGGGATTTTCACGCCCGCATCCACCATGCCAATATCAAAACTGCCGCCGCCAGCGGGGAAGGCCAATACCGGCACCTGTACCTGCCGGATGCCTTTGGCCAAAACCGGTACTTCGTCGCGGGCATACTGAAAAAGGGTCATCACGTCCACCCGCTTATCGGGTGTCAGCGCCAGGCCGCTCATGCCCTGCAACAAGCTGAACGTGAGGAGGCCCTGACCGTACTGGCTGGCTTCGAAGCTCACTTTGTCGGCCGCAGCGCCCGTGAGGATAAACATGCCTGTGCGGTCTTTCATGCGGTCGAAAGCCCGGATCTGGGAGGAGCTAAGCGATCGGGCTCCCACGGTAGCTAATGATTCGACGACCTTACCCGAGTTGCAGGCATCCAGGATCATGACCTGCTTTCTGGCGGGAATAGCGGTGAGCCAGCGGGTCAGGTCTTCGGAAGAAACGGTGTAGTTGTTGCGAACTTCGTCGTCCTTGAGGTCGGCACTGGCGATGTCTTTGGTCAGGTAGTAAAACTGGCTTTTTTCGGCGGCGCCGTAGGTAAGTCCGTGTCCGGAAAAGTAGACGATCAGGATATCGGTGGGCTTGGCCTCGGCCGCAAAAGCCGCGAAAGCTGCTGCTATATTGGCTTTCGAGGAGACCTCCTTGGCGGTCTTTCCGGTAGTTGTCAATACCTTCAAGTGGATGCGGTCTTCGAACAAACGACTACCCGCTGCCGCGAAGGCGCTGGCCATGGCGGCAGCGTCGAGGTCGGGGAAAGTGAGGTCCAATTCCCGGCCGCTGTAGTCGGAAGTCCCGACCACGATGGCGTAGAGCTCGGGCTTGGCATTGCCCAGCGTTTGGAGGGTGTTGCTCCCGGTGCCTTTCCCGGCCGCTGGTGGCGTGTAGGCCAGCTCATACGCCTGGCTCTTTAGCCAGTTGGCCTCATTGTAGACCCGCAGCGCCAGGGTATTGGTGCCCGGAAGGTAGAACTTGTTGTACGCCCGCAGATCAATCGAGAGGGTCGTTTTTCGGTCGGAATTAATGTCTGCTGCCATTTCTTTGCCGTTGATGAACAGGCTGAGTTGGCCCAGACCACCGGAGCGGATCGTTAGGGCTACATTAAGGGTAGTCGCCGTGATATCCGCCCTGATTTCGGGGTAAAGCGCTACCTGCTGAAGGGCGGATACATCGCGTACCGTGCCTTCGTCAAAACCCAATGTCTTTTGCAGCAACCCTGGTTCGTAGTAGCGTTCTTTGAGCTGTTCCAGTTCGATTAGCTCCAGCCCGACCATGTAGTACATTTGCTTCATCGCTCCGGGCGAAGCATCGAAAAGCCCCGAAGGCGTGGTGACGACCCAGTCGGTGGAATCAAGGAGGATCAAACTGGCCAATTCTTTACTGTCTTTAATGTCCCAGATGGTCAGGGTGTTGTCGCGGTTGACGGTAAGGATCTGGTTGCCGTTAGGCGCAAAGGTTGCTGCTGCAACGGCTTTGGTGGGTGTTCCAAAAGTGCGCAACTCCTTGCCGGCAAGGTCCCAAAGGCTCGCTGTGCCATCGAAGTTGCTCGTCAGCAGCTGCTGGCCATCAGGGGAAAAATCGCTATAAAACAACCCGCCGTGCCCAGAGAAAACCTGTTGCTCCTCCCCGGCGAGATCCCACAGTTTCAACTCGAGATCGGTGACAGGAATCATATTGGTTAAAACGCCGTTCCCTGCAGGTAAAAAAAAGGCCGCACGTTCGTAAGGAGAATGACCTCTAGTCCCGGAATATGTCGTCAGCGTCTTGCCGGACAGGTCCCACAGCCTGGCCGTTTCATCCATACTGCTGGTCAACACCTGCCGACCGTCAGGAGAAAAGGCTACCGAATTTACGGTACTTTCGTGTCCGCTAAAAACCTGCAACAACTGCCCGGACAGGTCCCAAAGATTAGCCGTAAAATCTTGTGTGCCGGTCAAAATCTGCTGCCCGTCGGGTGAGAAGGCTGCCGAAGTCACATAACCATCGAAAGTCTGCAGGGTCTTTCCGGAAAGGTCCCACCGCCTGGCGGTACCATCCACACTGCTGGTTAAAACCTGGTCACCAGCGGGTGAGAACACCGCCGACATCACCCTGTCCTGGTGCCCCTGGAAGGACGTTATCGCCATCGTAGCGAGATTCCACAGGATGGCAGCAGGTGTACTTCCGCCCGATCCGCTGGTCAAGATCTTTTTGCCGTCGGGAGAAAAAGCCACGTCCAAAACTTGATTGGTATGTCCGACAAAAGTCTGCATGACCGATCCGGACAAGTCCCAAAGTTTGGCCATTTCAACCCGGTGGCCGGTCAGAATTTGCTTCCCGTCGGGAGAGAAAGCCACGGCGTTGATCTCATCCACATCTGACAAACCGGAGAACGTTTTTACCACCTGTCCGGAGCGGTCCCAAAGGATAGCTTCACCATTCAAGGTTCCCGTGAATACTTGTTGGCCATCGGGCGAAAAAGCCACCGCGAGGACGGTAAAAGATTGGGTGGCGAAGGTCTGTATTTCCTGGCCCGACACGTTCCATAACCGGGCCATTCCATCCGCACCTCCGGTCAAAATCTGTTGGCCGTCGGGAGAAAATGCGACGGCGTAGATGCCCCCGGACTTTGCCGAACCGGAAAAAGTTTTAACTACTTGTCCAGACAAATCCCAAAGGGTAGCCTGGCAATCCAACCCGCCGGTCAGCAGTTGTTGGCCATCGGGGGAAAACGCCACCGCGAGCATGGCCGAAGAAGCTGCACTAAAAGTCTGTAGTTCCTGGCCCGACAAGTTCCATAACCGGGCAACGCCATCCTCCCCTCCGGTTACCAGCTTTTGCCCATCTGGCGAAAAAGCTACGGCATGGATACCCTCGACGGCAGCATTAGGAGAGAAAACCTGTAACTCGCGCCCTGCTAAGTCGAAAAGTCTGGCTTTCCCATCTGAACTGCCGGTTAAGACTGTTTTCCCGTCGGGTGAAAAGGCCACCGCGCTAATCCAACCCGCTCCGGGAAAAGTCTGTAATTCATGCCCTGCTAAATTCCAAAGTTTGGCCGTCCCATCCCAGCTGCCGGTTAAAACTGTTTTCCCGGTGGGCGAAAAAGCGACGGATTGGACCACCGAAGCATGCCCGATTGGAACCACCAAACGCGGCGTCTGGCTCTGCACCAAGGTCGACAAGAGGAGTATAAAAGGTAGTAAAAGCGATTTCATAGGGTTGATTTTTTAAAACGTAAGCAAACTTTAGCACGAGCCCCTCAACTTATTAATTGTCAGGAAATTACAGAACCGTATTGAACCAGAAAAGCGAAAGCAATTGGCGGCGCAAATCAGTTACAACCTATCGGACACCTTGTCCACAATTGCTTCTACCAGCGCTGGCAAATTATCCTTTTGACCTTTCAACTCAAACGGCTCCCCAACGGGCTGGCCATCCTTGAACAGGCGGCCGCGCAGGATGACCTTTTCGCCTGCTACGCGATACAGCCCTTTGATCGAGTAGGCATTGGCGTACGCTTTCAGGTCCACAAAGATGATCTCGGCCTGGGCGCCCTTGGCGGTAATTTCCCGAAAGTGGTTTTCCAACACATCCGCCAGACCCAGGATATCGTCAAAAAGTTCCTCTTCCAGGAACACATTGCGGATAAATACGGGCTTGACCTGCGCGATGGGGATGCGGACGTTGGCGTCCACAATCCCGATATCGAAACTGCTGCCGTTCACCGGGAAAGCCAACACGGGCGTTTGCACCCCGCGAATACCTTCGGCCAGGTCGGGAACTTCGTCACGTGCATGCTGAAAAAGGGTCATGACATCTACCCGTTTATCTTCCTGGAGTGCCAGGCCACTCATGCCTTGCAACAAGCTGTAAGTCAGCAATCCCTGGCCGTACTGGGTGGCTTCGTAACTCAATTTATCGGCCGCACTACCGGTGAGAATGAACATGCCCGTGCGGTCTTTCATGCGGTCCAGGGCGCGAATCTGGGTGGAACTGAGGTCTTTGCTGGAATTGGCCAAATCTTCGACAATACGCCCCGAATTACAGGCATCGATGATCATGACCTGCTTGAGGGCGGGAATGGTGTTGAGCCAGGTGGTGAGCTCTGAAGAAGAGATGGCATAATTATTGCGAATTTCCGGGTCGGACAGGTTTTGCGTGGCAATGTCTTTGGTCAGGTAATAGAACTGGGTATTTTCGGCGGTGCCGTAGCTTACGCCGTGACCCGAGAAGTACACCACGACAATATCCTGGGCGTGGGCACGGGCGGCAATATCGGCAAAGGCGGCCTCGATGGTACTTTTGCTGGCCATATCCTGGCGCAACGTATCCGCAGCGTCGGTATTCAAAAGCGTAATGTGGACCCGGTCGGCAAAAATATTGGGCGCCACCTGGCCCAACGCCTGACTGAAACTGGTGGCATCCCGATCCGAAAACCTCAAATCCATCTGGCTCCCTGCATAATCGGCCGTGCCTACGACGATGGCATAGAGGCTTATTTCCCCCGTAAACAAAGGGGTGGTCGTGTTGGTGTTGCCGTCCCCTCCGCGTGCTGATACGGAAGGCACATAGGCCAATTCCAGCGCCGGGCTTTTTAGCCAGCCCACCTCGTTGTACACCCGCAGTGTCAGTCGGTTGGAGGTATCAGGCAGGTAGTAGATCGCAAATTTCGCCAGGTCGATAGCCACCTCGGTAGCCCGTTCCAGATTGGCATCTTCCAGCACTTCCTTGCCATTGACAAATAAACTCAGCTTGCCATTTCCGCCGCTACGGGGTACCAGTTTGACATTCAACAGCTGCTGTTTTTCGTCAATTTCCGCCGTCATATCGGGATAAAGGGGTAGATCTTTGAAGACCGTCACCTCGCGCAGTGGTTCATTCGAAAAAGCCAAGAGCTTTTGCAATAAGCCGGGTTCGTAGTAGCGCTCCTTGAGCTGTTCCAATTCGATGACTTCGGTGCCCGCCCGAAAATACAAGGCCTCCATCGCGGTGGGCGAAGCGTCGAATAGCCCCGCGGGGGTAGTTACCAGCCAATCCTGGTTGCCCGGGAAATAAATACGAAACACTTCCTGACCTGTTTTGTAATTCCAACAACGGATTACACCTTCGTAGCTAGCAGCAATGACGCGATAGCCATCAGGTAAAAACCGGAACAGGCTGATCTGCTCAGGGTGATGGTTTTCAAAAAACAAGTCGCCTGAACTCCTTTCGGATAAGGTAGACTTAGCACCTAAATCGAGGGAGCATTTGCCTAAAGTACGGTCCCAAACCGAGAAGCCGTATTCGTTGGTCACCAAGATAAAATTAGTGTCTGGTGCAAAGGTCATGGTATGCCCAAGTGGCGCCTGGGGCGTACGCCGCAACGCTTTACCTGTTTGGATGTCCCATTCGGTCAGGTTGTTGTTAGCGGAAATGGTATGCATGGTGCGGCCGTTCGGATGAAAACCTACCGCCATGAGTGGCTCCTCACTTTTCACCTGCCTGATGATGCGGTGGTCGTCCAAATTCCAGATGACAACATCTTGTTTATCTACACCAATAGTAGCTACCAGATTCGCGCGCTCTCCCCAGTGGATACCGTCAAAATAGCTCACCCCTGCCATATTTTTCCGTGGTTTGCCACTGGCAATATCCCAGGCATATAGCCGGCCTTCGACCTTGGCGATAGCCAAATTGCCAGCAGGCGAAAAGCTGACCGATGAGACAGGATGCCAATTGGTGCTCGCAATGGGAAACACCCTGACCGACTGCTTTTTTTCAAGATCCCAAAGCGAGACATTAAAATAGGGCTGCTGGCCGATCCTTGTGAAATACCACAAATTGACCTTGCCCTGGTCCACAAAACCAATGGTGTCGATGCGATTGACGATGCTCATCTCATACTGCCACTGCTCCATGGGCGTATCAGGAGAATGCTGCTCCACCTGATAAATCGTATCTGCGACAGGAACGGTGAAAAACGCAGTGTTGTCGCTCCAGAAAACAGGGGGGGCTAAAATTTCAGACATGACACGCCACTCCTTAGAAGACCCCACCAATGCCAATTTCCCATCGGATGAAACAGCCGTAGCGGTAGCTACCCACAACGCTTTGTGGCGATCATCTAAGCGCCCGAGGCCAACCAGACCATTGTCCAAAATGGGCAATGGTGCTTCCTTGGCATCGGAATGGCGCTTCTTTACTTTTTCTATACCTTCAGTTTGCCATAAGTCTAAAGCAAAGTCACGATTAGCTGTAAGCAATTTTTCGCCATCATTCGTCAGTTGGATGGCATCAAAATTAGTATGGGAACAGAATCCAGAAAAATAATCATTCAATTGGAAAATTTTAAAAAAACCATCAAATCTGGTCAGCGCTAAAGTTTGAAAATCGGGGGTGATACTAAAATTATGTTCCATGGCCACTTCCCTTTCCAGACGAAGCAACTCTTTGCCCGTCGTCAAGTCCCAGAGGCGAACGGTTTTATCCGAACTGGCCGTCAGGCAACGCGTACCAGCGGCAGCAATAACTAAATCATTAATGATTTCAGCAATACCTTCCAGCTGGTACAACAGTTGGTCATTTTGGACATCCCAAACCAGCAAAGTGCCAGCTCCTTCGCGATTGGCCGGTAAACCAGGTGTAATCGCCCAGGAAACCGTAGGATCTCCAAACCCGATCACCAGCCTCTCTTTATTGGGTGTAAACTCAAAATTGGTAATGGCCGGCAATTTATTACTTTGAATAAAGGCTCCTAGCCCGGGTATATCCGTTTTTTTATATTCCTGAAAATCGTACAACTGAAGAACAGCTTGTTCAAAGCGATATGCTTTCCCACCGCCCAGTAAGCTTAATTCCGCTACGGGAGGAATAGGCAGCTGATCGACGCTCTTTTTAGCTCCGGTACCCGTTGCCCAGGCAAATAACCGGGTGTCATCATAGGTATAGACCAATGCCCCATCAGCCGAAAAGCAGATAGTGCCAGTTGGTGCTGCAACTACTTTTTTTTGCCAAATTTTTTGCCCATTTTTCAAAGACCAACATTTTACCTCGCCATTATCGAACAACGCAGCCACGTACCGTTTATCGGGTGCTACCTGCGACGCCACTATTTTCGCCCCTCCGTAAGTAGCCGTTAAGGTATCATTGCCATAAGCCCCTGTTTCTACCGCTATCAATTCGCGCTCCGTAATTTCAACCGACCAAACGCGTTCACCCGTGGACAAATCCCAGGCAGTGAGCGTCCGATCCTCCAAGACAGCTATTGCCTGGCTGCCATCCGCAGAAAAAGTCAGGTTTTGTACCCCAGCCGGTGTGTCGATCGTACGTATATATTTGCCACTGCGCAGATCCCAGAGAACAATGGCACGTAGGTCGGCACTCAGGGCCAGCCGTTCGTCGGGCGAAAAGCAAACGTGGTAGACCTCCGAGTGGTGCCCTTCCTGGCGGGGGATGAGTTCCGGGGTTTGGCAAAAAAGGAGGTTCCCGAGCAAAATAAAAAAGAAAGACAGGAGGGTTTTCATAATAAGGCGATGTGGACAACTAGGAATTAGCAGTCGCTGGTTTCATTTGTAAAGGCTTATGAAAGTTACCTATTACTGGAGGATTATCAAAATAAACACCCAAAAAGCTTAAATTAGCCCCTGATAGAAAACCTATGGGAAAAGCCAATCAACAATATTTAAAAGCCATCCGAACGGGTGATGACGCAGGGTTGCGCAGCATCTACCTGGATTTTTTGCCGCGTATCACCAGCTTGATTACCCGCAATGGAGGAACCCCGGATGATGCGCAGGATGTTTTCCAGGATGCTTTGGTCGTGCTTTTCGAAAAATGCCGGGACAAAAACTTTGTCCTTTCCAGCGCCTTTTCTACCCTGCTTTATGGCATTTGCCGCAACCTTTGGGGAAATCGGCTACAAAAACGATCCCGCTCAGAGGTAACCCTTATCGATGATTTCAAATATACGGATGATACCGATTTGGTCGAGACCATCATTGTTGCCGAAAAGGAAAGTATTCTCTGGGACAACTTCCGTCACTTGGGTAAAGATTGCCAACAAATACTGACCTTGTTTTTTGGCAAAAAGAGCATGCAGGAAATTGCTGACCTGATGAACCTGACGAGTGCAGGGTACGCCAAGAAGCGCAAATTTCACTGCAAGGCAACCTTGCTGGAAAAAATCAAATCCGACCCGCGTTACCGCGAATTCATGTCTTGAAAGCTGTTTCATGGAACAAGAAGCCTTACACGACCAGATCGAAGCCTATCTGGCCGGCAGATTATCCGACCAGGAACGAGCCTTGTTTGAGCAACAACTGGCTGACCAGCCAGAGCTGGCCGCCGAGGTAGCGCTCCATCGTGGCCTGGCCAGGCTGCTTTCCGACGGCGAAAAATTAGCTTTCCGACAATCCCTGGCGGCCATTGCCCAAAGCTTACCTTCCCCTGGTGCCCAGGCCACCTGGAAAAAATTGCGCCTCCTGGGCTGGAGTGCACTGGTACTCCTGATTTTAGCGGTCTTGGGGTGGTGGCAATTCCGGCCAGCAGCGGTTGTAAAACCCAGCATCCGGCAAGCCCCTACCCTACCTGCCACCGACACGGCAGCAGAACTACCACCCAGCCTTCCCCCCGCCCCGCAGGAGCTTCCTGTTCCACCGGCAGCACCCGTGCCAGTGCCAGCACCCGTTAAAAAACCCAGCCCGCAGGCTTTTGCTCCCAATCCGGCCCTGGAAGCTGAAATGGCCACTGCCGGTGACCCCTACTATACCATCCAGGACACCCACCTCGAAGTGGTGGCAACCGGCAAGGCCGCCAAGTTCAGGCTGACCTTCCAGGCGTTGCTCCTTACGGCGCTGGAACCGCCCGTTTTAGTCTGGTCTATACGTTCCAACAAGCCACCCGCAGGTGAGGAAAAAATGAGCATCACCATCCAACCGGAGTTATTGGAAATCGAATCCAATGTGCGGGCCTTTGCCCTAAAAAAGGCTTACCGCTTAGCGGTGGATACGGTTGCGACGTTGTCACCCGGCTTGTACTATGTCCGGCTGCAAGTACCCGGCCAGGAAAAACCTTTGTGGATGCAGCCCTACCAGGTTGTGGAGTAAGATCAATCCTTTATTTTGCGGGGATGTTGCCTTTGCTGACCTGGCCCGCCCGCTCGTGAATCGCGCCCTCCTTATCTTTGAGGAAGCCGCCCTTTTTTTGCCGGAAAACGGCGATAATCTCGGCAGCAATCGACAAGGCAATTTCATGGGGAGACTCGGCGCCGATTTCCAACCCCGTCGGACTGTAAAAAAAGGGCAAGCTGGCGAGGTTCATTTCCTTGAGGTCGTTTTGCATATTCTGGAATCGCTTCCTGGGGCCCAACATGCCCAGGTAGCGCGGATGCTGGTTGGCAAAAATTGGCAGCATTTGCTTGTCCCGGTTGTAATCGTGAGACATGAGCAGAACGGCGGTGTAATCGTGCACGGGCAGGGTATCGGCCTGCGCGAAATCAACCACTTCCCTGGCCAGCTGATAGATTTCTTTGGTCAATTTTTTGGCTTTGCCGACAACGTAACACTCCCAGCCCAGTTCGTTGGCCACCCCTAACATGGCCGAGACGTCGTAGTTGTCACCCACCACAATGAGGCGGGTTTCCGGTCGGATAAACTCTACCAGCAATGTCACCGCCCCCCCTTCTGCCTGGGTCTGAATAATTCGCGCTCGCCTTTGTTCCCAGGTGGCAGCCACACTTTCCTGCAGTACAAGCGGATCGATACCCACAAAGTCAATGGCCGGGGTATCCTGCTCCACCAATCGTTTCTGCCCCAGCAGCTGGCTACCTGGTGGTGCATCAATAATTTTGAGCATCACCGAGGGTACCTCGGCAGTCGCTATTTTTTTAAGCTGTTCGATTTCATTGTTCGGATCGGCAGCATCAATCGGCGTAAACACGACCTCAATGCGACCATTGCACCCGAGCCCTACGCCAATTTGGTTGTTGTCATCATCCATGGTATCGTACACCACCTTGGAGGCTTCTCCTTTGAAAATGGCCATCTGCGACCGTTTCAAGGCATCTCCCTCCAGGCAGCCCCCGCTGATACCGCCCGTCCACAGCCCATTGCTGCGCACCAGCATCCGCGCACCGATGCGGCGGTAAGACGATTCTTCAACATTGACCACGGCCGCCAGCGCAACCTTTTCCTCCGTTAGATCCAGTTGGTCATAAGTAGCAATTATTTTACGAATTTCTTTCACGGGTTTGCGCTTGTTTGTCCAAAAATACAATTCCAACAACTATTCCAGGAGACTACCTGCCCTTATTTGGCAAGAAAATAACAACGCCCTGGAAAAATTGCTGTTCCAGAAAGCGGTGGTAGTTAAAAAACAATAGTTTTTATTAAATTTGTGTGGTGCGTGGCAGCCTAATTTGCTGCAACCTCAGCACGACTCTCAGCAACTTAAAAAATCCCTCACCTTTTCTTCCCATGTGCTAAGCTTTTTTGCTGTTGGTTCTGCCCTGAACCAGCGGTTATGTGCGAATTAGTTATTCGAAAAACCAACAATAATCTTTAAGCGGTCATGATTAACAACCTATTAGCAGTTGCTGTTTTATTTTGCTGTACCCTCTTCGTCTGGAGTTGTACCAGCGATCATAACAAAGATTCGGGTGCGCCCACCTACGATGAACCTCACCGCCCGCAGTTGCACTTTTCGCCACCCGCCAACTGGATGAATGACCCCAACGGGATGGTTTTCTTCGAAGGCGAATACCACCTGTTCTACCAGTACTACCCCGACAGTACGGTGTGGGGCCCCATGCACTGGGGGCACGCCATCACCAAAGACCTGATTCACTGGGAGCACTTGCCCATCGCCTTGTATCCCGACGAGAAGGGCTTGATTTTTTCGGGCAGTGCCGTCGTCGACTGGGACAACACCAGTGGTTTTGGCCAGGGTGGCGAACCCCCGCTCGTCGCTATCTTTACCTACCACAACATGGCCGGCGAGCAAAGTGGCGCCAATGACTTCCAGAGCCAGGCCATTGCCTACAGCAATGACCGCGGACGTACCTGGACCAAATACGCTGGCAATCCGGTAGTAGCCAACCCCGGCATTCGCGATTTCCGCGACCCCAAGGTGATCTGGGACCAAGACACCAAACAGTGGGTTATGGTCTTTGCGGCCTACGATCACGTCAAATTTTACACTTCACCGGATTTAAAGAACTGGCAATACCTCAGTGACTTTGGCCAGAAATGGGGAACCCACGGTGGGGTTTGGGAATGTCCGGACTTGTTTCCGCAGGTCGACAGCGGGACCGGCAACAAAAAATGGGTGCTCCTGGTTAGTGTCAACCCAGGCTCGCCCAATGGCGGATCGGGTACCCAATATTTCATTGGTGAGTTTGACGGCAAGCAGTTTCACCTCGACCAGGAATTTATCACCCACCTGGGTACCAGGCGCGAAGTGGTGCCGACGGGAGTGGTGCTGGCCGATTTTGAAAATGGCTACGGTGACTGGGTCGCCACCGGCAAAGCCTTCGGAGATCAACCGGCCAAAGGCACCCTTCCTCCACAAAATACCGTGACCTTGTTCCGCGGATCGTACCTGGCCAATAGCTGCCACGGTGGCGATGCCAGCACGGGTACGCTCACTTCACCTGCTTTCGTCATCGATCAGCCCTTCCTCAATTTCCAGACGGCTGGCGGCAACCACCCCGGTGAAACGGCGGTTAACCTGGTCATTGACGGGAAGGTGGTTCGTTCGGCAACCGGAAACAATAGCGAAAGACTGGCCTGGACCCACTGGGACCTGCAGGATTTGCAAGGCCGGAAGGCAAAAATCCAGTTGGTAGATAACCATACCGGAGCGTGGGGACACCTTTGTGCCGATCACTTCCTCTTGGCAGACCAGGTGGTACAACCCACCTATGAGAAAGCTGTTTGGTTAGACTACGGCCGGGACAACTACGCCGGCGTCACCTGGTCGAATGTAGCAGAAGAAGACGGCCGCCGCATCTTTATGGGCTGGATGAGCAACTGGGATTATGCGAATGTGGTTCCTACCCAATTGTGGCGGAGTGCCATGACACTCCCACGGGTACTAACCGTCAGCAATACCCCAGACGGCCCCCGTATTTTTCAGTCTTTCCCTGGGGAATTAAAAGAACTGCGCGGACCAGCCCTTTCCACGACATCCACCCCCAACGACACCACCTTTGTACAAACGCTAGCGGTCGATCCCCGGCAATTGGAAATTCGGTTTGAAGCTGCCATTAATGACGATTCCAAAAGTTCCTTTGGGTTCAAACTTTCCAATGCCGACGGCGAAAGCTACCGCATAGGCTACGATGCGGCCCGTGGCGCGTACTTCAGCGACCGCACCAAGGCTGGGAAAATAGATTTCTCCGATCGCTTTGCCAACAGCATCCACTATGCCCCCAAGCAAATGAAAGGCGCGCTGGTGACCATGCAGGTGGTTTTCGACCGGGCCTCGGCCGAACTCATTGCCGACGATGGCCTGACAGCCCTGACGGATATCTTTTTCCCAACGACGGATTTTTCCAAAATCGAACTCTTTGTGGAAGGGCAAAATATCCACATTCAAACCCTGGATATCTATCCGCTCGTCGGAATCTGGGGAAAGTAGCTGTCTTTTGACGTAATGACCACCCACCATTTCGCCAATAAAATAGTTACCTTTGCCCATTCAAGCGGAGTATAATTATGGTCATTCAAAGTGTAGAATTTAAAGGGAGTTTTCCCGAACAACGGCTGGCGCCAGCCGACGGCCGGCCAGAGTTTGCCTTCATCGGCCGATCCAATGTAGGTAAGTCCTCGTTGATCAATATGCTCGTTGACCGCAAAGACCTGGCGCGAATATCCAACGTGCCTGGAAAAACGCAACACCTTAATTACTACCTGATCAACGACAATTGGTACCTCGTGGATCTTCCCGGCTACGGCTACGCCAAAGTTTCTAAAAAGCTACGGCAATCCTGGCGTCTGATGATGGATCATTACTTCAAAAAACGGGAAAACCTACAGTGTGTTTTTGTCTTGTTGGACAGCAATATCGGGCCTCAAAAAATAGACCTTGAGTTTATCAACTGGTTGGGCGAAATGGGTATGCCATTCGTAGTCGCTTATACGAAATCCGACCGGATACTAGCGCCAAAGCTAACCGCTAATATCGAAAAAATCAGAGCGGCATTGCTGGAATACTGGGAGGAATTGCCCCCCGATATTGTCACCAGCGCTACCAACCGTATTGGCCAGGAGGAAGTATTTCAAATCATTGAAGAAACACTCGAAAGGCTCTAACGCATGGCTTCAGCTAAACCCAATACCATCCTACCGCCTGTCATTCCGGATATGGAAGAATGGCCCATTTACAAACTCAGTGAAGATCGGCGCAATTTTGTCCAGGAAATTGAAGACTTTGCCCTCGAACGCCTGATGGCAAAACCCACCCCAGCGGTGAGTGATCAAATTTCCAAAACCATCTACAACGAACGCATCCGCATTAAGGAAGAGCCCTGGAAGGTGGATCCGCCTAAAGAAAAACAGTTCTGGCAGCGCATCAGCCAGCGGCACGTGCGGCGCGGGCTTGACGCTACCGCCGAAGAAGCTACGCAAAGTAACCGGGAGTTGCTGGCCTTGATCATTCACCGGTATGCGGAGGAGATTGTCGGGACTTTCCGCATCAAAACCTTCCTTTTTGCCCGCCGATTTCTCACCTTCTTCTTCACGCGTTTGCTCAATACCGCAGCGCTGCGCAGTATCCGCGGTTTGTGGGGCACCAAGCACCAGCTGACGGAAAAACTGCTGGTCACCGGTGAGGTCGACAAGATCCGCCAGCTTTTTAAGCAGGGAACGGTCGTCGTGGTGCCCACGCATTTCAGCAACCTCGACTCCATCCTCATTGGCTACGCCATGGACACCTACCTGGGGCTACCTTCTTTCAGCTACGGTGCGGGGCTCAACCTCTACAACACGGGCTACACGGCCTACTTCATGAACCGGTTGGGCGCTTACCGCCTGGACCGGCGCAAGAAAAACAGCATCTACCTGGAAACCCTCAAATCCATGAGTATGCTGTCCATCAAGCGGGGGGTCAACAGCCTCTTCTTCCCGGGTGGTACCCGTTCCCGCTCAGGCAGAATGGAGGAAAAGCTTAAACTGGGGCTCCTAGGCACCACCGTAGAAGCGCAACGCGCTATGTACCAGGAAGGGAAGTCTGAAAAAGTTTTTATTGTACCCCTTATCCTGGGTTACCATTTTGTACTGGAGGCAGAATACCTCATTGAGCAACACTTGCAGGAAATTGGCAAAGAGCAGTACTTCAAGACCAGAGACAGTTCCTACAGCCCGCTCCGGGTACTGAAGTTTGCCTGGCGGGTTTTCTCCAAAGGCAACGATATCACCCTTTCCTTCGGACAACCCATGGATGTACTGGGCAATCGCGTTGACGAAGCTGGCAACAGTTACGATTTGCACAACCGCCTGATAGATGTCAAAGAATACTTCCTCAATGCCCAGGGCAACATCAACAAAGACCTCCAACGAGAAGCCGAATATACCAATCTCCTGGGCGAAGCGATTAGCGAACGCTATTTGCGAGACAATGTCGTGCTAACCAGCCACCTGGTGGCTTTTGCCGCTTTCGAGCTCCTGAAAAACCAGAATCCAAAACTCGACCTCTACGGTATCTTGCGGCTGCCAGCCGATGATTACGCATTCCCCAAACACGCCCTCGGAGACGTGATTAACCAACTGCGCGAACGCCTGCTGGCCCTGGAAAAATTGAAACAGGTGAAACTGTCCGCAAAAATCCACGAATCGGTCGACGAAATTATCCAGGACGGTATTGTTCACCTGGGCACCTTCCACGTTTCCAACCCCCTGTATTTCGATAAGAAAGGACGAATTGTTAGCGACAGCTTTAAGGTCTTGTACTACTACCACAACCGACTGGACAACTACCGGCTGGAGAAATCCATCAACTGGAAAAACATCGGCCAGGAAGCCCTCATGCTGGAAGAAGAATTGTGGAGCCAGGAAGGGCGGTTTTGAAAATCGGAAGTCGGAGGTCGGAGGTGGGAAGTAAGGACCGTGTAAAGGTGTAAATGGGGAAAAGTGTAAACGGGGGGCGAGACCAACATCCGGCGTATCCATCCTCCCGCATGCGCTGCGAGCCGCCAACGCTGAAGACGTGGCAGGTTGCTGCGCTGCGTCGCCCACGCTGAAGACGTGGCAGGTGCGAGAACCAACTCGAAGTGGGAAGTAGCTCGAAGTCGGAGGTGGGAGGTCGGAGATTAGCATTTAAAATCAATCCATTGGTATGTTACAACAAAGCAACCCTAAGAATGATCATATTTTCATCCACGTGGGTGGAGCATTGCTACCGCGGGCGGACGCCAAAATAAGCGTTTTCGACAGTGTGGTTCAGGGCGGCGATGCCGTTTGGGAAGGAATTCGGGTATACAATGGCCGCATTTTTCACCTCGACCAACACCTGGAGCGGTTGCAGCTGTCGGCCCACGCGCTGGATTTCAAGGGCGTACCCGACAACGCCGCCATCACCGAAGCCATCTTCGCTACCCTCCGGGCCAATGGCATGTACGACGGCGTACACATTCGCCTTACGCTCACCCGGGGCCAGAAAATCACCTCGGGCATGGACCCCCGGCTCAACCAGGCGGGTTGCACGCTGATCGTACTGGCGGAGTGGAAGCCGCCGGTGTATCCGCCGTCCATAAAATTGATGACGAGTTCCGTACGCCGCAATTCCCCCATGCACCTCGACAGCAAAATCCACCACAACAACCTGCTCAACAATATCCTGGCAAAGATTGAAGCCAACTACGCCGGTGCCGACGCCGGCCTGATGCTCGATACCGACGGCTACGTAGCTGAAGCCAACGGCGTCAACGTCTTTTGCATTCGCAAGGGCATGGTCTTTACGCCCCATGCCGACTATTGCTTACCCGGTATCACCCGGGCCACGGTGCTGGAGCTGTGCCACAAAAACGGCATTCCCGCCCAGGAAAAGCGCCTATCCCTCACCGAGTTCTACACCGCCGATGAGGTGTTCACTACTGGCACCATGGGAGAATTGACCCAGGTAGCAAGCATGGATGGCCGCCTCATTGTCAACCGGCACGGACCATCGGTGCTGGAAGCGGTGGCTAACCATTTTCGGAAATTGACGGAGAACGAAGGGGTGGTTATTCCTAAGTAATTACAGGTGTAAAATACGCCAGGCCATTTCCTTGAGCAGTTCACCTTCGGGTTTGCCCGTGCTGTTGTAGCCCAAACCTTTGCTTTTCAGGTCGAACTCCCGCAACAGATGAATGACCTCTTCGCTCTTGCGGGCCGAAAATTGGCGGGCAGCGGTACGGTATTCACGCAAAAAAAAGCCGGATCGCAAACCCAGTGCGCTTAGGATTTCCGGTTCCGGACGCTGCGCAACAGCGTGATACAAGTATATTTTGCTGAAGTAATTGTACAAACTACCAATAATGACCTGGATGGGGTGCTTGCGGGCATTGGCGATAAAGTAATTGACGATGCGATTGGCTTTCAGGATATCTTTCAATCCCAGCGCTTTCTGCAACTCAAACACGTTGTAATCCTTGCTAATTCCGATATACTGCTCAATGTGCTGCTTACTCACCTCCGCTCCTACGGGTAAATTGAGCGCCAGCTTATCCAGTTCATTGGCTACTTTGGATAAGTTGGCCCCCAGGTACTCCGCCAGCAATTCGGCGGCGGCGGGGCCGGCCTTCAGCTTTTTACCCTTGAGGTAATCGGCAATCCAATCGGGCACCTGGTTATCGTATAGTTCTTTGGACTCAAACAAGACCGCCTGGGCTTTGACCGCTTTGCCAAATTTGGAATTCAGGTTGTACTTTTTGTATTTATGGCAAATCACCAGCACAGTCGACGGCGTCGGCTTTAGGATATAAGCCTCGAGGTCTTTTAACGTCTTCATATCCTGGGCCTCTTTGAGCAAAACGACCTGCCGCTCCGCCATCATCGGAAAACGACGAGCGGAATCCAGAACCTGCAAATAATCGGAATCTTTGCCGTAAAGGGTGGTTTGGTTAAATGCTTTTTCGTGTTCTTCCAAACCATGCGCCTCAACGGCATCCGCGATGAGGTCAATGAAGTAACTCTCTGGTCCGTGCAAAAAATAAACCGGCGCAAAGCGCTTGTTCCTGATATCGGCAATAATGGATTGGTGGGTCATAAAATAATTATTTAGGCTGGCTCATTGGCCATCATAAAGCGTGGTCGCCGTTATTGGGCAGGTTGGGTCTCCTCCCCCTCTGTCTCTTCAAAAAAGCCCGTCTTGCGATTTTTCTGGACCCTGTTCCAGGGGAAATACCGGCCGTTCATCACCACGAAAATCCCAACGGGTAGCGTTTGGGCGAAAGCCAGGGCACTGCCCAGGTTAAAAAAACCGTCGCTAGAGGTACCAAAAGCGTAGGGAATCATTGCGCCGGTCAAGACCACAGTCTTATCGGGCACCCCATTTTTGGCCAAAAAGGTAGCCGTAGCAACCATCTTATCCGTTCCGTGGGTGATAATGATTTTGTCCGCACTGGCTCGTCGGCAGTTGTGTAGGATGATCTGCCGGTCGGCATCCGTCATTTCCAGGCTATCCACCATCATCAGCGTTTTCACGTCAATATCGAGGGTACTGCGCCCGCGCTCGAACATTTTGGGTAAGTGCGTATCTTTAAAAAAAAGCTCCCCGGTAATCATGTTGTACTCCTTATCGAAGGTGCCGCCGGTAACGAAAATCTGTATCATACAAAGAATGCTGTGGTGGTGATTGGAAAAGACAAGTTAGGTTATTGTCCAAATACTTAAACGGTGTTATTGCTCCCCGACCTCAAATATACGATCAGGAATATTGGTATTAATCTGTAGGGACTCCAGTTGCATTTCCAAGGGATTATTATTGGAATCCGTCGAAACGGTGCGCCATTTATGGGGATACAACATCCCCGCCACTTCGCGGTAATCCCTGTAATCCGTTGTGACGATTGCGCCGTTCTCCGTACTCCGGGTACGGATCTTCAAGGCAGTAACGGTGTCGTAATATTCCTGCACCTGCCATTGATCACCCGGATGTTTAACGTTGATGATATGGGCAATGCGGCCATTTACGTTTTCCATCCCCCCGTAGGTCAATTGGTAGCCCAGGGCCTGGTAGCGGGCGGCGGGAAACAAGGGGTTGGCTACCTGCAAAGCAGCCAAAGCGGCGTCATCTATTGCCATCCGTTCACCTTTTTGGGTGATACGAACCTCCTTGCCGTTGACAATAGCTTCGCTGTACAACTCGCCGTCCAGCCACAATTGCTGGCGCATTTTATGGCCTTCTTTTCGCTCCTCTACCTGGCGGAGCGGCAATCCATCCGGGGTCTGGCCCGTAAAAATGGTACGCAGGTCTCTGGCTTGCAACAGCAGCGCGCGCCCACCGATCGCCGCCAGGTAATTCTCGATGACCGCTGCTGGCTGAATGGTTTCCATTTGCAAGGGTGCCATCAACTGTTGCGTATCTCCGGCAGGGCTGAGGTAACGAACGGGTGACCGCGAAAAGCGCTGCAGGCCGGTAGCCAGGCCAGGGTCGCCAACGACGACGACCTGAATTCGGGAGGGATCCAGGTAATAGCGGGCTATTTCCAGCACCTCCGTCGCTTTTATTTTTGCCAGGTTATCCAGGTAATTGGGGTAATACGCTGGCGGAAGCCGGAAGCGAACCGTATTCATGGCCAGGGTAGCACGCGTGATTGGGTTGGCTAAGGACGTTAGAAAATCGGCTTTAACCTGCTCTTTAGCTGCCTGTAGTGCCGCCGGGTTGACCAACTCACTATCCAGCCGGGACATGGTTTTAAAAACCCCGGCCACTACCGTATCGACAAGCTCATTGGGAACCACCGCAGCAGCCCGAAAGGAGCCCATCGTCGGATCGGCCGTCAGGCGGGCAACTGCCGTATATGCCGTTGCTGGATTTGCCGCCGGGTTCAGCTCGGGAAGGTCAGCCAGCCACTGTTGGTTGAATAAACGGTTCAACAAGTCGACCTTGAGCGCATCGGCGGAGTTGGGCTTTAGTTTTACGGAATAGCTTAAATCAAGCGCCGCCGACGGCCCGCCCGGCCAATTGACCAGGTGGATGACGGCCCCTTTTTCCAGGGGTGGCGTATCGAACAATTGTGCCACTGCTTTGCCGGGCACTTGCCAGTTGCCAAAATAGGTAGTCGCCAGCCGGCGGGCTTCGGCGGGCTGCAAATCGCCGACCAGGACCAGGTAAGAGACAACCGGGCGAAAATTGCGCCGGTGAAAAGCCTGGCAGGTGGCCGGGGAGATAGCTGCCAGCGATGCCTCCGTCGGTACCTCGCCGTAGGGATGGCTGGTACCGTAGCACAATCGTTTGGCTAAGTTTTCGGCAATGGCGGCTGGGTTTTGCTGATTCACCTGAAGTTGCCCCAGATAAGCGACCTGTAGGGCCTGAACAGCAGCGGGTGGAAAATCGGAGTTTATTATACAATCAGCCAGCAAAGCCAACAGGTTTTCTCGATCGCTACTCTTCGCACGGGCAACAATCCCGTGGCTATCCGTCCGGAAATCGGCCTCCAGCCGCTCAATGGTCCCGGCAATGGTTGCTCCGGAGCGGGAGGAGGTACCTGCCCGTAGCAAGGGCCCCGTTATTTCCCCAACGCCGCTGGCCGGATACGCCAAATCGAGCGGGTAATCGGCGAACAACTGAAAAGTTACCGTTGGTACCTCGTGGTCTTCCACAAAGATAACGGTGAGCCCGTTGTCCAGCTTAAAATTCACCAGGTTCGCTACCGGTGACAATGGCCATCCGTTTGCTACTCCCTGAGCAATCAATCCTCCCCCGGCCACCTGGACCAGGGAAACCAGTAACAACGTGAATAGTCTGCTCATCAAAAAAAATATTTTTAAAAATGCTGTTAGCGGTAGGCGGCCAACAGATAAAGGACAGCCATCCGTACGGCTACGCCATTCTCCACCTGTTGGAGAATAATACTGTGCTCGGAATCAGCTACCTCGCTGGTAATTTCTACCCCGCGGTTGATCGGGCCGGGGTGCATAATGACAATCCGTTTATCCAACTCATCGAGCAGGGCTTTGTTGACCCCAAAATATTGGGTATATTCTCTTAACGAAGGAAAATAGTTGAGGTCCTGGCGTTCGAGTTGGATGCGCAAAATATTGGCGACGTCACACCAGTGCAAGGTATCCCGGAGGTCGTAGGAGACCTCTACCCCCAGTTCGGCAATGTATTTGGGAATCAACGTTGGTGGCCCACAAACCCGCACTTTGGCGCCCAGTTTGGTGAGGCAAAAAATATTGCTCAAGGCTACCCGAGAGTGTAAAATATCGCCAATAATAGCGATGTGTTTACCGGCCAGCTCCCCGATTTGCTCCCGCATTGAAAACGCGTCCAGGAGGGCCTGCGTGGGATGTTCGTGGGTACCATCACCCGCATTGATGATATGGGCATCGATGTGTTTCGACAGGAAATGGTGGGCGCCCGGAGCAGGGTGCCGCATCACCACCATGTCAACTTTCATGGAGAGGATGTTGTTGACGGTATCCAGCAAGGTTTCCCCTTTTTTGACGGAGGAAGAAGAAGCAGAAAAATTGACTACGTCGGCCGAAAGCCGCTTTTCCGCTAATTCAAAGGAGATGCGGGTCCGGGTAGAATCCTCAAAAAACAGGTTGGCTACCGTGATGTCCCGCAGGCTGGGTACCTTCTTAATCGGTCGGTTGATGACTTCCTTGAACTCTTCCGCCGTAGCGAAGATGAGCTGAATATCTGCCTCCGTCAGGTACTTGATACCTAAAACGTGTCGCGTACTCAATTGCTGAATAGTAGCCATCTAATTATTCGGAATCAGGTTTTTGAGGAAAAAGGAGGATTTGGTCCTGCCCGTGCCGGTCGGCGTATTCGACCCTTACGTAAGCTTCGTCCAGGGCATCAACCCGCATCCCGACAAAATCGGGCTGGATAGGCAGATGACGGTTAAACTGCCGGTCGACCATCACCAGTAAGGTGACGCTCCGGGGGCGCCCAAAATCATTCAAAGCCGCCAGGGCCGCCTGAATGGTTCTACCGGTGTACAACACATCATCCACGAGGATGACATCTTTATTCTCTACCAGGAAAGGCATCTCTGTCGGGCTGGCTTTCAGGGGTTTTTCGCGGGTACGAAAATCGTCGCGATAAAAGGTAATATCGAGTTTGCCATGCTGGATAGTGCCCACGCCCAATTTAGCGAGTTCGTCCGCCAGGCGTTCACTGAGCCATCCACCGCGGTACTGCACCCCGATAAGACAGGCTGCACTGAAGTCATCATACTGTTCAATGAGCTGATGACACAAGCGCTGAATAGTTAGTCCAAAGCGCTCACTCTCCATTATTACCCGGGCTGTATCCATTGCCTGCAAAGGTAAATGATTTATGGAAAGTTCGTGGTAAAAAGTCAATACATTGCTATTGGAAAAACTAACTTTGTAAGATGGAATCAAATAAACGCAGCACTTTGCATCGGCTTCCGGCCATCTTGAGTCCCCTGGCTTTTGTCGTTGTGGTGATTGTGATTGGTTTTCTTTTCCCCCGTGAATCCAAGTTTAAATACCAGTACGAAAAACAACAAACGTGGCGGTACAACGATTTGGTGGCTCCTTTCGACTTTGCCATTCGAAAAACCGACCAGGAAATTGAGGCCGAACGCCAGCAAATACTGGCCGCGACGCCTCCGGTTTTTGAGTTGGACGAAACCATCGCCACCCAACGAAAAGCGGCTTTTGTCCAATCCTTTGAGCAGCAGTTGCAAGCCGCCCAAACCAGCAACCAGTTTACCGATTTTCCTCGTCATCCGGATCGCTACCGGGACTACGGGTTGGCCCTCCTGGATCGCATCTACCAACGGGGGATCCTGCGATTAAACGACGAATTAAGAGCAATGCCCAAGGACCAGGTTTTTACCATCATCCGGGGCAACACCTTCCAGGAACAGACACTCGAGAATATCCCTACCTACGCTGCTATCCTGGAAATGCTTCGCGATTCACTTCCATACAGTCCGCTCAAAGAGCCGGAGTTGCTCCTCCCCTTACTCCAGGAACAAATTCAAGCCAATTTGTTCTACAGCCCGGAACGCACCGCGCAGCTGCGCAATGCTGCGCTGGCAGCTTTGGTTACCTCCCGGGGATTGGTACAGAAAGGGGCGTTGATTATTACCAAAAACAGCTTTATTACGGACGAACAATACCAGATTCTTCACTCTTTCGAACAGGAATACCAACAACAGGTCTTGTCGAAACGGGCAGTTCCTTCTGTTTTTCTGGGTTATTTGATCTTGACCATTTTGGTCATCTTCTTGCTTGCGATGTACATCCGCCAGTACGCGCCGTTTGTGTACAACCGTCTTCCCAAATTGGTTTTTATCCTGATGTGGCCCATCCTGTTCAGTTACCTGGTTTTCCTGGTCGAAGGGATTGGGGAGTTGAACAGCTACCTGGTTCCTTTTTGCATTGTTCCCATTGTGATCAAGACCTTTTACAACGAACGCCTCGCCTTGTTCACCCACTTAATTGTCGTCTTACTGGCGGGCTTTTTATCCTCCCTGGGCTATGAGTTTGTCTTTCTCCAGATTCTGGCGGGGATGGTCGTCGTGCTCAGCAATATCGACACCCGTGACTGGAGCGGCTTTTTTTATGCCATTCTGTTTATCTTCCTCACCTACGCAATAGGCTACCTGGGGCTCGTCCTGATTCGGGAAAATCGTTTCTGGGACATCGACTGGTCGATTTATTCCTGGTTGTTTCTCAATTCTTTTCTGACGCTGCTGGCCTATCCGCTCATTCCGTTACTGGAACGGGTATTTGGCTTTGTTTCTCCTATTACACTGGTTGAATTGTCGGATATGAACCGCCCCTTGTTGCGCGAACTGGCGCTCAAGGCACCAGGTACACTTCAGCATTCCTTACAGGTAGGAAACATGTCGGAAGCAGCTGCCCGCCGGATTGGCGCCGATCCGTTGTTGGTAAAAGTTGGTGCGTTGTACCACGACATTGGCAAAACCCAGAACCCTACTTTTTTCATCGAAAACCAGGGACCAAAGAACCCCCACGAAGGTATCAGCGACCTGGAGAGCGCGAAGATCATTATCGACCACGTGCCCGAAGGCGTGAAACTTGCTAAAAAACACGGCCTGCCACAAGTACTCATTGATTTTATCCTCACGCACCACGGCACGACCCGTACGGAGTATTTCTACCGCAACTACAAAACGGCTCATCCGGAAGAAGTAATTGATAAAAAACTGTTCCGTTACCCGGGGCCCCGGCCGCGCAGCAAGGAAGAAGCCATTCTCATGCTCGCCGACTCTATTGAAGCCGCCTGCAAGAGCCTGAAGAATCCGTCCGAAGAAGAACTCTTTCACCTGATCGATAAAATTGTAGAAGGTAAGCTTAGCGGTGGACAACTCAAAGACGCCGTAATCAGCTTCCGGGAATTGGAAGAGTGCCGACTGGTGTTCCGCCAGATCATGCGTAGTGTTCACCATTTACGGGTGGCCTATCCGGAAAATAAAGAAGAGCAGGAAGATTGAAAATCAGGATATCCGGGTGGAAGCCACCGCAACTATTCCTGCCAGGCCAGCAGTTGGCCTCTATTTCCTGCAAAGCAAGGCCTTCGTAGCGGCATAGGGACAATTGCGGCAAGCATTTCCGCAGCAAAAGCATCGTCGTTGGAGATAATAGGCCGTGAAGACCAGCAAGCCGTCCTCTATAACATAGTCACGTCCTTCCAGCAGGTTATCATCTTCCATGGCGCACGTTTTCGAAATTAACCATTCCCCGCAGCACTATTGAGCTAATCGGGCATCCCTGAAGCCGCCAGCTGCGGAAAACGTTCTTGCACCCAGGCGTAACCACCAAACAAGACACCGCAGTAAAACAGGTCGCCGGCAACAGTACTCCAAAAGAAAGGCAAAGCCGCCAAATAGGAGGTCATTAAGCCCATCCCGTTTTTGGTATACATGGGATCAACCCACCAGGAAGCGGTATTGGTGACTAAGAAAAACAAAACGGAAGCCGCCAGACTCGCTTTGACGACGTTAGCCGTTGAAACTTTATTGCGCAGAACCAAGCCGACGCCCAGCACCACCAGGAAAGCCAGGTAGACAAAAGGACTGATCTGCCAGGTAAATTGGTCATAATAACCCGCGTAAATAATATTATTGATGACCAGGTCACTCAAATACAACGCTGCAATGGGTATTAGAAAAGCCTGCCATTGGTGCCGAAGCTGGGCAGCCCCGAAAAGTGCCATCGCACCTACCGCCGTAAAATTGGGATAATGCGGAATAATGCGGGAGAGTGCCGCAAATACAATAAGCAAAGTAAGCAGGACAATATTCTTTGACGACTGATTATTCATAACAACTCGAGGATTTAACACAAAGATAGGGTAATCTCTACACATGTTGGGTTAATACTTCATTGAAAAGTTTACCTTTGCCGCAACTATCGGAGTAATTTATGAAGAACTTTTTCGTGCTTTTATTGGCCATTTTCGGCCTGTTGAGTTGTGGTAATAATGCAAAACCCACCACTTCCAATCCCCCCCAACGACCGGCCGTCTCCAACAACCTATCCATATTTTCCTACCGTTATCTGATTCAGGATCAGCAACTGATGGGTACCTACCAGGCACGTGCCAACAAAGTGGTAGATGTTTACCTGAAGAGCGGACCGGAGATCGTTGCGATGGCCCAAAAGGGCCAGTTATTTGGTGATTTGGTCATCCTTGACGACCTGTATCAGGCCCACCTACTAAAAAAAGCGGGGGTCTTACAGCCCTTCAATGCGGGCACCTTCGGCGATTATGTTCCTGCTGAATACATCGATAACGAGGGCTACTGGGCCGGGCTTACGCGGTGGAGTATGAGTTTTGTCTACAACCGGGAACGGGCGGATATCCTACAGATGCGCAATTATGCTGGCATACTAGACCCTCGCTACAAAGGACGGGTAGCGGTAGCTCACCCCGACAGCAGCGGTTTGGTCAGTATGATCGCTGGCATGATTGCCGCTCACGGGGAAGAACCCGCCCGCATTTACCTGGAATCGCTGCAAAAAAACCTGATGGGGCCGCCTGCTGGCACCGATTGGGGGGCCATTTCGGCCGTCGTCACCGGCCAGGCGGACGTAGCCCTGGTCAATGGTTCTCAGTTTTTGCGCTACCGCAATTCGGGCAACCCGGAACTGTTTAAAAGCCTGTCGGCCCTTGACGTAGAAATACCGGTAGACGCCAAACGGGATAATTATTACAACATCTCCCCTATTTGTATGCTCGCCAATGCGCCGCAACGCAGTTACGCTATTGCCATGGTAGAATTCCTGACCGTTCAGGACAACCAGAATTTCTTCTCGGCAGCCGCCATGGAGTACCCGGTAAATGTCTTTTCGGAAGTCACCGAATTCCTCAACGATGCTTACAATGTTGCCCAGGGCAACATCAGTGCCGAAATGACAGAAAATCAATTAGATACAGCACGCGAGTTGATTCGGCGTGTTTGGGGCTTGTAATTTTAACGCAACTCCGCTTCCCTTTGACGTATTAAATCGTCAATTCTATCGTTAAATAATTTAAGGAAAATATATTTATGAACTCCAACCGATTACTACTCTCCTCACTTCTCGTTTTTTTTATCACCTCTTATGCGTTCAGCCAAAATGGTTACTGGCAGCAGCACGCGAAATACGTTATGGATATTGACTTTGCGGTAGCCAAGCATCAATACATCGGTACGCAAACCCTCGTTTATACCAATAATTCTCCGGATACCCTTACCCAGGTTTTTTACCACCTCTTTCTCAATGCTTTTCAGCCGAACAGCATGATGGATATCCGTTCGCGCACCATCAAAGATCCGGATTCGCGCGTTAGTGATCGTATCCAGGGCCTGTCGGCGGATGAAATTGGCTACGAAAAAGTGGAAACCCTTACCCAGGACGGTAAACCAGCTACTTTCGCCGTAGAGGGTACCGTTCTGGAGGTCAATTTGCCGAATCCCATTCTGCCAGGTGCCAGCACAACTTTGGCACTCACCTTTCAGGCCCAGGTTCCGAAACAGATTCGGCGAACAGGACGGGATAACCGGGAAGGTATCGCCTACTCGATGGCGCAGTGGTACCCCAAGTTGGCGGAATACGACTACATGGGCTGGCATGCTGACCCCTACGTAGGTCGCGAATTCTACGGCATCTGGGGAGATTTCGATGTGACTATTCACATCGACAGCAATTACCTGGTGGCGGCTACCGGCTACCTGCAACCCACCAAACCTACCGCTTCGGCTAAAAAAACCTACCGCTTTCTGGCTCCTAATGTCCACGATTTCCTCTGGGCTGCTGATCCAGACTACCGACATACGACCCTGACCCGCAAAGATGGCCTGGTGCTGAATTTCTACTACCAGGATGGTCCCGCCACTACCGAAAACTGGCAACAGTTACCCGCTATTATGGACCGGGCATTCGATTATATAAACGCCAATTTCGGGCAGTATCCCTACCAAAAATATTCCTTTATCCAAGGTGGAGACGGCGGCATGGAATACCCCATGGCTACCCTCATCACGGGTGAGCGCACCCTGAACAGCCTCGTTGGCGTTTCGGTACACGAATTGATGCACTCCTGGTACCAAATGGTGCTGGGAACCAACGAAAGCCTCTACCCCTGGATGGACGAAGGTTTCACCAGCTACGCTTCCGACGAAGTGATGAACTACCTGCGCAGCCAGGGGCTGATCTCGGGGAGCGTGGAAAGTGACCCTCACCTGAATGATGTCACAGGGTACCTGAACTTTGTAACATCGGGGATGGCCGAACCGCTAAGCACCCACGCCGACCACTACACCACCAATGCCGCCTACGGGGTTGGATCCTACGTGAAAGGAGCCCTCTTTTTGTACCAACTGCAGTACATCATGGGCGAGCAAGCCTTTAAGGCCGGACTGCTTCGCTACTTCAACACCTGTAAGTTCCGGCATCCGACACCAAATGACCTCATTAGGGTTATGGAAAAGCAAGCCAACCTGGAGTTGGACTGGTTCAAGGAGTACTTTGTTAACACCAACCATTTACCCGATTATGCGGTTACCGGTATGGAGGAAGGAAAACGCAAGCAAACCATCGTTCATCTTGAGAAAATTGGCGTGATGCCCATGCCCATAGATGTCACCATTACCCTTACCAATGGCGACCAACTGAATTACACCATTCCGCTGAGCATGATGCGCGGTGCCAAAGTTCAGGACGGCAATACCACTTTTTCCCTGGCGCCCGATTGGCCCTGGACAAATCCTACTTACGATCTTGACCTGGATATTGCCACCAAAAAAATTGCCCGGATCGAGGTAGATGCCAGCCACCGGATGCTGGACACGAACCGCAGCAATAACCTTCTCGAAGCAGCAAACAACAAATAATTTCCAGCATCCTTATTGGATTGGTGTTCAGTTGATAATAAAAATCCTAAAAACGTAAAACAGGACGAGCAACTATTGGACTAAAGCTAGCGAATGAAGATTCTACTACTCTGCAAAAAATTTCCCTATCCGCTCAAGGATGGAGAATCCATTGCTGTACACACCCTCAGCCTGGCGCTTAGCAAACTGGGTTGCGAGGTCAGTCTATTGGCAATGAATACCAGTAAGCACTTCTATGCGGAGAAGGAATATCCTCAGGCATTGGCTCATTTTCAACGCATCCGGACCGTTGCCGTTGATAACCGCATCAAGCCTGCTGCCGCGTTTTTCAACTTGTTTTCTGCTGATTCTTATCATATCGCCCGCTTTGTGTCGCCTGCGTTTTCAGCTGCCCTTAAAGCGATGCTCCAACAAGACCAGTATGACATTGTGCAGTTGGAGACCCTCTATCTGGCGCCCTACATTTCCATTATCCGCCAGTATTCCGAAGCGATCGTAAGTATGCGTGCCCACAATGTCGAGTACGAAATTTGGGAGCGCATTACCAGTCACAACACCGGCATCAAACGCTGGTACCTGCAACATCTTACGGATAAGTTGAAGCGCTACGAAACCCAGGCACTGCAACAGTATGATGTACTTTTGCCCATTACCGAACGGGATTTGCGCCATTTCCGGCAGTTGGGAAGTTCCCAACCGGCGGTGGTGACACCGATTGGGGTGTCGGCCAGCGATTTTGAGCAGCATGTGTCTGTTGCCTCGACCCAACAAAGCATTTCTTTTATCGGCAGTCTCGACTGGTTGCCCAACCTGGAAGGTTTACAGTGGTTCATTGAAAGCGTGTGGCCACTCCTCCATACCGCCTTTCCCGATTTGGAACTACACATTGCTGGCCGCAATACGCCCAAGTCACTTTTCCAACTCAAAAAACCACAGGTATTCGTGCACGGAGAAGTTCCGGAATCAGCACCTTTTATCCAGCAGCACAACCTCATGATCGTTCCGCTATTATCGGGAAGCGGCATGCGGGCCAAAATTCTGGAAGGCATGGGGTTAGGCAAAGTCATTTTGTCCACGAGTATTGGCCTGGAAGGAATCGACGCAACGCACCGAAAGGAAGTACTGGTTGCCAATACACCTGATCAATTTCTGGAAAATCTTACCTTTGCGCTATCTTCACCTGGCCAATTGGCCGCGATAGGACACCAGGCACGACAATTTGTTTTTCAACAATACGAAAGCCAAACCATTGCCAAAAGATTGTTGGAAACCTATTCTGCTTCCTTGGTGGAGACTATCTGAATATGCTCGAATTTAGCCTTAAAATCCTATTTTGGGGAAGCGGCCTGGCCCTGGTCTATGCCTACCTGCTCTACCCGCTGCTGCTGGCCTGGCTAGCACGCAACAAAGTCATCACGACGGACAAGTTTGTCGACGTGGCCGATTTCCCGCAGGTATCCGTTTTAATGGCCGTACACAACGAAGAAGGAATTATTGCAGCAAAACTTCGCAGCCTCGTAGCCCAGGATTACCCGCCTCATCAATTACACCTTTACGTTGGCTCCGACAATTCTAATGACCAAACCAATTCCATCGTTGCGGCCTTTGCCCGGCAATACGAAAATATTCACTTTTTCCCATTCACCAAAAGGCAGGGCAAGCCCGGCGTGATTAATCAACTGGCCGCAGCAGCTGAACAAAACTATCCCATCGGACCTGGCCATGTCTTTATCATCACCGATGCGAGTGTCCTGCTGAAAGCCGGGGTCACCGCGGCCCTGGTGCGGCATTTTAAACATCCTGATCTGGCGATCGTCGATGCCCACATGTTGCATACGGGAATGGTGCAGGAAGACATTTCGGCATCCGAGAACACCTATATCTCCTGGGAAGGAAAACTCAAGTACCACGAAAGCGTGGTTTGGAAAAAAATGATCGGCCCTTTCGGAGGATGCTATGCCCTGCGCTCGGATTTTTTTGTCCGGGTTCCCGACAACTATTTGGTCGACGACTTTTTTATTACCATGCAGGCTTTCCGGCGAGGGGGGTTGGCCATTAATGAACCACAAGCCATTTGCTACGAATCGGTAGGCCATGAGATCCAGGAAGAATTTAAACGCAAAGCGCGGATTTCTGCTGGAAATTTACAGAACATGTTCGCATTCACCGATCTGTGGCTCCCGCCCTGGGGTTTACCAAATTTTGCTTTCTTTTCCCACAAAATATTGCGCTGGCTTGGCCCAATATGGTTAATTTTACTGCTAGTCTGTGCCGGCCTCCTGCGGGACAACCAAATGTACGAATGGTTGTTTGTTATGTTGGGTGTACTTTTTTTCCTCCTTCCCCTGTTGGATGAGGGATTGATGCGGCTGCAAATTCACTGGTCATTACTGCGTAATGTCCGCTATTTTTTAACGATGAACCTAGCCCTCTTGGCTGGCTATTTCCATTATATTAAAGGTATCAAATCCAATGTCTGGCAACCCCCCAAGCGACAATAACCCGTTTCAACTCGACACCATTGAGTCTGCTATCGCTGCCATAAAAGCTGGCGAAGTTATCATTGTTGTTGACGATGAAGACCGCGAAAACGAAGGTGATTTTATCTGTGCTGCGGAGTGTATTACGCCCGAACTGATCAACTTCATGGCCACCTACGGCCGCGGACTAATCTGTACACCAATCGACGAGCACCGAGCCAATGAATTGGATCTGCCGATGATGGTTTCCTCCAATACTGCACTGCACGAAACGGCTTTCACGGTGTCTATCGACCTCATCGGGCATGGTTGTTCTACGGGCATTTCGGCCTACGACCGAGCTACCGGCATCAAAGCCATGATCGACCCTACCGTCAGCGCCAATGATTTTGCGCGGCCCGGGCATATTTTCCCCCTCCGGGCAAAAACGGGTGGCGTACTGCGGCGTACGGGGCATACAGAAGCCGCTATTGACCTGGCCCGGCTGGCCGGCTTTGCCCCAGCGGGTGTCCTGGTAGAAATCCTTAACCCCGATGGTACCATGGCGCGCTTGCCACAACTCATGGAGATTGCTCAGCGGTTTGGCCTTAAAATAATAGCCATCAAAGATTTGGTGGCTTACCGAATGCGCAATGAGCGCCTGGTAAAGCGGGAAATGACGGCCGAAATACAAACCCGCTTCGGTACTTTTACCACCATTGCCTATCGGCAACTCACTACCGATGACGTCCACCTGGCATTTGTAAAAGGAAGCGATTTCAACCCCGACAACCCGGTTCTCGTAAGGGTTCATTCCGGAATGGAAAGCAATGACTTGTTCAACTCCTTGATTGATGAAGAACAAATCAGCCTGGAAAAAGCACTCCAAAAGGTGGCGGAAGTGGGCCAGGGAGTTGTTTTATTTATGCGACACCTGGAACAACCCGATGATATTCTCCAGAGCCTGACTAGTCTACAAGAATTCCAAAACCAACGCGACACGCAAAAACCAACCGCTGCTAATCAGGGTCAACGGGACTTTGGCGTGGGTGCCCAAATATTACGCGACCTGGGGCTGGGCAAAATCTCCTTACTCACCAATCATCCCCGCCGGCGTATTGCGATTGATGGATACGGCTTGGAAATTGTGGATCACGTAGCACTTTAAGTCGTTGCGCTACGAACGAAAATACCGGATTGAAGGTTTACCCGCAGCCTGGGTAGAGCAAGCTATTCGTATGCATCCGGCTTCTTTTCGTTGTTTACATCCCAGCCGGCAGGTCAATAACATCTACTTTGACACACCGACCCTGGATGGCTTTTACCAAAATGTGGCGGGTACGCCCCAACGCCGAAAACACCGGTTGCGTTGGTATGGCCCGGTCACTGAAATCCTGGAGCAGCCGGTTTTTGAAATAAAAATCAAAGACGGCGAGATGGGTAGGAAAGAAAACCTTTCCCTACCCCCAACCACCTGGCAAGACCTGCGCCAATGCTTCCGAGAAATACCGCAACTCCGCTACCTGCCGCTCCGCCCCCTGCTGGTCAATGCTTACCAACGGTCTTACTTCGGCTCGGCCTGTGGCCGGTTCCGGATCACCGTTGATTGGGGCTTGCAGTTTGCCCCCTTCCACTGGTTCCTTGCTCCCCAACATTTTCATTACCTGCCTGATGCTGCCATTATCCTGGAACTCAAATACGACGTCGCGGACGATGATGCCGCCCAACACATTTTTGATTACCTGCCTTTCCGGCAAACAAAAAACAGCAAATACGTGACCGGCATCAACCTGATCATGGGCTAGTAGCCACCGGCTAAATAGCCACCGGCTGCTGGCTGCTTCCGGCACCAGGGACTACTTATTAGTTTCCGCCATTTTGATCCAGCGGAACAGGAGTTGCGGTCATAATCGCCAGGTGATTGCGGTGCCGTACGGCTACAAAATAATCGCCCGGTACGACATTGGTAAAAAGCACCGGTGAAACACCGTCCACGTCCACAATATCACCATCCCGCTGCAACAGCGCCGCACGGGCAGCAACAACCGTTGTGTTGTCAGACTTGTCCCGAAGTTCCAGGAACACCCAATCGACAATGGCGTCGTTTCCCGTAACCGCAAAAACACCTGGTGCGACGGACTCCCCGCCCGTACCCACGTGAATAAAATTTGGCGGCGTGTAAGGATCCGTTAAGGGCAGAGCGGTCCGGATTTGGTCATCCATCAGGCCGGTACCCGCGTTGTAAGGGCCTTGCAAAAACACCTTGGCTGGCAGCAACAAATAATTTTCGCCTTTCGTAAAGGTAACCATTGCCCTTGCCTCCGGGTTGGTGAGTGGTTGGTGATCACTGGATACCAACTGGGCGGTAAGCGTGTGCGTGCCCGGGCTGACATTGGGCAAGACATAGGTACCCGTAAGATTGTGGATGGTAATGTGCGGTGGGTTATCCAGGGTCAAATGCAAATGGTCGGCATGGCCATTGGCCAAATCCCCCCCCATACTGTATTGAACTTCGACATCATTGCCATATACCGTGCTGGCAGACAACGGAGAATCGATTTGTACAAATGGTGGATTTCCCAGTACGATAAAATTATCAAACACATCCACCGCTGGTTTGTAAGTATCATCACCCGCCTGGGAATATTTAATAATCACCGTTCCCGGCGAGCCGTCCAGGGTCACGGTATTGCCGGATACGGATGCCGGACCGGCAATCACTTCGGCCGTCACCGGCAAACCAGAAGTGCTGGTTGAGCTGAGTGAAAAAGCAGGACTGGAAATAAATTTAGTTCCCACCGGCAAAAAACTTATCGTCTGGTTCAGCAGAAATTCGAAAGGAGAAAGCCGGGAGCCGGGAATAGGCGTTTCGAATGTTCCCGTCGGCAGCTGCCATCGAACAGCCAGGTTATCACCTCCCCCCTCTTCCTTCATCAACGCTTCTATGTAGTAGGATTGTCCGGCCTGTAGTGAAATGGGTACCGACTGTTGCTGGGCAAATTTATTCCACTCCCGGGAGCCCGTCCACCCTGGAACGTTGGCAATACGTACCTTATTTAGCGGATTATCATCGGTACTCAGCCAGAGTTCGCCATTGTCGTCACTGGCGATCCAGAAGGTATAAGCGCCCGTCACGGGTGGGCAGATAAAGCCCCGCAGACGGGTACCATAGTTATTTGCAGCATTGACCGGTACTTCAAAAACAGTAAGTTCATCTTCTATATTTGGTGGCGTATTCACGGGAATTTCAATCACTGTAGTTCCCGGCACACCGGTCCAGACTTCCCGGCTTATTGTACCCTGCGCGCTACAATTACTGGCGTTGGGAACGGTGACCTGAAAAGACCGGAATACCGGCGTAGCTGGCGCATAACTGCCCCCTCCCCCCTGAATAGCCACGATGCTTACCGGGCCTGGCACCCCCAACAAAGTAACCGTGTTGCCACTGAGGGTAGCGGGGCCGCCCGTGATGTATAGCGCTACGGGTAAGCCGGAAGAAGCTGTGGCACTAATGGTGAAAGGTGGCGCCGTTGCTTCCCGATCGGGCAAAGGGGCAAAGCTGATGGTCTGGGCCTGCCCCAGGCAAGCCGGAAAAATGTCTTTCTGGTAGGTAGCAGACAGGCCTCCCGGATCAGTTACCGTCAGCAAAACCCTGTACCAGTAGGTATCTCCATCACAACCAACGGGGCTGAGTACCGTGCTGGTAACCGGATTGTTGTCGGGGGCCTCGGGGTGGTTGTGACCATTGTGAAACAAGAACAGCTGCCAGGAATAAGCCAGGGACTGGTTGCTACTTTCAGCATCATAAACGACCGCCGACAGGTTGAGCGTCGTAGGCTGATTCAAAGCAAAAGTATTGACCTGATCGATGCTCGTAGATTGGATCACCGGTGGGCTGTTATCCAGGGAAATATTGATGGTGGTTTGAGCCGTCAGTCCACCATTATCCGTAACCGTCAGGGTTACGACAAAATTAGGCCCGCCGTTGGGGGTGGAAAAAGTATGAGAGGGATTAGCCAGGGTACTGGTCGTTCCATCACCAAAATCCCACAAGTAAGTCAAGGGAAAAAACTCGGGATCGTAGGAATTATCTCCCGTAAACGTTACCACCAATGGGCTGGGCCCCTGAGAAAGATCGGAGGAAGCAATAGCTACCGGTGGCTGATTCGCTGCGCCGGTATAAGTGACGTGCCGGATTTGTGCGGAATAATTGACATAGTAAAAACCGTCGGCAAAGGGAGGAGCTGCCAAAAACACCACTGGCCCGGTATTGGTCAGGAAACTCCGTATTTCGGTGGGGTTGTAATTCCCATCGAAAGAAAAATTCATGATCCACTGCCCCCCATAATCTGCATGAAAATAAGTATTTTGGTAGATACTGGGAAAATCAGTCCCCGTATACCAGAATCCCCCCGTGGAGGCATTACCTTGAAAGTTGGGTCCGGAAAACTGGGGACCAACCGTCAGGATATTGCCATTTACGAGTACCCTTGGGGCGCTGTTGCGCCAATCTACCCGCGGACGTTCGTGGGTAGCAGGTGTGTAATTGCTGTTGTTGTAACCAGGGAGATAGGTCATTCCCTCGTATTTGGGCCAACCAAAGTTTTGTCCTGGTCCGGTGATGATATCCAGCTCTTCGCGGTCTCCCCAACCCACATCTCCGAAGATAAAGGTTCCGGGGTTGCCATCACTCGGCAACACACTACCGGTATTCGGAATTTTACATAACCGGTAAGGATTACGGACCCCCCGGGCCCACACCCGGGAACGGGCTGAACGGGGTGCACCCGCATCGTAGAACGGGTTACTGGGTAGCCCGTCGCCAGTTTGGGGATCAATCCGCAAAATTTTTCCATTGTGTGAATCAAGCAGTTGACTGCGGTAGGACCCAATATTTTCAGCCGCCGTGATGATGCCATCATTGAGCGCTTGCTGAAAGTACGTTTCCGAGGCAGATCCCTGGTCGGTGGAAGTATAACTGGCCCCATCCCCCATCGACACCAGCAAGGTATTGTCTGAGCCAAATACCAACTGCCCTACCCCGTGCGACTCGTGCAAGATCGGCATACCCGTAGAAGCAGATTCTCCGATGAGTATATGGCGGCTATTGCTGACTACCGTATTAAAATTATTACTACCATCCGCCTGGTACCTGGTCAGCCGACCAATGGTGGCACTGTAATAGTTGTTGTTGTTGGGATTGTAGGCGGGGGTACCAAAATTCATCAGGTGCTCCCGATCAACCACGTACAAAAGATAGAAATAACCATTGCTGAGAAAGTTGGGATCCAGGGCAAATCCGACCAATCCGAAATCCCGCCAGCCGCCTACCTCGGCACTGATGTCCAACAGCGGAACCGGCAACCGGGAGCCATTTTCTACGATCCAGACTTTTCCGTTTTTTTCCCAGACGTACATCCGCCCGTTACCATCCCAGGTGAACCCGACAACCTGGTTCCAACCCCCTATATAGAGTTCATCGACAAAACCTGTCGGCTGGGCAGCTATCGTCAGCGGGCCATAAATGGTCAGCAAAAAAAGAACGGCAATTCCTGTTTTTTTGATGTTTTCCATGATTTTCATAAGGTCATTTTTTATCATTTATCCCGCAAATAGCTCCTCATTATCCATCCATCAAGGACAACTTAGGTTCGGGAAGACAATCATTTAATGGCGAATCTGCTTTCCTTGTAACGAGCAGATTACCCCCAACAAGTTCTCAATTCCGGACCCCAGCGGTTCGGGTAATCTTTACCGGCGTAAGCGTCAGTACGGCCAGGTGATTGCGATGGCGAACGGCAACAAAATAATCGCCTGGCGGCACATTCAGAAAACGGACCGGCGTGATGCCATTCCTATCCACAATATCACCATCCCGTTGCAGCAGTGCCGACCGCGACGCCACTACCTGGGTATTATCGCCAGCACTGCGGAGTTCCAGGAAGACCCAGTCGACAATGGCATCGTTCCCGGTGTTGGAAAACACCGACGGGTCGACCGTTTCATAACGCCCCTCAGTGGGTTGGAAGCCCAGCTGGGGATAGGGATCCGTGACCGGCAGCAAATTCAGTTGCCGTAGCTCATCATTCATCAGGCCATTGGTCGTATTTAATGGCCCTTGCAGCAAGGCCACCGCCGAAAGGTTTATACAGGCATTACCCAGGCCAAAATATTTGTGCTGTAAATAAGCCTCCACGCGCAAACGTTCGGCCACGGTGAGTGCCCGGTCGTAGACCAGTACGGCGGCCAGGTCCATAGCGTTGCCGCTGCCATCCAGGCTTCCACCCAGTAGCAGGGCACCCGCCACGGTGTTCAGGGCCGGGCTGGTGGTTTCCAGAAGGGTGCCATTTTTGTATTGGCGCAGGGTTCCTCCCTCGTACACGGCCGATTGTACCAGCCAGCCAGCGCCCAGACCCTGAGCCGTGGTGGCCAGGTTGGTGCCGCCGCCAGTGGTCACGCCCAGGTTGCCACTACCTGCGTTACCTACCAGGCCAAAAGCGCCAGCGGTGCTATTGGTACCGTAAACCAGGCCCGTGGTCGGGTTGCTGGCCGGGGTAGCTGTGTGGTAACGAGTAACCAGAAAGACCGTCCGATTAGCGGCTCCCAGGGGAAGCCCATTGACATTACTCGTGCGTTCGAATTTATCGCCCGCTCCATCAAAAGCCACGTAAGACTGCCCATTCGGGCCGTTGGCGATGACCCACTGGGGATCGCCCACGGCCGTCAGGTCATTGGCCTGCACAGACTGGTCGGTCCAGCTGCTCACGGTGCCCAGCGCTTCGGCAACGCCCTTATCGGCTTCCAGGTGCAGGGCCAGGTCGTCGGTCAACAAGCCAAAGTACCTGGCCTGCAGGTAGCCTTCGATCTCCTGGCGCTCAGCAGTACCCAGGGCCCGGTCGTAGACCAGCACCGCCGCCACATCCATTTGGGCATACCCCGTACCGGCAATATCTGCCCCCAGCACGATCTTGCCGGGGTTGGTAGCGAAAGTCAAATTGTTGACGGTCTGAATCAATTCGCCGTTCTTAAACTGGGTTAAAGTACCGGCGGAAAGCACCGTGGACTGCGTCAGCCAGCCCGTAGCCAGCCCATTGGTGGCTACATAATTGGTTGTCCCACTGGTAACCGCCAGATTGCCGGCGCCATTATCGGCGGTTAAGCCAAAGGCATTATCGGTTCCAACAGCTCCGTAGACAAAGCCTGCGGCAGCGAGCGGCGGCGCCTGGTAGCGGGCGACGAGAAACACCGTCCGATCGGCATTGCCGGCGGGTAAGTCGTTGACCGCTCCCGTCCGCTCCAGCTTTTGGTCCACGCCGTTAAATTGTACGAAAGGCATGCCCTGGGGGCCGGTATAGGCCCGGACCAAGGGGCTGCCCGTAGCGACCAGGTTGTTGCCCGCCGCCGAAAGATCGGCCCAGGCGGTTACCCCGGCCGCAACCAGGTCCAGCCCCCGGTCCGCTTCCAGCCGCAGCACCAGCCCCTGGTTGAACAGGTCACAAGGGCAAGGATTGACCGCCACGGTAGCTGCTCCAAGCGGGTTGCCCGTGGTCGCACAGGTGCCGTCGTCAATGCTGGTCAGCAGATAATTGAAATCAGGGGCGTACGCCTGGAAGGCGACGTCTACCCAGTAGTTGGCTGCATTAAAAGTATTCGTTGGAAAATCAGGCGTAGCGGAATAAACATAAACCCCATTACTACCATCTACCCCATTTGCCAAAGCCGTTAGTGGAGACCCTGGTTCCGTATAGGATGTCGTGCTAAAGTAACCACCGGCAGCCATGTACCGCCCGCTTGGCGACAGGAAGGAAGCCACGTAGGTCGTATTCGCGGCAATGGCAATGGGCTGCGGGAAATCTATCTGTTGCCAACCCATATCGGCGTTCCCGAGGGTAGCAGCACCTTCCGCCAGGAGTATTCCGGGCGTCCCATTTTTCCAGAGTTGTACCCTATAATTTTCCGTACCAATATTACCCCACCCTTTATAAAAGCGAATTCCCGAGATTACGCCCGGTTCTGAGGAGCGGAATTTTACGCCTAGTACCACGGGCGTATTTTCTTCCTGTAAGCTCCCCGTAGCATTAATCCCCCAAATATTTACGGGTGGAGAAAGTGCAAACGCCAGCGCATCACCCACCGAAAACGCCGTTCCGCTGTCCACATTGTAGGTATTGCCGTTCACCACCAGGTCTACCGAACTACCACCCGCCGAAGCGGTGTAGCGAAGGTTGATGGGATCGCCAGCACAAACGGCGGTGGCCGTAGCCGTTAGTGTTCCTGCGGGTAAAGGATTTATGGTAATTGTTTCCGTACTTAAAGGACTTCCCACACTGGTGCATCCACTGTTATCAGTGATACTCGTCAGGTTAAACACCAACGCTGCCGGATCAATTTCGCGGAATAAAACATCCACCCAATAATTGGCATTACTACCGCCAGCGGGGAAACCACCGCCGTATTTATAGACACCGTTCGGACCATCGACACCTGCCTGTAATGCAGTAAGCGGGCCATTGGTTACCCCGGTACTGGCAAAAAATCCACTGCTAATGGCAAAATATCCATCAGCTGAGAAATAGGATGCGATATACGTCGTATTCGCCTGAATGGGTACCGGACTGGCAAATTGAACCGCTTGCCAACCACTGGCCGTTTCGGCGGTGAAGGTAGCCGTAGCCAGCAAGGTGCCGGTAGTCGTCCACAGATTAGCCGTATGCGTACCGGTATTACTGGCTCCCTTATAAAAACGAATACCGGTAATATACCCGTTAAGGGTAGACCTGAATTTTGTCCCTACCTCAATGGGTTGATTGTCGGTAGCGTTCGGATTACTCGGTGAACCGGTATCCGCCCAAATGCTTAACTCGGCAGGATTGAAAGTAGCAAATGTCTCCCCCACGGTGAAGTTATCATACGTGGTGCCATTTACGATCAGGCTATAGGGCGTCGTACCGGTTGCGGCAAATAATTGCAAAGCCACCTGATCACCCGGACAGATCGGATTACTGACGCCACTGATTGTAGCAGTAGGCAATGGATTCACCGTGAGCGTAGCAACAGCGGAATTCACCGCCCCCTGGGTATTCGTCCAGACGGCCCGATATTGGTTGCCGTCATCGCCAGGCTCCGCAATAAACGAATAAACTGGACTGGTTTCCGCCGGAACCACATCATTCCAGGAAGCCCCACCGTCGGTGCTGACCTGCCACTGCACCGTCGGTAGTGGATTGCCGGTGGCGGTACTGTTAAAGGATACGTTTCCTCCCGCACAAACCGCCACAGACACCGGGTCTGAATTAACCGTCGGAGGTGCCAGCGGAGAATCCGTACAGGCAACGGCAACTTCCTGCAAGACGGGGGTCAGCGCAGCATTCGGGGTGGTAAGCGTCGCCTGGTACTGGATGTAACGGCCACTTAGCCCCACGGAAGCGCCTGCGGTAACCGCGGCAAACGAATGACCGCTCAGGTCCATGGTGTTACCCGTTCTGACTGCCAGCGAAACCGCAGCAGCACCCGGCTCATCCGCCACCCAGGTGATGATGCCCCAGTCTTTCTGGACGCCGGCGTCGAACACCCGGGAAGTAAAAGTTCCCGGCGTTAGGTAGGGAAACATGCGGATCCAGTCGACGGTGAGTGCTATGCCATCATTCGCATAATCGCTGATGGCCGGGCGCATAGGCCCCGGAATACTGACCGTTTCCGTGTGTACCACGGTACCGTCGATGTAAAACAATACCTCGCTGGCCTTCCACTCAATGCGGTAGCGATGCGAGGTGCCGAAGTAATTACCCAGTGGAACGTTCCCCTGAGTGCCGCCGCCGAGGAGTGTTCGGGCATACAACTGCGATCCGCCGGTGTTGTGGGTACTGAACATCGCCCAGGAATTGGCAACATCGGCATAAATACCTCCATTAGTTGTCAGGTCCGTGCCACCACCGAAACCGACGTGTTGAAAGTCTGTTGCGCCAAAGGTGGCCACAAACTCGAGGCTCGACCCAGGGCCGTAGGTGGTGCCTTCCGGCTGGGTATTGTAGCGCGCGCCGTTGACGGTCAGAATCCCGCCAGCAACGGTAGACGTTCCGTTGCCTGGCCAGGGAAAACTCGCCCATTCCGCAACCGGCGGCGGGGTCGTAAAATCAGCACCAACGGTAGGCGCCAGGGTTACCCCATCGCCCGTAAACGATACGTTTGTATTGGTAAACTCCCCCTGGGCAAAGTCGGCGTTGCTCACCTCGGCAAAGCAGGGTGGCAGCGCCGTGGTAAAACTAAGGGTTCCCGGTGCTACGGGTTCACTCAGGGAATTACTGCTGCCATCGACGGACGTAACCCGGTAATAATAGACCGTACCCGGCACCAGGCCGGTTAATGTCAGGCTGTGCGCCAGCACCAAAGCGCCCGCCGAAACGCTGAGGTTCAGGTTGTTGGCATCGGTGCTGTAATCCACCAGGGAAGTAGCAGGCTCGTTGGTATCCCAGGTGATCGTGGCCGAAAGGCCATCCGGTGCGGAGGAAACCACTATATTGCTGATCACCGGCGGGGTAACATCCGCTGGCCCATTACAAGTGATCGACACCTCCTCCAGCATTGGGGTTAGGGCCAGATTGGAGGTTGAAAAATCAGCTTTGTACTGAATATACCGACTGGATAAGCCCACCGGAGCGCCGTTGGTCAAGGACAAATAGGTGGTCCAGGACACATCTGGCGTGGGGGTATCCCCCGTTCGGACAGAAAGATTCAGGCTGGTCCCGGCAGGCACGGTTTCATTCCAGCTGGCAGTGCCCCAGCCCGCTGGGCTACCCTGGTCAAAAGTGCGGGAAGTATAGGTGCCGGAAGCAGGAAAAGGGGATGCGCGAAGCCAATCTACCGAGAGGGTGCCATCATTGATCCCCACATCGCTGATCTGAACATACATTGGAATGGTCACCGTCAAGGGAATAGTCGCATTTGGCGTTGGACTACCATCTACATAAAATTCAAAATTACCGGCATTCCATTTAATTAAGTAAGTGTGGGGTGATCCCATCAGATTGGCACCAAGGCTTATATTTGTGCCATCACTTGCTCTGGCGTACAACGTTGTTTGCAATGGCGGGGCTCCCTGCCCAATGGTTAGCCAGGGATTGGTATTAAATGGCTGATCACTGGAAAATCCAACATTTTGAAACTTCCCGGAATTAAAGGTGGCCACAAACGCCAGTGATGCCCCCGGTCCGTAGGTCGTATTGGTAAATACATGGGTGCCATCCACGGTTACGACGCCCCCGGCAACCGTGGTATTGGTACCCTCAAAATTACCGGAAGCCCAACCGGATGGTAAACTTGTTCCCGAAAATTCTTCGTTCAGGAGCGGTTTCAGGCTCACTCCACCGTCGCCATCAGGAATCACCACGGTGTTGGGATCTACTGTTCCCAGGGCAAAATCTGCGGCCACGATATCTTCTCCACAGGGTGGTGGCGAAGCGGTGGGCATGGTAAAGGACATTACCGCCGACTGGGCCGGATTGCCGGCACCATCGGTGGAGGTAACCTGGTAATCATAGGTAGCAGACAAGGTTAGGCCACTCAGCACCAGGCTGTGGCTGATCACCAGAGCAGGGTTGGTCTCGTTCAGATTGAGCGCATTGCCCGTCAGCGCATAATCCACCACGGAGGTAGCTGGCTCATCCGTGTCCCAGGTGAGGGTGGCGGTACCGTTTAGGTTGGTAGTGACCACCAAATTGGAAATAACGGGGGCCGTATTGTCTATGCCATAGGTAGCCGCGTAGCTGCCAGCAACGGCCGGAAAGAAAGCATAGTCTACACCCTTGATGACCTCGGTGGTGTAGGGAACCGGGCTCCCGTTGGTGGTCAGGGCAATCAGTTGGCCATTGGCAGCACTGACCGGCACCATGCCGTAGAGGTTATTGGCGCCGGTCCCGACGCTTACGTCGAAATGGAGGACCGTTCCGTTCCAGACCATATTATCGAAAGTGGAGCCATTGCGGCCGTCGAGCCATTCCAGCATTTGCCGGCTGGATACCACGGGTACGTTGCGGCTTTGCGCGGCAGCAATAATACTCGTTGCCAGGGCAATGGAAGTTTGCCGATCGGTGTGCATATTGGCGCAAAAAACGCCGTAGTAGCCATTCGGGCCGACTGCATTGTCCAGTAAGGTAGTGATGTGGGTTGGGATGGTCTGCCCGGATTCATCGGTCATTTGGGTCGTCACCTGGTAGCAGTCAATCAACTCCCCCACTTTGGTCGCAAACCGCATGGGCAGCGCCGATCCGGTGAATAGCCCCGGGCGGTTTTGTACCCAGCTTCCCGGCCAGTAGTAGTAGTTGACGTCGAGTCGCATACCGTTGGCCACCATGACCTGGGGCTGGGTATCGTAATCGCTCCAGGCGATGCAGTGGGTACGGTGGCTGTTTGGGGTAAAAATACTGGGGAAGTTAGCCGCAAACTGCCCCAGTTGGGTGGTGTAATTGGAAGCGAGCAAGGTCGGTGTCCAGACGTTGCACCCCGTGTTGATGTGGATGCCCACCTCGAAGCCCTGGTTTTGGTAGTTCAGGGCCGTCGCGTCAGAGATGGGGGTATTGGGGTACATATAAGAGGTTCCGCGCACGGCTTGCCAGTGGGCAACCGCCTGGGCCGTATTGGAAGGGCTGAGGGTGATAAACTGTTCGAAAAACTGGTTGGTGAGGCCCACGGCGTGGTCGTCGCCGGTCATGACCACCGCCGCCTTGAACTTGTTGGGCAGCATCCAGAACCGGGGCAAGGGTTTCCGGTGCAGGTTACCCAGCAGGATGAGGTTACCCAGCAGATACAACTGCTCATCGGCCTGGGGAATCTGGGCTTTGTCCAGGTTGATCCAGTCGGGTTGCGGATCCTGGGGTGCATTGCCATAAAAGAGGTCGTTGGGGCGAATGACACCATCGCTGGGCGACGCATTCACATCCCGGTTTTGGCCTTCCCACAGCGGATTGCCCTGGCGGGTGTACACGATTGATTTAGCCAGGTCATAGGCAAAGGCGATGGCCTTACCGCCGTTGGCGCCTACTTCATTTTGGGTGATGGCTTCGTAAGCCGTAGCAGCCGTAGCCGAACTGTACAAAGAAGCCAGGCTGATCGCCCCGTTGAGGATGTAGTGATCGGCGATTCCGTGGTACTGGATGGTTTGGCTGACGATGCCCGAACCGGGTCCGGGAACCGATCGGACCAGCAGGTAGCCTTCGGCCTGGCTACCAGCGGCCTGGGTAATACCCAGCAAATTGTGGAGTTGGGCATCCGGGCGCAGCGCAATCAGCGTCCCGCCAGCACCGACCCACGTGGTGAGGTCGCCGACCATACCGGCAGTGAGCGGCATCTCTCCCAGGATGACCACATCGTAGGCGCTGAGGGTGGCTGCGGTTACCGCAGCAACATCCACCGCCAGAAAAGCATTGTACCCCAGCGCCCGCAGCATCTCCACCGGATAACGGCTGAACGGATTGGCGGCGTCGCTAATGACCAGGATCGGTCCGCCGGGGCCTTCATTCGGCGGCGGCGGCGGCGGTGCACCCGTGGTGAACGACCACACGTAATCTTGGGCCAACGCATTGCTGGGATCAGCGACGTCGGAAATGCCGGAAGCGCCACCCACCAGGGTCGCCGTGTAGGTCGTGAAATAGGCCAGCGGATCCGTCGGATCAAGGGTGGCGGTGCGCGAACCCGCGTTGTAGCTAATGGTTGCCGGTAGCGCCCCTCCCCCACTGGTGAGCTCAAAGGTAGCAGCAGTTACCGTGGCGGGGTCAATGGGTTCGTTGAAGGTAGCGGTAATATTGGCGCCAATGGCGACTCCGATCGCATTGTTGGCGGGCGTATGGTTTATCACGACGGGTGGCGTAACGTCCGGTCCTACCTGCGTGTCGAAAACTACGTCTACGTAGTAATTACTGGCATTAAAAGTCTGATCCGGAAAAGTACTTGTTCCGGCATATCGGTACACCCCGTTCGGCCCGGCTGCATCGTTGTTCGGAATAGCCAGTAACGGGCCATTGGCTACCCCGGTGGCGCCGGGGCCGGTAGCAAAATAGTTTTCATCTTCCGAGTAGTAACCGGAAGTGGTGTGGTAAGACGCTACGTAGGTCGTATTGGCCGCTACGGCAATGGGCGCGTTAAAAGCAACCTCCTGCCAGCCGGAAGTCGTCTCGCCGGCAAAATTGGCGGTTCCCAGGTTTTGTCCGGCCAGGGTCCAGAGGTTACCGACGTGGTTGCCCGTATTTTGGGTGCCTTTGTAGAAACGAATACCCGTAATGAACCCCGCTACCGACGTGCGGAATTTCACCCCCACTTCGAGCGCCAGCGGATCTTGCTCATTGGGTGTGCCGGGCGTGGTGGTGGCCGGGTTCCAGATGGTGCAGGGGCAGGTGAAGGATCCCGGCGGGCCCACTGTTACGGCAATATAATTGGGTTGGCCCAACGTGGGTACTTCCATATTGCCGGAATCGTCGAAGGCGCGACTGCGGATGGTGTAATTCCCTTCGGCTACTGGCGTCCAGTTGAAGGTCCAGCTGGTGGAGCCGGTGGCTACCTGCCAGGTCGCGCCATTGTCGACGGATACTTCTACGCCAGCCACTACTCCGTCAGCATCCGTTGCGGTGCCCGTAATACTGACGAAGCTTCCACTGGGTAAGACATCGTTCTCTTCGGGATTGGCAATGACCGAAACCGGCGCCAGGACGTCGGTAGAGGCCGTAGCGGCCGTCAAACCTTGGAGTGAATTGGGTTGGACACCCATGTCCGCCAGCAGGTTGAGCGTGGCCTGCTGCATAATGGTGCTTGGTGCCGCGGTGCCGCGGTCGTGTTCACCATCCAACCCCCAGGCCCACTGTACCGTACCTGCCCCGAAGACCAGGGCGCCACCAGGCGCGTGGCGGTACAACGAAAGGTGGTGGGTTTCACCCGAAAGCGAGGTGTTGGATAGCAAAATGCGGCCAGCGGGGTAGCTGGCAGCGTAGGCCGATTGGGCCGGATTCCATTCGTAGCCCAGCGAACCCGGTGCGAGGGTGGTGGTACCCACCGCTGGCAGGCCGGTATTGCGCCAGAACCGCAGCGGGCTGTAGGCACCCGGAACCTGGATTTCCCCCGTGGTCCCTACCCAACTGATCTGGCCCGTGAGGGCATTTTCAGGATTACAACCATCACTGCTGTCGGTGGAGCCACATCCGCTGCGCCACAAGCCGGTCCAGGCTACCGGGTCGGGGTCGCAGTCGGCATTGCAAATGTTTTCACCCAGCGTACCTTCTTTGTAGCACACCAGGGTACGGTGATTATCTTCCCAGCGGGTTTTCCAATACACTTCGTTCCCGCTGAAGAAAGCGAGGTGCATACCCGCATCCCGGGCAGCCTCTACGTTGGTTCGCTCGGCGGCCGACCAGTACTCGTCGTGCCCTACCGACAAAAACACCTGGTGCTTCAACGCATTGCCAGGTCCCAGCAACTGGGGGTCCCGATCCACGTCCACGTCGGTAGTGTAGCTCACGTTATAGCCGTGGCGCTCCAGCCACCGGATCATGGGGTACTCGGCATTGAACAACCAATCTTCCCCGGCGCCACCACCTCCGCCACCGGCACGGGTAGCGAACGGCCGATTATAGCTGACCTTCGTGGCGTGGTTGAAGCCCGGCACCGCAGTTCCGGAACCGTTCACGTACAAGCTGTTGCCACCGTAGTTGTTGTAGGCCTGCCAGGTCGCGTCGGAAGTTTTGAAGATGATGTCGGCGTTCCGGCCATCGTCACGCACGACGAAGGCGATGTGGCTGGCCGCACCGTCGTCATTGCGGGTCAGTTTGGCGAGGTAGATACCCGAAACGGCATTGGTTGCCGTCCAGGCGGCAGACACGCTCCAGTTGCTGCAATCGGTTTTGCCCGTAGCGGCATCGTAGAGGCAGGGATTTTGGGCGGTTCCGGTAAAGCCATTCCCCAGGTCAGCGACTTCCCGGGCGCCGGTGCCACCGTAGTAGCCCAGTCGGTAAATTTTAATGGAAAAACCCGTAGCGGGGGCCTTTACGTCCACCTTAAATTCGATGGTTCCCCCGGTATTGATGCTGATCGCGGTGGCAAACCCCTGAATAGACGCTGCACCGGCATCGGGGTTGGGAAGATCCCATACTGTGGCAGCACTACCCGGCAAGCCGTTTTCGGCAGGAATGGGATTTTGTGCAAACCCCGTTTGCGGTATACCGGCAACCAAACTTAAGACACCCATCCATAAAAAAACGAGTGCCCATTTCCAAAAGAAGCAGGTCGTTGCAGATGGACTAATTGGGGCTTGATCAGCAGTTATCCTTACCGCTTTGGTCAATTTATTTTTTCCTTGTGTCATAAGTAAGGGTGATAAAAAGAAATTTTGTGATTTGATTTTCGACAATTCCAGCGCTTAATAACCATCACATGGAGTCGAGTCTTCTGCCTTAACCACCTATCAAATGAGGCAGGCAACTTGTTTTATGGGATAGACCTATCCCAGTCCTTTATTTCACCCCTTATTTACTCCTTCACGAACCGCAACTGCTCGACCCGCTGCCCACTCCGCAACTGCAGGTGGTATACGCCGCTGGGCCAATTGGCCGTAGACAGCCGGAAATTGGCGTCCGTCAGGTTGAATTTTTGTACGAGCCGGCCCTGGATATCGAATACGTCCACGTTCCAGTCCAGTTCTGCTGCTGCTGCCGGCGGTACGATCTGCACGTAGTTGGTACTCGGATTGGGATACACCTGAAAGGTGCCCTCCTTGGCAAAATTTACCGACCGAATCTCGGAGTAGTCGAAGGTGCCATCGATGTCTACCTGCTTGAGGCGGTAGTAGTTGATGCTGGCCCGGGGATTGGGGTGCACAAATTGGTACGACTGGGGCTCGAAACTGGTGCCTGCTCCTTTCTGCAGGCCAATTTTTGCGAAGTTCACCCCGTCGGCACTGTGCTCGATCTGGAAGTAATCGTTGTTGAGCTCGGTGGCTGTTTCCCACTTCAACAGGGCTGTTTCGTCCCGGAGGGCTTCGGCGGTGAAGGTGGTGAATTCGACGGGGAGGACGACGGCAATTGCTTCAAGGATAGGCCAACCTATAAGATTGGTGTTGGTATTATCTGTAGCGAGTGAAGTGCCGGGCCAGAAAAAACGGCCCAAGCTTCCAATAGGATTTAGCCCAAAGTCCCCACCCGAAAGAATGATATTATTTATTAACGGCCCGGTAGCCTGAAAAGTAGCGATGGTTTTCGGGACACCTAATGGCCAGGTTGCCAAATTTACAGCAGGCTGCCCTTGAAAATAAAAATAGTAAAAATTATCTGTATGGGAAAAAGCAGAAATTCTGGCAATACTGTAGTTCGTTGACGCTACCGTGATATTGGATCCCGCTGCCTGAAACTGTGGGATTTTCAGGTATATGTTGATAGGATTACCGAACCCCGATAAAGCCTGCAGTGGCGTAAAGGTAATACTAAATGTACCGTTTCCCAGATTCTGAAGGTCAGCAAAGACATGGTTGAGGATAGTTTGTCCTCGTCCAACATTGGTGAGCAATACCAGAAAAAAAACAGCGGTGTATATATAATATTTCATAGTGATTGGTTTAAAATTGTTGGGTAATTTCTCCGGCGGGATCACCGTCAAGAATGCTAAAAATGAATAATGCATCCGAGGCTATGACCGTAGAAGGTGGAATAAAACCATCTGAGTATCTCACTTTACCATCCATATTGGTGTCAAATTGAGAATACCCGTCAAGTTGAGCGGTCGGATCTCCTAATAGTACGTTGAAGATGGAGATGGCATCTGAGGAAATCACTGTAAAAGGAGGAATAAACCCGTCGGAATACCTGACCTTGCCGTCCTGGTTCGCATCGCCCGCCCACATCATCGCCACTGGTACGGTGTTGACCGTAATAACCCGCTGGGCATTCGTGCCCCAGGTAGGCGTAGCCGGATCCGTAAAATCCACCGTAACCTGGCCAAAGAGGCTAAAGCTGCCGAGCAGCAACAAAAGGGTCCATATGTTTTTCATCGTGTTTGCTTTGTAGATGTGTAATAAATGAGGTTGTTGTGCAAAGGAGTTGCTGACAACCGACCGATTGGTCGTGGTCAGCCGGGCTGGTTGGCCATCAAGAAAGCAAGCGGCATTCTGTTGCCTTGCTCTCTTAGCTTTAAATTTGGAAAAAAAAGGCCTGCTGCGGGGCAGGCGCTGTCAACCACCTGATATTGATCACAAAAATCAATACCAAGTGGTAAAAAAGTAGCGCCTACTTTCTCTTTTCGAAAAGAAAAAAACGCATTGGTCGCTATCAAACCAGCAGAACCAGGTGTAGAAAGTAGCATGTTAATAGTTGTGTGGTGTTTATTTCGGGAACATACCGTTCAATGGCCTATTCCTTTTACAAAAGGGAATATAAACAACCCTACCTATCGATTTATCGTCGACGGCAGCAGCTGTAAAACAGGAAATTTTGTTTAAACTTTTCTTTTTCCAATCAACCAACCACTTAAAAATCAACACAATAAGAAACAAAATCCAAATTGGCCAATTAATAAGTATCAACACCAAACCCAATTGAGTTCAATGTTTGGGAAAAACAAAAGTGCAGGGGGGAATAATAAAATACGGCAGTTGGAATTACTAGAGTCGTAAAATCATCATGTGATATTGCCGTAAGGGGGATAATGCAAATATAAGGTTTTGTTTTCAGGAACAAAACAACTATCCACAATAGTTTTTAAAATATTTGAGATCAATTTTTGCCAGCCCCAAACTGTTGTTTTAAAATTAATTATAAAAAATAAAATATCAGTCGCTCTAACCAATCAACCAAAACCAGCCAAATCAACCTCCTCACCAGCCACCCAACGCCCTTTTTCGTTGGTCTGGAGGCGGGTAGCTCCCAGGCGGGGATCGTGTTCAAAGGCAATGATCCAATTGCCGGCGGTCGCATCGGCCAAGAGGCGGGCTTTTTCCTCCAGGGTGAGCAAGGGGCGCACATCGTAGCTCATGACGTAGGGCAAGCCCAGGTGGTAAGACGAGGGCAGCAGATCGGCGGCGTAGACCAGGGTCTGGCCCGCGTGTTCGATGATGGGGAGCATCATGGCCTCGGTATGCCCGTAAACAAAACGCAGCTTGATGCCGGGCAGCCAGGGGAGGTCATCGTCCTGCACATCCAAAAACTGCACCCGCCCCTGGGTTTGGAGGGGTAGAAAATTTTCCTTCAGGAAGGAGGCCGCTTCCCTGGGGTTGGGCTCCATGGCCCAGCGCCAGTGGCGCTCATTGCTCCAGTAGGTCGCATTGGGAAAGGTGGGTACGGGATGCCCCTGTGCATCGAGCATTAGGGCACCACCAACGTGATCGAAGTGCAGGTGGGTAAGGAGTACATCGGTGATATCGGCGGGCGCCAGGCCCCGGGCAGCAAGGCTTCCAAGCAGGGTAGCTTCGCCGTGGGGATGAAAATGGGAACGGAAGCGCTCGTCTTGTTTGTTGCCAATACCCGTATCAACCAGGATCTTGCGGTCGGCGGTTTCAATGAGCAGGCAGCGCATGGCCCAGGTGCAAAGATTCTGCTCGTCGGGTGGATTGAGTCGTTGCCACAGTTGCTTGGGTACCACCCCAAACATAGCACCGCCATCGAGTTTTAAATAGCCGGTAGGTATAAAGGAAAGTTTCATGGTGGTCGGTTTTATAGTTGGTGAAGGGTTAAATCTCGAAGTCCATGCCCCGCCGCAACAGGTTGGCTTCGCGATCCTGGAACAATTGGTCGTATTTTTCCTGGTCAAAGGCGTACAGCATGGCGGGTCGGTGGGGCACGTTTTGTTGTTTGCCAATTTCTTTGAGTACCCCCATCTTAAGGATTTTAGTCCGAAAATTCCGCTTATTCAAGCTGGGGACACCGAGCACCGTTTCGTACAATTCCTGTAGCTGTGAAAGGGTAAAATACTCGGGCAGCAGCTCAAAGCCAATGGGCTGGTAACGCAATTTGGCCCGCAAACGCGCAAGTGCCGTTTCGAGAATGCTGGCGTGATCGAAAGCCAGCGGGGGCACCTGGTTCAGGCTGAACCAGTCGGCACGGTCGGCATCGGTAGCCGCCTTGATGGGATGCTCCACCAGGTTGACCAGCGCGTAATAGGCTACACTGATGACCCTGCCCCGCGGATCGCGATCGGGTAGGCCAAAAGTAAAAAGCTGTTCCATAAACACGTTGGTCATTCCCGTCTCCTCCTGTAGCTCGCGGCGGGCGGCGTTTTCCAGGGATTCCTCCATTTGCACAAAGCCTCCCGGCAAGGCCCACTGGCCGGCAAAAGGGGGCAACTTACGGCGGACAAGTAAAACCTTGAGTTGTTGCGATTCGTCCAGGCCAAAAATAATGCAGTCTACTGTTACTGCCGGCCGGGGGTACTCGTAGGTATAAGACATGATCGTACGGTGTTTTGCGAGCAAATGTCAGCGAAGACTTTTTTAACGCCCTTTAGCGCCTACTGGTGATTTTCAATCAATTCCGTTTTAAGCGCGGCTAACTTTGGCGAAAGCCCGTAAAGATAAGGCTTATTAGAACTTTGTTCAAACGCCTGAACCTGCCGCAGGCAGTTGGCCCTGATCGCTTCCAGCTGGGGGAAGTCGTAACAAATTACCCCACCGTCAAAAACAGGCACCAGCAGGTCTTCCCAGCGGGAGCCCGCGGGCACCTCCTGCGTACCCGTCCGGTGGAAGGGAGCCACGGTGCGCTCCTCGCCGGGTACCTCCTCGGCCGCGAAGATCATATCCCCGAGGGGTTCATCTGCGGGTCCGAAAAACCGCCGCACTTGCTGCCGGCCAGGATTGGATATTTTAATGGGCTGCTCACTGAGTTTAATACGGGGTTGCAACTGCCCGTTTTCGTCGGCCAGGGCCGCCAACTTATAGACCCCTCCCAGGGCGGGATCGTCGTGGCCGGTAACCAGACGGGTACCTATGCCCCAGGTATTAATAGCTGCTTGCTGGCCTTTGATCTCGTGGATGCGAAACTCATCCAGATCGTTGCTGGCTACAATGCGGGTCGTCTGGAACCCGGCATCGTCGAGCAGTTGCCTGGCTTTTATGCTCAGGGCTGCCAAATCCCCGCTGTCCAGCCGAATCCCCAGTAAGTCGTGCCCTTGTTCGCGTAGCCGCAGGCCAACGGAGATGGCATTTTCGACACCTTTAATGGTATCATAGGTATCCACCAAAAACGTACAATTGTTGGGCAACGCCGCTGCGTAATGTTCAAAGGCTTCCAACTCATCGGCGAAAACCATCACCCAGCTGTGGGCGTGGGTACCCTGGACGGGAATGCCCAGGTGTTGGCCCGCCCAAACGTTGCTGGTGGCATCACAGCCCCCCAAATAGGCAGCACGGCTGGCCGTAAGGGCACCGTCCAACCCTTGTGCCCGCCGGAGGCCAAACTCCAACACCGTATCCGTTTGCGCCGCCCGCCGGACACGGGCAGCCTTGGTGGCGATCAGGCTGGAAAAATTGGTCAGGGTGAGCAGGGCACTCTCCACAAGCTGGGCTTGTAGCAAAGGGGCTTCTATCCGCAGAAGGGGTTCGTGTGGAAAAACCAGGGTGCCTTCCGGAATGGCAAAAAGATCGCCCGTGAAGCGCAACCGCTGTAGGTAATGGAGAAAGGCTTCCGGGAACAAAGGCTGGCCATCGGCACCCCGCAAACTACCCAGGTACTGGATTTCCACAACCGAAAAACACAGGTTTTCCAAATAATCAGCCACCAGGGCCAGGCCAGCAGCTACCGTAAAATTACCCCGAAAAGGGTGGCTGCGGAAAAAGAGGTGAAAGACCGCCCGGCGCTCGTGTATCTTTTGCTGCCAGTAGCCATAGGCCATGGTGAGCTCGTACAAATCAGTGAGATTGCCCCACCCTGCCCGGTATACGCTACTCAAATGAGAACCTGGAATCATAGCACTTAGTTTATTTAAGAAACTAAGGTAAATAAATTATGGTATACAACCCTTCTATTGATATACTAATCTTTAAAGGAAACCGTTTGGTTCAGGCACAGTTACCTTACACACTCCACTTAATGGTACATTTCCGATTCCTTTTTATTTGTTGTTGCTTCCTTTTCCTTGGCCAGGCAACTGCCCAGGAAAAAGCCCCCCTGGACCCCCTGCAAAGCTGGGAACTGACGCAGGCCAAGTGGTCGGAAATTGCTCATTTTGCGGGGCGCTTCCGGGTAGTCAGCCCCGGGCCTTTCCAGGAAAAAGTCGACAGCATGGACACCCCCCTGGGGCAATTGTTTTACCATACCCTCTACCTGGCCCCCCAAACAGAAAAGACGGAAAACGAGTTCTACATGGTCAGCTACGTGGATTATCCCGAAGGAACCGTCCACCAGGATAGCCTGGAGCTGATCGGGGAACTGCTGAACGAAACCCAGGCCGCGGCCGTGGAAAGTGTGCGGGGCGAATTGCTTTTTTCCCAGGATGGCTACCAGCACGATTTCCCCTTCCGCTATTGGCGCATCGACTACCTCAACGGGCGGGCCAGTATCCGCACCAAAGCCATCATTGCGGGCAACCGCTTTTACACCGTACAAACCGTCACCCGCCAGGAATACGGGATGAACCACTCTACCGATCGGTTTATCGATTCTTTTGAGGTCTTTTAGTTAAGTCTGGGATTTATTGTAGATTCAAGCCTGAACCATTAACCTGGGCTATGAATCTTCGTCTGCTTACCCTCCTCCTGCTTTGGAGCACCTTCCTTCCCGCGCAAAAAGATGCCGATCTTTTAGCTGCGTTGCAATGGCGCAACATCGGCCCCGCCAACATGATGGGCCGGATTGCCGATATTGATGCCCTGAACTCGGACTACCGGCACGTTCTGTGCGCCTCGGCCTCGGGCGGCGTTTTCCAAAGCACCAACGGGGGCATCACCTGGGACCCGATCTTCGATGGTTACGGCCCGGGCTCGATTGGCAGCGTGGCCCTTTTCCAACGCAACCCCAAAGTCATCTGGGTAGGAACCGGCGAGTCTGCTAACCGCAACAGTTCGGGTTGGGGTGATGGCTTGTACAAAAGCAGCGATGGTGGCCAGACCTTTGACCAGGTTGGTTTTGCCAATAGCCACCACGTGGCCGACATTGCCCTCCACCCTACCGACCCCAACATTGCCTACGTAGCGGTAGTGGGTCACCTCTGGGGTTACAGTGGCGACCGCGGCTTGTACAAAACAACCGATGGCGGGCGCAGCTGGGAAAAACTGGCGTCTACCCTGCCGGATGACGGCAAGACCGGTTGCACGGAAATTACGATGCACCCCACCGATCCCAACGTACTTTTTGCAGGATTTTACCACCGCCTGCGCCAACCTTTTCAATACCTGAGCAGTGGGGAAGCGGGGGGCCTGTACAAAAGCAGCGACGCGGGCAAAACCTGGAAAAAAATTACCACTGGCCTGCCCACCGGGGAAACGGGTATGATCGATGTGTCGATTTGCCGCAAGTATCCCAATATTATGGTGGCGGCTATTGAAACCGACGAGCACCTGCCCACCGGGGTTCCAGGGTCGGGCGTCTACCGCTCCGACGACGGGGGCGAAAGCTGGCGCTTTGTCTTCAAGCATGCGGTGCGGCCCTTTTACCATGGCCAGATTGAGATCGACCCCAGCAACCCAGACAATATTTATGTGGTTTCCCGCGATTTCCAAATTTCGCGCGACGGGGGTAAAACCTTTGCCGAACGTGAATGGCGCACGGACGGCGGCGACGACCACGCCCTGTGGATTGCCCCCTACGACAGCCAGATCATGTACCTCGGTACCGACCAGGGCCTGCGCCTGACCGTAGACGGGGGTGAAAGCATCCTTTCCTTCAACAACATGGCCATCGGGCAATACTACGCCATCGGCGCCGATATGCGCGATCCCTACTGGGTGGGCGGTGGCCTGCAGGACAACGGGCTCTGGCTGGGGCCCAGCAACAGCCGCGAGCGGCGGGGTATCCTCAACGAGCACAACACCTGGGTGGGGGAAGGCGACGGCTTTCATTTTCAGATCGACCCCACCGATTGGCGCACCATTTACCTCGTCAACCACGTCGGTTTTGCCGTGCGGGTAGACCCCGTGACCCGGGCATACCACTACCTCACTCCTACCCCGCAGACCATCACCAACTACCGCGACTACTTCGACCCTACCTTTCCGGATACGGCCATCAATTACACCATAAACCCTGGAGAACACTGGTTTTTCTACGAATATACCGACCGGCAAAAGTTGCCGCCCCAGTTTCGGTTCAACTGGAGTAGCCCACTGGTATTGTCGCCGACCCTGCCGCAGCGGGTGTATTTTGCGGGGAATTACCTCTTCCGCTCCGACGACCGCGGCGACAGCTGGACCATCATCAGCCCCGACCTGACGGGCAACGATCCCCGCCGCCGCAATCCTTCCCAGAGTGGCCACCTGACCCGCAGCGTGACGGGCGGCGAAAACCATTATACCATTGTTACGGTGGCAGAATCTCCGCTGAATCCCGAAGTCGTTTGGGCGGGTACAGACGATGGGTACCTGCAGGTGAGCCAAAACGGCGGTAACACCTGGGAAGAAGTAGGCATCAACCTGCCGGATATGCCCCGCCAGGAAGCCGCGCCCGGAAAAACGTACGGTGGCACCGCCTGGGTGAGCCGGGTAGAGCCCTCCAAACACCAGCCTGGCCGCTGCTACGTGACGCTCGACAACCACCGCTACGACGATATGCAGCCCTACGTGTTTGTGACCGAAGACTATGGGCAGACCTGGCGCAAGATCACCAAAGGATTACCCGCCGAGTGGAGTTGTTACGTGATCCGCGAAGACCCAGAGGCAGAAAAGCTCCTCTTTGTGGGTACCGAAACGGCGGTGTACACCAGCATCAACCGGGGCGGCTCGTGGATGGAACTGCGCAACAACATGCCCAAGGTAGCGATCTACGACCTGCTGATCCACCCGCGCGACGGCGACCTGATTGCGGGTACCCACGGCCGCAGCATCTGGATCCTGGACGATATCAGTGCCCTGCGCTACATGGCCCAAAACAGCCAGTCGCAGGATTTCATGTATTTGCCCAGCCGGACGGCCACCCGCTGGCTGTCGGTCAACACCGGACGCAAACAGCCCTATTTTGAGTTTCGGGGCAAGAACCCCCATTGGGGTGCCCAGATCCAATTCTGGGTAGACGAAAAACTGCCTGCCGATTCCATCACCATTGTCGTATCCAACCCCGCGGGCGACCGCCGCGAATGGAAGGAAATGTCGGTACCCGGCCTGAACCGCAGCTACTGGGACCTGACGTTCCCCGCCGGAGCGCCCCCTACGGCCGAGCTGAATAAAATGATCGCGGGGCTGGACGCCCTGTCGGCCTACGAACTCACCACAGCGCAAAAACGGGAAATCAAGACCCTGAAGGCCGGTCTGGAACAGCAACGCAAGTCTTATGATGCCGTGGCCTACAACCGGTTGTGGGAGGAGCTGGCCAGCAATTACGGAGCCTACGGCAGCTACCTGTCCGAACGCCCGCGCAAGCAGGAGGCGCCGCCAGGGACGTACCAGGTGCAGCTCACCAAGGGGGAGGAAGAGGTGACCGGGCAAATCAACCTGCGCGCCGACCCTTTACTGACCACGGAAGGGAATTAAATTTGGGGGATAGTTCTCGCGCCTGCCACGTCTTCAGCGTGGGCGGCGCTATAGGCTTTCGCCCAGCTGGGGCTATCAGGGCCGCGCGCATCGGTGCTTGGTGCAGTTAAAATCTCGCCAGCGAACCTGGCAACAGGCTGGCAGCTCCCTGGAACTCCTAATTACCCGTACCAGTCCCGGAGGGACGAAACATCTTTGCCAGGGTCGTCAGACCCTGGACGAGGTGTCCCTCAAAAAGAGTCCTGTAAGGACGAAAGATTTTTCGATCGTCGTTTGGGTTGGTATTTTATCTAATTGTCCTAGACTGGAACCCTTAGCCTAACGGCTATGGACTATGTCTACGAATAAATAGTTACAGCAGTCTGTGACTGCGGTGCCAGGCAACGCTGAAGACGTGGCAGGCGCGAGCACCAAGCTTTAGGATAAAACCCTGTTGATCATATTAGTTGTTTCCAGATTCGACAGCCCTGCCCCCCCTAGGGCGTGGCGTTTCAAAATGCACCTCGGTCTTCGACCGAGATATTCCTAGATAAATAGCAGGAATAGTTTGCATGGTTAGAGAAAAGTTTATTTCTTTGCGTTCCCTAAGGAAGAAGTTCACCATTTGGTATCTTTTTCACCGGTTTTCGGGATGTAGCGCAGCCCGGTAGCGCGTTCGCCTGGGGGCCACGCTAGGGCGTGGAGGTTCAAATCCTGTCATCCCGACTGGTAAAAAAGGCCGTCTCTTATGAGGCGGCCTTTTTTGATAATAATCCAATAGCAAACAAGGTAATAAACTAAGTCTTTGATTTGAAGCACCTTCCCAAGAGGGTTTTCGCTGAGGCGTGGCGTTTCTAAATGCACCTCGGTCTTCGACCGAGATATTCCAAGATAAATAGCAGGAATAGTTTGCATGGTTAGAGAAAAGTTTATTTCTTTGCGTTCCCTTACGGAAAGGTATACTACCCGCAGACAAAATGTGGGCTGTTTTCTTTACCAGGATTTTCGGGATGTAGCGCAGCCCGGTAGCGCGTTCGCCTGGGGGGCGAGAGGTCGCAGGTTCAAATCCTGTCATCCCGACTAGTAAACAAAAGCCTTTCAGCCTATTTGGT
>PZPC01000023.1 GCA_003045895.1 Bacteroidota bacterium
TATTGGGCTATCCCCAATGATTAAATCGGGAAGTTATTTTTTGCTGGCCCCTAAGGCCTGGTGGCCTGACACCAAAGATAAGTACTGGATCGAATGGTGCGGTACAGGGGTCAGCAGCCTAAAGTCATCTGGTTGCTGATTATAGGGTTGTGGATAGGAGAGCAGTGGATTGTTTTGGGGAGAAGGATGGTGAATGATGGGGAAATAGGCGGATGCAGGACTAATCGTTGTGGGCCATTCAAAGGCACAGCGAAATTTTCCTAAAAAATACCGAACTTGTGGATAGAAAAAGTAAAAAAATGAGTGAAGCCGATATCAAACTCCGACTAATTCGCCTGATTGACAGCCAGAAGGGTGAAATACTACACGAATTGTACGAGTTAATCCTAAGCAAGCTCTACCATGAGAAATGGGAAGAAGAGCCGCTGTCCGCCATGGAGATCGGATACAAGGAAATGTCGGAAGACAAAGATAGAGAAGAAGAAGCCTTCGAATGGATTGAAGGTACGCTCCATTCAGACAACTTATGAAAAAGCGGGGAGAAATCTGGTGGATAAATTGACCACCGTCAGCGAATTGAGGTTCTTGAATAAGATTGGCGAAGTAACGGCCAAAGAAATGGAAGAGATCGAACAGGTAATCAGGTTGCAGTTGGATTTATAAAAAGAGGAACGGGAGCAGTCTGTGACTGCGTGGACAGCGGCAACCCAGGAAGGCTGTAGCACCATCCGAGCATAAGTGCTGAATCGAATGGTACCGTACAGGGGTCAGCAGCCTACCACCTGGTAGCTGCTGATGGGGTTATGGACAGGAGGGCAGTGGATTGTTTTTGGGGAGAAGTACGGTGAATGACGGGGAAAATAGGCGGATATAACTAATTCTACGCAAATTCCAACCTAAGAGACACGAATAATTATAATATTTGGCGTTTTAAGTAGCTTAAAAGTATGTTATTTGGCTATTGTGAAAGTTTTTCTGTATGTTTGATGCATGATAACTAGAACAATAACTCCTACTGTAGAAGATAAAATTGGAAGTGGGAAAGCCATCATGATTATTGGTCCCCGTCAAGTAGGTAAAACTACGCTCATCTTGAACCAACTTAATGGTGAAGATTATACTTTTTTTGATGGTGATGACCCTTCCATTCGAGCAGAATTGGATACCCCGAATACGGAAAAAATAAGGCAGTTAATAGGTGGAAAAAAAATTGTTTTTATTGATGAAGCGCAACGCATTAATAATATAGGTCTAACCTTAAAAATTATAATAGATCAATTCAAAGATGTTCAATTATGGATAAGTGGTTCATCATCCTTTAACTTATTTAACGAACTTAATGAGCCGCTAACCGGAAGGAAATGGGAGTATGAATTGTATCCAATAAGTTGGGAGGAATATGAAAATCATGTAGGATATTTGAAAGCTCAACAGGATTTAGAAAACCGACTGATATTTGGAATGTATCCAGATGTGATAAATAATGAGAAAGGTCAAGAAAGAGAGATTCTGAAAAATTTAGTAAATAGCTACCTGTATAAAGATATATTATCGCATGGTGAAATTCGGAAACCTGAGATTTTAGAAAAGCTTGTCCAGGGTCTGGCATTGCAAATTGGAAGTGAGGTAAATTATAACGAATTGAGTCAATTAGTGTCCATTTCTAAAGATACTGTTCAAAGATATATAGAGATACTTGAAAAAGGATACGTGATTTTTAGATTAAGATCTTTTAATAGAAATGTTCGAAATGAAATAAAGAGAGGAAGAAAGATCTACTTTTATGATAATGGAATAAGAAATGCGGTCATTGGTGAATTCGGAAATATAAGTACCCGACAGGATATCGGCATGCTATGGGAGAATTTTCTCATCTCAGAAAGAATTAAGCAAAATAGCTATAAGTTAACTTTTGCTAAACCTCATTTTTGGAGAACGATGCAACAACAAGAAATCGATTATGTAGAACAAACTGGCTTGAAACTAAAGGCCTATGAGTTCAAATGGAATCCCAAAGCAAGCGCTAAATTTTCAAAAACATTTCTGAATACATACGATGCAGAAAGCAAACTCATCAATCGAGATAATTTTAGAGAATTTGTTATAGTGTAATGCGCCCAACAGAAAAGGATCAAAGCGAGACGGAGCGCAGCGACGGTCGTAGCCCTTGATCCGACTGTGGAACGATTCCGCCAATCTGCACGCAGCTATAGGTATTGACTCGCTGCTGGCTTAGCTTAGCCGATCGCTCCTGCGCGTATTTGCTGGTGGGGATGGTCGGAGGAGGTGTTGGTTGGGGGTGGGGCGCAGACAGGCCTTTGAGTTGGCATAATGACCGCAAATGCTTAGCTTGGTAGGAAAGCAATAGAACTGAGCCCTAAGTTGGCAGCACAGCTGCCGCAGCTATGGATCCGTAGACACAGTCACGAATAGCGGAGTGAGGGGTATTTGTTGGTATCTAGTCTAACCCCAATTCCTTAGCCAGGCCCGGATCTAGTTTTTTTATTTCCCGTTGCAGCACGCGTACCCTGTTTTCTAAGAGGTCAATCATTTTTAACTTCATTTCATTATCACCATGTTTTTCCTGTTCATTCGGGGAACTACTTTCCGCTTCTGCTAACCACATCGGTTCCTCTCCCAAGACTAACCAGCGCAAATTTAGCTTTGGATAAGCAATCGCAATTGCTTCGATGGTATCGCTTCTTATACCGGTACCTCTATTCACGATACGGCTTACGGTTTGTCGCTGTATGCCTGTTTTTTCTGCAAAATTCGATTGTGACCCCTCTCTGTCACAAAGAATTTTAATCCTAATGGCTACGGACATAATCATGTTATAATAATAAAAATACGACAAAAGGAGTCAAAGTGTCTTGTTTTGTAGACTAAAATTGACTAAATTTGTAAAAAAGCAATTTAAGTTGCTATTCGAAAGATTTGATCTTTACCTAGCCAAATATACACTACTTGGCCTTATACCATAATGATTGTATGGAAAATCCGTCCAGCCATTATGATTGAAAGTGGGTAATGAATCTTCTGGTTAACCTGATAACTAATTAAAACTATTAACATGCAAACACCTACCGTTCAACATCCATTTCCTTTTGGAAAAATATTAATTCTTACCCTTTTATCCTTACTTTTACTCTATTATCTGGTTCAAACTCAAGTTCCCAAAGACGCTGAAATCACATTAACACCCGTACAGCTGACAGAAATTGAGACCGCTTATACCGATGGCTTTGAATTCAACTCGAACAACGAAGACCCATGTGAAAGACTGAAACTTCAGGCTCATAAAAAGCTTAGCGACTGGAAGAGACAATTTCGCCGGCGAGGTTTCACCATTGAAAAGATTAAGCATATGCTGCGCACAGGCAAAAGAGAGGCCTTTGTGCATCCCAAGACACCGGACATTACCCGAACAAAAATATTTGATGACACCGGGAACTGGATCATCATAGATTTCGCTGATTGTATCATCTGGCAAATTGCCCCCTCAAACTTTAAGTAATATGAAAGCATACGTAAGAGCCTTGTCATCCGGAGAATGGTTTGGTGGTTGGGCACCCGTGGCGGCCGAAATGCTGTGGGAAAGTAACAAGCAGGCATTGCTGCGCCTGGTGGAAGAAGACCTGGAAGCTGGTGACGAGTATGAATTTTACATCAAGGGTTCCCTCCTCCTGTGCCTGTGGGACGATGGGGTTTGGAAGGCGGTTCACGGGGTGTCGCCTGACGCCGGCGTAGAAGATATACACCCTGCTATGATTGTACTGCCGGAATAGGTTGCTCGCTGCGCTGCTCCCTGCGTTATTCGTAGACAGCGGGGAACCCAAAACCTTTATTGAAAACAAACATCAAATTGAGAAGCGTATGATCCGAATGGTATTTTTGAGTATGGGGTTACTGGTTGTATTAAATTTAAATGGACAAAATTTGACGAAGCACAAATGGGAAAACAGGGTAGTAATAATTCAGGCATCGAGTGAAGTCAATACAAAATACCTCGCTCAAATTGAGGCGTTTATGAATTTGGAGGAGGAATTCCGCGAGAGGAAATTGAATAAGTCCTGCTATGATATTCAATCAAATCCGTCAATGTAGCCGCTATGCTACTGCGCCCGGGAGGCCGCCTGATACTTCATCGTAGGCTGGAGCCAACGACGATTTGGGTGTCGGCAGCCCCAGCGGGGCGCCATAAGTGGGAACCTGCGCCAAACCCCAATGTACCCAATCCTGGCAGCCCCAGCGGATACCCACGTAGCGGATATACACCCTTACATGATTGTCATACCTGAATAGATTCCGCCCGCACACCGGAGTAGCCTGGCTAATTCGAAATCAGAAAAAGGACACGTGTGTTTATTTTTGTTTTAAAAAAAAACAAAAGAACCAAAAATATTGCTTTGTAGCAAAAAACGCATTAATTTCACGGCATAAGAGGTTAACTTATAGCCTTCTAACGGAAAGCCATGGCACTCATCAATCCCCACATTAACTTCAACGGTAATGCCGAAGAAGCATTCAATTTTTACAAATCCGTATTTGGTGGAGCGTTCGCGACTATTATGCGTTTAAAAGATATGTCGAGCCCCGAACATCCGGTAGCAGAAATTGATGCCAATAAAATCATGCACATTGCTTTGCCTATTGGCAAAAATATTTTGATGGGCAATGACGTCCCAGAAAGTATGGGTCGCGTAAATGAAAATGAAAACAGGTCTAAAATAGCTATCAGCGCAGAAAGTCGGGAAGAAGCCGACAAGTTATTTAACGGACTTTCAGCTGGCGGAACTATTGAAATGCCTATTGGCGACAGTCCCTGGGGTTCCTATTTTGGGATGTTTAGAGACAAATTCGGTATTGAATGGATGGTGGATTTTGACCCGAAATATAACGGTATAAGCCAGGCAGGGTGAATACCGGGTGATCGTAATGACCGTTGATAAACTACTGTTGCCGAAGTTGAGCAAAGTGGAAAATGATAAAACACAACTTAAATGATAAAACACCTAATTACGGGTATAGCCTTTGTTTTTTTCGCCATTTTTTCTACCCATTTATATGCTCAACAGAAATATGAAAAAGAAAGCCGTCTGACAGAAAAAGATGTCCCGGACAAGGCACTTGATTTCATTGACTCTTTGGGAGTAGAGAGGAAAATAAGATGGTATCTGGAAGAAGGATTTGACCGCACCAGTATAGAAGCAAAGTTTAAACTAAACAACCAAAAATACAGCATTGAATTTGATACGGTTGGAAATTTGGAAGATATCGAAATTCAGATCGCGTGGAGCAAATGGCAGAAACCACTAAAAGACTCGATAAGTTTCCATCTTAAGAAAGACTGTAAAAGGTTTAAAATTAATAAAATTCAAATTCAGTATTCTGGTGACCAATCAATCTTATTGACTAAAATAAAAACAGGGGAAGACTCAGGGGAGTACATTATTAAATACGAGGTGATCGTAAAGTGCTGCAACACAAAAAATGTAGCATTGTTTGAATATCTATTCAGTAATACAGGTCAAGAACTCGCTGTTTCTAAAATCGTATTTAAAAATTCCAGTAACCTTGAATACTAATACGCAGTTTCTAGTTATTATTTGTTTGTTGTTGTCATTTTCAAATACAATTTTGGCACAAAGTACGTATCAAGTGGGGGGCTTGCCTTCGATAAATTTAAACTATAAATTGGAAAAAAAATGGTCTTTAAATTTTAAAATAGAATCCCGCCAATTGCTGCAAAAGGGAACATTTAATGGTGATAGCAATAAAAGCTTTGAATATGTGCTAACGGATTATTCATTGATTGCTGCAAAAAAAAGTGGCTTGAACTCCCGGATTTCCGGAGGCTACCTATTTCGCTTCCGGGAAGGGGAAGCTACCCACCGATTTATTCAACAATATACGATAATCCAACAATTACCCCGCTTGAGATTAGCTCACCGTGTTGTTACCGATCAGACTTTTTCATCTGCCGAAGCCACGGAATATAGGTTAAGATACAGATTGGCGACGGAGTTGCCTTTAAATGGTCAATCAGCAGATCCCAAAGAATTTTATCTCAAAATCGGCAATGAATACATCAGCAGCGTACAAAATTCTGATTACGACATCGAAATCAGGTTTGTTCCATTGCTTGGTTATGCGATGACCGAGAATCACAAAATTGAGTTCGGATTAGATTACCGCGTAAATTCATTTTTGAATCATTTTGCCCGGCATAGTTTCTGGACAACTTTGAACTGGTTTATTGAACTTTGAAATTTGATGCGCTGACAATTTTTGTGCTATAATCCCAGCAGAACAAGCCTAATGACGCTCCTTATCAGGCGCAATCTGTTTTACCTTGTATCATTGTATCATTGCATCAACAAAGTTAGCTAGTTTAGTGGAGAGAGGAGGTGATATTTTACCAGGTCTACGAGACCGAACCGAAGTTTATCCCCTCCGCTAGACTTAAGCTCGTAGTATAACTTGGTCTTCGAGACTGTATTCACAAGATTGAGCTTGTCTGGCTTTTATTTACAGTAAAACCAAAACAAATGAGATCACCATTAATTTTAGCGGTTGATGTTAGCAAGGGTTACGGCGACTTTGTGCTCATGGATAGTGACAAAAGTGTCGTAGAAGATTGCTTTCGCCTTGATGATAATGCCGAGGGCCATAGCACGCTCAAGCGACAACTTAAAACATGGTACAAAACCCGTCGCGCCAGTCGTATTATTTATGTAGCTGAAAGCACTGGCGGTTATGAAGAAGGCGATGGAAAAACTCCTCATTGCCACTGCTCCAGTAAATGAACAACGGGTGCAAGTCTTACGCTCCATCAAAGGAATGGGAGAAGTTACACCAGTTGTTTTGCTGTGCTTCATCGAAGACTTTAATCGTTTTGATGACGCCAAAAAAATGGCCGCTTTTTTTGGCGTACCACCAAGGATTAAAAGCAGCGGGGATGGACAGTGCCACAAACCCCGTTGACGATAATTAGAAGTGACGAAGACCTTACGAACTTTTCGGCAAAGGGAGAAGTTTAAAAAAAACATGCTTTCCAAATTAACTTTTTAAATTCCAGATACAAAAACCAAAAATGCCATGAAATTTCTTATCTCCTTATTGATCAACGGATTAATTATTTATGCCGCCGCCGCAGTATTTTCCGGCATTTCCACTGTAGGCTATTGGCATGCGGTAGTCGCCGCATTGTTATTGGCCATCGTCAACACACTGGTTCGGCCGTTGCTTACCCTACTCACCTTTCCGGTCACTGTCCTGACCCTCGGGCTTTTCCTTTTTGTCATCAATGGCGCCATGATCTTATTGGTAGACGCCATGCTTGATAGTTTTAATGTAGATGGCCTTTTTTCGGCCATCTTGTTATCTGTTATTATTTCCGTAGCCAATTTATTGATTGGTGGAAAAGAATAGGAAGTGAATTAAACCCTAAGGCAGCCCCGGAAAAAAGGCATCCTCAAAATGCACCACCTCGGGTGCCCGCCCCTGCCCCATGACCACCGTCACCACGTCGAAGCGCAGGGCCCACTCGTGGCCTACGGCCTGCATGTACGCCGCTGCCGCGCCCGCCAGCAGCCGCATCTTGCGCTTGGTGACAAATAGTTCCGGCGGGCCAAAGTGCTTGCTGCTGCGCGTCTTGACCTCCACAAAAACCAGCGTTTCGCCGGTGCGGGCAATGATGTCGATCTCGGCCCGGTTCACCCGCCAGTTCCGCTCCACAATGGTGTAGCCCGCCGCCTGCAGGAAGTTGGCCGCGAGGCGTTCGCCGAGCTCACCGAGTTCATTGTGTACTGCCACGGGTAATTGAATTTAGGTGTGAAATAATGCTAGCCGGACAAGGCTAAAAACAACGAGCCAGGTTGTAAGATACAACCTGACTCGCCATTAAAGGGGCAGAAAAGATAGATTTTTACAAGCTACTGCGTTGGCAGCACTTAATCCGCCAGGACCATCTTACGGGTCGACCGCTGGCCGCCGGCTTCGAGCGTGTAGTAGAACAAGCCGATGGCGGGCAGGTCATCCCGGCTGATACTGATCTCGTGGTAGCCGGCACTGAAGGTATTTCCGATCTGGTAAACCAGCTTCCCGGCCATGTCATACACACTGAGACGGGCATCGTTATCCTCATCCAACTGGAAGGGAATAATCGTAGAGTTGGTCCAGGGGTTTGGCCGGTTTTGGAACAGCTCAAAGGAGGTGGTCACCTCGGTATTTTGTTGCGCAAAAACCAACCTTACCGATTCCGGCGTTCCGTCGGCGGTATACGCTTCGGCGCGGGTGACGCGGGAGCTCAGGTAGATCCAGTTTTTGATATCTCCCGCCTGGCGGGCCGTACACCGCAAGGTGAACAACGTAGCCGGTTTGCTACTGGCACTCTCGCCGTATTCATTCCAGACGGTGGTAATGAGCCCCCGTTCGAGGTCGTGCAGGTGGAAGTTTTCTTCGGTGTACAGGTTGGGCAGATTCCCAGGGATAATCTCCTTAAATTCCAGGGCCGACGGATCGAACTCCAGCGTAAACTGGTAGCCCATCCATTCGTTCATGTACTCGGCGCTGAACGTGACGTCTACCAGGTCGCCGGCGGCTACCGTAGCGTTGGCCACGGTGATGTCCAGCGGATAGTCGCTGGCCCGGTCATTGCCGGTATTGTGCAAGGAGTTGGGAATCGCCGTCCCGTTGACATCACCCACTTTGATGCCCACAAAATCGGCGTGCATCTCTGATCCCGCCAGGTTGTTGACGTTGTAGATTTCCGGAAAATAGCCCAGGAAAGGTTGCTGGGGGTCGGGAAATACGTAGGACGCATCCACAAACCGCCAGGAGGTATTGCCGTTGGGCAGCTGCTCGTCGATGTGCAGAATCAGCTTGCGCAACTTGATAATGTCGAGGGTGGAAATATGTCCCGACCGATCGATGTCGGCAGCGATGATTTTGTAGGGCGAGTCCAACAGGCGGGTACCCAACACGTGCTTACCCATCAGGATGAGGTCGAAGGTGCTAACCCCGTTGAGCAGTTCTTCGTTGTTCGTTGCGCTCACGCTGTAGTCCGTGCCCAGGCTCAGTGCTTCGAATTGGAAGCTGCCATCCACATCGGTGTACCGCATATTGGGATTGGGCGCTTCGCCCGACACCATGATCATGACGTTTTCTACTTCTTGTCCGCTCTCCGTGAGCACCCCACCAGCGATCATGCCCTCACCCGTTTGGCCCGTGCAGTTGCCGTTGTGGTTCTGTACACTGACGACGGTGTGGCAAGACGCACTGTTGTTCTGTTCATCCGTTGCCCAAACGTACACCTCGGCGGCTGTGCCGGCATCGTAACAGTCAAAGGTCACCTGCGTAGCCGTCGGCACGCCCACCGTGCCGTCGCCGGGCCGGTTGATGGTGTATTTGATCAAGGGGGTTGGCGTACAGTTGTCACTGGACGAAGCTACCAGGGCACCCGCATCCAGGCTCATCGACACCCCGGCGCCGTTGTTCATCAACGTTGCCGTAAGGCCCAGAATACAGGCAATATTGGGCGCTTTGGTATCTGCTACCGTGACGGTAGTCGTACAGGCGGCGTTGTTGCTACAGCCATCGTTGGCCAGGAAACGTACCGTAGTCGTGCCCACGGGGTAGCTGCCGTTGGCGTTGGCGCCACCACTGGTAGCGTAGGGGGAGTCGTTGGTAAAGGTGATGTGGTTGGAGCAATCATCAGAAGTGGGTAACCCCAGGGTAGCAGCCCCGTGCGCACAATCCGGCCCTACGTTGACCGTTACCGGAGCCGGGCAGGTGATGGTCGGCGGGGTATTGTCCAGTACCTTGATGATCTGGCTGTGCACGTAGCGGCCGGGGCCATCCGGATTTTCGGTATTGTAATGGCACCAATCGATGACCGTCCAGGTGCGGATGACCTTGAAGCAGGCACCAGCTACCGTATTGAAAGTCGCATCGGTATGGTTGATACCCAACGTACCGCAAGTGGGGTTATTGATCACGGGCGCCCGGTTGGCCAGGGGCAAGTCGGCGAAATCCGTACCGTGGCCACATTCGTAAAAAGTGATATTGTCTGGCCAAATGATGTCCGATTCTTGCAACACCTGGTTGTTAACTACTGTAATGGTCTGGCTACAGGATGCGGTTTGTCCGTACAGGTCGGTAGCCGTCCAGGTACGGGTGATGGTACCCTGGTGGCAGTCGTTAAAGCTCGAGGTAAAGGTGCTGTCGATGGTAAAGCCGCAGTTGTCCGTCGCAATGGGGCTGCCGTAAAGGGACAGGTTTTCCTGGTCATCCGTACACTGAATGGTGCGGGGAGCAGGACACCTGGTGAAGGCCGGGCGGGCACCATCCTGAAGGGTTACGATCGACTGGCAATCGGTGTAATGACCCACCAGGTTGCCACTGCCCGTTTCACGGGCCGGATCCACGGGGCCGGTTCCGGGGTTCACTTCGTACACGCGCAGCGTGACGGTAACTGGTCCGTTGGGTACATCGGCGCAACAGAAGAAAACCCGGTCGTCAAACCATTCCTGGTAGCCCGCTTGCTGGGGGCTGTCGTCACCGTTGGCCAGGTCACAGGCGGCAGAGTCGTTGCGGCGGGCCTTCAGAAAGACGGCGTTGCAGTTGTCGGAGCTGCCTTCGTTGAAAGCCGCCGCACCCATAATGGCGTAGCCGCCCGAAGCGATAGAGACCAGCAGTTGGTCGTCGCAGGCCGCAATGGGTGCCAGGTGATCCACTACCGTCAGTTGTACGGTGCAGGAATTGCTCGTGCCACATTCGTCGGTAGCCACGTACTGAACGGTATGCATGCCCGGCGCTACGCCGGCTACCGCGTTGAAGTTGGTGGCGCCGTAAGAGCTGCTGACCGCAAAGGTAATGGCGCTGCTGCAGTTATCGGTAGCCGTGATGGCGGGTAGTGCAATGGTAGCCGAACAGGCACCTGGGTCGCTGTTGAAAACCAGCTGTTCTGGCGTTGGGCAGTTCAGGGTGGGGCCCTGGTTGTCGCTCACGAGAATCAATTGGGTGTCTTCGCCGAAGAAGTCGGTACAGTTTTCAGAAACCGTCCAGGTACGGTCAATGCGGTACATGTACGCATTGCACAGAAAGGTCGTATCATCTATATAGCTAACGGTGAGGCCACAAAAGTCACCGTGCATCAGCGTGGTGCCATTCAATTGGGGAATGCCCGTGCGCAGCGGGTCGGCACCGGGATCATTACAAGGCAGGGTAATATCGTCGGGGAAAGCGACGTCCATAAACGAGGACCGCAAAATATTAATTTGCTGGGTGCAGGTGGCTGTCAGGCCGCGGTCGTCGCGCGCCGTCCAGACGCGGAGGATAACGCCCGCCGTATCGCTGAGGCAATCGCGGATTTCAAAACTCTCCACCGAGGTCAGGCTCAGGTCGGTGTCGCAGTTGTCGGCCAAGGAGGGAGCACCCAGTACCTCGGGCGAGGTGTTGTCCAGGCAACTGACCGTCAATTCCGGGCAGGCGCCAATGGTGGGTGGCAAATTGTCGACCACCCGGATGATGCTCACGCAAATGGTGCCGGTCGCCTGGTCGGTGATGGTCACACTCAGGCGGCTACCCACGTAGCTGCTGCCGGAAAACTGGACCAGGTCGAAGTTGTCGGCAATCAGGTTGTTGAGGGAATCCCGCACCGTCAGGCGCTTAACCCCCGGGCAGGACACCAAATCTTGCACCAGTACGTTGGTAGAGATGGCGATCTGGCACGACTGGTTCAGCACCACCTGTACGGGAAAATCCTGGGTGCCGTTGCACGCCAGGTCACAATCCTGTGCCATCGCCCCGAAAGGCAACCAACCTAGGCCGAGCAAGAGCAGCGGCCGAATGAAGAAGCGCAGGAGAATTGCTGAATAGTTAAAGTAGTGTTTCATCTTCAAACGATATTGATGGGTTAAATACCAGCTTACGGGGCATGGTCTTTCCACTCCTGCCCGGGTGGTCTGCCCGGGTGGGTGCTTGCGAAAACAGAGCGGTAAGCTGATTGACTTGCGGGCCGGGCTTGCGGGCCAGGCTACAGCAAGGGTAAAGAAAAAACCGTGCCAAAAAAAAAGCCTCCTGGTTGCCGGGGCAGCCAGGAGACTTTTTTTAACGCTATCGCAATCGTTAGGAGCCCGCAAAAAAATTCAGGCCTTTATGCGGTCAAGCTACGAAAAGAACGATCCGCTTACTTTTTCAGTAAATCCCGGATTTGGGCCAGCAGTTCTTCCTGCGTGGGGCCAGCGGGTGCGGCAGGCGCTTCGGGCTCGGCCTTCTTCACTTTGTTGTACGCTTTAATCATCATGAACAACACCAAACCAACCGTGATCAGGTTGACGATGCTGTTGATCCAGGCACCGTAGCGGATGGCATTGGCGGGCACGTAGCCTGCTTCACCAACCACTCCCTGAGCGGGTGACAACTCTATAGCCAGATTGGAAAAATCCATTCCCCCGCTAAATTGCCCGACAATTGGCATAACGATGTCGTTCACAAAGCCATTGATGACCAGGCCAATGGCGCTGGCCAAAATAACGGCAACGGCAAATTCAATGACGTTACCCGTCATAATGAATGCTTTGAATTCCTTCAACATAATTTTTTGTTTTGATAAGAAAAACCATCGTGTACCCATCCACGGCTGGTTATTGGTTTTGACATCAAGATCAGCGTCAGGTCACAATTTCGTCCCAATTTTTATTGGCACCAATCGCAATACACCGTATCGTTTGGAAAGTTTACCCGTAAGCTGCCCCTTTATGCCGCGCTATACATTCATTTCTCTTATCCTAAAGAGATCTGATAAGTCTTTGATATAGTCAGCATGGCCTTGATTCTGAAAAAAGAACCTCAGATAATATTTATCTGAACCATCCATATGCATATTGATCACCGAACTATAATCACTGATGACAAAGTCTAATAATCTCAGTTTATTTAGATCAAATAAATCGCCTTTTTTCAGCGGAGTTTTCTGAATTAGCTCCGATATACTCAAATTTGTTTTTTCAAATTCATTTTTATCAACTCTAATGAAGGACAGCCTGCTGTCAACCAAGTTTTCAACAACAAATTGAAGGTTATCAACTGATAATTCAACAATACTATAAATCAAAGTTTTATCTCCCTCAAGTAATACTTCTTCTTCGTATATGTTTGAAGAAAGTAGATGCTTCTTATAAGGGTAAAGTAATTTTTTCAAGCTCCTACTCCTTGCTTTTTGCTTTGCTGTTTTCTCTATCAGGTAAAAATGGATGCGATAATCCGCTAATAGATTAATAAGAATAGTTGCAAGGAAATCCTTATTTTCATTTGCGTAAGAACTGTAGGGAAGTTGAAACTCAAAAAGTTTAACACGTTTTAAGCTATCAATTTCTTTTATTGATAATTCTTTTTTACTCTCCGAAAAGGAGATGATGTTGCTATCAAGAATATTGTCTATGTGGAAAAACTTAATCATTTTCTCCGTCTTCTATTAAAATAATGGTGTCGGCGTAATCTTGTATTGTCTTCTTGAACTTCTCCAGAGTTAAAATGCTCACGCTGATCTCCTCTCCCGTCGACTGCGCCATATGAATAATCACTATCCTCTCGGATATGAATTTCTCTTTCTTCTGAAAAACCAAACAAACCTAATAAAAATACGACAAAACGATATAACGCTCTATTTTTACTCCTATCGAGTCCATACTCATCCCACTTATCTTTATCATTAGGTCTTATTACATCAATAGGCTGTTGGGAAACAGGAATACCGTTATCCCGCTTTGCTTCTCTAAAAGCTGCTTTTCGGGTCTCATAATGCTTATCAGGGTATTTCTTACTCTTCCCCTGCTGCAATGACTTCATCCATTATTTGTTAATAGGAATCAAGTTAAGGTATTTTTTATAATTTGTCAAGCGCTTAATATAACGGTAGAAAACTTTCAAGCGTACGCATTGTCCAGCACTTGTGCAACCAGATTTCCAGGATACTCCCGTGATGGACGGAAAAATCCGTTTCCCTTGTTTAGCAACCCACGAAACCGCATTTTTGCACCCAACAGGCGCAAAAAAACCTCGCATGCAGCAGCCATACGCCAAAATTGTCGTAAAAATTGGCACCAACGTACTCACCCGTGCCGATGGTAGCCTGGATATTACCAATATCAGCCACCTTGTAGACCAGTTGGCCACCCTCAAAAAGCAAGGCACGCAACTCGTCCTCGTGTCTTCCGGCGCAGTAGGCGCTGGCCGGGAGTTGTTGCCCGCTGCCGACCAACTGGAGGGCGTCGTACGCCGGCAGATGCTCTCGGCGATCGGGCAGGTGCGGCTCATGGAATTGTACCGCCAGCTGTTCGCGGGCCACCAATTGCTCTGTGGCCAAATCCTCGCGACCAAGGAAGATTTTCGCGACCGCCAGCACTACCTCAACATGCGCAACTGCCTCGAAGCCATGCTCCACGAACGGATTGTGCCCGTGCTCAACGAAAACGACGCCGTGGCCATCACGGAACTGATGTTTACGGATAACGACGAACTGGCAAGCCTGGTCACGGCCATGCTCAATGCCGACGCCCTGGTCATCCTCAGTAGTGTAGATGGCTTGTTTGCAGGTTCACCAAACGATCCTAACGCTCGGCTCATCGCCGAAGTAGACGCCGAAGACGAGTCGGTATTAGCGCACATTGCGCCCGTAAAATCCAGTTTTGGCAGGGGAGGGATGGATACCAAACTGCGCATGGCCCAACAAACGGCCCGCCTGGGCGCCGACGTCATTTTAGCAAATGGCCAGCGGCCGGACATCCTGCTACAGGTGCTGGCCGGAGAAGGCCCCCGAACCCGGGTCAAAGCCCGAAACGGGGTGTCGAACGTAAAAAAATGGCTGGCGCACCAGCCCGATGCCAAAGGAAAGGTCTTTGTGAACGCTGCCGCGAAGGAAGCCCTCCTCAACAGCCAAAGTGTAAATAGCTTGCTGCCGATCGGCGTCACCCACCTGGAGGGGGATTTTCAAAAAGGCGACCTCCTCCGCATCATCGGCCCCAACAAGGAAGCTATTGGCCTGGGGATAGCCCAGTACGGCGCCGGCGAAGCCCAGGATTGCCTGGGCAAAAAGGGGCAAAAGGCACTGGTGCATTACGATTATTTGGTGGTATTCTAAGGAAAGACACGGTTTCCTATTGTTTCGGCGTACTGTTGATCAGGGTGAGAAAAACCAACATCATCCGTTCGGGCAGGCTGGCCGCCAATTCGTCGATAATAACCCATTCCCGGGGGTCGCCTTCGTAGGCCGTGTACATCTCAAAATGGCCGTAATTGTCCGTATCCATCAACCATTCTTCCGAAATATTACCGTACCGGCTCCGCCATTTGTACTGGTAGCCCGCCGGGCTGGACACCCGCCACTCGCGCGGATCGTCCCGCCAAATGGCCCGGGCATCGACAATGACATTTTCGCCCCGCACTTCCCATTCGTCCACGCGGTTGGGCCATTTGGCTTTGATCAGCCCCGTCCATTCGCCAATGCGGTATTCCCACTGCGTCCAGTCGCCCTGGCTGTTCCAACGCAGGCGCAACTCGCCGCGCTCTTCCTCCACATCCGTGAAGATAATCCACTCCGCAAAGCTGTCACTCCACTGCGTAGCAATACCGGTGAGCTGTTGAGACCAGGCACAACTCCACCCCAATTGCAGAACCAGTAGCAGCCCGAATATCTTCTTGTTCATTGTTTATATTGATTCTCTGGCAATTTTTGTGATTAAAGTCAAGCAAAAACAAAAATAACGCTCCCTGTCAGTCACTTACTATTTTCGCTTTAGCTTGACCACAAAAATTGTCAGAGAAGGTTGATATTTCGCTTTCCTGGCTGGACAAAGTGATTAATACCGCTCAATTTCACCCAGCCCCAATTATTTTTTGACAAAAAAGGTTAATTAATAGTAAAGTTTCTAACTTTGATTTAGATATTGAGCAAAAAAAAGGTCGCCACCAAGTGACGACCGAAATGGACTAGTATGATAAAACGCTCAATAAAATTTTATAAAGGGATTCCCTTGTGTGAAACGCAAGGGAATTTTTTATGCTGTTTGTGTTATAGACGTTCAAACGTTCAATAGAGTTGCATCAAACAACTGATTTAACGAATTATTAATGTAATTTTAAGTAATTCCAGCACTCAACACCGAAATTTTCTACCGAAATCTCCATTTTATCGACTTAATGACTCCTTTTTGCTTTCTTCTCTAAAATTTAATTTTAAATTTTGGTAAGCATTGCTGCGCCAAAAACGCCGGCGCTATCGCCCAACAGCGGCCGCAAGATGGGCGTATCCAGGCGGGTATTGAAAACATACTGGCTGATGCGATCCACACCTTCGGTGTAGAGCAGATCGATCTTCGACAAGCCGCCGCCGATCACGATAGCCGTTGGGTCCAGGGTGTCGATCAGGTTGGCCAGTCCCCTACCAAAAAAATGCAGCAGCCGTTCTACCGTTGCCTGCACGTGTACATCGCTACTTCCTTGTTCGTAGGCGGCCAGAATGCTGGCCAGGTGGCGTTTTTCGCCACTCACCTGGGCGTAATACCGTTCGAGCCCCGGGCCAGAGATCAGCGTCTCCACACATCCTACCTGCCCACAGTAGCAGGTGCCGCCCGAGGCATCCAGAAAACTGTGACCCCATTCGCCGCCAATACCCTGGGCGCCAGCCCATACCTGGCCGTTGATGACGATTCCGCCCCCCACGCCCGTGCCCATAATAATGCCGAAAATGAGGTGATCGGCCGTGGCGTAACGCTTACCCGCCCCCAGCACTGCTTCGGCCATGGCAAAACAATTGGCGTCGTTGGCCATCTGTACGGGGATGCCCAGCGCGGTTTGTAAATCTTCTCGGAAAGGCCGCCCATTGAGGACCGTCGTGTTGCTGTTTTTAAGGAGCCCGGTAGGGGGATCAATCGCCCCTGGCGTGCCAATTCCCAGGCAGGTTGGCGTGGTGCCAATGTCCTTACTCACCAGGTGCAAGACCGCTCGGATTTGCTGAACGATGTGTTCGTATCCGTGCTCCTGTTCTGTTGGCAACCGCTGGCGGCTCAGTACCTTTCCGTCGGGTTGAATAGCGACGGCTTCAATTTTTGTTCCCCCTAAATCTACCCCCCACAGTATCTCTTGCATGTCGCTGAATTTTAATGATCGCTACTCCTCAAGCAAATAAAGCAAAAAAGGTTATTTATCCTGCTTTAAGAAGGAAATTTTTATTTTTTAACCACCTACCATACTATATTGCATTTACTATCCTGATCCGTAAAATTTATTCCCTTGCAGCACCCTCACTACATCATCATTGGCGCCGGCTCCGCGGGCTGTGCCCTCGCCAATCGGCTGACCGAAGATCCGGCGATCCAGGTTCTGGTTCTGGAAGCGGGCGGCCCCGACCGGCATCCGTACATCCATATCCCGGGCGCCTACGCCAAGCTGTTTCGCACCAAAGTCGACTGGGCCTACTGGTCGGAACCCCAAAGTGAACTCCACCAGCGCCGCCTGTATATGCCGCGCGGCAAAGCCCTGGGTGGCAGCAGCAGCACCAATGCCATGGCTTACGTACGCGGCAACCGCGCCGATTACGACGACTGGGCCGCGCTGGGGAATACCGGTTGGTCGTACCAGGATGTCCTGCCTTATTTCAAACACGCAGAAGACAGTTCTTCCATTACCGGTCTTGACCCCGCCTACCGCGGCAACGGCGGGCCGCTGCACGTGAGCAGTGCGCCGTACCAGACCCCCTATTCGGGCGCTTTCCTGGAAGCCTGTGCCGGGGCAGGTATTCCCCGTACCACCGACTATAACGGTGCCAACCAAACCGGGGCCAGCCGCTTCCAGTTTACCATCAAAAACGGCAAAAGGCACAGCACCGCGGCCGCTTACCTGACGCCCGCCCTGGGCCGGCCCAACCTGCGGGTGATGACCGGAGCGGCCGTGCAAAACATCATACTGGACAAAGACCAGGCCGTAGGGGTCAGTGTCCGGCACCGGGACCAAACCACCGAGCTGCGGGCCCAACGGGAGGTCCTCCTGTGTGCCGGCGCGTTTGGTTCGCCCCAACTGCTGCAGCTCTCCGGAATCGGGGAACGCAGCGCGCTGGCTCCGCACGGCATCGCCACCAAAAAAGAACTACCCGGTGTAGGGCAAAACCTCCAGGACCACCTCTTCTACGCCGTCAGTGCCACCTCGCCGGTGCGGGCGGGTTTGAACCACCTCATCAAACCCTGGCCCCAACTGCTCACCACCTTGCAGTGGCTGTTCCAGAAGAAGGGTGCCTTCACAATTGGGCCCCTGGAAGCCGGTGCGTTCTTCAACGTCGACGAAATGGGCGCACGGGTGGATACCGAATTTCATTTCGCCCCCCTGCACATTGGCAAAGGCTACGATTACGACATGTACGACCTGCACACCTACCCGACTGATATCGACGGCTTCACCATTCTGCCGTCGTTACTCCGACCCGCCAGCCGCGGGCAGGTCGCCCTCCGGAGCAACAACCCCGCCGAGGCGCCGCTGATCCAACCCAACTTCCTCAGCGCCGAAGCCGACCTCCTGCACCTGATCAAAGCCGGGCGCAAAGCCCTGGAAGTGCTGGAACACCCCGCCTTCGATCCCTGGCGTAAAGAGATTGTTGCGCCGCTCGACAGCTCCTCCGACGCGGCCTGGGCCGAGCACATCCGCCGGAGCGTGGAAACCATCTACCACCCCGTAGGTACCTGCAAGATGGGCCACGACGAAATGGCCGTAGTCGATGACCAGTTGCGCGTACACGGAATTGGTGGCTTGCGGGTTGTCGATGGTTCCGTGATGCCCACCATCGTCTCTGGCAATACCAATGCTCCCATTATCATGATCGCAGAAAAAGCAGCAGACCTGATCAGCGGCCGGTAATAAAAGCAAAAGAAGGCCCGGCCCGGCTATTTTGCCGGTTTATTGGACTACTTTTGCCCTTCGCAAATAAAAAAATATGGCACGACGCAAACGCTACCCCGAAGAATTACCCCTGGTTCGCTTCACCAGCATAGCCGACAAAGGCCTTTGTGTAGGGCGGGATGCCGAAGGGCGGGTCGTCTTTGTAGAAGGCGTAGCACCGGGTGACGTAGCCGATGTGCGCGTTTTCAAAAAACGAAAAGGCGTACTCTGGGGCCAGGCGATCCATTTTCATGAACTTTCCCCCGATCGGGTAGAGCCGTTCTGCCAGCATTTTGGGGTGTGCGGTGGTTGCAAATGGCAACACGTCAGCTACGCTGCCCAGCTCCGCCACAAAGAGCAGGGGGTGCACGAAGCCATTCGCCGTATCGGCAAAGTCGACGTCGCCGAAATGCAACCCATTTTGGGCGCCCCCGAGACCACTTACTACCGCAATAAGCTGGAATTTGGCTGCGCCAACCGGCGCTGGCTCACCGAAGAAGAGGTCAAAGACGATAGCATCTCCCAAATGGACAACGTCATCGGGTTTCACCGCCCCGGCGCCTACGACAAACTGATCCAGATCGATCATTGCCACCTGCAGGGTGGGCTGTCCAACGAATTGCGCAATGGGCTGCGCGAACTGGCCATTGCCATGGGCGTCCCGTTTTTTGATATGCGCGAAAATACCGGCCTGCTCCGCCAAATGATGGTGCGGACCAGTAGCCTCGACCAAACCATGGTCCTGATCGCCTTCTACGCCAACCAACCCAAAGTCATTGAACCCTTCCTGGCCGCCGTGCTGGAACGGTTCCCCGGTATTACCAGCCTCTTTTACTGTATCAACGGGAAGGTAAACGAATACCTCATGGACCTGGAGATGATTCACCACCACGGTACGCCCTACATCGAAGAAGCGCTGGGCCACATTCGTTACCAGATCGGTCCGAAGTCGTTCTTTCAGACCAACACCCAGCAGGCCATTCGGCTATTTGATGTAGCGGTAGATTTTGCTGGCCTCACGGGCACCGAAAACGTGTATGACCTCTACACCGGTATTGGCAGTATTGCCCTTTATCTCGCCCGCCAGTGCCGCCAGGTGGTGGGAATTGAAGAAATTGCCGCTGCTATCGATGATGCCCAGGCGAATGCCGCGCTGAACAACGTAACCAATGCCCGGTTCTACGCCGGCGATGTGAAAGATATCCTCACCGATGACTTCGCCCGGGAGCACGGCAAACCCGATGTGCTCATCACCGATCCGCCGCGGGCAGGGATGCACCCCAAGGTGGTGGATATGCTCATTCAATTGGCGGCCCCCAAACTGGTCTACATCAGTTGCAATCCGGCTACCCAGGCCCGCGACCTGCAACTACTGGACGCAACCTACCGCGTAGCCAAAATGCGGCCCGTCGACCTCTTCCCCCACACCTCTCACGTGGAGAACGTTGCCTTGCTGATCAAGCGATAATTCAAAATAGTATGTATCTTGCGAAACTCGCAACTGACAACCCACGTATGTTAACGGAGAAAGCTTGGAATGAATTTAAACAGGACCTGGAAGCATACCAGGTCATGCTGGCACAGGCGGCCGACCATATCGCCGATCAGGATATTTCCAACTATCCGGTTTTTGTGGTTTATCAACAGGAAGAAGAAAGTGGGCTGGGACTGCCCGTCGTCGCGGCAGATGCCCATTCTGGCAAATGGTCGATTAACGTGACTATTCTGGAGGAACTGGTGGCGAAAAAAGTCGTGGCCATGGAGCAGGTAGATCGCTTCCGCTCGTTGTACAAAACCCATCCTGCTGATTTGTGCTACCTGGTGTGGCACGATGAAAAGGCGCAATTTGTTTTTATCCCCCGCAAGTTTGCACCGCCCGAACAAGCCGATGATAATTTGTTTTGAGTTAATCATTTGCGTCGAAAATGGAAGATTATGCCGGACCAATTACTTAATCGCAAGCCTATTTAACGCGCATGAACCAGGATTATCCCACCAAGCCTTTCCGACCAACACGGGTAGCACCCAGGTTAGCGGTACGGGTATTGCTGATTGAGGATGATCACAGTTATGCCGAGTTGATAAAAATTCTCCTGTCGGCCAATCCCGAACGGGAGTGCCAGGTAGCCGTAGCTTCCAGTCTTCAACAAGGACTCCAACAATTGGCTGGTGGCCAGGATTTTGATGCCGTCCTCCTGGATCTCTCGCTGCCCGATAGCGCTGGCCTGGACACCCTGCTGAGTCTCTTGTCAGCCTTCCCCAACATCAATGTGATCGTCCTGACCGGTTCCAGCGACCGCGAACAAGGCGCCCGGGCCGTAGGATTAGGCGCGCAGGACTACCTCGTAAAGGGCGAATTTGAACCCAAACAGCTGGCACGTGCGCTGCGTTTTTCTATGGAACGCAAGCAAATCCTTACCCGCCTGGAAGAAGCCCAACAAATTGCACGTATTGGAAATTGGGAATTCCGACCCGCCCAGGACTATTTCATTGCCAGCAAAGAAGTTTATCTCATCCTGGGCCTCGATCCGCAACGCCCCATCTATTCGTATACCGATATTCAGTCGTCGGCGTGTCCCTTCCACATCCTCCTGGCGCAAGAAGACTTACCCGCCGAAGTGGAATCCCTAAGTCGCAGTTTGCAGTGGGAATCCGATGGCAGGACTTGCTACGCGCAGCTCAACAGCCGGCGGTTAAAAACACCAGATGGGGATTTTTTCTTTGTGGGCACCCTACAGGATATCACCCTGCAAAAAAGAGCCGAAGAACTACAGCGGGCACAGGAATTAGCCGAAAAAACGGCACGCGTGCGGGAACAGGTAATCGCCAATGTTTCGCACGAACTCCGCACGCCCATGAATGCGATCGTGGGGATGAGCAACCTGCTGACCCGTACATCCCTTAATGAGGAACAAAAAAAATACGTAGATGCTGTCCGGGAAGCGTCCCAGCTGCTGCTGGGAATCATCAACGATATCTTGTTGACCTCCAGCCTGCAAAATGGCGAATTAGAACTCGACCCAGCACCCTTTGACCTCTCGCTAACGGTACGCCGGATTACCGAAGTCCTTAAACCACGGGCGACGGCCAAAGGCATTAGCCTCTCCTACGAACTGGCGGATGATATTCCCCAGCGGCTGATTGGAGACAAACAGCGCCTCAGCCAGGTGCTCTACAATATCGTAGGAAATGCCGTAAAATTTACGGAATCCGGCACGGTTCACCTCATCGTTCAGGAACAAGCAAGTACCGACCCCAAACAGCCACAGATCAGTTTTGCGGTTCACGATACCGGCCCTGGTATTTCTGAAGACAAACAAGAGGAAGTTTTCCAGCCTTTTAGCCGCATCCTTACGCCGGGAAAAAAAACCGAAGGCACCGGCCTGGGACTGTCCATTACCAAACAGTTGGTCGAACAGCTGGGTGGTCATATTCAACTGTATTCTACCCCGGGGGTAGGTTCGGTGTTTGCTTTCACCCTTCCTTTTTCCAACGCAGCGGGAACGGAGCAGGAGCCCAATCGCAAAACGCCCGCAATACCCACCAATGACAACATCAACCTGGGCCGAATCCTGATCGTTGAAGACCACTTAATGAATCAGGTGGTACTCCAAAAAACCCTCGAAAAGCAATGGCCGGGTTTGGAGATTATCCTTGTCAACGATGGCGAACAAGCGATTGCCCGGCTGGAGGTAGAAAATTTTGACCTCGTCTTTATGGATATCCAGCTGCCGGGAATGGACGGCTTCATGACCACCCAATACGTGCGCCAGTTCCTGGCTGATCGCCACGCGCACACGCCCGTGCTGGCCATGACCGCCCAGGCCCAAATAGCGGAAGACGAACGCTACCAGCAGGCGGGGCTGAACGATTACATCCTGAAGCCTTTTGACCCCCAGGAACTTTATGACAAAATAACCCACTACTTAAAAACACAATAACTTACCATGACACTAAAAAGCAAGCTCGATTTTCGCTACCTCGAGACGATGGCTGCCGGTGATCCAAAAACCATAAAAACACTCCTCGAAGGCCTGCGCTCAGAGCTCCGGGATGACCTTCCCCGGGCGCGTCTTTTGTTGCAAGCCAAAGATTGGGCAGGATTGGAGCGCTTTTGCCACCATTTCAAATCAACGCTAAGCTTTTCCGGCCACGCAGCCTTGGTGGCGGCGAACGAAAGTCTCTGGAAAATAGCCAAGCAACAAGGCAAAAGCAGTACGGATACTGATGCGTTATTAAAAAAAATGGAACAATACGCCAATTTGGTCACGCAGGAAGTCAACCGTCTGCTCAAAAACAGCTAACCAATTATGAAAGGAATTATTCTGGCCGGTGGCCTGGGTACCCGTTTGTACCCCCTGACCATGGCCGTCAGCAAACAGTTGATGCCCGTCTACGACAAACCGATGATCTACTATCCTTTATCGACGCTCATGTCGGCAGGGATTCGGGATATTTTGATCATTTCTACGCCCCAGGACCTGCCCAACTTCGAAAAGCTGCTGGGTGATGGCTCCCAGATCGGGTGCAACTTCAGCTACCAACCGCAATACGAACCCAACGGCCTGGCGCAGGCTTTTGTGCTAGGGGAAACTTTCATTGGCAATGATCCGGTCGCCCTCGTGCTGGGAGATAATATTTTCTACGGTGTCGGCCTCGACGAGCAACTACAAAACTGTGCCAACCCGACGGGTGGTATTGTTTTTGCCTACTGGGTAGCCGATCCGGAACGATATGGCGTAGTGGAATTTGACGGTGATTTTAAAGCGCTTTCCATCGAAGAAAAACCGGCTAACCCCAAGAGCAATTACGCGGTGCCCGGCTTGTATTTCTACGACAACCAGGTCGTAGAAATCGCTAAAAACCTACAACCCAGCCCCCGGGGGGAGTACGAAATTACCGACGTGAACAAATACTACCTGGAACACGGCCAACTACAAGTCAATGTCCTCGGACGCGGCGTTGCCTGGCTGGATACCGGAACCCACAAATCCCTGATTCAGGCCGGACAATTTATTGAAGTTATTGAGGAACGCCAGGGCCTCAAGATCGGTTGTATCGAAGAAATTGCCTACCACCAAGGGTTCATCAATGCCAATCAACTGGAAAAACTCGGCCATTACTACCTCAAAAGCGGCTACGGCGAATACCTGTTGCGGTTATTAGAGCGGGAAAGGTCTTAAAATAAATGACGATGAAAAGTATTGCCAAGCCGCTGCCCGGTCAACACCCCGATTGGGCGCACGTTTACATTGAACGCCTGCCAGACGACGGACAGGTGCTTGCTCACCTCACGCAAGGAATGGCTGACCTGATGGAACTGGTTGGATCCCTGACCGAAGAACAACTCCACTACCGCTACGCACCCGGCAAATGGAGTATCAAGGAAACCCTGGTACACGTGATGGATGTGGAGCGGGTATTCACTTTTCGGGGTCTGACCGCAGCCCGACAGGATACCACTCCGCTACCCGGGTTCGACCACAACGCCTACGTGCCTGCCTCCCGGGCCGATCTGCGCAAGGGTGCCGACCTGTTGGCCGAATACCGGGCCCTGCGCAGCGCTACGCTTCTCTTTTTTGGCGGACTGGACGACACAGCCCTCAACTTTGTGGGCGAGGCCAAAGACCAACCCTGCACCGCCCGGGCTATGATCTACATGATCACGGGTCACGAACACCACCACCTGGGTATTTTGCGGGAACGGTACTTACCGGCATTAGCAGCAGCCGATGGCCATGTGGGCGCCGGGTAATCAGCAATTCCCCGCTGACGCTTAACCTAAAACGGCCGATCGAAAAACGCTCTCTATGAAGTTACGCTTCCACGCTGGTAAGCCACTGCACGAATGGACCGACGAAGCGCTGGTGGCGGCCTTCCGCAAGAAAGGAAACGATGCGTTCTACGAAGTGCTCTTTGAACGGTACTACCCCCTGGTGTACGGTTACTGCCTGGGCCTGACCGCTAACCGGGAAGACAGCAAAGACCTGACCCTGGTGGTATTTACCAAAGCCTATGAGCAACTGGCCCGGCAGGCCATCAAAAGCTTCGACCGATGGTTGTTTACCCTGGCCCGCAACGAAAGCCTGACCCTGCTTCGGGGTGCCCGCCGCAATGCCCTGGCGCAAAAAAAATGGTGGGAAACCCAAGAAAGTGACGCTACGTTTATGGAAAATGGCGCCTTCCGTCGTCTTGTATACGAACAGGAGTTAGAAAAAGACCGCCTCTACCAGGAAGGGCTGCAAACGTTGTCGCCTGAGCAACGCCTTTGTTTGGACTTGTTTATCCACGATACCTTGTCCTATCGGGAGATCGCCGAACAAACGCAGCTTTCGCTGGACCAGGTGAAAAGCCACCTACAAAATGCACGGCGCAAGCTCAAGCAATGGGTGGCCTCGCAAACAGACAAAAAACTATGAGCAACCGCAAAAACACGCACCCAACACTGCGTACCCTGCTACTGCATTACCTGCGCGATGAACTACCCGATAACGATCGCAAGGCTTTTGAACACCAACTACCGCACCCACCGGCCGCAAGAACGGCCCTCGATAATTTGGAGGAAAGTGACCTTTCGCCCGCCAAACTGGAGACCGACCTCCAGGACATAGCGCAACGTTGGCACCAGCACCACGCCCAGGCTGCACCACAACGCCCCTGGCTGGGACGGATCGTCGTCGCAGCGCTTCTGGCAATCGCCTGTTGGGCCGTGTACAGCTATTACCAGGATCAACGCAGCAATCGCTTATTTGCCGAATATTTCAGCGGTGGACAATCCCAGGGATACTTGTCTGTACGGGGTACTGCCACCCCGGATCCGGCCTTTGCCACAGCCCTCCAGGCCTATCAACAACAGGATTTTTCCAACAGCCTCCTCCTTTTCCAGGAAGTATGCCACCACGACTCCTCCAACACCCAGGCCATCCTATACACCGCCTTGTCGGCCATCCAGGTGGGCCAGTCTTTTACTGCCCGCCAGGTCCTCGAACAACTGCTCGCCCGTGGGCTTCAGCCCGCCGAGCGGTCGGAAGGATACTGGTTCCTGGCCCTGGTTCACCTCCAGGAACACCACGTCGCCAAAGCCCGCACCGCCCTGCAGTGGCTCGTGACCCACGATACGGGCCAACGGGGTGAACAGGCCCGCAAACTACTGGCAGAGATCGGCCAACAGTTAAATCGTCAGAATAATCCAGATGAATGTAAATTTTGTCCATTTTTAGGTCCGAAACAGGCAAAAAAAAAGCCGCGTCTGAAAGACGCGGCGAACAACAAATCATAATCTCATGAAAAAAAAGACGACCTAAAATTCTTTGGATGTTCTTTAGAAACGTATTCCCACTGGGTTTTAGTCTCTCTGGAACTATATGTTTAACAACATTACCTTCTTTTTGGGTGGTTCCCCGCCTTGGCGGGGAACCTTTCAAAACTTTTGGGATTATGCCTACTGACCCGCTACTGGACCAGTAACTTACCTGCCTGCACGATCTGGTTGCCGTTGTAGATCTCGAAGAAATACAGGGCAGGAACCAGCTCGTTCCGTTGAAAAGTGAAGGTTGGTCCAGCGAATTGCTCGCGGCGAACTTGCCGCCCCAGCGCATCTCTGACGATCATCTCCACCTGTTGGCACTCGCAACCGTCGATCGTAAAGATGGCGGCGGAGTGAAAAGGATTCGGTTGAACCCGTATATTGATTCCCGCTGACACTGGCGGTTGCTGCACTTCTACCGTGAGGCAACCGTTGGTCAGGAAGTTTTCGCAATCCAGTACGTGACGTACCGTATTGGTAACTTCAGGAGCAATGTAATCAAAGTAGACGGCAGCACTATTTTCGAAGATTGTGCCAAGAGGAAGATTTGGTTTTTGGGATAATGAGAACTTCACAAAACCTCTGGAATCAGCCTCCGAAGTACCGCCGTCTATGGGTACCAGATGTAAATCATTAAAAGTTATCTTCAGTATACCGCCGTTGTACAGTTCAAAATCATAGGGATGACTGGCGGGTCCGATTGCGAGCGAACCGAAGTTCAACGCTGCGGGAAGGGTATCCCGGATAACCAAACGATTCAAAGTATCACTTCCGGTATTAGCGAATAAAACGGTGTATTCAATATCCGTATTCGCCGTAATGATCGAATCCAGATAGCCTTTGGGATGGCCTATTAAAAGATTCGCTGCACCAGAAGTGTTTAAAATTTCTTGAACGTCAATGTCAATGTATGGATCCTGATCGTTTTCAGGAAACTGGGTAACGCTACCCGTGGTGTAATTTTCGTTGTCCGTTTGGTGGCAACCTTCCACTGCTACAGTGGGGTAGTTGTTGCCAGGGTGTCCGGCCACCTGTTCTACAATCAGGCGGTAGGTTGAACCCATTTCGTTGGCCGAGATCGGATTGCCCAGCGGTACTTCCTGCCCAGGACCCAGTGGTGGAACCACATCCTGGATGAAGAGCAGTACATCCTCTACGATAACGTAGCTTTGGGTACCGTCGCTTGGTGCATCCCCTGCATTTTTGGCCATGAAGATAACTTCGTTGCCCACACAGCGGCCAGTCACTTCGATGCTTGACCGGTCCCAGTTGGGGTCGGGTTCGGCACAGTAGGCCACCGGATAGATACGTGTGTCGACCGTTACTGCCTGCAGGTTTTGGATGCCATCGCAGGCAACTTGCACCGTGATGGTAAAACTGCCGCAGGTTAGTGGCCCGAGATCACCGAGTCGAACAATGATGGAGTTGGCCGTTTCCAGAGCAGTGTCCACACTGGCACTAAGGAAGGTCAATTCATCGTCGAGGATAATCTCCACGTATGCGTCACTGGCAGTAGCCGAGCCATCGTTGCAGTACTCAAAAAGGTACTGAACGGTCGAGCAACTCGTGAGTACACCCGTACTGGCTTCTACATTCAGGTTGGCACAGCTGGTAGCTGCACTCCGCACCGGAAAATTGTAAACCAACGTGTCATAAGCGGTCGTGAAATCTACCGGAAAACTAGCGGGAGAACATACACCCCAAGCGTCGTTTTTAGGTAGCAGCGTGACGGTGTAGCTGCCGATATCTACCGGTATCAGGTAGTTGCCATTAGCGTCCGTCGTTCCGATGAACCGAGTTCCTTCGCCTTCCACCTGCACCAGCCAGTTGGCCAGGGGCAGATCGCCTGCTTCGAAAGGATTACAGCCATTTTGTGACCAGAAAACCTTGCCGCGCAGCACGTTGGTGAAGTAGTTGCCTTCGCCGTCCACCTTAACGATGGTGAGGTCATTGATAAAGACCTGTCCGGACTGGCTACTGTAGCCGGTGATAACCAAGCCCCCGTCTGCTGCCTGCGCAATGCCTTCGCCAAAGCGGTTGTCGGAAAATTCTTCTCCTAAACTGCGTTGCCAGATGACATCGCCATCGGCGGTCATTTTGAGCACCAAAATGCTCAGGGTGCTGGTGTTGCGAGCCGTTAATCCGGTAGCTACGATGCTACCATCTTCCAGCTCGATCACTGCTTTCAACTCGTTGCCAAAGGGACCCACTGTTATTTCACGGGTCCAGAGTGTATCTCCGTTGAAATCACTCTTTATAATGTAAGCGTTGTTGAAGTTGTCCGAAGAACCGACCAGCAAAATATTGCCGTCCTGGGTCTTGATCAAATCACTAACGTCTTCATTGTCGGATAAATCGCCGTAAACATTCAGGGAAGCCAGGCTTCCGGTATTGTTTATACGGTAGATCGCTACGTCGTTGTCGGATGATTGTCCGTCCTTCACATTAGCGGCAAAAACATAGCCACCAGGAACCTCTACAATCCCCTGACCAGCATCCGTATAAGGCGTTCCGTATACTTCGCGCCAAACTTCGTCGGCATTGCTGTCCAGTTTCAGGAGCAGGATATCATTGTCGGTACCAACTGTGCGTTGGGTGGAACCGATTACCATGTAGCCACCGTCCGTCGTGCGAATGATCTTGCGACCACTCTGCGCCAGGCCATTGTTGCCGTAGCGCCGGGACCAAACCAGGCCGCCGCGGGCATTGATGCGCATCAGGTAAACCTGGCTGGGTGTTCCAGCAGCGGTACCGTCTACGTCGTTGGCTTTGCCGATGACCAAAAAACTGCCGTCGGGCAATTGAATGATATCATTGGCCTGTTCGATGTAACCTTCGTCGTAGGTTTGCTGCCAAACCAGGGTGCCATCAACATCCGTGCGAACCAAATAAATGTCAAAATCTCCGTCGCTGCCAAACGACTCACTATAGCCTGCTGCCACAAAACCTTCGTCGATGGTCTGGAGAATGGAAAAACCAAAATCCTCGCTGTTTCCTCCAAAGGAAACTTCCCATCCCTGTGCGACTAACCCGGTGCTGAACGAACAAACAAACATAAAGGCCAGCGTCAAGCTTTGCCATATTTTGGTTGTTCTATGAGCCATTGCTCGTTTCATCAGCGCTTGGATTAGGTCGGTTGCTTCTGTTGACATTACAAATATGGGCGTTTGCACCAGCGAAAACAAAGACATTTTTTGCCATTTGTTGATAAAAAACATAATTTTATAGTACTTTATTTTTATTCAAACTACTGTAAATCAATTTTTTGAATACTTTTACATTGTTGATTAAAAAATATTTTTTTTTGATGAAAAATTCTTCTCTTATTGCTGTTTTAAAGACAATGGATAAAAAAGAGTGCCGGGATTTCGCCAAATGGCTGGCCTCTCCTTTCTTTAATCAACGTCAGGACGTAGTGGATTTGTTCCAATACCTAATGGCCGCTGACCATTTAGAAACAGAAAAATTCCTGGAAAAAGAACGAATTTATAAAAAGCTGTTCCCAAAAGCGGCTTACGACGATGCCAAATTCCGACAAATTGTGCATTTCCTCTACAAGCAACTCGAGCAATACCTGGCCTACCAGGAAATACAAGATGATAAATTTGCTTTCTCCTCGGCTTACCTGAAGGCGCTGCGCCGCAGGAAAGTCGTTAATGTTTTTTTATCCAAACAACGGCAACTGGAAAAAGAAGGCCTCGGTGGAATAGCACTCGACGCCCAGGGGCTGGAGCATTCCTTCACGCTGGCCGCCGAAACGTATACCCTGTTGCTGGGCATCAACAAAACCAAAGACGAACACCTGCTGGGAAGCATCGAATCGTTCGACGTCAAATTTATGGCCGACAAGCTCAAGCACGCCTGTCTGGAGGCTTCGCATAATAAGGTGTTTAAAACCAATTTCCAGAGCAAGTTCATTGACGAGGTGCTGGCGATGATCAACAGCGAACCCGAGTTACTCCGGTTTCCGGCCATTGCCGTTTACTATTATGGCTACCTGATCCAGCAAAAAGACCAGGATCGCGACGCCGATTATTTTCTCTTCCGCCACACGATCAGGGAATATACCCACGTTTTCTCCACCTCCGAGTTAAAGGACATTTACCTCATAGCCCTCAACTACTGTATTGAACGGACCAACAAAGGCACCTTTTCCTTCATTCGGGAATTGTTCGACATCTACAAGGAATGCCTGCAGACGGGCGTTTTCATCCAGAACGGCGTACTCTCCTCGGTGACCTATATGAATATTGCCTCGGCGGGCATCCGCCTGAAAGAGTTTGGTTGGACCAAGGAGTTCATCGATACTTACGCCCCGTACCTGGAACCCGGCAACCGGGAGAACTACCACCAGTACAACCTGGGCAAGCTGCTTTTTGAACAAAAGAAATACGCCGAAGCCATGCAGTTGCTCTTCCAGTTCGACTCGAAGCACATCTTGCTGAACTTCAACGCCAAGACCATGCTCATGAAGATGTACTACGAGTCGGGCGAGGAAAACGCCCTGGACGCCCTGCTGGACAGTATGCGCATCTACCTCAAGCGCAAGGATGTGATTGGCTACCACAAGGCGGTTTTTCAGAACACCCTGAAGTACACCAAAAAGCTGGTGCGCCTCAACCCCTACGACAAAGAGAAGCGCATGGCCCTGCGCACGGAGATCGAAACCGTCAGTCCGCTGACCGAGCGGCCCTGGCTGTTGGAACAGCTTAATAAAATGTAGCCACTCAGAACCAGACCTCCTTATATACTGTTAATTAGAACCAGCGCTTTTGCTGTAAAAACGCTCATAAAGCGCTTACCGATGTCTAACCCCGATCCCCGTTTGCAGCTGCGCCCTGAAGTGGTTACCCAACCGACCAGCCAGCCCACCGAAGCTTTTATGCACGAAACCCTGCGGCCCATCCTCAAACTACAAAACGCGCATTTTTTGCTGATCACCCGCCATTTTCTGGCCAAGCGCAAGGTCCGGCTGGAAACCCTGAGCGCTGCCCAACGCCTACAACAGATCAGCCACAGCATCGCCCGCGACAACCGCCTGCGCGGCCTTCTCTTTGGCTGCGTGCTGGGCCAGTTTACCGAAACCGAGCTGGCTTTTTACCTCGACAATGAAAGTGAAGTCAACCGGCGCATCACCCATCTGCTGGTAGAACGGATACAGACCCAAATGGAGGTGCTGTTGCTGCCGGTTTAGCAGCAATTTTTCTAACCTTTTTGTCCTTTTTCTGTTTGGCGTATAAACAAAGGAGCTACTTTTTATGGCAAATCGCAATATTTTAGTCGTCGGCGGCAGTTCCGGCATTGGCCTGGCGCTGGTAGAACAACTTTTAGCAGCGGGTGACCAGGTGTACGCGTGGTCGCGCGAGGAGCGGGGTCTGGCAGCCTTACCCGGGGTAAATTTCCAGGCGGTAGATGTCCTGCAGGACGAACTGCCGGTCGCCAGCCTGCCCGACACCCTGCACGGCCTGGCCTACTGCCCGGGCAGCATCAACCTCAAGCCTTTTCGCAGTTTAAAGCCCGCCGATTTCCAGGCTGAGCTGGATATCAACCTGCTGGGTGCCGTGCGCTGCCTCCAGGCCGTAGAACGACTCTTTAAAAAAGCCGACCAGGCCGCCGTGGTACTTTTCAGCACCGTAGCCGTGCAGCGGGGGATGGCTTTCCACGCCAGTGTGGCCGCCGCCAAAGGCGCCGTCGAAGGCCTGACGCGCTCGCTGGCCGCCGAATGGGCGCCAAAGATCCGGGTCAATGCCCTGGCACCCAGCCTGACGGATACGCCCCTGGCCGAAAAATTCCTCGCCACCGACGAAAAGCGCCAGGCTTCGGCCGAACGCCACCCCCTCCGCCGGGTAGGTACCGCCGAAGAAGTGGCCCAGCTGGCAGCCTATCTGCTCAGCCCGGCCGCCAGTTTCATTACAGGGCAAGTCATTGGGATAGACGGCGGGAAGAGTACCTTGTAACTTGGTGATCCCCAGCCGTCAGGTGATGGCTGGGAACCACCACAATTTAGAAAAAAGCGTTCTCGCTGCGAATCGCCAACGCTGAAGACCTGCCAGGCTGCGGCATGGCGTCGCTGACGGAACCAGGTTTCAGAAGAAAACCCTGCTCCTTCCAACCACTTGCACCACTTAGTGAGCACTTTTCCTTACCTTAGCGCGATATGCAAAAACACGTATGGGAAAGATAATTTCGTTATTGAATCATAAGGGAGGTGTAGGCAAAACCACCAGCACCATCAACATTGGTGCGGGGATGGTGGAACTCGGAAAAAAGGTCTTGTTGATCGACCTGGACCCGCAGGCCAACCTGACCCTCTCCCTGGGTATTCCGCGCCAGCCCATCACCATTTACGAAGCGATCCGGGGCGAATCCGATATACAGCCCTACCCCGCCAAACCGGGTATGGATGTGGTGATTTCCACCCTCGACCTGTCTAGCGCCGAGATGGAGTTGATCAATGAAGCCGGTCGGGAATACATCCTCCGCGAACTGTTTGAGCCGCTGCGCGAAGCTTATGACTACATTATCATCGATTGCCCCCCGTCGTTGGGTTTGCTGACGCTGAATGCCCTTACGGCCAGCGACTACGTGGTCATTCCCCTCCAGACCGAATTCCTCGCTATGCAGGGGCTCGCCAAGATCAAGCAGGTCATCCAGAAGGTGCGCCTGCGCCTGAACAAGGAGTTGGAAATTGGGGGCGTCGTAGCCACCATGTACGACGGCCGCAAAGTCCTCAACCGCGACGTCGTGGAAACCATCAAGAAATATTTCGGGCCGCTGGTCTTCAATACCTACATCCGCGATACGGTGGCGCTCGCCGAAGCACCCGCCCAGCAGAAGGATATTTTCGCTTACAGCCGCAACAGCTCCGGCGCCGAAGACTACCTCAACCTGGCCCAGGAAATTATTGAGCGCACGAGCTAACAGGCATAAAAGTTCGGCAGCGGGAAACTGAAAAACCGAAAAAATGCGTTATATTTATCTGTAATATCCGTAAAAAACGGATGGTGCACCTTTCAGCAGTTGTTTTTTTGTAACCAACTAGTAGGTCACTACTCTTTTTTACTGATCCTAAAAGCATGCAAATTGGCCAAGAAGCGTTTCACGGAAGGATTAAATAGTTTGTTTGGGAATGACGACAAGTATCCCAAAGCAACCCTTTCCCTGTTCCCGGAAGCGACGACTGGAACGGCGCAAAAGGACGAAGAGAAGAAGAGTAGCAAAGGTTTTGCCTTCCAGCTCGACGCTTTCCTGGCCGAAGCCTTTGAATCGGCCGACAACCAGGAACGGGAAGCGGCCGCCAACGCCAACAGCAACAAGCCCCGCCGCCTGGTGGGTCTGGATTTGCTGATCCAGCAAACGACCGACACCACGCCCAGCAACCGGCCAAAAGTTTCGGACAAGCGCCGCCTGACCCTGGCCTTCGACAAAGAACAGTTGGCCAAACTCAAAGCAATCGCAGAAGAAGAAGGCATCTACCTCAAAGACCTGATCAACCAGCTGATCGACCGTTATCTGCAAAAACAACAAAAAAAATAATCCTGGCTGCACCCGGCAACCGTCAGCCGACGGTACCTCCCGCCAACAAAAAACTACCCGATGAAACGTATTCTCCTGCTCCTCTGCCTCTGCTACGGTATTGCCGACCAAGCCGCTGCTCAAGGCATCGACTTCTTTAAAGGAGATTGGGATGCCGCCCTGGAAATGGCGCGTTCCCAGGACAAACTCATCTTTGTCGACGCCTACGCCGTCTGGTGTGGACCCTGCAAAAAGATGGCCGCCACGGTGTTTCCCGACGAAAAAGTTGGCGCTTTCTACAACCGCAATTTTGTGTCGGTGAAGATGGATATGGAAGCGCCCGAAAATGCCGTTTTCCGCGACAAGTACCCCGTAGCCGCCTTTCCCACGTTGTTCTTCATCGATGCGGCTGGCGAAGTGGTGCAAAGCCTGAAAGGCGCCCTACCCGTCGACCAGTTCATCAGCGCCGGTGAGAAGGCCATGGCCCTGTCCGAACCCAGCGAAGACTACGCCGAACAGTACGCTGGTGGCAACCGCGATGCCGAACTCGTCTACAAGTACGTGCGGGCGCTGATCCGCAACCAGGAGCCCCACCTGAAAGTCGCCAACGACTACCTCCGCACCCAGACCGACCTGGAGTCGCGGTCGAGCCTGCAATTCATCCTGCTGGCCGCCACCGAAGCCGACAGCCGGATCTTCGGGATGATGACCGAACGCAGAGCCGCTATCATCGCCATGGCCTCGGCCGACCTCTACTACAGCCAGGTCTATTCGGCCTGTGAGGCCACCGCCGCCAAAGCCATCGAGTACAGCAGCCCCGAACTCCTGGCCGAAGCCACCGCTAAAATGGAGGCCAACTATCCCGAGAAGGCCAAGAAATTTGCCTACACCAGCGAAATGGCTTACGCCAAAGCCCACCGCGACGGAAAGACCTACGCCCGGGCCGCCCGCGCCTACGCCAGAGACATCATCGCTGGCGACGCCGAAAAACTGAACGATTTTGCCCTGGAAATCGCCAATACCTTTGCCGACGACCAACGGGCGCTCGAAGTAGCCGAATACGCCGCCAACGAAGCGATCCGCCACAACAGCGACCTCTTCCAGCACTACTACACCCTGGCGATTGTGGAAAAGAAGATGGGCAATGCCAAATTGTCCCTGGCCGCCGCCCGCAAAGCCCTTGTGCTGGCCGAAACGACTATGCCCTCGGCCGTAAAAATGCTGACCAACTTTATTGAAGAGTTGGAAAAGGAGGGGTAGGCAAGAATAAAACGCATTAAAAAAGCGGGTCGGTAATTTGTAACAAATTACCGACCCGCTTTTTTTTCGTCATAGCGGCACACAACTAACTGCCAGCTATTACGCTACTGCTGCCCCTGCACCACAATCGTTTTCACCAGGGTGCCCTTGGGCAATTGGCTGGTGAGTTCCATGCCGTTGAGGATGGCGAGTTCTTCGAGGCGGTCGCTGGGTTGGCGGTAGGTGGCAAAAACCTCGCGCAGGCTCATGGCTCTGGGCAGTACCACCACCTTGAGGCGATCGGCTTGCCGGTTGAGTTTATCGGGATCGCTGAGGGTGTTGAAGCCCGTCATGGTAGCGAGCAGCTGGCCCCGGTAGGTCGGGAAGTCCTGCTCCGTGGACAGGCCCAGGAAATGGTAGATGAGTTCGCCGTACTGGATGTAGTAGGACAAGGTCTTGAGCACCTGCTGGGCAGGTTGGCCGTTGGCGTCCTGGCCTTCCTGCACCAGGTCGGCGTACACCTCCAAAGCCGATAGACCGTTCACCGTGCGGCGTTGGCTGCCGGTGGTTTGCAGCTTGAATTTTTCGGCGGTGGCCTGTGCTGCGGCTTCCAGGGAAGCGCCCTGGCCCAGTTGCAAGAGAATCACGGCTTTGCCGTCCTTCGGCGCCATTTGTACCTGCTGGGGCGAATTGAGCAGCTGCCAGTCGCGGGGGACAGGGTACTGAAACTTCAGCTCGGGGTGGTAAAAGCTGCTGTTTTCCACAAATCCCTGGCGCGGGTCTTCGCCGTACATCATCCCGTCGATCAGGCGGAGGTAGCTGTCACGGTTAACCGCATAGGGCCCCGCGTTGCTTTTGCGTTGCCACTGGTCGGCCAGTTGGCCCACCCGCACGTTGCGATTGGCCGGGTCGGAGTGGGTGGACAAAAACGTGGGCAGGCGGCCTTCGGGGCCACCGGTTAAGCGGTCGAGGGTCTTGAAGAAGCCCGCCATTTCGTGGGCGTCGTAACCAATTTTCGAGGAATATTCCACGCCCAGTCCGTCCGATTCACTTTCGGCGTCGCGGCCATATTTGAGGAGCAACAGCTGCATAGCCTGGCTGGCTTCGTTGCCCAGCTGGGCAAACTGCGGCGAGATGATCATCCCCGCGATCAATCCTACCTGAGCCAGAACGGTGCGGCTGTACTGGCGGGCCGAGTGGCGCGCCGTCACGTGCCCGATCTCGTGGCCCAAGACGCCGGCAAACTGGGCTTCGTTGTTGAAGTGTGCCATAATCCCCCGGGTGAAATAGACGTAGCCACCCGGCAAGGCAAAAGCATTGACGACCGGCGAGTCGAGCAGCTTGAATTCATACTTCAGTTCCGGGCGGTGAGAGACCGCGGCCATCTCCTGCCCCTTCTCATTGAGAAAAGCCTGCATGGCCTCGTCCTGGTAGACGCCGAATTCGGCGACAACCGAAGGGTCCGACTGCTGCCCCATGGCGAGTTCCTGGGATTCGGACATCAGCATAAACTGCTTTTTGCCGGTGACGGGGTTGCGCGCGCAGCCATCCCAGAAAAAGGAAAGGGTCAGCACGAACAGCGTGAGCACCAATCCCCGGTAAGGCACTAGATTGCGTTTCATAGCTAATTGTTTTTTATTGAAAAAACGGATTGTAAGCGGTGGTATATTTCCGGCAGTTGCCGTTGAAAATTTGTGGGAAAAAGAAAATAATGGGCAATCCCCATGGCCGTCAGATCCAACTCCGGCAGCCCGATCCAGCGCTGGAGCGCCGCGTGGGGAAACTGGCTGATGGCTTCCAGGTCTGTCCAACTGACGCCCGACCAGTCGCCGTAATCGTAGCCCGGATAATTGATCCGAAAAATGCGGGCGTACTCGTACCAGGCGGGGTTGAGGTACTGCCCGGGCTGCAGGAAGCCGCTGGCGACGTGTTTAAAACAAAACATGACCACTCCGTCGGGTTCGTAGATTTCCGAGGCGTGAAACTGTTCAGGAAACTGCGGCGAGGGGAAATCGTGGGGATAGAGGACGATATTTTCGAAATTGTCAAACAAGAAAACGGGCTCCCGGAAGGTCAGCGTCACCGGAGCTACGGCAATCATCAGCTGCGCATCCGGTGGTACGTCTTCCATGCCCTGGGGCATGAAATTATTTCCCTGGTTGAAGAGAAAAACACGGCGTCGGAACTCCCGCTGCTCGGTAGCGCTCAGGTTCCGGTAAAAGGGATGGCGGTCGGTTAGCAATTTTTGCAGCTCCGGCGGGATATCCGGCGGGAAGCGTTCCCACCACCACCAGTTGATCTGCGGCGCCAGGATAAACCCTGCTACCAAAGCGACCATACCTATAATAATAAGAAAGGACCACGAAGAACTCACCTCGTAGGTCAGGTAAATCCCCAGCAGAAATAGAATGATAAAAGGTACAGCCAAACGGTAAGTAGGCATAATGGATTTTATTTGGCTACAAAATACGCTAAGTTGGGGTAATGTGTTAAGAATATCTTCCTCAACTAAAGCCTTATAGCTTAGACGAATAAATCCGGCCAGGTTACCCCTTCTCCGAAAACTTCTAAAAAAAGCTGTTGATAACTTGCAGCCTATGAAAATTAACTATAAATTTGCCACGCCTTAGAAAGAAAAGGCATTTCAATTGAAGGTGCGGTAGCTCAGTCGGTAGAGCAATGGACTGAAAATCCATGTGTCGGCGGTTCGATTCCGCCCCACACCACCTCCACAACTGTTATGAATCTAGTTTTCGTACATCATCATCACCATTTCCAAATTGCTTTTTCGGCAAATGGTGACGTTGTACATGCTTAATTTCTAACCAGAAAAGTATTCTACAAAAAGGTCTTCCGTTCGTCGCGGAAGGCCTTTTTTTATTTACCCAATTCTTTCGCTCCCAAAATCTACCATTCATTTATGGAAACCAGACTAAAAATCGCCGTACAGAAATCCGGCCGCCTGCTCGACGATTCGTTGATGTTGCTCAAAGAGTGTGGCATCAGTGTCGACAACGGCAGCGACCAGCTCAAGGCCTCGGCCCGGAACTTTCCCGTAGATATCCTCTACCTGCGCAACGGCGATATTCCCCAGTACGTCGAAGATAGCGTAGCCGATGTGGGCATCATTGGTCAGAATACCATCCTCGAGAAAGGCAGAGCCATTGAACAAGTGCTGTCGCTGGGTTTTTCCAAGTGTCGGTTGTCCATTGCCACCCCGCGCCAAAGTGGCTATACTGGCCCGCAGTGGTTGGCCGGCAAGAAAATAGCGACCTCTTACCCCAATTCCCTGCGCCGTTACCTCGACGCCCAGGGAGTCGTCGCCGAGATCCACGAAATTTCCGGCTCCGTAGAAATTGCGCCCAACATCGGTTTGGCGGAAGCCATTTGCGACCTCGTCAGTACGGGAAGTACACTTTTTAAAAACAATCTGGAAGAACAGGAGGTTATCCTCCAGTCACAAGCGTGTATTGTCAAAGGAAAACAGCTTTCAGATGAAGCCCAGCAGATACTGGACACCCTGGTTTTTCGCATCACTTCGGTACTTACTGCCCGCCAGCACAAGTACCTGCTCATGAATGCCCGCGACGAGAAAGTTGCCGACATCATCCGGTTGCTGCCGGGCATGAAGAGCCCCACGGTGATGCCGTTGGCCGAAGAGGGGTGGAGTTCCATCCACACCGTTATTTCCGAAGACCGTTTCTGGGACATCATCGACTCCCTCAAAGCCTACGGCGCCGAAGGCATCCTCATTATTCCAATTCAAAAAATGATCCTTTAAGACCATGCAATTGTTCCTCCACCCGCCCGTACAGGAATGGCCCGACATCCTGGCCCGACCGGCCCTTGACCTCCGCGAACTGGAAGCGCCCGTAGGTGCTATTTTGCGGGAAGTGGCCACCCGCGGTGACGCGGCCCTGCTCGACCTCACGGCCAAATACGACGGCGTGCGGTTGGCCAGCCTACGGGTTGCTCCCGAAGAAATTGCCCTGGCTGCCGAACAGGTTGCCCCCGAGCTGCGCGCCGCCATTCAGCAAGCTTACCAAAATATTGAGCGGTTCCACCGGGCCCAGCAAGTTGCTACCCCCGCCGTGGAAACCATGCCCGGCGTGCTTTGCTGGCGGAAAAGTGTCGGCATCGAGCGCGTTGGTCTGTACGTGCCCGGCGGAACGGCGCCCTTGTTTTCTACGGTGCTGATGCTGGCCGTGCCGGCCAAGCTGGCGGGTTGCCGCGAGATCGTACTCTGCACCCCACCCCAAAAAGACGGCACCGTACACCCGGCCATCCTGTACGCAGCTGCGCTGGCGGGGGTCGTACAAATTTACCGCGTAGGCGGAGCCCAGGCCATCGCGGCCATGGCCCACGGCACCGAGACCATTCCGGCGACGTACAAGATTTTTGGCCCCGGCAATGCCTACGTCAACGTCGCCAAGCAGCTGGTCAGTCGCCTGGGCGTGGCCATTGATATGCCGGCCGGCCCCTCCGAGGTGATGGTCGTGGCCGATGCCAGCGCCCCGGCCGAATTTGTGGCTGCCGACCTCCTCAGCCAGGCCGAGCACGGTCCCGACAGCCAGGTTGTGCTGGTCACCTACTCCGAAACCCAGGCGCGCGCCATCATGGCCGCTACCGAACGCCAATTGGCCGACCTGCCCCGCCGCGATTTTGCCGCCGCCAGCCTGGCCAACAGCGCGGTAATGGTGGTGGATACCGATGCGGAAGCGACGGACATCATCAATGCCTACGCGCCCGAACACCTCATCCTGGCCCTTGCTGATCCCGAGCGCCTGGTGCCCGGCATCATCAATGCGGGCTCGGTATTCCTGGGGCACTATACGCCGGAGTCGGTGGGCGATTACGCCAGCGGTACCAACCACACCCTGCCGACCAACGGCCACGCCCGCGCCTACAGCGGGGTTTCGCTGGACTCGTTCGTCAAAAAAATAACCTTTCAGCAACTGAGCAAGGAAGGCCTGCAAGCCATCGGACCCACCGTCACCACCATGGCGACGGCCGAACGGCTCGACGCCCACGCACGCGCCGTGACGGTGCGCCTGAACGGAACCGCAACGCCGCCGCCCACCCCACTACAGCCGCGCGCGGTGGCCAGCCTGGTGCGCCCCACTATCGCCAACCTGACCCCCTATTCGTCGGCCCGCGACGAATTCACCGGAACCGCCGAAGTGTACCTCGACGCCAATGAGAACCCCTTCGAGAACGGCCTCAACCGCTACCCCGACCCCCTGGCCCGCCAGGTGAAAGCCCGCCTGAGCGAAATCAAGGGCGTACCTGCCGACCAGATCATGCTCGGCAACGGCAGCGACGAAGTGATCGACCTCCTGTTCCGCGTCTTCTGCGAACCTGGCCAGGACAATGTCATTACCCTGCCCCCCACCTACGGCATGTACCAGGTGAGCGCCGATATCAACCGGGTTGCCGTGCAGGCCATTCCGCTGCTCCCCGGGTTTGTGCCCAACGTGGCGGCCATCCTGGCTGCGGCCAACGACCGGACCAAACTTCTCTGGCTGTGCACCCCCAACAACCCCAGTGGCAATGATTTTGCGCCAGCCGCCGTGCGCGAGTTACTGGCTAGCTTTCCGGGCATCGTCGTGATTGACGAAGCCTATATCGACTTCGCCGGGCGGGACTCCTACACCACCTTGCTCGACCAGTACCCAAACCTGGTGGTGATGCAAACGTTTTCCAAAGCCTGGGGCCGGGCGGGTATTCGCCTGGGTATGGCCCTGGCTTCGCCGGCAATCATCCGTTTGCTGAACGCGGTGAAGCCGCCCTACAATGTCAACCAGCTGACCCAGCAAGCAGCCCTGACGGCCCTGGACCAACCCACCGAACAGGCGCAGGAGGTACAAATCATCCTGAACCAGCGCACCCTCCTGCAGCAGCAGTTGCCGGGCTTTGATTTTGTGGAACAGGTTTTCCCATCCCACGCCAACTTTATCCTTGTGCAGGTAAAAGATTCGCAGGGCACGTACGACTACCTCCGGCAGCGGGGAATTGTCGTGCGCGACCGCTCGCGGCAGCCGCTTTGCACGGGTTGCCTCCGCTTTACGGTGGGTACCCCGGCAGAAAATGAGCAGTTGTTGCGGGCGTTGCGCGAGCTGCAATAAAGGACCACCGCGCCCCAAGACAACCGGCCCTGGAAGCACTAAACTTGACTAACAGAAGCAAATATTATGCAAAAGATACTCTTTCTCGACCGCGACGGCACCCTGAATCTGGAACCTGCCGACTACCAGGTGGACGCCCTGGACAAGGTGGCCTTTTACCCCCGGGTATTCGAGTACCTGGGCCGGATTGCCCGCGAGTTGGACTACCGCCTGGTGATGGTCACCAACCAGGACGGGCTGGGGACGGATAGTTTTCCGGAGGAAGCGTTCTGGCCCGCACAAAACCTGATCGTGAATACGCTGGCTGGCGAAGGCATTGTCTTCGACGAGATCGTGATCGACCGCACTTTTGCCCACGAGAACCTACCTACCCGCAAACCGGGTACCGATCTGCTGCGGCACTACCTGACCGGCGACTACGACCTGGCCAACAGCTACGTCATCGGCGACCGCCTGACCGACATGCAACTGGCCCGCAACCTGGGAGCCCGCGGTATCTGGATCAACAACGAACCCGACCTGGGGGTCGACGAATTGCAGCAGGCGGAACGGGCCAGCCTACAGGATACCATCCTGCTGACGACGAACGACTGGGCCGACATTTACGCCCTCCTCAAGCTGGGCAGCCGGCAAGCCATGGTACACCGCCAGACCAAGGAAACGGACATTCGTGTGGAACTGAACCTGGACGGCACCGGACAAAGCCAAATGCAGACGGGGCTGGGTTTCTTCGACCACATGCTCGACCAGCTGGCGCGCCACTCTGGTTGCGACCTGAGCGTGCAGGTGACGGGCGATTTACACATCGACGAACACCACACCATCGAAGATACCGCCCTGGCGCTGGGCGAAGCTTTTGCGCAGGCGCTGGGCAACAAGCTCGGCATTGAACGCTACGGTTTCTACCTACCCATGGACGACGCCCTGGCCCAGGTGGCCATCGACTTCGGCGGGCGGCCCTGGCTGGTGTGGGACGCCACCTACACCCGCGAAAAGATCGGCGACATGCCGACGGAAATGTTTTTCCATTTTTTCAAATCCTTCACGGATGCGGCCCGCTGCAACCTGAACATCAAAGTTACTGGCGACAACGAGCACCACAAGATCGAGGCCACCTTCAAAGGGCTGGCCAAAGCCATCCGGATGGCCAAAACCCGCGATGCGCGGGAAGCGCGTTTACCGAGCACGAAAGGGGTGTTGTAATCTTTAAAATTTTATGCCATGACTGTAGCCATTATTGATTACAATGCCGGTAATGTCCGCTCCGTGCTCTACGCGCTGGAGCGCCTGGGCCAGGAAGCCGTGCTGACGGCCGACCCTGCGGCCATCCGGCAGGCCGACAAGGTCATCTTTCCGGGAGTAGGCGAGGCCAGCACCACCATGGCCTTCCTGCGGGAGCGGAAGCTGGACACCCTCATCTGTTCGCTGACGCAACCCGTACTGGGCGTCTGCCTGGGCATGCAACTGCTGTGCGAACATTCGGAAGAAAACGATACCCCTTGCCTGGGAATCATCCCCCAGGAAGTGAAGCGCTTTCAGCCCCGGCAGCACGAAAAAGTGCCGCACATGGGTTGGAATACCCTGCGCCAGCGCCCGGGAAGCTGGCTCAGCGCCAGCACCGAAGGGCAGCACGTCTATTTTGTGCACAGCTACTACGTGGAAGTAGGGCCGTACACCGCAGCGGAGACCGATTACATTCATCCCTTCAGCGCAGTGCTGCGGAAGGATAATTTCTACGCCACCCAGTTCCACCCCGAAAAGTCGGGGAGTGTGGGCGAGCAGATTTTGCGCGATTTCCTGGCGGTCTGATCAGGCCATCAGGCGCTTAAACCCTTATCCTGCTTTTTAGACAGGTTGCCAAAACGAAAACTACGATCATGCACATTATCCCCGCCATTGACATTATCGACGGCAAATGCGTGCGCCTGACCCAGGGCGATTACACCCAAAAAAAAGTGTACAACGAAGACCCCCTGGAGGTGGCTAAAGCCTTTGCCGATGCGGGCATTACGCGCCTGCACCTCGTGGATCTGGACGGGGCCCGGGCCCAGCACATCGTCAACTACCCGGTGTTGGAACGGATTGCCAACCAGACGGAGCTGCACATCGACTTCGGAGGGGGCCTTAAAAGCGACGCCGATCTGAACATTGCTTTTTCGAGCGGTGCCGACCAGATCACGGGCGGCACGGTGGCCGTCAAGCAGCCCGAGCTTTTTCTGGGTTGGCTGGAGCAGTACGGCGCCGAGCGCATTATTTTGGGCGCCGACGTCCGGAACGGCAAGGTAGCCGTGAGCGGCTGGCAGGAAGAAAGCCAGGAGGAGTTGTCGCCTTTTCTGGCGCATTACCTGGCGGCGGGGGTAACCTACGCCATCTGTACCGAAGTGTCGCGGGATGGCCTTTTGCAGGGGTCGGCCGTAGATCTGTACGCAGCGCTGCGGCAGGAATTCCCCACCTTGCAGCTGATCGCCAGTGGCGGGGTCACTACCCTTGACGAGGTTCATCGGTTAGCGGAAATCGGCTGCTTTGGCGTCATCATTGGCAAGGCGTTGTACGAAGGGCACCTCCGTTTGGAAGACCTGGTGAAATAAGAAAAGCAGTTTTTAATATTCACGTATTCAACCTGGACGGCATGTTGGCAAAACGAATTATTCCTTGTCTGGACATCAAAGACGGACGCACCGTAAAGGGCGTCAACTTCGTGGAACTACGCGATGCGGGTGATCCCGTGGAGCTGGGGGCCCGCTACAGCGAGGAAGGTGCCGACGAGCTGGTTTTTCTCGACATCACGGCTACCCACGAGAAGCGCAAGACGCTGGCGGCCATGGCCCGGAACATTGCCCGCCACCTGCGCATACCTTTCACGATTGGCGGGGGTATTGGTGCGGTGGACGACGTAGGCGTTTTGCTGGATGCCGGCGCCGACAAGGTATCGATCAATTCGGCGGCCGTGCGCCGGCCGGAGCTGATCGGGGAGTTGGCGCGTGGTTTTGGCAGCCAGTTTGTCGTCCTGGCCGTGGACGCCAAGTGGGTGAACAACGACTGGTACGTACACCTCAACGGCGGCCGGATTGCGACCGACATCAAGTTGTTCGAATGGGTGAAAGAAGCTGAAAGTCGGGGAGCCGGCGAGATCTTGTTTACGAGCATGGATCACGACGGCACCAAGGCGGGTTTTGCCTGTGAGCCCCTGGCGCATTTGTCCCAACTCGTACAAATCCCCATCATTGCTTCCGGCGGTGCGGGGACGATGGAACATTTTGCGGAAGTGTTCACCACTGGTCAGGCCGATGCCGGGTTGGCAGCCAGTATCTTTCACTTTGGTGAAATCCCGATTCCTGATTTGAAGGCGTTTTTGCACGAAAAATATATTCCGGTCAGGATGTAAAACGCCATGCTACGATGGTGAAAATACAGCCACCAAAACACGGAAAGCACCAAATCCCACTAAATTACTTTTGTGAAGTTTTCGTGCCTTTTGTGCTTCTGTGGCTAAAACATTTTAGTAGTAACACCGGTTAAAAGGTCGCAAAAAGCAACCCAAAAACAAAAACAAGGGCATAGAAGCCCAACACAATGGCCAGCATAATACCATAAAACTTAAAGAAGGATTTGTGGTTTTCAAAGGCATCAGCCAGGAAGACGGGGTTCTCTTCGGCCAAAGCCACCTGCATTTTCGTAGCAAAATTGTAGAGGTAGTACAACGGCACCAGGGCGACAGCGGAAATGGCGAGGAAAAAGACCACAAAAAGCCCGCTGAAACCATCCATATCTGACGGTAAACCGACAGCTAAAAGGGTGCTTCCACCGGCTAAAACGCCGAGAAGACTCAGGCCAACAAAAACGAAGCCCACAATGGCGATGAAGCGCGCCCAGCGGGCAGATTCACTCAAAAAATCGCTGATGGCATTGTTAATAACCAGTTTAGAACCAGCTGATGCGTGCGAATCGTCTAAAATGCTGTCAATATCCATTTGTTCAAAGGTTGATAGGTGACGGGATAAAAATAACTGATCCCATTTTTGATTCGCTAAAATTTTCTAAGCGAGTGACTAAAAGGAGCTTGCGTGAAAATATTCGCGAATCATTGGAAAAAATGGGATCAGTTACCGCGTGGCGCGGCAGGCGCTATTTCCGTCAAACTACTAGGTGGATGAATTGAACAAGGATACGAAATGTTTTTCAAACCCCCAGAGCCAAAATACACAGAAGTATGAATAATAATTTGCTAGAACAGGTCGATTTTTCTAAAACAAACGGCCTCGTGCCCGTCATTGTACAGGACGCCCAGACACGGGTGGTGCTCATGCTCGGCTACATGAACGCCGCAGCACTGGCCAAAACCCAGGAAGAGCAGCGGGTCACGTTTTTCAGTCGCTCAAAAAACAGGTTGTGGACCAAGGGCGAAACCTCTGGCAACTACCTGGAACTGGTAGACCTGCAGCTCGACTGCGACCAGGACACGCTGCTGGCGCTGGTTCATCCCCATGGGCCCACTTGCCACACGGGTACGGCTACCTGTTTCGGGACCGCCAACACTGGTGAATTTGTGCCCTACCTGGAAAAAGTGATCCAAAATCGCCGGGATTCGCCCACCGACACCTCTTACACCAGCTCCCTATTACGGAAAGGGATCAACAAGGTGGCCCAAAAGGTGGGGGAAGAAGCGGTAGAACTGGTGATTGAAGCCAAGGATCACAACGCCGACCTCTTCCTCAACGAAGCCGCCGACCTGCTCTACCACTACCTGGTGTTGCTGGCCGCGAAGGACCACACCTGGGCGGAGGTCATCGCAATTTTAGAAAGCCGGCACCAATAATCTGCTGAAAATGCGCTAACTTTAACAAGAAATTCAGCGTATGGCAGCTGCAAAAACAACCGAGGATATTCCAGGACTGGTGAAGGCTCACTTCCTTTCGCCTTTTGGCTGTTTCCTGGTCACGGGTAGCCCGCGTGGCATCCGGTCGGTCAGTTTTGTCGATACCAAGCCCTGCCCCGCCGGGCCCATCCCGCGGGTGTTGCGCAACGGTGTGAAGCAGTTGGACGAGTACTTCCGGCAGCAGCGCACCGAATTCGACCTGCCGCTGGATTTTTCCGGACATACCCACTTTCACCAGGCCGTCTGGCAGGAGCTGCTCAAGATTCCCTACGGCCGTACGACTTCTTACCTCGCCATCGCCGACCGCCTCGGCGACGTCAAGGCCATCCGCGCCGTGGGCCAGGCCAACCGCAACAACCCCATGGCTATCATCGTGCCCTGCCACCGCGTCATCGCCAAGAATGGCGACCTACAGGGCTACTTCTACGGCCTCGACTTCAAGCGCCGCCTGCTGGAGCTCGAGAACCCCCTGAGTTTCGCCCGCCAGGGGAGTTTGTTTTGAAAGGGGTCCTCCACTCATCCGGAAGCGATTCTGGGTTGATCGTACCAACCTTGCGGGTCCACTAAAACAAGCTCACGTACCCAAAATGCACCTTGGGCGCGCCCAGGTCGAAGGGTTGCTGGTCCTGGCGGCCGAAGGCCAGGCTGAGGCCAAAGAGGCCGGCGCGGGTCTCGAAGGCGATGCCGGCGCCGAAGCCCTGGTAGGTCTGCACGGTATCGCTGTCGGGCTGGCTGTTGAGCGACTGGCTGTCGACGCGCCCCGCATCGAAAAATCCGTAGAGGTAAGAATTGGTTGACAACAGGAAGCGGTACTCGGCCGTCAGGATGCCGAAGTTGGTGGCGAAGATGCTTTCCTCGTCGAAGCCGCGCAGCAGGCGGTTGCCCCCCAGCCGAAACTGCTCGTTGGCCAGCACGGGTTCGTTGGCGATGAGGGCGGCGGCCGTGAGACCCAGCTTCACGACTCCGCGCTGCCCCAGCGGCCGGTACAGGGCCGCCCGGGTTTCCAGGCGGTACTGGGCGCTCTTGAGGGTCAGGTTGTCGTAGAGTTCGGCGAAGCCAAAATTTTTCACTTGGGGATTGGTGCGGATGGTTTTCTGGCCGGCGCTGCCCTGGAGTTGCCACTCCCAGCCCCGGCGCGGATTGGTGCGGTAGTCGAGCTGCCGGAAATCGAAGCCCAGCCCGAAGGCGCGCCGCCGGACGTCGAGGGTGTCGGGCAGCTGCTGGAAGCGGGCCAGGTTGGTGCTGTCGACGCCCAGGAGGTTCGTTTGCCGTTGCGACCAGAACGCCTGCACGGTGCGCCCCCCGCGCAGCAGGTAGTCGACCCCCAGCTGCCAGTTGAGGTTGATGAAATTCGTGTCGCGGCGGTAGAAATCCAGCTGGGCGTCGATGCCGAAGGGGAGATCGAGTAGGTAGGGGTAGTTGAAGGCCAGGTCGAGGCGTTGGGTCAGCGGCCGCAACTGCTCGAAGGCCAGCTGGATGACTTCTCCCTTGCCGAAGCTGTTTTGCAGAGCGGCGTCCAGTTGGCCGGTCACCAGCAGGCGGCCGGTTTGGCGGCTGTTGGGCAGCACCCCCACGACGAAGTCGAAGCGGCTGGCGCGTTTCGGCGCCAACTCGAGCAGCAGGCGGGCCTGGTTGCCGATGAACTGCACCCGCGGCGGATTTTTCAATTGCAAAAAGGCCAACTCCTGCAGGCGTTGCTGCACCCGCTGGATGACGCTTTCGTTGTAGGGTTGCCCGGGCGTCAGGCTCAGGTATTGTTCTAGGTAGCTGGTACTGATCTGGGCCTCCCCGTCGAGGTCGATGCGTTCGAAGAAGATCAGGGTGCCCCGGTCGACGGTGATGGTGGCGGCCACTGCTCCCGGCGCGGCCCAGCGCAAACTGTCGAGGCGCACCCGCGCAAAGGGAAAGCCATTGTTGGCCGCCACTTGGGCCAGGCGCTTTTGCAGGGCCAGCCATTCGGCGTAGTCCAGGGGTTTGTTTTCGAACAACCGGGCCCGGAAGCCCGCCTTGCTCAGCCAGGATTCCGGCACTTCGCCACCGGCCAGCTGCAACCACTGGTAGCGGGGGCCGCCGTGGAGGAGGGCGGTATACTGGCGGTCCTGGCGCACCAGGGTGTCGACGGAAGCCTCCAGGTAGCCCGCCTGCAGGAGGGCCTGCGCAAAGGTGCTCACGGCCTGCCACACGCTGCTGCTGTCGGGTTGGCTGGCGGCGGGCCAGTCGGCCGCTTTGGCCAGGGCCACCGAGTCGGTATCCGTGGGCAGGATGCGCAACGTCCAGGGCTGGGCAGTGACGGCAGCAGCAAAGAACAACAAAAGTAAAACTACCCGCAGTGATCGCATGTTAAGTAATTTGACGGAAATAGCGCCTGCCGCGCCACGCGGTAACTGATCCCGTCACTAAGATTAACTGACTCCAAAGTTTCCCCTTGATAACGTTTTTATCGGGGAATCGTTATATCCTTGTTGTTCGAACAGTACCAATAATACTCAGATGGCTGGTCTTTATCTCCATATTCCTTTTTGCAAACAAGCTTGTAACTATTGCAATTTCCATTTTTCTACTTCCCTGAAGTACAAGCAGGAGATGGTGCAGGCCATTGGCCAGGAGATTTTGCTGCGCCAGGATTACCTGGCAGACAAGACGCTGGATTCCATCTACTTCGGTGGCGGCACGCCTTCCCTGCTGGATGCGGAGGAGCTGGACTACCTGTTCGGGTGCATACGGTCGGTATTCACGCTGAAGGAAGGCATCGAGATTACGCTGGAAGCCAACCCCGATGATTTTAGCGAAGCAAAGCTCCGCGTCTGGCAAGCCTCGCCCATCAACCGGCTGAGCATTGGCATCCAGTCTTTTTCCGACGACGACCTGCGGTTCATGAACCGCGCCCACAACGCCAGCGAAGCCACCCAGTGCCTCACCCTGGCCCGCGCCTACGGCTTTGACAACCTGACGGTGGACCTCATCTACGGCGCCCCCACGACGAGCGACGCCGTGTGGCAAACCAACGTGCAGACCCTCCTCGATCACCAGGTTCCCCATATTTCCTGCTACGCCCTGACGGTGGAACCCCGGACGGCCCTCGACCACCAAATCCGCAAGGGGCTGGTGCCGCCGGTGGTGGAAGAGCAGGCCGCCCGCCAGTTTGAGCAACTCATGGGCTGGCTCACCGCGGCGGGTTACCTGCACTACGAGATTAGCAATTTTGCGCGCCCCGGCCACCTGGCGCAACACAACAGCAGCTACTGGCAAAGCCGGCATTACCTGGGCGTGGGCCCGTCGGCACACAGCTTCAACGGCCATTCCCGGCAGTGGAACGTCGCCAATAACGCCTTCTACCTGCAAGCCTTGCGCGCGCGTACCGCGCCCGACCACGATCCGGCGGCGGCCAACCAGGCCCTCTTCGAAATGGAGATCCTCAGCCCCGCCGACCAGTACAACGAGGCCGTCATGACGGGCCTGCGCACCATGTGGGGCGTCGATCCGACTCGCTTTCCGGCTCCCTTCCAGCAGCATTTCCTGGCCCATATCCCCCCTCTCGTGGCGGACGGGCTGGTGGAACTCCGCCACGAAAACTACGTGCTAACCCCCGCTGGCCGCTTGCTGGCGGATGGGATTGCCAGTGACTTGTTTTACGGGGTGGAGGGAGCGGATGAATAGCTGTTTTCTGTAAGCGCCGGGTAAATATTTACTGACTCCTCTTCCGCACCCCTATACGCTAAATCAGAGAATTACAAAAAACTAAAATTTTGATGGATACAATTTATCCACGAAATCTCGGAGGGAGACTCCGAGATTTCGTAGATAAATTGTATGTTTAGTAAAAAAACCGATGCACCCGGTACTTCCCAGATTCAGCGACCAGCAGGAAATACAACAACTTATGGGGATTTTCCCCGTCACCGCTATCCTGGGGCCGCGCCAGGTAGGCAAGACCACGCTGGCCAAAACCTTCCAACCCGATCACCTTTTTGATTTGGAAAATCCACGCGACTATGCGCGCCTGGAAAATCCACAACTTGTGCTGGAGCGACTGGAAGGCTTGATTATGATCGATGAAATACAGCGCAAGCCGGATCTGTTTCCATTGATCCGGTATCTGGTAGACCAGTATCCGCAGCAGCGGTATTTAATTCCGGGAAGCGCCTCTTCCACGTTGAAGCAGCAGAGCGGCGAATCGCTGGCGGGCCGCATTGGCTACTACTTCCTTTCGGGGTTCAATTTAGCCGATGTAGGCGTGGCGCAACTCGACGAGCTGTGGCTAAAAGGCGGGTTCCCCCGCTCTTTTCTCGCCAATTCGGACGCGGACAGTGCGCTTTGGCGAAACAATTTTATCGCTACCTTTTTAGAAAAAGACCTCGCTTTTTTAGGGGTGCGGATTCCTTCTTCCGTGATGTATCGCTTCTGGCTCATGCTCAGCCATTATCACGGTCAAACGGTGAATTACAGTGAATTGGGGCGATCATTTGGCGCCTCAGATAAAACGGTTAAGCACTATTTGTCCATTCTGGAAGACACTTTCATGATCCGCCTACTCCTGCCCTGGCACACCAACGCAGGCAAGCGCCTGGTGAAAAGCCCTAAAATATACCTCCGTGATTCGGGCATTTTTCATTCACTACAATCGATCAACAACCTGGCAGAACTCCATTTGTCGCCAAAACTGGGGGCATCATGGGAGGGATTTGCGCTGGAAGAGTTGGCGGCACATTTGTCAAAAAGAGACAATGAACTGTTCTTCTACGGTTCGCACAAAGGCGTAGCATTAGATTTGTATTGGCAAAACCAGGGAAAACCCTTTGGTGCAGAATTCAAATTCATGGATGCCCCGAAGGCCACTAAATCTATGCACCAGGCCATCGAAGACCTCTCCCTGGCACACCTGTGGGTCATCTATCCAGGCGACCAATCCTACCCGCTGACGAAGCAGATTACGGTCGTACCGCTGGCGCAGTTGGGGCTGTTGGGGTGAGTTGGTTAAGAGCACACTGGTCAACCTTCGCCAATACAAGCCGCGCAGCGCGCCAGTAACCTCTTTCCCACCAGAAAACCATAATTTCCCACGAGTTCACTACATTTGAATCAGGTTTACACCAGTTCAACAAATGCCCCGTCGGGGGAAGGCAGATGGATCGCGATTTTAATGTGCTCTACCGGATTGCTTTCTTGATCTGCCTACTGGGCATCGTCGGGTTGATTACGGATTTTGGTTACGACCAGACCAACCTGTTGCAGAGCGGATTGATCGGTTTTTATTTCTTTGTTTTGGTGGTGGGGATCGGCACGACCGTGTTGCGGTACCTGACCAGGCGCAAGCTCATTCGCGCCAAGGTTGTCGTTTTCGACGCCGTGACCATCCTGTTCTCAGTGTGGGTGATGATTTACCATTTGTTTCTTTACGAGACCAGCAGCGAGTTGCCGTTTCTGCACAACGACAATTGGGTGAAGTTTGCCGTAGTGCTGACCTTCATCCGCGAGTTTTCGGAGCTGCGGCTCAACTTCAACCGGACGATCCTCAATCCGGCCCAGCTGTTTATTCTGAGTTTTCTGGTCATGATCCTTTTGGGGGCTTTTCTTCTGGCGCTCCCCAACGCCACCCAAACCGGTATCTCCTCGCTGGACGCCTTGTTTACCTCCACCAGTGCCGTCTGTGTGACGGGGCTGATCGTGGTGGATACGGGCAGCTTTTTTACCGACTTCGGGCAGATCGTCATCCTGGGGCTCATCCAGATCGGCGGCCTGGGCATCCTCACGTTCGCCAGTTACTTCAGCTACTTTTTCAAGGGCGGTACGACCTACGAAAACCAGCTGGTCCTGAGCGACATGACCAGCAACCAGAAAATTGGCGAGGTGTTCTCGACACTCAAATACGTCCTCCTCATCACCTTTGCCATTGAGCTGATTGCCGCAGTACTCCTCTTCGTCAGCCTGGAAGGCCAGCATTTTGATTCCTTGTCGGAGCGGGGATTTTTTGCGATTTTCCACGCCGTCTCCGCTTTCTGTAACGCCGGTTTTTCCACCCTCCCCAACGGGCTCTACGAAGAAGGCTTTCGCTACAACTACTTTATGCAGTTGGTCATCATTGCTACCTTCGGACTGGGTGGGTTGGGTTTCCCCATTCTGGTCAACCTCGCCAACTACCTGAAGTACCGGGTTACCAAAGCCTTTTCTCCCGCCACAGCCCGGGCCATTTACCGGCCCTGGGTGCTGAACATCAATAGCCGCATTACCCTGATCACGACCTTTTCACTGACCATTATCGGGTTTGCCTTGTTCTATGTATTGGAATACCACCATACCCTGGCGGCACACGAAGGTTTCGGCAAGGTAGTGACCGCCCTGTTTGGGGCAACCACCCCCCGCACGGCGGGCTTCAACACGGTGGACATGACGGCCCTGCAATTCCCCACGCTCATGATCATCCTGTTCCTGATGTGGGTGGGTGCCTCCCCTGCCTCTACGGGTGGGGGTATAAAAACCAGTACCTTTGCCCTCGCCATGCTGAACATCCTGAGCCTGGCCAAGGGCAAGTCGAGAATAGAATTGTACCGCCGGGAAATTGCCGACCTTTCGGTGCGGCGGGCGTTTGCAGTCATTGCCTTGTCGCTGTTTGTGATCGGCCTGGGGATTATGCTCATCTCTGTGTTCGACAGCGACAAAGACCTGATGAGCATCGCCTTCGAATGTTTTTCGGCTTACAGTACCGTGGGGTTGAGCATTGGGCTGACTGCTTCCCTCAGCAGCGCGGGCAAGTTCATCCTTATCCTCATCATGTTTATCGGCCGGGTCAGCATGTTGTCGATTATGATTGCCGTGGTGAAAAAGATCAAGCACAAAAATTACCGCTACCCGACCGAAGAAATTACCATCAACTAAGGAGCATTAAAAAAATAAATTTACCTTTTGCCCACTACTAAGCCTTGAAAAATATGAAATACATCATCATTGGCCTGGGAAATTTTGGTGCCTCACTGGCAGAAAAGCTCACGGCCATGGGCAACGAGGTGATCGGTATTGACCGCCGTATGGAGAAGGTCGATTTCCTCAAGGAGCGGATATCCCACACCATCTGCATGGATGCTACCGACGAGTTTACCGTCTCGGGTTTGCCCCTGAAAGATACGGACGTGGTGATCGTGGCCATCGGCGAAGACCAGGGTGCCAACGTCATGGCAACGGCGTTGATGAAAAATTTACAGGTCAAACGCCTCATTGGCCGGGCACTGAACCCCCTCCACCAACGGGTGCTGAAAGCCCTGGGCGTAGACGAGATCATCCACCCCGAGGAAGAAACCGCCGAGCGCTGGGCCAACAAACTCTGCCTCAGCGGCGTGGTCGATTCTTTTGACCTGAATAATGACTACAGCATCATCGAAGTGAAATTACCCCCCGCCTACATCGGCAAAAAAATGTCGGAACTGGATTTTATCCACAAGTACAACATCCTCATACTCACGACCATCAAACAAACGGCTACGGGAAAAAACCTGAGCGTGTCTACCATGGAGAGCCTGGCCAAATCGGACCCCCTGCTCGGAGCCGAAGACCTCCTGATCCTCTACGGTACCAGCAAGGACCTGCGGTATTTTTTGAAGCAAAAGGCACAGTGATTTGACCGCGAAATAATTAGCAACCTGCATTTTGCGGGGTAACAATAATCTGCTGGCCCAGTGACCAACATCACTGATCTTTCCTTTTTTTAGGCCTAATCTTGTGTTGTTTAATAAAAACCTGTGCGGTTAATTTTTGTGGCTCATTCGGGTCACAGAACTTCCGCGCGTCAACCACAACAGTTATGACAAAAAATATGGGAACAGCAGACCGGATTATCAGGACGATAATCGCGGCCATCATCGCTACGCTTTATTTTACCAATGTGATTACGGGTACGCTGGGCATCGTGCTGGTGGCCCTGGCCGTAATCTTTGTCTTCACCAGCGCCATCAGTTTCTGCCCGCTCTACACGCTTTTTGGCCTGAGTAGCTGCGCCAAGCCGGAGCAGGGGTAAAATAAAATGGGTGATGCTCATATAAGAAGAAGGGCTTTCTCCTAAAAACCGTTTTAGCAATTTTCGCCTTTTTTTGCCTTTTCTCCCTTTAGGGTCGGGGTTAGAAAAGGCAAAAATCGCCATGAAGACAAGGGGACACGGAGGTTAGGCAGGAGAATTATTAAAACTCCCAATGTAACCTCTATGCCCTTTCCCCCCCCCTCCCTCAGGGCTGTCGAATCTAAAAACAGATAATATGATCAACAGCGTTTTCTCCTAAAATTGGTTCTCGCACCTGCCACGTCTTCAGCGTCGGCGACTCGCGGCGAAAGAGTTTGCCACGCTTTTTAGCGTGGACGTGCTTTTAAACTTTGTTGATCGTCGCTGCACACCTCTGATGAGAACCCATCCCCCAGCCCACGCCGAAGGGGCGTGGGAGGCGTGCTGCGCGCATTCGCGAGGTTTTTACGGTTGTGAACAGCCGTCTATCGGCCATTGTAAAAAGTTGACTAGCCGTAATTCCTCGCCTTGGGGGCAATAGCTTCAGACTTATTGCAGGTTAACCTGCCAGCGTTTAATTTACTGCTAGCCTCGGCAGAAATCGCGCGTCTGGACTCCCTTCCTTTTCAAGGGAAGGGCGGGGGATGGGTTCTCAAGGGGAGGCGTGCTGCGCGCATTCGCGAGGTTTTTACGGTTGTGAACAGCCGTCTATCGGCCATTGTAAAAAGTTGACTAGCCGTAATTTATCGCCTTGGGGGCAATAGCTTTAGACTTGTTGCATGCCAACTGCCAGCGTTGAATTTACTGCTAGCCTCGGCAGAAATCGCGCGTCTGGACTCCCTTTAGAACCCATCCCCCAGCCCACGCCGAAGGAGCGTGGGCGGGGGATGGGTTTACTGAAATGCGCGATTTTGGATAAACATCGCGATAACGTATTAAAAATTTCCAGATTCGACAGCGCCCCTTTCCCTGTCTGCGCAGCAAAAAAACAACCTTTCGCAGCCCCATCTGGCTGACCTCGTGCCAAATCCCCCCCGATCTACAGCATTTTTCCCACACTTCATTGCTTGAACACGACTGTTGGTTGCTCATTTAGTAGTTTTGCTCCCGTTTATTAGATCGCAAAACAACTATCCACATGCGTAAACTTTCCATTGTTCCCCTTATCCTCCTCCTGCTGAGCTTTACGGCCGTCAACCTGCTGGGGCAGGAAGCTGCCGAGGAAGGAGCCAGCAAAAGCAAGGGCAAAGCGCCCAAGGCCTACGCCGACGTCATCACGGCCGAGGCCCAGACCGACGAAGGGCTTTTTACCGTCCACAAAGTAGGCAGCAAATATTTTTTTGAAATTCCGCTTACTTTGCTGGAAGAAGAAATCCTGGTGGTCAGCCGCATTTCTGGCCACGTCAAGAACCTCAACTTCGGTGGTGCCGGCATGAAGTCGCGACCCCAGCAGGTCATCCGCTGGCAGCGCCTCGACGACCAGGTGCTGCTCCGCTCCGTGAGCTACAACAACGTCGCCGATTTTGACGACCCGGTTTACCGCTCGGTCAAGAACAACAACTTCGAGCCCATCATCCAGGTGTTCCCCATCGCGGCTTACAACCCCGACAGCACGGCGCTCGTATTTGAGGTCAACAGCTTTTTCACCTCCGACATCCCCATGATCGGTGCCCTGGACGAAGACGACCGCGAAAAATTCAAGATCAAGGGCCTCGACAAAAGCCGGAGCCTGATCTCCTACATGAAGAGCTTTCCCGAAAATACCGAGGTGCGCCACATCCTCACCTACAACGGCGGCGACAAGCTGCCCAGCAACCAGGTGACCGGCACCCTCTCGGTGGAAATGAACCAGTCGTTTATCCGCCTCCCGAAAGTGCCCATGCAGCCGCGCGTGTACGACGAGCGGGTCGGGTATTTTTCGATCCAGCAGACCAACTACAGCCTCAATGCCCAGCGCGCCGAGAACCAGCGCTTCATCACCCGCTGGCGGCTCGAGCCCAAAGACCCGGCAGCATGGGCCCGCGGCGAACTGGTAGAACCGGTGAAGCCCATCATCTACTACATCGATCCCGGCACGCCCGTCAAGTGGCGGCCCTTTATCCTGCAGGGCGTCAACGACTGGCAGAAGGCCTTCGAAGCGGCCGGCTTTAAGAATGCCATCATGGGCAAGGAGCCCCCCACGGCCGAGGAAGATCCCGATTGGAGCCCCGAGGACGTGCGCTACAGTGTCATCCGCTACATCACCACCGACATCCAGAATGCGGTGGGTCCGCACGTACACGACCCGCGCACGGGCGAAATCCTCGAAAGCGACATCCTCTGGTACCACAACGTAATGAACCTGCTCCGCAACTGGTACATGATGCAGACGGCGGCCGTCAATCCGGCCGCCCAGCACGTCAAGTTCGAGGATGAGGTGATGGGGCAACTCATCCGTTTCGTGACGGCCCACGAAGTAGGCCACACCCTGGGCCTGCCCCACAACATGGGCTCGAGCGCGGCTTACCCCGTGGATAGCCTGCGCAGCGCCGGCTTTGTGCAGCGCATGGGTACGGCGCCTTCCATCATGGATTACGCCCGCTTCAACTACGTAGCCCAGCCCGAAGATGTCGGCGCTGGCCTCGTGCCCGGCATCGGCCCCTACGACAAGTGGGCCATCATGTACGGCTACCGCCCTATCCCCGCGGCCCAGAGCGCCGAAGCCGAGCGCCCCACCCTGAATGGCTGGGTGAAGGAACGCGCCGGCGATCCGCTGTACCGCTACGGCCGCCAGCAGGGCGACACCTACGACCCCAGTGCACAAACCGAAGACCTGGGCGACGACCCCGTCTACGCCAGCAGCATGGGCCTCGCCAACCTGAAGCGCATCATGCCCAACCTGCGCACCTGGACCTACCAGGAAGGAATGCCCTACGATGACCTCGAAGAGGTGTACGGCCAGGTGTATACCCAGCTCGGCCGCTATACCCGCCACGTGGCCACCAATGTAGGTGGCGTCTACGATTACCGCAAAACGGCCGACCAGGAAGGCGAAGTGTTTACCCCCGTGAGCGCTGCGCGCCAGGCCCAGGCCGTGCGCTGGTTGAACCAGGAAATTTTCGACACGCCCCAGTGGCTGCTGGACGAAGAAATCCTGCGCCGCATTTCGGCCACCGGTGCCCTCGACCGGGTCTACCGCCTGCAAATGTCGGTGCTGAGTAGCCTCATGCGAACCAATCGCCTGCAGCGGGTGATCGAGAACGAAGCCCGCACCAGCCAGCCCTACCAGGCCAGCCAGTTGTTCCAGGACCTGACCGACGGCATCATGGCCGAAGTGAAGACCGGACAAACACCCGACGCCTACCGCCGCAACCTGCAGCGGGCTTACATCAACCAGCTGATCGAGTTCGTGGACAGTACCGACAAGGATATCCGTCAAACCGACATCCCGGCCTACGCCCAGGGACAACTGCAGGAGCTCTACCGCCCCCTGCGCAGCCTGGCCCGCAAAAAAGGTGCCCATCCCCACTGGATGGAGCTGGCCTCGGCGATTGCCAAGGCCCTGGACATCGAATAGTTCGTTGTTAAGACCAGTCGCAACAAGCGCGGCCATTCCCGAGTGGGGATGGTCGCGCTTATTTTTTGAATGAAATCGCCACAAGGAATTACCCGCGATTGTGTTAAATTGCAACCGGATGATTAGGGGACCGGTTGCGTGGCAATATGCCCTATTTTGTGCCCTCAGTTCAATAAAACCCACCATGGCCCTGAACCAACTCTTCGCCTATTTTGACCCCTACCTCCCGCTCACCGCTGCGGAAAAGGACGAACTGGGCCGGCGCGCGAAGACACGGAAAATCAAGCGGCGGCAATTTGTGTTGCAGGAGAACGACGTTTGTCGGCATTACACTTTCGTCGTCGAAGGCTGCCTTAAAATGTACCTCGTGGATGAGCAGGGCAAGGAACACAACCTGCAATTCGCAGCCGAAAACGACTGGATCGCAGATATCGGCAGTTTTCACACCGAACAACCCAGCCAGTTGTACCTGGAGGCCCTGGAGCCCACGCAAATTATTCAGCTCGAAAAGCCCGACCTCCTTTACCTCTACACCCATTATCCGACCTTCGACCGCAACTTCCGGGTCCTCATCGAAGACCAGTACGTGGCGCTGCAGCGCCGGCTTTTGCAGCAGATCAGCGCGCCAGCCGAAGAACGGTACCGGTCTTTTTTAGCGCAGTATCCGCAGCTGGCCGCCCGTCTGCCCAATACCCAAATTGCTTCCTACCTGGGCATCACGCCGGAGTTCCTCAGCAAGGTGCGCAAGGCGCTTTCCCGCAAGTAGGCTTAACCTACCTTAAGGGTATTTCTTAAACTTGTTTATTGGCTTTACCTGCTAATGGCCAGCATCTTTGTGGGGTCATCAAAAACAATTATCATGACCAAAATTATCCTTTCAGCGGCTTTGGCTTTGCTCTTTTGCGCCTGCCAATCGCCTGCGGAATCTGAAAATTCATCCATTCACACAACCTCTGCCACCATGGACCACACTGCAGCAAAATCTGCCATTGAGACTTTACTTTTCGCTTACCGCGATGCGCTAAACGCGGCTGACGTACCTGAAATTCTAGCCCTTTATACCCAGGACGGGGTCTTTATGCCCACGGGTGCCCCCACCTCTCAGGGCCAGGAGCAGGTAAAGGGAGCTTACGAATTTGTCTTCAGCAACATCCGACTGAACATCGAATTTTTCGTAGACGAGATCGTCGTGAACGGCGATTACGCCTTCGCCCGCACCATCTCCCGGGGCACCACCCTCATCCACGCTACGGGCGAGACGGTGGCAGAAGAAAACCGGGAACTGTTTGTGCTGAAGCAGGAGCAGGGGAGCTGGAAAATTGCCCGTTATATGTTTAATAAGATGAAGTAGGGCTTTCTCCTAAAAATACAAATCAGTCCGAAAAGACAAAAATATTTACGATATTGCCAATCGACACAATTTCGCGCTACCCACCCCTTAGCACAAAGAACAACACAAACAGGCTATCAGGTAAGGACACCCGTCCTGCGTGGTGCTTGACTTAGTAGTTTGACGGAAATAGCGCCTGCCGCGCCACGCGGTAACTGATCCCGTCACTTATTACGTGCTTTTTCACCTAAATACATAGTTTTATGCGTCGTTTCTCTTTTTTTTCCGCATTGTTCCTGCTGCTACTTTGCGTAGGTAACAGCCTGGCCCACCCCTTAGCCACCAACCCTCGCGGGGGGGGGGAGGGTAATTGATATCTCCTTGTTCAGCACTTGGTTGGGTCACCAACCCTTCTCACTTGAAGTAACAGGCAAAGGTGGTGGCTTTTGTGGATTTGTCCAAAGAACCAATCCCCCGCCTGCTCAAGATTGTGTGGTCAATGACCGCTTTGGTAATTGTTACTCCGCCTACGAAATTTCCAGTCCCCCCAGCCCTACAAGTAGTATTGCTAATTCTAATAGTGGTCCTAATTGTGGTTGTTCCGACCCCGTAGTAAATGTGACACTAGACCTGTTTGAATTAACGTTTCAAGACTGCATGATGGGCACGAACATTGGTTTTCATCCTACCGCCGATCCGTTGGGGTTGAAAAGGAAAGCAGTCTGCGAGGCTTTCGCAGATTTGGAGGCGATCCTTATCCCCAGTACCAATCCGTGTAACGCCACACGGTCCAGCAAGGTAGCCATTGAAATCCGTGTTTCAGATCATCCAAACCTACCAGAAAATGCCCTGGCTGCAGCATCGGCCTATTACCCCTACAACCAAAGTGGGTACGGAAGCATTACCGGCTACCCCTGGCAGGTCATCAACGGTGACGTGGAAAACTTTGCGCTCCTTCCCCTTATGTTCCATGGTTACGTGATGTTTAGAGCTGCTGCCGTAACGGAAATTGATTTTTCAGGCTGGTATACTGACCTGAATACAACCATCCCGGCGACCTCTCCTCTACACGACTTGCGTACGGCTGCCTTGCACGAGGCGATTCACCTATTGGGTTTTTCCAGCAACTTAGGCGCCGCTGGGTTACCGTTTCAATCTTTGTCTACTTCTTATGATCGCTTCGATCAGTTTTTGAAATTAAGCACTGGTCAGTCGGTCATTGCCAACGTACCTCCAGGTAGTTACAGCTGGCAACTAAACGTAGCTGCTGCCGACTTGTATGGCAGCTGCCTGGACCCGACCACTCCCGATCTGGTTTTTCAATTACCCAATGGCGGCGCCGCTGTTCCGGTTTACACGGGTAATGATTACGAAGGGAGTTCCTTCTCGCATCTTGGCCTCAATTGTGACGGTGTCCCTACCCCCGGATATGTGATGAGGGTTTCGCTAGGCGCTGGCGAGAGTGCCACCATCACCAACGAAGAAATTGGTATCCTGTGTGCCCTTGGCTATCGCACGCAAGCATGTGATTGCACCCTGGCCGGAGTAGACGACCTGGGGCCAGCCTGTAGCGGAGGAAGTTTCTCGCTAGAAATTTGCCCAGGACAAACACCTACCTTGCCCATCTCTATTGCCGATCTGATCGGCAACGATCCTGGCGCTACCGGCCTGACTATGCTGGAACCGCTCACGGATATGGACGGCACTGTTGTGCCTGATCCTAATAATACGAATGGTTTTATCTTTACCCCCCAGCGGTTTGGGTTACACCGTTTGCATTATATTCCTACCAATGGCACCTGCACTTTTCCAGCCAACGAGACTTTTGTATATATCAATGCCGTGCCCGGAGCAACTTGTGACTGTACGTTTTTTGATGGTACTGCACCCAACTGCGGAGCTAACAATTACGGCGACTGTAATTTGGTCTGTAATCCAGAGATTTGTGCGCAAGTGTCTAGCCCCAATACCACTTTTTCTCTCCCCGGTGAGATAAACTTTGGCCAATTAGAGCTTCCCGGTTGGGATACAGCAACCGAGTCACCCGATTACGAAACCGTCAACCCATCCTCCACGCTGCCTGCAGGTAGTTCAGGCTATCTACATTTTGCTACTGTACTTGATTCAAATGGCGACCCTGATCCAGCTGCTGGTGCGCAAGAATCTATTACTGCTGCAGTAGCTGCGCTACCGGGTACTTATTTTTGGAGTACCTACTGGTACAACGGAAACAATAACAACTATGGTAAAACAGGGCTCGGCGTTTATTTAGTGAACCAACAAGTTCGCGACGATTATTTTTACAACCCCGTCACCAACATCTGTAATACGCTGAATGCTTTTCAGATAGCTGAACAAATTGTTGGTCAGAATAACCATCTGGTTTTAGGAAATTATCCTGTTTTTGCAAATGGTACCCAAATTCCCAATTTTGCTCGGGAAGAGAAAAGGATCGGCAGCAGCTTTGCAATAAACGCAAACGAGGAATTTGCGTATCTATGGATTTTTCCCCAGGTAGGCGCCTCACCTACAGCTACCGAAATAGCGAGTAGTGAAAATGGTATAATAATAAGAGATGGCTGGATCGACCAAGTGGAACTCATTCCCGACTTCTTTGCCGCCGACGAAGATCAGAACACCCCCTGCGGCCAGGCCGTTACCCTGGGAGGTGAACACTTTTGCCTGCTGTCCGATGTAGTGGTGCAATACCGCTGGCTGGAAGACGATGGACAAGGTACCCTCAGCCCATTGCTCGAATATACCGTGGAAATAGAATTGAATGGAGATATTTTGGTCAATGGCAACAGCACCATGCCTATTCCTTCACTTACCGTTTCACCCGATATCGACACACGCTATGTTTTTGAGCGCTCGGTATTAGATGACGGTGGTATCGATGGTTTCGCGTTTTCTACCACCACCGACGAGGTGTTTGTCTATGTGCAGGCACCTAATATTTCGGCCAATTTTAGCCTCCATACTTGCAACCTCAGTATCAGCACCCAGGCGGCTACAAGCGGAAACATACATACCTGGGACATGGGAGATGGCACCGTACTCACCGGAGAAAACATCGTTTACACCTATGCGCAGCCGGGTACCTACGTCATTACCCACAGCATAGGCTTACCTAATTGTTCCATTAGCAGCACCCAAAGCATTACGCTACCTGACGATTCCGACGCACCAGTTACTGCCGGGTTCGTGGCCGTACCTGGCCAGGACTGCGCCGGCGCGCTCACACCATTACACTTGCTTGCTGACGACTTTTCCTGGGATCATACCTACACTTTTAGCGATGGCATGATCTTCAACGGCCCTGAGCATAACCTGTTGTTGGGCAGCGGAAGCTACACTATTGTCCATACGGTGAGCAATGAATGCGGCAGCCTCGATGAAACCATTGTCGTCAATGTTAGCGTATGCCTCAATTGTGAAGCCTGCGATCCCCTCACCATCGTTGGTACAGCGAACACCGAGACGACCCTGAGCCAGGCTATTGGCAGCGGCCAGTTGCCTGCTGGAGTAGGTGTTTACAACTCCGACCTCTGCATTGCTGGTACCCTGGTATTGGAAGACGGCGACTCCTACGGTTTTAGCAATTGCAGCGTACGTATGTTACCCGGTGCCCGTATTGTGTTGGAAGAAGGCGCTTACCTGGCCACGGGTAGCAACACCGTTTTTTACAGTTGTGAAAGCCTTTGGCAGGGAATTGTCGTGCGGCGGGGAAGCCAAATAAAGGTCAACCAGACCACGTTTGCCAATGCCTATTGTGCCATTGACATCCAACCTAATACCGCCGCCGGACAGGCGCCTACCGTGGTACAACTCGTAGAAAATCAGTTTTATAATAATTTCCTTGGCGTATTTGTCCGCCCGGTGGCAGCTGGCGCATTTTTGAATGCACTGGTCGTGAAAAACAGTTTCAGCGCCGATCAATCTTTGTTACCAACGGGCACAGTGGATCTTATTACTGGTTTTCCCCAGCCCAACCTACGCAGCCTGGCCGGAGTGGTGGTTAATAATTTGAGCTTGTTCTCGTGCTCCGAAAACACCTTCCTCGGCCTGACGACGGGTTTGCTCTCGTTTGATTCTTACACCACGGCTACCAAAAACACCTTCCTGAATATGAATGTCGACGAGCTGGCTTACCCAGGCTACCCCTACCGAGGCATAGCGATACTGGGAGCCCGCAACCAAGAAAACTACAGCAAACTGGTAGTACGCAACAGTATTTTCAACCATTGCCGAATTGGCATTTCTACCGGATTCACCGGCTTGGCCGCCAAAGGCAATACCATGGAAAACGTAACAACAGGGATGGCCGTGAATATGCCCAATAGCGGTGCTATACAAATAGGAGGCAAAAATGGCGATGAAAACCTCATTTCCTGCACCCGCACGGGCATTGCCGCTGCTGGTTTTGCCTACAACACCAATATCGACATCCGCTACAACGAAATCACTGTGGCCGCCACTACCGGACAACAAGGCATCGCCCTGCTCGGCAGCAGGAGTACGACAGCCTATCTGACCAACAACATCATCCGAATGAACGGGCAGGGACGCGGCCTGCGCCTGCTCGACGTAAACGACTGCCAGCTCGGCACCAATACCGTAAAACTACTGGATTCGCCCCTGGCAACGGCGGGCATCAGCCTGCGCGGTGGGCAGCACAACCTCCTCTACGACAACACCGTAGTCGGCTCGGCCACCACTGGCGTCGACGACCGCAACGTGGCACTGGAAGTTTTTTCCTGCCCCGACGTAGGCTACTGCTGCAATACCTTCAACTTGACCCGCCTGGGCATGCAGGTGCGGGGCTCTAGCTTGAGTACCAACCAGTTGCGCGGCACCAGCTTCGGCAACCACACGACTGGCCTCCAGATAGACTCCAATGCCGTATTAGGTACCCAAACCCATACCGAAAACCGCTGGACGGGAACCTCCTATGCGAGTGGGTTTGGGGCGAGGTATGAGGTGGGGATTCAAGTTGCAGATCAGTTCCCATTCGAAGTTGATGAAACGGGTAGCAACGGGAATATGGAATTTAGTACAAATGAATTCCCATTAGGTTGGTTTAATCAAGAAGAAAATTTATCACCCCAAAATTTCTGCCAGCAAACAGCCTGTAGTTTACAAGGCTTTTTTGCCCCCAGCCCCGACGATGAATATTTCATTCGGGGCGGCAACAACCTGAGCCCTTTCACCCCAGCTATTGCCTGGCAATTGCAAAAACAGGCCTATGACAAGTACACCTTGGCGAGTAGTTATCCTGCTAATCTGGTCAGCTTTGTTCAAAATGCGGCAAACAACACCGTTGGCGGATACCGGCAGTACCAACTGGAAGTAGACGAGGTATTTGTACTGAACGCCACCGACCGGGCGGCACACGACACTTATTTTGCGACCAAAACCGTAGAATTGGAGACACTAAACTACTGGGATGACGACTTTGCAAGGAGTAATGCTACTACCTTAAGTCCGCAGCGACAAACGGAGCGTAGTAATCTAACGGCATTGGCCTGGCAAACCAGCCAGAATGGATACAGCTTAGCAGCCGCTACCCTCAGCGCTCAGCAAGGAGTAGCTAATGTTTTGCAAGCAGAGGATTTGCCGTCCAGTAACAGCTACCAGGAAAACGCTGAAATCACCTACCATAAGCAATTGAGTCTGGGACTTACCCCCTGGATAAGCCCTTCGGGCAGCGACTTGCAAGCACTAGAAGCAGTGGCTATCCAGTGCCCTCTGGAAGATGGCAATGGCGTATTTGCCGCTCGGGCACTGTTGGCCATCTGGGATACCGAAACCAATTATGATAGCCCCTGCGAGGATACTAAATCTCTACAACAAGAGGCAACTGGTGCGGCTGCACAGCAAAATCAGGATCAAAAACGGATGCTGACCAATCCGCGTTTAGCGGTTTTCCCCAACCCCACCAAAGGGGGATTGATATCTGTTAAGCTACCCACGACGGAAAGGGCAGCTTTTCTTGAACTGGTTAACACACAAGGCGTGAGAATCCAGCAATGGACTATCGGTTCATTACAGCAGAAATTGCAACTAGAATTAACCACTTTGCCAAGTGGATTGTACTTTTTGAATTGGTCGGATGGCGAGTCGTACTTGTCTCAAAAACTAATACTCAACTAATTTTATTTAAACCATTTGCTCCCTTTTAGGTAAACAATCTAAAAGGGAGCTTTAATTCTATATTTATGCCTAGGTTTTTACTTTTAATATTGATAGGATTAAGCACTTTTAGTAAATTACAGGGACAAGAATACGATTACCTCTGGCTTTTAGGAAATGATAGCCAAACGAATCCCGAATATGGGGGGATGATCCTTGATTTTTTTGATGATACATTAACTATTTTTACAGAGTATAGAACGACTCCATTTAGACAATTCAATACTAGTTTATGCGATAGTCTTGGAAATATACTTTTTTATTCAAATGGTATTGGCGTAATAAATTCATTGGGAATTTTAATGGAAAATGGTGCTGGTTTAAATCCAGGGTTCTTCTACGATTTATACGAAAATGATGGATATATCCTTAATCAAGGAGCAGTCTCCATAATACAACCCGAGAGTGATTCTATTGCCTATATTTTCTATATGGACGTAGATATAAATGAAGCTTTTAACGATGCTTTCTCCAGCCATGTTTATTTTGCTACCATTAATATGTTAAATAACAATGGATTGGGAAGCGTATTGCAAAAAAATCAAGAATTAGTAAGTCGAAAATTGGATAAAGGTAAGATAACAGCAGTTAAACACGCAAACGGGCGAGATTGGTGGTTGTTGATTAGAAGCTACGGATCTAATCAATATCATACTTTTTTATTAAATAACGAGGGTGTTTTTAATCAAGGTATCCAAGTTATTGGTGATTCAATTCCATCAGGAAGTGTAGGTCAAGCTGTTTTTTCACCAGACGGTAGTAAGTATATCCAGGCCAATTTATTCGGGTTTTTCGGCAATCCATTTTGGGTAAACATTTACAATTTTGACCGGTGTAGTGGTCAGCTATACAATCCAGTACAATTCACCTATGCAGATAGTGCAGCTTGTTTAGGCGCTGCTATTTCACCTAATTCTCAGTTCTTGTATATTTCTTCTTACAAAAAAATATTTCAGTACGACCTATGGGCAGCCGACATCGAAGCCAGCCGCATTACCGTAGCCGAGTGGGATGGTTTTGCTGACGAGGGTATTTTCTCCAACACCTTCTACCTCGCCCAGCTCGCACCCGATGGTAAAATCTACATCAACAGCAACAACAGCGCCCTGCACCTCCACGTCATCAACCACCCCGATTCTCTAGGGCTGGCCTGCGAGGTTTGCCAGCACTGCGTGGAGCTGCCCAGTTGGAACTCCTTCTCTATGCCCAATTTTCCCAACTACCGCCTGGCCCACGAAACGGATAGCCCCTGCGACACCCTGCGCCAGCCCCCCACCGCCGCCTGGAACTACGAAAGCAGCCTGCTGCAGCTCAGCTTCCACGATGCCAGTACCCACGACATTCGCGCCTGGCGGTGGGCCTTCGGCGATGGCGCTACCGATACCCTCGCACACCCCGTACACACCTACGCCCAGCCCGGCACCTACCAGATATGCCTCACGGCCACCAATCCGCGCGGCGCGGATACGCATTGCGAGCAGGTGGCGGTGTTCACTACTGGGCTCGCCGGGCTAGAAGAGGCGGCGGCAGATTTAGCGGTTTTCCCCAACCCCACCAAAGATCGCCTGCTTTTCGTGACCCTGCCCCTAACCGAACAAGATGCATGGCTGCAATTAAGCAACGCCCAAGGTCTTCGCCTCAACCAGTGGCCCATTGGCCGCTCCCAGCAACAGATCAAGTTGGAACTTGTGGAGTTGCCTGCGGGTATTTATTTTTTGAATTGGTCGGATGGGGTAAATAATCTGACAAAGAAAGTGATTCTTCATTAAAAATTTTTCACGCTTCGGCTCTCGGTAACTGTACCGAGAGCCGAAGTTAATTTCTGCTTTATGTACAAAAAAATTTACCTGTTTGCGGCAATAATGCTTTCGTTTTTTAATGCAAATACCCAGAAGTACGATTATATTTGGCTGCTAGGCGACGACAGTAATAGCAACCCAGATTTCGCGGGAATGATATTCGATTTTTTTTCAGGAGATTTGGAGATATACTCAGAGTTTCGTCCTGTTCCTCTTAGACAAGTTAATGCAAGTCTTTGTGATTCATTAGGCAATATTTTGTTTTATACTAATGGTATTAGTATTAGAAACGCTAACCACGAAATCATGGAAAATGGCTATGGCTTAAATCCTGGCTTTTTTTTTGATTTATACGAAGAAGATGGCTATGTCTTAACTCAGGGAGCAATTGCTTTATTACAACCCGAGAGTGATTCTATAGCATTTCTCTTTCACATGGATGTGGATGTAAATGAGGATTTTACAGATTCTTATTCTAATTTCATTTACTACAGTCTAATAGATCTATCACAGAATGATGGCCTGGGAGCGGTCACAGAAAAAAACACCATATTAATTGATCAACATTTAGATAAAGGAAAACTTACTGCTGTTAAACATGCCAATGGCAGAGATTGGTGGATAATGGCACGGCTCTTTGGCGTAAACGAATATCCTACACTACTATTAACACCTAATGGAATAGAAAATATTAGAATTCAAAACAGTGGAATGCCCGTACCATCAGGAAGTTTAGGGCAAGCCATTTTTTCACCCGATGGCAGCAAATATGTGCATGTCAACCTACATGGTGCTAGGGGTACTCCCATAGATGTGAGCATTTTTGACTTCGACCGTTGCACGGGCCAGCTCTACAACCCCATTCAATTCAGCTACGTCGACAGTGCCGCTTGCCTGGGTGCTGCCATTTCACCCAATTCCCGCTTCCTTTACGTATCTTCGTGGATAAAGGTGTACCAGTACGACCTATGGGCAGCCGACATCGAAGCCAGCCGCATTACCGTAGCCGAGT
>PZPC01000024.1 GCA_003045895.1 Bacteroidota bacterium
GCGCTCCGGCCAGGAGGCCGAATAATACGGTATCGTAGGCTGGAGCCTACGACAATATGAGCCTACGACAATAGGACGGGTTGCTTGAAATAAATTTCAAGCGACGGGAGAGCCACCGTTTTCAAGGGGAAGCGTAACCCCAGCGAAAAAATACAATATTATCGACCTTTTCAACGTAATGGTAGGGCTACACCGGCTGGCGTTTTGCTTGCTGCAAGGAGCGGAACAGCGTAAAAGTAAAAGCAACGAGCCAGGCTGGGTTAAAACCTATTCTTGAACATCAAATCAAATACGACCTTACATCATGCCTTATTTCACCAAGATTATTTTCTTGCTCCTGATCGTGGGCAACACTTTGGCTGCCCAGCATTTGAGTGGTATTTTTCAGCCCTCAGAAGCGGCGCTGGAATACGTAGAACAAGTAGATTGGCCGACCTTCCTGGCGCAGGACGAGCGACTGAACGCTGAGGGCTTTCGACTAACCAACCTGGAAACCACCGGAATTGGGGCCGACCGCCGCTACTGGGGAATTTTTACCGAGAGTACGCTGCGGGATACGCTGCTAAAGACAAACAGCTGGGCCGACTTTGTGCAAGCCAAGCGCAGCATGGCTGCGGCGGGGTTTATTCTGAGTCGGGTACAAGCCTACGCACTGAGTGAAACCGATGCCCACTTTATTGGTGTATGGTACCGGGATGAGACCAATACACCCCACAAGATATGGAAACTGGATACCCCGGAAAGCGTGCGCGAAAAAACTGATGATATGGCCAACCAGCAGTATTACCTACAAGACGTAGAAGTATTTCTGACGCCCGGCGGCACTGCCAACTACCTGGCGATTTACCATTACGCTCCTATTCCGATCCGAAATTATGTCTATATTACCAGTGACGAGAACACCTTCTACAAGGACCTACGCCAGCGTTACCAGAGCAAGATACGGCTGGTAGACCTAGAACAATACGCGGGAAAAGACGGCAGTTACCTACTCGGCGTATACCAACCGGGCACCTACGATAGCCAGTTGGTGCTCAATCAGACCCGCGCGGACTTTAACGGCAAGTGGGAACAACTGGAAAAGGGCAAACTGAAGCTGGTGAGCTGGGAAGTGCGGGATTAGGCGGTGAACCCCACCGCCCTCCCAGGGGGGCATTAGGAAAACACTACGTATCAGTCGTGCTCCATCCAACCCCTCGCGAACAGGCTGTAAGATCATCCCATCCAATTTTCCTTTGCTGCACCAAGATGCACCCTAGCGTTTTTTTACCTTGCGCACGTCTATCGAAGCCTCTTCGGTTTTGGAGGAAGAGGCGATCAACTTGTTGATGTAGACCATTTCACTGGCGGTCAGTTCCCGCCATTGCCCGGCTTTCAGGTTACCCAACTGCACGTTCATGATGCGGGTGCGTTTAAGTTGGGCCACTTCGTAGTCGAGGAATTCGCACATCCGGCGAATTTGTCGGTTCAGGCCCTGGGTAAGTACAATTTTAAAGACGTAGGCGCTGACCTGGGTCACCTCACATTTTTTGGTGACGGTTCCGAGCATGGGTATCCCCTGGCTCATTTTGCGAATGAAATCAGTGGTGATCGGCTGCTGAACCGTGACGAGGTATTCTTTTTCGTGGTTGTTGCCAGCGCGCAGGATCTTGTTGACAATATCGCCGTCGTTGGTCAGGAAAATGAGTCCCTCGGAGGGTTTGTCCAACCGGCCCACGGGAAAGAGGCGTTCCCGGTGCTGAATGGCCTGGATAATATTGTCGCGTTCGTTGGGGTCGGTGGTGCAGACGATGCCCACTGGTTTGTGGTAGGCAATGTACAGCGGCCGGGGCTGGTTTTTGATCGGTTTTCCGTCAATTTTCACCACGTCGCCGGCCACTACCCGGTTGCCCGACCTGGTGGGCTGCCCGTTGAGGGTCACCCGGCCATCCTGGATCAGCTTATCGGCTTCGCGGCGCGAGCAGATGCCGGTGCTGCTGATGTATTTGTTGAGACTGATGGAGTTGTCGTTGTTGTTTTCCACGGTGCGATTGATTGACTTGCGGCAAAATTAAGCATTTCCTGGGAGTCGTGCCTTTGTCAGCGCAGGTTGCCGGATAACCTAACCTAACCTAATCTAGTCTGCTACTTGCGTAAATCCTCATTCAGTGCCCGGAAATCTATTTTCCCCTGGCGGATTTTGAGGTGTTCGATGATGCGTACGGCGCGCCAGATGCGGTCGTCTTCGTGGCTGCCCTGGATAACGATATAGAGTAGGGTGTTTTTTTACGTGGACGCCTCCGGCTAGTGACGTTCGGCAAGGATGGAGTCCAAAACAAGTGCTTTGCAAAACTTTTGCTGTTTTCATTGAGAAAACAAGGACTTTCTCTTAATTTGTAGAAAGTTACAACTTTGTAAAACAAAAACAAAACAAAAATAAACGAAATGAAATCTATTGCTACTATTGGTGTTGTTTTGGGTTTGCTGCTTTTGCTCTTTATGGGTGGCTGCAGCAGCTATAACGGCTTTGTTGATTCGGAAGAGAATGTAGACAAAGCCTGGGCAGATGTACAAACCCAATACCAGCGCCGGGCTGATTTGTTCATGAACCTGGTTGAAACGGTAAAAGGTGCTGCTGCCAACGAGAAGGATATTCTGATCGGGGTAGTGGATTCCCGCACGGGAGCCGCCAACTACAAAGATATGATTGCCAAGGCCCAATCGCCTGCCGACCTGGAAAGTGTTGGCCAGAAAATCAACTCCCAGATCAACGTCATCTTTGAGCGTTATCCGGAAATTCGGTCTACCGATAATTTTTCGAGCCTGCAGGCACAGATTGAGGGTACGGAAAACCGCATCTCTGTTGCCCGCCAGAAATTCAATGAAGTGGTGACGAGTTACAACAAAAAAGTGCGCCGTTTCCCGGCCAGCTTCTTCGCCAGCATCTTTGGATTCGCTGAGAAAGCCCAGTTCGAAGCCCAGGCGGGTTCTGACCAGGCGCCAAAGGTGAGTTTTTAGTAAATTGTAAAGAGTTGAAATTCAGTTTTTTAAAAGGCCGATGCACCAGCGTCGGCCTTTTAATTTGGTGGCTTGCGGTTTTTGGCACGCTTTTGGTTTATAGGAGTACGAACACTATTTCGTAAAAATTCCTCAAAATCTAACCCCGCATGAATACCGTATTTCGCCCCCTGGTTTTATTGATTGTTGCCACGCTGTTCAGCAGCGCCGTACTGTCGGCCCAACGCGCCATCTTTGTCGAAGAGACCTATGCCGACGCCGACTTCGACCTTTCCAATTCTGATCTTCCTTCCTGGGATATCATCCCCGGTGGCCCGGGTAAGGATGGTATTCCGGCGCTCACCCATCCGGCATTCACCACTGCCAAAAAAGACAACTGGTTGCAGGATGAAGACCTCGTGATAGGGGTGAGCATCAACGGCATCGCCAAGGCCTATCCCATACGGGTACTGAACTACCACGAAATCATTAACGACGAATTCGACGGAGAAGCCGTAGCCGTCACCTACAGCCCCCTGTGTGGCAGTGCCATGGCCTACCGCACCACTGGCAAAGACTACCAGAATTGGGAGCTGGCTGTTTCTGGCCTTCTTTACAATAACAATGCTTTGTACTTCGATCGCCAGACGGAAAGCCTGTGGTCGCAGGTATTGGGAAGCGCCGTTGCCGGACCGGTTGCGGGCGCCCAAATGGACCTGTTGCCTACAACGCTCACCACCTGGAAAGAATGGCGCCAGCGCAACCCCGAAACCCTGTTGCTGAGCAAAGTAACCGGCCACCGCCGCAACTACGACCTGGATGCTTATGCTTATTACGCCACTACGGATCGCCTCATGTTTCCGCTCAACCACAGCGACGATCGCCTGGCCGTAAAAGAGCGGGTCATTGGAATCGAAGTGGATGGTGAATTCAAGGCTTACCCTTACGCCCTGTTGTCAAAAGCGGAAAGCTTCATCACGGCCGACGTCATTAACGGACAAGATATTCAGATTGAGTTTGTACCGGAAGCACAGGCTGTCTACGTCACCGATGGCCAGGGCAAACCGTTTCCCAGTGCGAGCATCTACTGGTTTTCCTGGTCGGCTACGCATCCAGCAACGATGCTTTACAGCTTGCCCGGTGAAGGTATACCTACGGGTTTGAGCATGTCATTGGGTGCGCTTTAAAAAGAAAAACTTTTTAACCACCGGTAGCCCCCGGTGAACAGCAGCCTTGGTGGCGGCTTTCAGCGGAGAATACATCACATGAATACTAATCCAATTCACTTAGGCACAAACTGAATAAACGATTGGATTGTTGACGGGTGGGCAAGCGGTGGAAGCTTGTCCACTTTTTTTATTTCACTTTTATTCAAACGATAAATAAGGCGCTATTTTTTGGCGCACCTCGGCGCTCAGCCCGTACAGTTTTTCCAGGTCGGCCTGGTGGTGGAAGGCTCCGTGTGCTTCGCGGTACCGCACGATTAGGCGGGCGTCGTTGAAGCGCAGGTAAGGGTGGGCGCTGAGTTCTTCCACGTTGAGCTGGTTGATGCGCAGGGTGTGGAGAATAGGGGAGGGCCGCAGCTGGAGGTAGATGGATTGAAATACGCTATCGGGCAATCCGTACGTTTCGCGAACTTGATCCACGTTGGCGAAGCCGCCCAGTTGGTCGCGGAGTTGGATAATCCGGCGGCTGAAACCCGGCCCAATGCCTCGCAATTGCTGCCATTCTTCGGCGGTTGCCCGGTTGATGTCGATGACCACCCGCTCGGGAATGGCGGCAAAAGCCTGGGGCAAGGCTGCTGTTTCGGTACTGGCCAGCGCACCTGCTGCGGGGATCGTGATGTAGGGCTGTAGCCGCGCAAAATCTGCTGGTGCCAGGTTGTATATTTTTCCCACGGCAGCGGGTTCGCGAAAGCGGCCGCCACTGGCCAGGTAATTGACCCAACTGCGGGCGGCCCGCTCGGGAATTCCCATGGCCAACAAATCCGCTAAGGACACTTCGTTGGGGTTGAAATTTTGGAGCGTTGCCGCCACTTCGGGGTTCGGCGTGGAGAGCGGTACCTGGTTCGTTTCCGAAAAAAGGAGATAAGGTTGTACGGCCGTTCGCTCCGCCGGGGACAGGGCGCGAAACTGCTCGACATCGGCCCATGTATCAAAGCGCCCGTTCTGACGGGTGAAACTCAGCCAGGACCGGATGCTGGTCGGGGTTAAACCCACCGCCGCCAATTGTTCGCGGGTGGCGTTCGTGGGGTCGAAAGGTTGTGGTCGGGCGGGCATGGAGCCGTCTGCCGCCACTAAATCGTTCGGCGATTCCTGGATGGCGGCCTGCCAGGCTTCCACTTGTTGGCGCAAAGCCGTAAAATCGGTCGGTGCAGACTGGCTCCGGTCGGGCAACCAGGCTGGTGCCAGGAACAGCAGTAGGCAAAGCCCAATCAGCACGATGATGCCCCGGCGTTCGGCGCGGGTAAAATAGCGGATATCGTTATTCATACCATTGCTTTGCTTTGATTAAAAATTGAGTACAAAGGCGCCGTCTTCGGCCGTCCAGTGGGCTCTAATTCCTATGTACTGTGCTTCCTCCAGCCATTTTTTTGCCCGCGACGGAAAATTGGATCCATCAATAATCCAGTGTTCGGCCTGGAAATATTGCGTCAGTTCGTTCAGCGATAAGCGGGGAGAATTGCGAATGAGTACCAGCTCCACGGGCATGGGGGCGACGGGGATAGCGGCTGGTGCGAAGGTTTCGTCTACGACGGCCAGCGCCTGGTGGTGAAAACCGTACACCCGCCCTGCGGCGAACCAGTGCTGCGGCACGACCATTGAATCGCTTTTTGCGACGCCCCGTTTTTGCCGGTAGGGCTGCACGCTCCATCCCAGGCTGGGATCGTCTTCGTTGAGGCTGCTGATGGAGAATCGCTGGCGACCATCGAGGGCATCCACAACCGTAGCTTTGTACTGGTGGTAGACCAGCCACTGGCGTTGTTGCGCGTGCTGGGCCTGGGTCCAGAGGTTGATGACGAGGGCCAGGGCCAGGGCACCCAGACTGCCCAGCAGCAAGCGTGCTTTTTTTTGTTGCAGGTACCTGCTCAACAACAACAAACTCAGGTACAGCAAGGCCAGGACCCCCGCACTGATCCAAATGCCTTCGAGCAGGCCACCCGGTAATTTTCGCAAAAGGAAGATAAAGGCATTGTTGAAGCCCAGGATTAATTCGAGCAAGAAGGCCACCCCGGTAGCTACCGCTGTCCAGCTGCTGACGATGAACAGCAGAATGCCCAAAAACAAGATGCCGGAAGCCGCCGTGACCACCACCAACCCCGACAGGAGGAAGGTGAGTGGGAATTGGTGAAAGTAGTAAAGACCAAGAGGAAAAGTAGTGAGTTGGGCCGCCAGGGCAACGGTAGCCAGGCTCCAGCAGCGGTCGCCGATCCGGTTGGAGATATACCACCAGCGGTACAGCCGCGGTTGGAAAAAGACAATCCCGAGTAAGGCCAGGTAAGACAGTTCAAAGCCGATGTCGAACAACAAATAGGGATTCAGCAACAAGAGCAAAAATGCCGATACGATCAGGGAGTTGTAGACGCTGGATTTGCGGCCACTGGCCAGCCCTACCTGCAGGAAGCTAAACATAGTAGCCGCCCGCAATACCGACGGGGAAAGCCCCGTCAGGAGGGCAAACGCCCAAATGCCCAGCAGGATAAACAGCAGCCGCGGCCACCGCCAGGTTCTCTTTTTTAGTGGTCCCCAGCCAAAAAGCAAGCTTAGCCCGGCAGCAATGAAACCCAGGTGCAGCCCCGAAACGGCGAGTACGTGAACGGCGCCGGTTTCGGCGTAGGCGTTGCGCAGGTCCGCTGACAGCTCGTCTTTTTTTCCCAGGATCAGGGCGGCGGCTACGGCCAGTTCATTGGACCCCTCCGGCAGGTAAGTGCGCAGGATGCGGAGCAGGTACTCGCGCCACTGAAAAGCTTGTCCGCGCAGCGAGAGGTGGGGGTTGGTCAGTTGCCAGTCTGTTGCCGGGAGGAATGCCTGGTGAAAGACGTTGTGGCGGGCCTGCCAGGTAGCGAAGTCGAAGCCGGCCGGATTCAGGGGGCGGGGAAGGTGGCGGGCGGCCGCAAAGAACTGCAATTGCTGGCCCGGCAGCAGGCTGCTGCTCAGGCTGTCGGCCGGGAGGTACAGCAGCAACTTGCCCGTGCGCGCCAGGGCGGGTTGGCCGGGGGCGGCCAGCGCATCGATGCGGACATCCAGGCGCAAGCGTTCCCGGGTGGGATGCACATCCAGGACATAACCTTGCCAGCAATAGGTGCTGTCGGTGTGGAAGCCTGCCCACCGGGAAAAATGGGTAGGTTGATCGAGCTGGCGAAAGTCCAGGGTGCGCCAGTAACCGAAGGCCAGCATCCACACCAGAATGCCGCTGCCTAACCACCGGTTCAGCCGCCAGGAAAGGGTACGGGTAAGACCCAGGCAGCCCGGCAAGGCGGTGGCCACCAGGATGAGCCCCACAACCTCGCGGTGGCGCCAAGGGAAATACCAGGCTAAAAAAATACCCGTAAGAAAAAATAACAAGAGTCGTAGCAGGGGAAGTTCCCGCCAGGAGAAAGCAGCGTTTTCAGGTGTCATAAGGTAGAGGCGTGTATGGATGCGTTGGATTTAATACCTCTCCTCCGACCATTTCTGTGGCCAAACCAAAGCGAATGTATTATTTGACCCTGCCTAAAATGGTCAGAGAATAACTAAATATAGGTGTTTTTTTGTTTCGGGTCAAGATTTTCTGTGGCCAGGGCCCAAACCAGCATGTACCCTTCCGGCGAACGCTCGTAGTGGATGTCAAAGGTTTGTTTTTCTTCGTCTTTCTGCACCCAGCCCAGGGTTTGGCCGTGCGGACCAGCATAAGTGAAAGGTTTCACCAGGATGTGGTCAATAAATTCCAACTGGCGGCGGCCATGGGCCTTGTACAGGGCTTCTTTGGCGCCCCAGAAGAAATGGATTTGGTCCAGTTCGTGTGCGGGAACCAAACAGGCTGCTTCTTCGGGCCGCAAAAACTTGTGCGCCAGCCGGGTGATCTTAGGAACCAGGAATTGGATGTCGATACCGCACAATTGCGGCGCAGCAATAGCCGCCGCCAGGCCGTGGGAATGGGAAATGGAAATCTGCCAGTCGGATTCGTGGAGGTGGGGTTTGCCAAATTCGTCCTTGATGAATGCGCCCCGCAGGCTGCGCCCCGACATCTGGTGTACCAACTGCCGCACCGCCAGCCACTCTACCCGGCGCCGCCCCTTGAGCTCGCTGAGTTGGCGCAATTCCGGCGGATAGAGGAACAATTTTTCCAGGAACCAGTCCTCGGGCTCAGTGATGTGCCAAATCCCTAATTCTCCGCCGGCCGGAAGCATATCATGACGTACGATGGGCATGGGTTCATTTTTTCAAGGCTAAAGATAACCCGTTCTGGTGGATCCTTGCGGCAAGATCCACTGCAATTCCGTGCCAAATTACCGGAAATTGGCCCTATCTTTATGCTCTCAAAATTAAGACATTCATGCGGAAGCCCAAAATAGGCATTAGTATAGGTGACATCAACGGCATTGGGCCGGAAGTCATCATCAAGACCTTGCGCGACGAGCGGTTGCTCGACCAGTGCACCCCGATTATTTATGGCTCCAGTAAAGTGATTTCTTATCACAAGAATATTGTCGATCCGAATTTTCATTTTTTCTCTTGTCGGGATGCCGAGCAAGCTAGTTCAGACAAGGTAAACGTAATCAACTGCTGGCAGGATACCGTGAACATTGAGATGGGTAAAGCCACGGCCGAAAGTGGCCAATACGCTGCGATAGCGCTGGAACTGGCCGTTAACGACCTCAAGGACGGGCACATCGATGCCCTCGTCACGGCTCCGATCAACAAGCACGCCATGCAACTGGCCGGGGGCTTTCCTTTTCCCGGGCACACCGAATACATCACCCAGCGCCTGGAGGCCAAACAGAGTCTCATGTTTATGGTGAGCGACACCCTGCGGGTAGGGCTGGTGACCAACCACGTTCCGCTTTCGGAAGTAGCTCACCAGGTGACCAAACAGTTGGTCAGTGATAAATTACACATCCTGGAAAGTACCCTCAAGATGGATTTCGGGCTGGAGCGGCCAACGATTGCGGTGTTGGGGCTCAACCCGCACGCCGGTGACGGCGGACTCCTGGGAGAAGCAGAGGAAAAAATTATCCGGCCCGCTATTGTAGAGGCCAAGAAAAAAGGAATGCTGGTGGTTGGGCCGTTTCCGGCTGACGGTTTCTTTGGCTCGGAACAATACCGCAAATTTGACGGTATCCTGGCGATGTACCACGACCAGGGTCTGATCCCATTCAAGCTCTTGTCTTTTGGGCAGGGGGTCAACTACACGGCAGGGCTTTCGGCTATTCGCACCTCTCCGGACCATGGCACCGCCTATGACCTGGTGGGGAAAGACGAAGCCAATCCGGCCAGTTTCCGGCAGGCGCTTTATCAGGCGATCGATATCTTCCGCTCGCGGCACGATTATTTGGAGATGCACGCCAATCCGCTGGTGATCAAAGAAAAACGACAAATGACGGATGGCGAAGAGGAAGATGAAATCTTACCCGAAGACGCGTAATCATTTGAGCAGGTGAATTTATTATTTGCCCGGCACGACAGCTATTCTGTCGGCTGATCACCCCAAATTTACTCCTATTGAAAAAGGCCTGGTATGTTGTTGGGATCATAGCGATTGTGTTGATCATCGATCAAGCGGTTAAGATTTGGGTGAAAACCCATATGCTATACGGAGAAATGATTCCCATCATGGGTTCTGATCGTGCTTATATCCATTTTGTGGAAAACGAAGGGATGGCTTTTGGTAAACGCCTGGATCTTCCTTTTGGCAAATTAATTTTGAGTCTTTTCCGTATTACAGCGGCGGGTTTACTCGTGGTCTTTATGCGCAACTTGCTGCGGAAACCGATCAGCAATGGCTTGTTGATCAGTTTTTCGCTGATCCTGGCGGGTGCCCTGGGCAACATTATCGACAGTACTTTTTATGGTTGTTTGTTTTCGGCTTCCTATTCCCACGGGTTGCCTGCAGAATTTATGCCGGTAGGGGGGGGGTACAGCAGCTTGCTCTACGGCAAGGTGGTAGATATGTTCTATTTTCCGCTCTTTGAAGTAGGAATTCCAGCGTGGGTGCCCTTCTGGGGAGGGCGTTCTTTGTCCTTCTTTGGGCCCGTTTTCAATATTGCCGACGTAGCCATTACGTGGGGCGTCATTCAGGTTCTTTTATTTCACCGCTGGTTTTTTCAATCTACGCCAACACCCGTGACAGCGGTGGATGCCGCGGCAGAAAACCCGCCTACCACCGAAACCGAAGAGATAGCTTTAGCTAAAGATCCTCCAGGCCTTCAAAATCCTCAAAATCCTCAATAAAACGACGGATAGCAGCAATGGATTCGCCCACCTTGTCGTAGGCGATTTTGTACATGACGTACTTGCCTTCCCGTTCGGTCTCCACGATACCCGTCACCCGTAAAATACGCAGGTGTTGGGAGGTAATGGACTGTTCCAACTGTAAAGTGTTGTAAATTTTGTTGACGTTGATGGATCCGTGGCGGTCGATAAAAGCCAATATACGCATTCGCAGGGGGTGAGCCAATGCACGTAAAATTTCCGCAGAAACCTCCAGCTTTTCGTCGTCAATTAGAATACGATCATTCGCATTTTTTCTCATAGCAAACACAGTTGCATACGGGTAAAGGTACAGTCCTGTCCGTATCAGGGTAATGGGATTTAAACAGCCTTATTGTGTTTACTTCTTTGGGTAGAAAAAGATGTGACTAGGGGGAGGTTGAAAACAAATATCGTTAAAATTATGGTTTTTTCAAAGAATTGTAAAAAAAGGAATCGCTTTTAAAGTGTTAAAACCTGATAGTCAGGTAGAATACAAAAACTGCGTGCTGAAAATCAGCACGCAGTTTTTGTGTTCCTAGTGTGAATAATAACTTTTAAGTGCCCATGCGAAAAGCAAGCTTTTCTAACCAGCAGCCAATTCTTCGACCAATTTGCCGATTTGAGCGAGTCGTTCCCGGCTCAAGGCGTAGTAAATGTACTTTCCTTGCCGCTCCGTGTCTACTACGCCAGCGCGGCGCAAAATAGCCAGGTGCTGGGAAGCGACAGACTGCTCTAATCTGAGGGCAACATAAATATCCGTTACGGCCATACTGCCGTTCTCATCCAGCAGATCAATGATGCGCTGGCGGAGTTTGTGGTTTACTGCCCGCAAAACAATCACTGCTTTACGGAGCTCGGCATAATCCAACTGGATATTTTCACTACCCTTGTTGGTTAAAGTTACCGATTCAATCTTTTGCTTTTCCATCGGTTGGATTTTTTGCATTAGAAAAATGGCACATCCAACTTATGCGGTTCAAATACCGTACCAAATTTCCTCACAAAGCTCTTTTAAATAAATCTCTCCTTACAAAAGTGGTAAACCATTAACAAATATGCAAAAAAATGAATGTAAATTTTTTATAAAACAAGTGCTTTTCTTTCTTAGCGGGCTTTTTTGAGCCTAAATCGATGTTTTTTCGCCCCATCAGTCGGGAGGCGGCGATGATTATTCCGGTTCCTCTTCGGGGAAGGAGTTTAAAATAATATTTATCGACCGCTGTTTTTTTGCTACGAACCCTCTATTGGGATTAAATACCAGCACCCGTCTTACCTCACAACACAATTAGGGAACTGGTCGGAGACCATGCCAGACCAGTTCCCCTTTTAACTTATCTAGGCTCGCGGCCCATCCACCAGCCCACAACGGCACCGATCAGCGCCCCGTAAATCACATAAGCCACGATATCGACAATCACCATGGTCATATCGATCATGTTGTACATACCATAAGCCAGGAAATCACTATTAGCGCCTATCAAGCCACCAATTACCGCGCCAGCCGTGGCGCCCGTCTGGATGGTCTTGATGCCGGCCCAACGCCCGTAGATGAGGGAGAACAGGAAGCCGATGGCCAGCGAACCCAAAGCAACGGACCACATGAGTGGTTCTTCCTTAGCCAACCCGGCGGGAGCCATGGAGTGCGCTTTCATAAAACCATCCAACGCCAGGCCCCAGATGAGAAAACCCAGCAGGAAAGCCGTGACGCCGCCCAGCAAACCGCCGATTAAAATTTTGTTTGAATTCATAACTTTTAGATTAAGGTGGTGAAAAAATGTCTGCTAACTTACTTTATTATTTTTATAAATCGTTAACGCAGGTCAAAATAGCCTCATTCCAACAGGGCTGTTGGCGACCAGAAGTAGCGGTCGAAGTCGACGACGGTGTCGTCCTTAACCACCATCCCTTCGGCTTCCAGGAGTTCCTGCATGCGCGTGGGGGTCGCAAAATGGGTGCGTCCGCTGAGTTCGCCCTTGCGGTTTACCACCCGGTGCGCGGGTACGTCGCCCGTGTGAATGGCCTGGTTGAGCGCCCAGCCCACCATGCGCGCCGAACCCAGGGCCAGGAAATCGGCAATGGCGCCGTAATTGGTTACGCGGCCCGGCGGGATCAGGCGTACCACATCGTAGACATTTTCGTAGTAGGTCGGTTCGGGTGCCATAAAAGGGGGGCTTTTTGCTCGAAAATACTTACCCAAGGCAAGTTTTATCAAGGGTAAGTTAATAATTCTGAACTACCTTTACCCCTCAAATTTGCAATTTCATGTTGCGTACTAAAATAAAAGCCAGCTCCATCACCCACCTTACCGACGCCCGCTATTTTGCGGCCTGGGAGGTCGAATGGTTGGGCTTCCAATTGTCGCCCGGCAGTGAACACACCGTGGATCCGCGGCTGGTGAGCACCTTGCGCGAGTGGGTGGACGGGGTAAAGATTTGTGGCGAATTCAACCTGGCCACCGGCCCGGACATCCTCGCCGCGATCGATTTGCTGGCGCTGGAAACGGTGGAGGTTGGCATGTTTACGCCCCGCGAAACCTTGGTACAGCTCCAGGGCAAGGCCGAGATTATCCAGGAAGTGGTGGTCGAAGCCTACGCCGATACCAGCAACCTGGAGGAACTGATGTTGGAACACCAGGACCTGGTGGCCTACTTTTTGCTCCACTTCGGTAAAGGCGGCATCACCTGGGCCGACCTACAAGCGGGGATTCCATTGCCGGTGGAACAGTTGGCCGATTGGGCGCGCCGTTTCCCGCTGCTCATCGATCTGCCGCTGGGCGATACCCTACCGCAAGATTTTCTGGCACAGGTACCGGCCCGTGGCCTGAATGTGCAAGGCGGGGAAGAGGAAAAAGTGGGCTTGAAGAATTTTGACCAGTTGGATGCTTTTCTGGAAGATTTAGAATTACTGGTATGATTAATTATCGAATCATCGCCAAGGTTTTGGGGGTGCTCCTGCTCATCATCGGTGCGCTCATGTGGACGGGTTTGCCGGTATCGTGGTATTTTCAGTCGGGGGACATGTCTTCCTTGTTCTGGTCGGGCGTCATCTGCCTGGGGGCAGGCGGCTTGCTGCGGTTGCCGCGGCTGGGTGCCGACCGGTCGGTGCGCAAGCGCGAGGGGTACCTGATCGTAGCCCTGGGTTGGTTGGTGATGGTACTTTTCGGGATGCTGCCGTATGTATTGAGCGGCGTTATTCCCGGCTTTGCCGATGCCCTCTTTGAAACCGTTTCCGGGATGACCACCACGGGAGCTTCGGTGCTCACCAAGATCGAAGGCCAGCCCGAAGGTATCCTGTACTGGCGCAGCCTCACCCAGTGGATCGGCGGCATGGGGATTATTGTCCTCACCGTCGCCATCTTTCCGCTGCTGGGCATTGGCGGGGTCGAGCTGTTCGTGGCGGAGGCACCCGGACCCACCAGCGATAAGCTGCATCCGCGCATCAGCGAAACGGCCAAGCGCCTGTGGCTCATCTACGTGGGCCTGACGGGCATCCTGGCCTTGCTGCTGTTGCTGGAAGGGATGACGCTTTACGAGGCGGTCAACCACGCTCTCACGACCATGGCTACGGGTGGGTTTTCTACCCGCAACAACAGCATGGCGGCCTTTTCTCCCACCATTCAGTATACCATCTGTGTTTTTATGTTTTTGGCGGGGGTCAACTATACGGTCATCTACTTTGGTTTGAAAGGCAAATTTAAGCGGGTGTGGGCCAGCGACGAGTTCCGGGCTTACCTTGGCCTGATCCTGTTGCTGACGGTCATTGTGACCTTTACGGTGCACCACGCGGTAGATATAACTTGGGAACAGGCCTTCCGCGATAGCATTTTTCAAATCATCTCCCTCATCACCACCACCGGCTTCGTTTCGGCTGATTATACCAGCTGGACGGTCGGCCTGACGCTCTTGTTCTTTATTACCCTCTTCATCGGCGCTTGCGCCGGATCCACCAGTGGGGGCATCAAGATCGTGCGCAATTTGGTGTTTTTCAAAAATTCTTTCCTGGAATTCAAGCGCATTCTGCATCCGCGGGCCATTATACCCCTGCGGCTCAACGGCGAAATTGTCAAAGGGCGGATCATTACCCACATCATTATCTTTTTGCTGCTCTACCTCATGATTTTTATCTTTGGTTCCCTGGCGCTGGCCTGGATGGGGTTGGACTTTCTCACCGCCATTGGGGCGGTAGCGACTTCACTGGGCAACGTCGGTCCCGGGATTGGCAAGGTGGGGCCCGTCGACAACTTTGCCTGGCTACCTGCCGAAGCGAAGATTCTCCTCAGCTTCCTGATGTTGCTGGGCCGACTGGAATTGTTTACGATTCTGGTGTTGTTTACCCCTTATTTCTGGAAGGCAAACTAACAGCTCATGTCTAAGCTCATGCAAACCATCTGGCCCGACCCGCAGGACGACCGCATCGTTTGGATCATTGACCAACGCGCCCTGCCCCACGAACTGGTGCACGAAGCCCTCCGAACGGCCGAGGACGCAGCCCGGGCCATTCGCGAGATGCACGTGCGTGGCGCACCCCTGATTGGCGCTACGGCGGCCTGGGGGCTCTACCTGGCCATGCGGCAATACCCGCAGGAGGAAGCCTTTGGCAGTTACCTGCAACGCATGCGGGACTTGCTCTACCACACCCGGCCGACGGCGGTAGACCTGGAAAACGCGCTGGCGCAGGCTACGCAAAAGATCCTGGCCGCCGCCCCCGACCAACGCGTGGCCACCGCCCGCCGGGCAGCTGAGCAGTTTGCTGCCGAAAGCGCAGCCCAGTGCAAAGCCATCGGCGAATACGGCCTGCCGCTCCTGAAAGCCATCTACGCCAAGAAGGCGCCCGGCGAACCCATCCAGATCCTGACCCACTGCAACGCCGGCCGACTGGCGTGCATCGACTACGGCACCGCCACGGCGCCCATCTACCTGGCCCACGAGCGCGGCCTGCCCGTGCACGTATGGGTAGACGAAACCCGCCCCCGCAACCAGGGCGCCCGCCTGACGGCCTACGAGCTGGCCCAGGCAGGCGTTCCCCACACCGTGATCACCGACAACCTGGGCGGCCACCTTATGCAGCACGGGCTGGTGGATATTGTCTTCGTAGGTACGGACCGCACAACCCGCCAGGGCGACGTGGCCAATAAAATAGGAACTTACCTGAAAGCCCTGGCAGCCGCTGACAATGGGGTGCCTTTTTACGTCGGCCTGCCCACGAGTACCATCGACTGGACCATCCGCGATGGCCTGACGGAAATTCCCATCGAGGAGCGGGGAGGGGAGGAGGTGACCCACATCGCCGGCTGGTCAGACGGCCAGTCGCGCACCGTGCAGCTCACCCCCGACGCCAGCCCCGGCCTCAACTACGGTTTCGACGTGACGCCCGCCCGCCTGGTGACGGGCCTGATCACCGAGCGCGGCGTCTGCGCGGCGAGCGAGGCGGGTTTGTTGGGGCTGTTTCCGGAGCGGGGGTGAGGGGGGTGGGGAGATTAAATCAGCCGTTGGCGAAACGGAATACGAAGTAGAATCTATCAACAAGTCGAAATGAGTGAAATAATTCTTTTGTTAAATTGCAGTGCCATCCATTGTCCTTTACCGATATTCTGAAACACGGAGTCCGCCGGTTTTCCCCACCATGCCCTATTTCTACCCCATAATTGTTCCGTTTCACTAAAATGGCTGGTTTTGCCCCATGTTTGTCCAGTTTTTGCCCTGTGTAAGCGCTACCTTTACAGCAACACCTAAAACTCAAACATTCATCTGGCTATAGCCAAACAACTACCTTCACAACACATGGAAAATCAGACCACATTATCACCTTCAACGCCAGGCACACCACCATCGCCAGCAAGCATCATGCAAATTGGCACAGGTTTCTGGGCATCAAAGGTATTGCTAACGGCGGTAAACCTGGAATTATTCACTCACCTGGCCAGGCAGAAAGGCCAATCTGCCCAGGAAATCAAAACGCTTTTTCAACTCAAATGTACCGATAGGCATCTTTATGATTTTTTAGATAGCCTGGTTGGTTTTGGATTTCTAAACCGGGAAGGACTCTTGGCAACTGCCCGGTATTCCAACAGCTTAGATACCGATACCTTCCTGGATAAAGCAAAACCTTCCTATATCGGAGGTATGCTGGAAATGCTGGACAATCGACTCTACGGCTTCTGGGGAAACCTACAGGATGGTTTAGAAACGGGTCATGCCCAAAATGAAGTAAAAAATGGGGATGCTCCGGTTTTTGAAGCTTTGTATAATGATCCCGTTCGGCTCAAGGGATTTGTAAATGCGATGACCGGAATGCAGATAGGAAACTTCATGGCTTTGGCGCAGGCTTTTGATTTTTCAAAGTACAAGACCTTTTTAGATGCTGGTGGCTCAGCAGGGGTTTTATCCCTGATGGTTGCCAGGCACCAGCCCCACATGACCTGCACCACACTGGATCTTCCCCCCGTCGAACCCATTGCTCAGGGAACCATTGAGCAATACCAACTTTCCGACCGGGTAAAGGCGGTGAGTGGCGATTTTTTCAAGGATGATTTCCCCCCGGCAGATGTCATTTCCATGGGGAATATTTTACACGACTGGGATGAAGACCATAAAATTCAACTCCTGCAAAAAGCCTACGATGCATTGCCAGCGGGAGGTGCTTTTATAGCCATCGAGGCCGTAATTGACGATGAAAGAAAACAAAATGTCTTCGGAATGATGATGAGTCTGAATATGCTCATCGAGACGGGCAACGGATTTGACTACACTTTTTCCGATTTCAACCGATGGGCTACACAAGTAGGATTTAAATCTACTTCCGCTATTTCGTTAACGGGACCTTCAAGTGCCGTTATTGCCTATAAATAATATTTTTTTCACTTTTTTAACCTGTAAAACAAATCATCAGGATTAAGACACGGATTGTACCACAAAGAACAACGACGCTTCCCGGTCAGGAAGCGTCGTTTTTGTTTTCAATTGACCTCGAACACGAAAAATGTCAGCGCATCAAATCTTTTACATAGGATTTACATTGTTTTACATACAATCCAACCCTTGCAACAGCCATCCGTGATAGATTTGATGAAAATAATTCATCATCAAATAAATTCGGATATGAATAAGCGTATTTTAATTTTTTGTACCGTACTGTCAGCCTTTGGTTTGTCAGCCTTTGGTTTGTCAGCCTTTGGTTTGTCAGCCTTTGGTTTGTCAGCCTTTGGTTTGTCAGCCTTTGGTTATCAGAATTGGGGCCATGCCGCAACGGCTCAAGCAGCAGCTACGTGCAGCAAACCTGTTGCACCAACCCAGCAGGAAAGCATGTACTATTCGCCATTAATCGATGCCGAAATCGCCCTGAATGATCCCTATGAGCTGACCTACACAGTGGTGCAAACCGGAGCGAATCAGTACAAGCTCGTCACCAACATGCAGCTGTTTGGTGGTAGCTTTTACGTATCTCCTCATGCTACCGCCGACTTTAAAGGAAAGTTCACGATCAAAATGGACGACAACGACCACCTTAAAATGGGTGCCGATTTTCTGGAAATCCCTCGTTCGAAGGAGGTGTTCGACCCTCATCCCTTTGTCAATGGCCCGGTCAACTGGGTCCAGGAAGACACCCAATACGAGCACCAATTAACCGTTACCTTTTCCGAGGATTTTGAGGTGCGGGGTAAGTTCGTGTTCACCATTGAACCCAAGTGCACGCTCGAGCAGATTCCTTTCGTCATCAAATTCAAATCAGGCGTCCTGAGGATCGAGAAATGGATGTGCTAAGCGGGAGCACTTAATAGACTTGTACTGCTGGATTATATCGAACACTAAAAATGAATGGAAAGGTGAAGTTTCAAATAATGATTTTTCTGGCCATACTCTTACTGCTAAATTTCTCGTGTAGTCCTAAAAATGCTTCCGAAACCAAGGCGGACAGGTTAACAACTGGTACAACAACTTATGGACCATCAAACCAGGATAGGGGTGCCCAACTGAAATATACTTCTGGCATACGTTCCATATTGCATGATAGCAAAGGAAATTATTGGTTGGGCAGTCACCAGGAAGGAGTTTGCCTATTTGATGGAAAGTCGTTCACCTATTTTACGGTAGAAGATGGCTTAAGTGACCATCAGGTAAGGACGATCCAGGAAGATGAGAATGGAATAATTTGGTTTGGCACGGCAAATGGCGTGAGCAGTTATGATGGTAAAGGAATCGTCAATCATACCCCCAGCAGCTTGGTCGAATTTGAACCCGCATTCCCAAATAAATGGACAAAAACCGATAATGACCTTTGGTTTAGCGCTGGAAATAAAGCAGGCGTCTATAGGTTGGATGGAAAAAAAATGAACTATTTGGCTTTCCCTATTCAAACGGATAACTCCTCGTTTGATTCTTATAGCGTAACGGGTCTTGCAAAAGGTAAGCGTGGTTGTCTCTGGATGGCGACGTATGCAGCCGTATTTGGTTTTGACGGAAAATCCTTCCGGATAATAGATGATGAATCCTTGGGCTATACTGAACAAACCGGAAGATTACACCTACGGAGCATTTTGGAAGATTCAAGCGGAAACCTGTGGATGGGGAACAATGGAATAGGTGTGCTCTTAATGACAGGAGATACAACGATAAATTTTTCAGCGAAAGAAGGGTTAATTCATGCCAATAGCTCCAAGGGTGGAGCCCCTTCTCCGGCGGGAACGCTTGAACACGTTTTTGCCATTGCCGAAGATCGTCAGGGGAATATTTGGTTTGGAGACCGCGACACGGGGGCATGGAAATACGACGGAAAATCAATGACGAACTATACCGTTGATGACGAAGGTCCGACATCGAACATTTGGGCTATTTATCAGGATAGGAATGGCGAATTGCTGTTCGCAATGGGCAATGGAGGCGTGTACAAGTTGAATGGAATTGCATTTGCCAGGCTATTTTGACAAAACACGAATCCCCCAAAAAAAACAAGTGGACAGGTGTGCACCTCCTCAACTCCCTCCCTCCACTCCTTAAAATGGCTGGCTTCCACCAATGTAAATCCGGTGCGCGGATAGCAAACCTCACGCCAATAAAACAACAAGCCCCCGATTTACGAGGTAAATCGGGGGCTTGGTATTCGCACCACCGTGTTTAGCGGCCAGCTGCGGCAGCCGTAAATTCAGTAGCCTTTTTCTCATCGGTGGCCCGTGCGGCGGCATCCAATTGCAGCTGGGCACGAGACGTGTAGAAATCGGCGAAGGCCGTCAGGAGGGGTGCGCTGGCGCTGGCCTTCAGCTTTTCCACTACCGCCGGCTGGCTCAGGAAGATGTCTTCCAGGTCGTAGGCCAGCACGTCGTCGCTACTGAGGAAGCTGAAAAAATCGGCTTCCGTGAGCTGGTCGCGCAGTTTGGTAGGGGGTAAAAAGACTTTCCCGGCGGCACCGGGGAAATAGAAGCCATCCCCTTCGGTTGACCAGACGAGTTGTTTTACGCTGCCGTCGGAAATAGGCAGCAGGGCCAGCAGGCTGGCCGATTTGAGGTTCCAGATTCCCATGTTGCCATCGGCACCCTGGGAGATGAGGTACTGGTTGTCGGGGGAAGCCTCGAGGGCCACGATATTGCTTTTGTGCCCTTTGAGCAAGGTTTTGTTGTTGCTGCTGATGACGAGGTAGGGCCCCGCGGCGGTGGCGGTCGTGCCGGTTTTAGTTGTTACCGAAACACCCGCAGAGCTATTAATGGGTGAGGTGCCTTGCGCAGCTGTCCATTGTACCAGGGGCCCGTTCGTTTCCTGCACTTCGAGGTGCTGGTCGTCGGTCCAGCGCAGCGAACCCAGGGTCGTTGGGTTGGTGCCCGTAAAGAGCAGTTCGTTGTTTTTGGCGTTCCACACGTAGAGGAATTCGTCGGAAGCCTGCGCGGCAATGTACGATTGCTGGGGCGACCAGGCCAGCGCCATGATGTAGGTGCCAATGTTGTTGCTGGTCACCAGTTCGTCGCCGGTACCGGGATCCCAGAAGCGGATAACGCCATCGTCACCGCCGGAGGCCAGCACCTTGCTGTCGGGCGAAAAAGCGACGGCGCGTACCCAGTCGGTATGCCCACCCAGGAAGTGGACCATCTCGCCGGATGCCGCATCCCAGACGCCAACATTTTGGTCGTCGGATCCCGTGGCCAGCAGGCGGCCGTTGGGCGACCAGGCCACGCTCCGGATCCAGTCGGTATGCGAATTGATGACAAAGTCGATGGTACCCGTTTCCAGGTTGACCACCTGTACGGCGTAGTCGCCATCAATTACGGCCAGTCGCTTACCGTCGGGTGAAGGGAAGAGTTGGGAGGCCGTCGGCAACAATTGGCCCAGGATCGCTTCCAGTTGATTCCCTTCGGGAGCCGTAACGTCCTCGGCAGCTGCTACGGTTGATTCGTCGATGAAGAGGCGATGCACCGGACTGTCTTGTCCCTGGTTGTAGATGGCTACTTCGTAGGCGCTGGTCACGGCAAACTGCTCGCCGGAGGGCGAGAAGTCAATGTCCATCCAGGCGGTTTCCGGCGCTACAGCATTGTAATAGGTTTGTTCGTCGGTACGAATATTTTGTACGATGATGGTGCCACCATTGTCGGCCGAAGCCACCATTTTGCCATTGGGCGACCAGGCAACGGTCATGACCCAGTTTTCGTGCCCAGCCAGGTTTTTGGTAGGCGCGCTTTCGGTCGGTGAATCGTAGAGGTAAACGTGCAGGTCGTCGGAACAACTGACCAATGCTTTCCCGACGGGGGAGAAAGCGACGTCGCGGCAATAGTCTTCGTGGTTGCTGAAGCTTTTGGCCAGGCTGCCATCGGTCAGTGACCAGATGGTGACGGTACTGTCGTCACTGGCGGCGGCGATCATGCTGCCGTCAGCCGACCAGCTCACGGCACGTATCCAGTCGGTATGGCCTTCGAAAGCCTGTTCCTGCTCGCCGCTGCTAATATTGTAGACGAAGACCGTGTTTTGGTCGCCACCAGCGGCCAGGTAGCGGCCATTGGGCGACCAGCTCACGGCGCGGATGTAGTCGTTGTTTTGCCATTCCCGAACGGTGCTGCCGTCGCGCATGTTGCGGATGGTGACCGTGCCGTCGCTGGCGCCGTAGGCCAGTTGTTGGCCGTCGGGCGACCACGCCACGTCGAGCACGCCCGTGCCGTTGATCAGCAAATCCTCCGCGAGGGTGCCACTTTTGACATCGTAAAGGCGCACGTGGCCATCTGCCATGGCGACGGCCAGCTGGGTGCCATTGGGTGACCAACTGCTGGCGCTGAAGGAAATATCGATGTATGTTTCGCCATCGTAGCCTTCTTCATAATTGGGCGTGGTGTAGTACGTTTCGTAGAGCAGGCGCTGCAGGCTGGGGTCGGCCGGCGCCAGGTAGTCGCAGCCCATGATGGCCAGGGCCATGGCTTTGCTGCGGCCTTCGCGCTCGGCGGCACTTTTAACCTGGGTTTTGAATTGTTCAATAAGGAGTTCTTTGGATTGGCCGAAAGCCAGCAAGGTAACCGCAGCCAGGCAGCAGGTTAATAAGGTCTTTTTCAAGTTGTTCAGTTTTGTTTTAAAATTAGGAATGTGTAGCAGTACGAATCTTTAGTCATTACGTTTAACGCCCGTCGTTTATTACAAAAGTGCGCTAAATTTACGGGATAAAACGAAAATAATGGACGAAGGGTACATCAAGTTTCAACCCGTCTGGGAACAACGTCCGGCATTTCCTGCCAATGACTTTCCCGACTTGCTGTACTGGCGCCAGCGCTGCTATACAGCGGGGTGGATTGGCGCCTATCCGGATGGGATTGGGTTTGGCAACATCTCGCAACGGATTGCAGGCAGCGATCAGTTTTACATCAGTGGTTCGGCTACCGGGAATTTTGCCGTGCTGACTCCCGCACACGTGGCGCGGGTTACGGCGGTGGCTGCCGCCCGCAATCAATTGTGGTGTGCCGGCCCCATTATCGCCTCTTCCGAAAGCATGAGCCACGCCGTGCTCTACGAGCAACTGCCGGGAGTGGGGGGCGTCATCCACGCGCACCACCTGGGGCTGTGGGAAAACCTGCTGCACCAGGTACCCACCACTGCCGCTGCGGCGCCCTATGGCTCGCCGGAAATGGTGGCGAGCATCGTGGATCTGCTGCAAACCACCGACCTGGCAGCACGCAAAATATTTGTGATGGAAGGGCACCGGGAAGGCATCTTTACCTTCGGGCAAGACCTGGCGGAGGCGTTTGCGGTGTTGGCGGCCTATTTTGCTGGCATTTTAACCCCCTTTTAGGTTACTGGTTTTGACCCCCTTTGGGCTAATTAACCCAATCAGGGGCTGGCGTTCAGGCCCTGCGGGTGGGGGGCACCCAGGGCTGTCGAATCTGAAAATAACCAATATAATCAACAAGGTTTTCTTCTAAAATTAGTTCTCGCAACGCAGCAACGAAAGCAAAGTCTCGCAACGAAAGAGCTTGCCACGCTTTTTAGCGTGGACGTGCTTTTAAACTTTGTTGATCGTCGCTGCACACCTCTGATGATAACCCATCCCCCAGCCACGCCGAAGGGGCGTGGCAGGCCCTTCCCTTGAAAAGGAAGGGAGGCGTGCTGCGCGTATTTGCAAGGTTTTGACAGCTGTGAATAGTCGTCAATCGCCTATTTCAGGGCTTTTGAGCAGTGCAATAGTCTCGGACCAGTTGCAAGTTAACTGCCAGCGTTGAATTTACTACTGGCCTTGGCAAAAATCGCGCGTCTGGACTCCCACGCCGAAGGGGCGTGGCAAGGGGATGGGTTTTCTTGAATGCGCCATTTTCGGATAAACATCGCGATAACGCATTAAATATTTCCAGATTCGACAGCCCTGAGCCCCCCTTCTCCCAAAAGGATTGCTAGATCCCGACAAAAAAATAGCCACCAAAACACCGAAAGCACCGAATCCCACTAAACTTGGTTCGTGAAATTTTCGTGCCTTTGGTGGCTTGGTGGCTATAAAAAATCTTCGTGGCGGAGGTCTACCTACCCCTTCACCTCAATACTTAAAATCTCGTCGCCCATGCGGATAGCATCCACCACTTGCTGGTCAGTGTCGGAGACGACTTTCCCAAAGACGGTGTGTTTGCCATCCAGCCAGTCGGTAGCGATGTGGGTAATGAAGAACTGGCTGCCGTTGGTGCCGGGGCCGGCATTGGCCATCGACAACACACCGGGGCCATCGTGGCGCAACTCGGGCGAAAACTCATCGCCAAATTTGTAGCCGGGGCCACCGGTTCCACGGCCGTCCGGGCAACCGCCCTGGATCATGAAGTTGGGGATTACGCGGTGGAAGGACAGGCCGTCGTAGTAGCCGTTCCGGGCGAGTTCCAGGAAGTTGGTCACCGTCTTGGGTGTTTTGGTGGCGAAAAGGGTAAGGTTGATATCGCCTTTATTGGTGTGCATACAAACTTCCACGTCCTGGTCGTAGGTAGTGGTTTGCATGAGGGCCTGAATTTCTGCGGGATTAATTTTAGCGCTTGCTGACATGTTTTTTATTTTTAAGCCGCAAAGATAAGGGATCAGGGGCTCTTAACGTTGTTTTTTTGATTGGCGGACAATTTTTGTGATACAGATCAAGCAAAAACGACCACAAAGTAGTACCGAAGGATTTTTTAAAATCCGCCTTTATGCACAGCCCCTACTACGCGCCCAGATCCAGTTGTTCGAGTTGGGCAAATTCCGCAAAATCTGGAAAATGGGCTTGTGCTTCCCGCAGGGTAGCCGAAAAAAGCTGGTCGTGGCGGAGCTGGTAATAGCAGAGGATGCGGTTGTAATAGCTGTCGGGCGTGTGGCCAAAGTGGTCGGTGGAATACTGGAAATAGCGGACGGCATCATCATAGTAAGCCAGGGCGTAGAGGAGGCCACCAATCTCAAAAGCCAGGTCGGCTGGCTCGTTGAGGGTAAAATACATGCCCCAAATTTGGTGCAGGGTCTGCGCCAGGCGGGTGCGCTCGTTGAAAGTTACCTGGAGGGAAAGTTGCTTGAGGCGGGGCAGTACATTTTTAAAAAGTGTGGAGTCATAGCCGCCCATGCGCAATACGCCAATGAGTTCGGGCAGGTCCATATCGTTGATGTGCCGGTAAGTGAATTTCATCAGGCCGCTAATATCATCGGGCCCAAAACCGTTGACCACCCGTTGGTAGGCGGCGCGGGTTTCGGTAAAACGCTCCCCTTTCGGTAAAAAAAGCAGGCAGCCCAATTCCAGGTTGAAGGTGGCAAATTCCGGGAAGAATACCGTTCCGGCGTGTTGCTGGCAATAGGCACCCAAGGCATGGTAATTCACCGAAAAGGAGACGCTGCCGTGGGTAATCATTTTGGGTGCAGGCGCGTGTTCCAGGTCGTGGATTTCGTGAAAACCTTTGTCCATAGAAAGGACGAACAGCCCCTTTTGCGAAAGCTGGCGCAGGTTGTCGAGGCACTCCAGGCCGAGCCGTGGAAACAACAGGAAGGTATTGAAAACCAGTTGGCGGTAGCCTGCCAGGATACTATTGAAAATTGGGTTTTCGTAACCTGGCCTGGCCAGTGGCGCCGTGTCGTAAACCAGTTCCAGTGCGGCAAACAACGCTGCTTCGTCCAGCCCCGTCGGGTCGACGGCCGAGGTGAGCGCCACCGTACAACTGGACAGTTGCCCGTCTTTAAAATAAAAAAGATCGTTGGGCAGGGAGTCGAAAAAATAATTGGCAATGGCCAGCAAGGGCTGCTGTAAGTCGGCGGCGGCAATGGTGATGCCAGCGTGGCGCAGCTCCAGTTCCTGACTGCCGATGGCATCGAAATAAGCCACATCCAGTCGGCCGTCCGCAAAATAAGGTTGAAACTGGGGGTGTTGCTGAAAAAACTGCAGGTTGTCTTCCACAATATCGCTCAGCACGTAGCAGTAGGGGGGGAGCTGCATCCCGGCCTGCGCCGTGAAGACCTCCAGGTGCCGGAGAATGTGAAAAGCCAGGCGGCCGTGCCCGGCACCCAGTTCCAGCAGGTACACTTTGTCGTGGTGTTGGCCCTGGTCGGCCAGGTCACGCAGGAAGGCAAAGATCAACTCGGCGTAGGTCTTGCCCACCATCGAGTTGCTGGTGAGGTGATGCGGCACGGTGCCCGCGCGCCAGGCTTCTACCCCCGTCTTCTGGTAGTAGTCGCGGTTGAGTTGCCAGATCAGGCTCTCCGCAAAAGGCCTGGCGGTTTCGATTTCGTAGCGGTGGTGCTGCATGGTCTCTCTGAGTGTTTGGCTACGTAGCTAATCGTTGGATCCTCCAGGGTGAAAAAAGCGAAGTGCTCTTGGTGGTTTTCGTTCCTCCCTGTCTCCGGGCCCTGGGGGTAAAAGTTGCAATTGGTAAAGAAATCTACTTAGCTAACGCCGAAGGTACTTAATTCTTAACCCGTTCCTTACCTTTGTACCATGGAAACCTACAAGGTCAAAGAGATCTACTATACCCTCCAGGGCGAGGGTGCACAAACGGGCCGCCCGGCCGTTTTTTGCCGCTTCACGGGCTGCAACCTCTGGACGGGGCGGGAGGAAGATCGCCACAAGGCCATCTGCCAGTTCTGTGACACCGATTTCTGGGGAACCGACGGCGTCCACGGCGGGCGTTACGGTGCGGAGGAATTGGCGGCCAAGATTGCCAGCCTGTGGCCGGAAGCCGTGCAGCAGGGCCAGCGCTACGTGGTGTGTACCGGGGGCGAACCCCTGCTGCAACTGGACGAGCCGCTGATCGAGGCGCTGCACCGCCACCATTTCGAGGTGGCCGTGGAAACCAACGGCACCCAACCCGCACCGGCGGGCCTCGACTGGATCTGCGTGAGCCCCAAAGCAGGCGCCGACCTCGTCCTGACCCACGGCCACGAACTCAAGTTGGTGTATCCCCAGCCCGGCGCAGAACCCGAACGGTTTACCGGGCTCGATTTTACCCATTTTTTCCTCCAGCCCATGGATTCGCCCCAGCAGCAGGAAAACATCCGCGCTACCCTGGCCTACTGCCTGGCGAACCCCCAGTGGCGGCTGAGCCTGCAAACCCATAAGGTGCTGGAAATTGATTAAGGACCACTTGAACGGATGACAACAGGAGCGAATCAACTCAGTAATAAAGTCCGGGGAACGGCCCTCCGTTTCGGGCAGGCCGTCCGGTGGTTGCCGCAGCGCCTGCTTCGACTGGGGAAACACCTGCAGCACTTCTGCTGGTCGGACCCGCAGTGGTGGGTGGAGAGCGGGTACGTCGTGCTGGATATACTGGCCGTCCCCGAGCTGTACGAAACCTTGGCCGACTGGCTGAAGTGGCGTACCCGACCACTCACGCCAGCGGAAGTGACGCTGTTGACCCCCCTCTTCGGAACCTCCCTGCACTACGACCGTATCCGGATCGACGAGCGGGCTTACCTGGGTCCACCGCAATGGAACATCTGCTACGTCAGCTTCTCTACCATCAATGCCTGGGGAGCCATGAACCCGGCCCTCCTGATCCACGAGGTGGTACACGTCTGGCAATTCCAACACCTGGGCAGCGTCTACATTCCACGGGCACTGCGCGCGCAGCGCAGCCGGGCGGGCTACAACTACGGCGGCGCCATCCAGGTGGCGAATTGGGCGCAGCGGTCGGCAAGCCTGCAGGATTTTAACCCCGAACAACAAGCCGACCTGGTGGCCGACTACTGGCGCATCCAGCACGGCCTGCCCGCCTACTGGGGCCCCGCCGGCCTGGCCGATCTGCCGTTTTACGCCTACTTTGTGGCGCAGTTGCAGACCGACGGCAGTGCATAACTGGCGAGCAATGGTGGTGGTTTGCCCCGTACGACCAGTGGGTCAAAAATGGGGCCGGCGTTCAGGCCTTGAGGGTGGGCCCCTCCCAAGGGGCTTTTATGCCCAGGCAAGAAATCCCCCCTCCAGCCCCTCACGGACAGGCCACAAGATGGGCCAATCTCATCCAATCTCAATACTCTTCGTATTACCTCTCTAGTGTCCCCTGCGTCAGCATATGCCCGCAAAATATCAGTGCCTCCGCGCCTTCGCGCCCCCCTTTGTGCCCTTTGTCACCTCCATGCCCTTTGTGGTGAAAAAAACGCCATGCCCGCTGTGGTAAAAATCCCTCCGTGCCGCTCGGCAGCAAAAAAACACCCGCCCTCCCAAATAATTCCCCATATTTGTCCAACACCAAATACCGTACCTGATGTCACTAGTACCTAACGATTGGATCAAGGAAGATTTTTTAGCCCTTGTACTCGACTATGCCGCTCACGCTGACCTGGAGATTTCCTCCGCCGAGCGCGCCTACATGAAAAACCTGTGTGGCGAAGCCCACTGCGAAAAGGCTGCGGCTTTCAACGAGGCCCATTCGGATTACGACGTGGTGCAGGTACTCGCCGACATGAAGGAACAGTTCTTTCCGGGTGCCGAGGGTACCTCCCAACTGACCCAGCACCTACTGGTCCTCTTCCATGCCGACCACGACTACAGCCACCTGGAACACAGCCTCATGCGGGGGCTGCAGCGCCTTTGGTAGAAAAGTAACTTTCATGTTTTCGCTATCGTGATGTATGGTTATCTCTCATCAACATAAAATACTCTTTATCCACATCCACCGGACGGGCGGGTCTACCATCATCAACCTATTGCAGCAACAGCTAGGGGCTGAAGTAAGGGTAGTCTCCCAACACGGTAATGCCCGGACATCCGAATCCGAACTGCTGGAACACCATCCCGAGTACTTTACCTTTGGCTTCGTCAGAAATCCGTGGGCCCGGCTGCTTTCCTGGTACGCCCTCCTCAACAAGTGGAACCCCACAGACCAGGCAACTGCGCGGCGAAAATTTGAAGCGTTCCTCACCTGGGATAAGGCAGCTGCGCCTGCTGATCCGTTTTTTCATTACAATCAACTGGACTACTTCACCACTGGATGTGAACCGCCAACGGCCACGAAAATATACCGGTACGAAAATTATGCCGAAGAAACCCACCGGCTGTTCGCACGTTTGGGCTTCCCCCTGGCTCATATCCCCGTGATGAACGCTACGGCTGGCAAAGATTATCGGGATTACTACACCGCCAGAAGCATCGAATTGGTGCGGGAGAAATGCCAGCGGGATCTTGATTACTTTCAGTATGATTTTTAGCAGCGCAGTGCGCTGTTTTTATTTTGTCAAAGTCTACCAACTTACTATGGTATGAAGCGCAAAATGCTTAATATTGCCCGGTAATTCGGCCATTTGTTCAGAAAACCCAAACCTTAATGCCCGCAACAGCCCTTTTATCCGAATCCCTGGCCGTACAACGCGAACTGTTTGCCGAGCGCCTGGCCGCCTATCGGGAACAGGGTTTGCAGGTCTTCGCGTCGTCTTCTTTTCAAACCCACAGCATTCCAATGCTGCATTTGATCAGTGAATTGGACCGCAGTATTCCGGTGGTCTTTCTCCAAACAGGCTTCCATTTTCCGGAGACGCTCGCTTTTCGCGACCAGATTGCCGGGCAACTGGGTTTGCGGGTGATTAACGTAGAATCAGTTGTGCCCAAGCTGGCGCAGCGCGATCCGGCGGGCCGCTTTCATTTTGCCAGCGACCCCACCTATTGCTGCTACCTCAACAAGACCAAGCCGATGGAACCGATCCTGGCCCAGTACGATGTCTGGATCACGGGCGTGCGCAGCGATCAAAGCGAAAACCGCAAAAAATTCACCCTGGAAGCACCCGGACCCTTTAATACCTTGCGCTTTCACCCCATGCTTGATTGGACCAACAAAATGATCCACCAGTACCGCAAGGCCTACCAACTGCTCCCGCATCCGCTGGAAGCCAAGGGCTACCTGAGCATCGGCTGTGCCCCCTGCACCCAGCGGTTCAGCCTCGGGGAGGGCGACAACCGCGGTGGTCGCTGGGCCGGCCTCAAGAAAACAGAATGCGGCCTGCACACCGATCTGGCCACCCCCGGCAACAGCTGAGTGACCAAAACCTTTACCCCCTTACCCCCCTTACACTTTTACCCCCTTACACTTTTACCCCCTTTACACTTTTACCCCCTTACACTTTTACCCCCTTACACTTTTACCCCTTTACACTTTTACCCCCTTACCCCCTCTCCATGAAAGTACTCCTCACCGGCGGCGCCGGCTACATCGGCTACGGACTGGTTCGGCAACTGATGTTTGCCCCCGAGATCAGCGAAATCATCATCTACGACAACCTGTCGCGGCGCAACTACGCTTTTTTCGACCACCAGAAGTTCATCGAAAAGCCCCTTCGCTTTGTGCACGGCGACATCCTCGATGGGCGTACCCTGCAGCAAACGCTCCAGGGTGTGGACGTCATTTTTCACCTGGCGGCTAAAGTGACCACTCCTTTTGCGGATACCGATGCCCATAGCTTCGACCAGATTAACCACTGGGGGACGGCCCAGGTAGCCTACGCTGCCGAACAAACCGACGTGCAACACCTGATCTACGTGAGTAGTGCTGCCGTTTACGGCGACACCGATACGGCCGTCAACGAAGATGCGATACCCGATCCTCATTCCTACTACGGCATCGCCAAGCTGGCGGGTGAAGAGCAGGTGCTGCGCCTGCAAAACAAGATGAAGGTGCAGGTGATTCGCTCTGGCAACGTCTACGGTTACAACCCTGCCTACCGGATCGACGCCGTGATGAACCGCTTCATCTTCGAGGCCCACTTCCAGGGGCGGGTGAGTGTGCAGGGCAGCGGTGAGCAACAGCGCTCCTTCCTGCACGTCGATAAACTGGCTACCGCCCTGCGGCAACTGCTCAATAGTCCGCTCCCTTCCGGCACCTACAACCTGGCAGAACACAATTTTTCCATCAATGATATTCTGCTTTCCCTGAAAATTTTATACCCCGATTTGGAGACCATCCTGATCAATCCCAATATGCCACGCCGCAACATCAGCCTGCAAGTGCCAGCTCGCCTGTGGAGCCAACTTTTTATTCCCGACATCAGCCTCCTCGACGAATTCCAGGCATTTCAGGCCGTCTTCGCCTTTCGGTCAAAATAGCGTCTTGTCCAAAAATCTTGTTAGCTTTGGGTTGTTTTTATCATTAGGAATTAAGATTTATGGAATCCTCGTTTGTTCCCAACTGGCTCCAGGCCTACGATCCGTTTCTGGTTCTGGGTGTCGGGTTGGTGTTAGCTGTGCTGGTGTTGTGGTTGCTTTTCGCGCTGGTGCGTGGTGGCGGCCGAAAACCAGCGGGCAGCGGGCTCGCTATCCAATCCTTTCAATTGGCACCGCTGGGGCGGGACGCCTACCTCAAAGTGGTCAATCCTGGTGTACCGGTTACCCTGAGTGCCGTTACCATTCTGGGTCGTGCCGATGTAACCGTTAAGAACGAGGTAGCAGGCCAGCTACTGGGCAGCGACGGTGCCTACAGCATCCTTCTGGAAGCCAGCGGCGCTGAACGGCTGTTGCCCAATTTTTCGGTACAATTCACTTTTGTAGATACCCAACGGCAGGCCTTCCTACAGGTTTTTACCCTGGATCCTATTAAAAGTGTAAGTTTTAAGCACAAACGCAGCTAGTGCGATTCCCTATACCTAAACAATAACTTTTGAAAAAAGTAGACATCCTGGCCATTGGCGTCCATCCCGACGACGTAGAACTGGCTTGTAATGGCACCTTGCTGCGTCACCTGGCCGCCGGTAAAACGGTCGGTCTGGTAGATCTCACCCAGGGAGAACTGGGCACCCGTGGCAGCGCTGCCATCCGGTCGGTTGAGGCTGCCCGGGCGGCTACCCTTTTGGGGGCATCTTTTCGCTGGAACCTCGGTATGGCCGATGGTTTTTTCGCACCGACGCCAGAAAATACCCGCAAAATTATCGGTGCCATCCGCGCCTGCCAACCCACCATCGTGCTAGCCAACGCCCTGAGCGATCGCCACCCCGACCACGGCCGCGCGGCCAAACTGGTGGCTGACGCCTGCTTTTACAGCGGATTGTCAAAAATCGAAACCACCAACGAAGCAGGGGAGACGCAGGCCAAATGGCGGCCCCAGGCCCTTTATCACTACATCCAGGATCACAACCTGACGCCCGATTTTGTGGTAGACATCACCGATTTTATTGATCGAAAGATGGACATCATCATGGCCTTCGGTTCCCAGTTCCACAACCCCACCGCGACGGAATACGCCCAGGAAGAAAGCACGCCCATCAGTGGCACCCAGTTCATGGATTTTCTCCGTGCCAAAGCAGCGACTTACGGCCGCATTGCCGGTTACGACTACGGCGAGGGTTTCAACGTGGCCCGGATACCTGGTGTGAAGAGCTTTTTCGACCTGGATTAGGCGTCCAATTGCTTAGCGCCTAAAACGTCAGCATGAATCCTATCCCTTCACCACTAAAAGACAGCCCCTGCAAGAGGGCCGGAATATCCTGGTTGCCCCTGGCGAGGAGGAGATAAGTCGTGAGGTCGAATGCCAGTAAAAAGCCACCCTGCAGCACAATGCTGCGGCCGAAGCCTTTGAGTCGTTCGGGCTTGTTGTCGGTGTTTTTACTCCGCTCCATCAGGTAGGCACCGCCCAGCATATAGCCCACGTCCAGCCCCGCGTTGAAGAGCAGGACTTTCTGAATGTGGTATTGCTCGTGGATCGTGGCGGCCAAATCGTAGCTGCCGGGGTCAGCCTGCAGGCTCGACCAGTAGCCAAAGCCCGCCAGGGTGAGGTTGATCACGTTCCAGCCGATGTTCATGTCGTGGAAGTAGCGGTCGGAATCCGTTGCCTTCCCGCGCAGGGCCAGCCCCGTACCCATGTTCCCCACTGCCCAGGCGCCCAGCACGAGCATGGCCGTTTGTTGCTGCTGAAGGCGGCGCTCGTTAAAGTTGGTCAGTTGCTGAGATTGACCCCAACTGAGCGTGGCGGCAAGCAGTAAGGCGAAGACGAAAAAATAGCGCATGGCAATAAGGTTTAAATTTGCTGGTTCTAAAAATGACCGGCACGTGGATTTAATTCCCAGTTAAAGCGTTTAGCAGCAGTGTTTGTTCACCCGTTTTTTTGAGTGGGTTTGGCTTGACTTTGAACAAAAATACCGATTTCGCCACCAGCTTCTTCACACAAGGCAAAATCTTATTGGGACAACGCTATTTATTCCGGGGCTTGGCAACTTTTTATTTTTAAATTTGCTGGAACTATGCATACCCTCGAACCGTTCATGGAGGAAATTCAGAAGCCATGTTGCACCAAACTGCTCAGTTGTACCGCGAATCTTTTGCAGGCTTACGCCGGGAAGTCTGGTATTTATCCCTGGTGTTGTTCATCAACCGGACCGGGGCCATGGTCATTCCCTTTCTCACCGTGTACCTGACCTCCCGTCGGGGATTTAGTTTGTCCGATGCCGGCCTGATCATGAGTTGTTTTGGGCTCGGCTCGGTGCTGGGCTCCTTCGTGGGGGGCTGGATTACCGACCGTTTTGGCTTCTACCGGGTTCAGCAGTGGACCCTGGTGGGCAGTGGGCTGATGTTCTGGATGCTGGGCCAGCAATCCTCTTTCTGGGGCATGTGCCTGGGGATTTTTGCCCTGAGTGCCGTCACCGATGCCTTTCGACCCGCCAACCAGGCGGCGCTGGCTTTTTACAGCCACCCCAAAAACCGGGCGCGGGCCTACGGACTGTTGCGTTTGGCCGTCAACCTGGGGTTCTCCATGGGGCCCGTCCTGGGCGGTTTGATTATTGCCGGGTTGGGCTACGAGTGGTTGTTCGTGGTCAACGGTTTCTCTTGTCTGTTCGCCGCCGTGGCTTACCGCCTGCTGCTGCCACCGGGCCGTGCCGAAGCCACCATCAGCGACCAGCCGGAGCGGCTCGTCGGCCCGTCGGCCTACCGCAACCGGCCCTTCATGCTGTTTGTCTTTTTTATTATGCTGGGTGCCGTAGCCTTCATGCAGTTCTTTGGTAGCCTGCCCGTTTACCTAAAAGAACAGCTGGGCTATACCGAAGGCCAGATCGGCTTACTGATCGCGCTCAACGGGGCTTTGATTGTCGCCATAGAAATGCCCCTGGTTCACAAAATGGGTCAGTATTTTCGGTCGCTGCCCATCATTATTTTCGGTTACATCTTGTTGGCCATTGGGTTCATCTTACTGCAAGGGGCTGCCTGGATGGTCATTTTTGGTGTTGCTTTTATTGTCTTTATTACCTTCGGTGAAATGCTCAGCATGCCATTTGCGAGTACGTTCACCGCAGCTACCGCCCCCGTTAGCCGCCGGGGCCAATACATGGGCTTGCTCAGCATTGGCTGGGCAGGTGCTTTTATTATTGCGCCTACGCTGGGTTTGCGTTGGGCGGAAGCCTTTGGCTTTTCTTCCCTCTGGCGGCTGGCGGCAGGCCTGGCGCTGGTAGCTAGCCTGGGTATTTACCTGGTGGATCGCTTTTCGACTTTCGGAACGGAGTTCCTGGGCCAGGACGAACCCATTGCCATCAAGCCACCCCTTCCCGACGGGCAACTGGCACCTCAGGAAGGGGTAACCCACGTCAGTATCATTCAATAAGCAAATAGAAAATGGCTTCCCGGTGTACCGGAAAGCCATTTTGTGAGGCCAACGGAAGGGGCGTTGCCGCTCATGCTGACTCATTCCTACCTTATAAAATGGCCATGGATTCAATGATCGTGCGCACCTGGGCTTCCGCAAAGCGCTCTACGATTTCGTCATCCATCAGCTGTAAAGCATCCTCGTAATTGTCAAAAAACAGGTGTTCCACCAGGAAGGCGGGCATACTCGTTTTGGTGAGCACGTAGAAGCGCGCTTCCTTGTCGTGGTCACCATCGGAGGTGTCGCTACGGTAGCGGGAAATGCGCTCGCCGAGCAATTCACTGACGTTGTTCCAGTGCAATTCGGCCACGGCATCAGAGGCGGTTCGGCCAGGAGAGGTGTACACCTCAAAGCCCCGGGCACTGCCACCACCTGCATTGGCGTGGTTGGAGATGTAGAGTGATTTGGCGACTTTCCTGGCGTACCAGTTGGCGAGTTCTACCCGGTAGGCCAGGCTGACGTCCAGGTATTCGTGGCTAACCAGGTAGAAAGGAATACCCAGCCGACCGAGTTTGAGGGCTACCCGATTGGTCAACGTCCGGTTGAAGACGCCTTCGTAGAACCAACCATTGTTGTGGAATCCCCCCTGGCTGAATCGGTGCTCTTTGCTGGGAGAGGTAACGTAATTGCCAGCAGGATCGAGACCGCCGTGTCCGGCATCTAAAAAAACAAGAAAATAATTGACCATGGGTAGAGGTATTGGTTTGTCTGCTAAAGTACCGCAATTTTAGCCGATTTTCAGTTTCTTTGCGGCACATTTTTAAATGAAGCATTTATGAAGCGTTACCTATTCTTGTTTTTTTTGGCAGTTACCCTGGGCTGGTCTTGTAACAAAGAAGACCAGGCGGAAACCGACCGCAACCGGATCGTCCAGTACCTGGCCGACAATAACCTGACGGCTATCGAGGACGATACGGGCCTGTTTTATATTATCGAGGTGCCAGGTGGCGCTGAGAAACCCGTCCTCAGCGACCGGGTAACGGTAGGCTACAAAGGCTACCTGACCAACAAAACGGTATTCGACCAGACCGCCGCCAACCAACCCGTTGCCTTTTTTCTGGACCAAGTCATCGTAGGGTGGCAAATAGGTATTCCAAAATTTGGTCGTGGGGGCTCGGGTATCCTGCTTGTTCCTTCGCGCCTGGGCTACGGCGACCGGCGTGTCGGTTCCATTCCCGCTAATTCGGTACTTATCTTCGAAGTGGATTTAATCAATTTCTAGCGCAGCTGGGTCAGCTGCTAGAATGGCGTTTGGGTAGCAATGGTCCGCCGACCTCAGGGGCGGCTGCTGGTAAAAAACCGTTTATCCTTGTTTTCGGGCGTAAGCAGGCGGTAAGGCCGGTCGTTGGGCGGCAAGAGCAGGCAACAATCCCAGCAATTGTCGATAATGTGTACACCCTGGCCCAACGACCCCTCGTAGAGCAGGATATCCTTCGGCACTTTGGGGTAGGCCTCAAATGTGTCTTGGGCGGGATCCCACGGGAAATATTTTTCCTGAACCAGGATCTTGGCTGCACCGAGGTTGATGACGTACTGGCCAGCGCCAAAACGGGCATCCAGCAGGTGTTCACCTTGTTCAAAATGGAGGTTGTTGCGCAAGCGACTGCTCCGCAAAACGGTGGCCGTACCCGGCGCCAGCCGCAACGCAGTGCCATTGATTTGGTAGTGGGCCTCCGTTTCGTTGCCGTTGTAAACGAGCATCCGGGTGGTGAAAACACCGAGGAACTGCAACACGACCGGCGATAAAAAATAGCCAACCACGGCTACCAGCAGCAGGCCGATTATCCATTGCTTCATCATCATTTTTTGATTCTTGCTTTGACAAAAGTATTGAGGGCCAGGATAATGGAGGAAAAAAGAGCAATACGCGCAATGATATCGCCCCAACGCACGTAAAAGGTGATGGCATCATTCAGGGTCAGTTGCCCGCGGATAGCGACTGCTTCATTGTACCGGGTCGCCTGGGAAATATCGCCCCGCTGGTTGATAAATGCGGAGCTACCCGTGTTGGCGGAGCGCGCAATACTCCGGCGCGTTTCAATAGCCCGCAGGCTGGCGTAGTAGAGGTGCTGGCGGTAGCCGGCGGTGTTGTCCCACCAGCCGTCGTTGGTCATAATGAAAGCGGCCTGGGCACCTGCCCGGACGTAGCCGGTAAAGTATTCGCCGAAGATGGATTCGTAGCAAATAACGGGCGCAATATTGGCTGTTTCGCTGGTGAAAACCGAGCGTTCGGGTTGGATACCCAAACCTGCCGTGGTGCCCCCCAGGTCGTCGACAAATGATTCCATAAAGAAGAACACCTGCTTAAAGGGAAACTGCTCCGGCCCTGGAACCAGCTTGGATTTGCGGTAGGTTTGCGCGGGAATTTCGCGGTTCAGCGGCATTTGCGCAGCCAGGTTCATGATCTCAAATTCGATGGTCTGCCCGCCGCGCTGCCGCTGCCGGGTAGCTTCGGTACGGGGTTCGCCGGGCCGGAAATCGTGGTACGCATTTAGGCCCGTTACCAACTTCAGGTGAGGAAATTCAGCCAGTGCCCGGTAGAGTTTACCGGACAATTGAGCTTCCCAAACGTCTTCCTCCCGGACGAAACCGTAGGTCGTTTCCGGCAAGACAAGGTAATTGACCTGGGTGTCCAGCAACGGTTTACTCAGCGCCAGGACGCGGTTCAACTGCTGTTCTTCGGGTACGGAAAATTTTTGGTAGTGGGGTTCGTAGTTGGGTTGCACGACTACGACATCAATGGTTTTACCCCTTTCCTGGTAGCTGGCGTAAAGGACGACCGAAACCACCAACAGCAGCAGCACCAGTGCCATCGTTTTACTGGCTACGGTGCGGGTCGGTTGTCCCTGGCGGGCGGTAGTCCACCACTGGAAGGCATACAGGTTGGAGAGCCAAATCCAAAGGCTACCCCCGAATACCCCCGTGTAGGCGTACCACTGCACCAGGCTCGGATACTGGGCCCAACCGTTGCCGAGGGTGAGCCAGGGCCAGGTAAGTTCCCAGTTGAGGTGCATGTACTCGAAAGTGAGCCAGTAGGCCACCAGGCTGGCGTAGCCCAGTTTGGGCATGTGCCGGTTCGTGAACAAGAACAGCAACCAGGGGAGGCACATCAGGAAACTGTTGACAAAGTTGGCGAACAGCCCCGCCGCGAAGCTGGTATTCATCACCCAGTAAGTGGCTACGATGTTCCACAAAACCAGCGCGTGGAAGACGTAGCCCAGGAGCTCCCGCTTACGGGCACCCGTTTTTTGTCGCCATTCGGCTTCGAGGACCAGCAAAGGAACCCAGCCAACAAGCAACAAAAAAGGGAAAGGCACCAGCCCCGGGAAGCCCAACCCCAGCAGCAGCCCACTGGCCGTGGCCAGCAAGAGTGGCCGTCCGGAAAAATCGCTGTCCCGACCCCGTTGCCACCGGTACCGTAGGAGTACCACCGCCGTCCAGGTGCTGAGCAACCAAAACAACGGGCGGTAGCCCCAGAGCTGCTCGGCCGCCGCCAGCCGGAACATATCATAAGACAACCCGGCAGAAAACACCAGGAGCAGCAAGCTGGCAACCAGCAGGCGCTGCCGCAAAGAGGAACTGACCGTGCCAGTAGTAGGGGATAGCAAAGGATTTTTCATGGGGAGCAAAATTAAGCTAAACCATTTACATGCAGCGGCCGCGGCCAGTTATTATTTTATTAAATGCCCGCCAAATGAGCGGGGAATTTTTATACCTTTGGTAAGTCATGAAAAATGAACCCGCGCTAATATTTTTTTTGCCCGACTTAAATTGCTGAAAAATGTCAGCGCATCAACACTAGGTATGAAATCCAAAATCAAAATTGCCCTGCTGATTCTTGCTGGCCTGTTCCTGCTGGTACAGTTCATTCCCGTCGATCGCAGTACCCCCGAGGTCGTGCCGGCACAAGATTTTCTCACGGCCGTCAACGCGCCTCCGGCGATGGCCAGCCTCATCAAAAATACCTGCTACGACTGCCATTCCTACCAGTCGGAATACCCCTGGTACGCCCGGGTGGCTCCCGTCTCTTTTTGGATCCAAGGCCATATCAACGAAGCGCGCAGCCACCTCAATTTTTCGAAGTGGACAACCTACGAACCCGCTAAAGCCGCCCACAAGCTGGAAGAATGTTTCGATGAAGTGAGCAGCGGTGAAATGCCTATGGCGTCTTTTACCTGGATACACCCTGAAGCGCAATTGTCGGATGCACAAGTCAGCGCGCTGGCGCAGTGGTTCCAGCAAACTTATCGCAGTACGGTTCAGTAACCGGCGTTCACGCCGATTTTTAGCTCACAATCTGTCTACGACTATGCTTGATCGAATTTATGTTGCGGCTACCAGCCAGCACGTGGGTAAAACCACTTCTACCCTGGGCATTGTAGCTGCTATTCGCGACCGGGGTTTCAACGTCGGCTACTGCAAGCCCCTGGGGCAGGAATTTGTCGACCTCGGCGACCTTAAAGTAGACAAAGATGCGCTGCTCTTTTCGCGGAACATGGATTTCGATTTGTTTGCAGAACTACACAGCCCCGTCATTTTGGGGCGCGGCGTGACCACCAGCTTTTTAGAAAATCCTTCCCTTTTCGACTTCCCGGCGCGGGTCATGCACGCCTCCCGCACCTTGCAAAGTATGCACGATGTAGTGGTCTACGAAGGTACCGGACACCCCGGAGTAGGCAGCGTGATCGGTCTCTCCAATGCCGATGTGGCCAAGATGTTAAATGCCTCCGTGATCATGATCGTGGAAGGGGGCATCGGGAATACCATCGACCGGTTGAATGTCAACCTGTCTCTCTTTCGGGAGAAAGGGGTGCCCATTGCGGGAGTTATCATCAATAAAGTGTTGCCCGAAAAATCAGATCGCGTGCGGGAGATGGTTGGTAAAAAACTTAACCAGTGGGGCATTCCACTAATGGGTATCCTTCCCTACGATAAAACACTCGCCAATCCTATTATGGAAGGCGTCCGGCTGGCCATTGACGGGGTCGTCATTATGAATGGCCATAACCTGGACAACAAAGTTGAAAATATTGCCTCGGGTTCGCTGATCGAAAAAAAGGAATTTGACGACCTGCAAAACCTACTCCTCATTGTAAGCCACCGCCGCCTGGAGAGCGCCATCGAATCCCTGCAGGAAATCGACCGCAAGCACCCCGATCAGGAATTGAAGCTGGCGGGCATCGTGGTCAACGGCGAAAATGATTTCATTGGGGAACTGCAGCAGTTTGTCCCCTGCCAGGATTATATCATGATGCACGAGATTCCACTGATCGCTACCCAGCTGGATACTTACGGATCAGCCCTGAAAATCAGCCAGATGGAAGTGAAGATCAATACCCGTACCCCCTGGAAAGCCCGGCGGGCCGTGGAACTCATTAAAGATTACGTCAACTTGGACGGTCTGTTTTAGGATACACAAAAGAACCGTTCATCCCGGTGTTTTGCCTGCTGGTCTAAGTCCCTTTCACCTTTGGGAAATAAAAGGCATATTTGTAGCAACACTAGCTATGGAAAATACTGTACACCAAGACTGGCTTCAAAAATTGCGGACGGGCGACCATTCGGCCCTGGCGCCGATTTTCGACCAGCAGTACGAACCGGTGTGTAAGGCTATTTTTCGCTTTGTGCAAGATCCCGGGCTCACCGAAGACCTCGCTCAGGAGGTTTTTGTCCGCTTTTGGGAAAAACGGGCCGATATTCATATCGACGCTAACCTCGGCGCTTACCTGAGTCGTATGGCCGTCAACGAAGCCCTGGCTTACCTCCGTAAAAAAAGCCGCTACCTGGCCGACGAGCTTCCCCTTCACTTGCCCGGTCACGTAGCAGCTACGGCCGATGAACAGCTGGCTACGGCCGAATTGTCTGCCCGCATCACCACTGCCATCAACAGCCTGCCTCCTGGCTGTCGGACGATCTTCCAACTCAGTCGCTTCGAAGAAAAAACCTATCAGGAAATCGCCGATACCCTGGGCATCTCCATTAAGACCGTCGAGAACCAGATGGGTAAAGCGCTTCGCATCCTGCGGGAAAAATTGGGCGATTACCTGATGGTATTCCTGTTTTAGCGCTACGCCAAAGAACGGAACCCGCTTAATTCGTCGCGAAAAACTTATATTTGCGGCGATAAAGAGACGGTTTTGCCAGCACAACAATTACCAGCGAACCAATAAAAAGGTACGATTTGAGAAAATAGCGGCCCAAAAGCAGCAGTTTTCCGTCAAATTTGTGATTTTTGTAATACAATCCCTTCGCAAACGCCATCTTGCCCCCCCAGTAAGCTGTTGGAAAATCATCCGGTAACTTTTATTAGCAGGTTATCCTGCTTTAAGTAATGGGCTTGTTTTTTTAAAGCCTAAGTAGTAGTTTATAATCATTCCCTATGAGAAACAAACTGATCTGGTTCGGGCTATTGCTGTCCGGTGCCTTAGCAGCCCAACCCAAGGCGGAGCTCAGTATTTTGTTAGGTGGCGCAACTTACCTCGGTGATCTGGAAGTGGCGGACCGTCTGCCAGATTTGGGGTTGGCAAAATTTTCACCAGGTATTCAGGTGGGACTGCCGCTGGGTTACACCTGGCAGGTGCGAGCCGGTATTCAGTATGCATCCTACGCTGGCAGCGACGCCAATAGCACTTCAGCAGCTTTCCTGGCCCGCAATTTTTCTTTTACCGGCCAACTCTTTGAGGGTCAGGTTAACCTGCGTTGGGAGCCTTTTGCACGCCGCCGGTTTCCTGTCACGGGTGGATACAAGAACATCATTTCTCCTTATCTTTTTTTGGGAACGGGTTTGACTTTTCATAACCATACCACCCACTATGGCAATCCGGGGGTCGACGGTTTCCCCGATCGGATCCGGCGAGATATGCGGGCAAAAGCATCCCCGGCGCTGGTGCTTCCTTTCGGTGGCGGGATCCGTGTCGACCTCAGCAAACACGTCAGCCTGGGTCTGGAGGTGGGTGCCCGCAAGCTTTTTACCGACCACCTGGACGGCGTATCCTTCGCCGGTAATGCCAGCAAAGACGACTGGTACCTGGTGGGTGGCCTAACCCTGAGCTACCGCTGGAGCAAGCCCGATTACGACCGCGATGGATTCCTGGACGATGTCGACCGCTGCCCCCAGCAGGCTGGCGTAGACTATACCGGTGGTTGCCCCGATGCCGATGGCGACCGTATTCCCGACCAGGAAGACCAGTGCCCCTACCAGCCCGGCAAGCCCGCGGCCCTGGGCTGCCCGGATAGCGACTTTGATGGGGTGCCCGATTTTCGGGATGACTGCCCCGAAATACCCGGCCAGGCCTCCGGCCGGGGCTGCCCCGATGCCGACGGCGATGGACTGGTGGACGATGCCGACCTGTGCCCCTACTGCGCGGGCGGGAGCCAATTGTCGGGTTGCCCCGATGCCGATGGCGATGGCGTGGAAGACGCCCGCGACCGCTGCCCCAACCTGCCAGGACTGCTCGAAGGCGAAGGTTGCCCTTACCTGGATGGGGATCGCGATGGGGTCCCCGACGATACCGACGAATGCCCAACCTTGGCTGGCCCTGCCACTCTCAACGGCTGCCCCGACACCGACGGCGATGGGCTGCCCGACAGCATCGATAAATGCCCGGAACTGGCAGGTACGCTGGCCGCGGCGGGTTGCCCCGAAGTGACCGAGGAGGTCAAAGGCACCCTGGCCTTCGTTGCCAAAGCCGTCCAGTTCGAGACGGGCAGCAACCGCCTGAAAGCAACTTCCCTGGTGAAGCTGGACACGCTGGTTGTCATACTGGTGGACTATCCCTACCTCAACCTGACCATCGCTGGCCATACCGACAGCCGGGGCAACGACGCCGCTAATTTGCGGCTCTCCCAGGCGCGGGCCAAAGCCTGCTACGATTACCTGCTTAAGCAGGGCGTACCTGCGGAACGAATGACCCACACCGGTTTCGGCGAAACCCGCCCCCCGGCTTCCAATGCCACCGAAGCGGGTCGCCGCCAAAACCGCCGCGTCGCTTTTGAATTGTTGGTACGGCAATAGGAGCGGGGACGAATGGGCGCTGCAATTGCTCACTGACGAGCTGCTGCCACCCCGGCTACCCGGCCACCCTGCTGACGAAGATCAACGCGTGGGGTGATACACCTTACTGCCCCTCAAATAGGCTGATCTTACCTTTATGGAAAGATTAGCCTATTTGATTATGAGCGCAACTTACCGTTTGGCAATAGCCGTTAGTTTACTACTTGCCTGCCTTCTTTATCTGCCAACAGCCCGTACCCAAACCGCGCTACCCAAGGATAAATACCTGACTTTTTCGGTGTTCAATGCGGGTACTTTGCTGCCGGGGAACGGGACGCTGGGCATCTTCACTACGCCGGTACACCCGGGCCTGTCCGTGGGGATGGAATTCCGCTACAACCGCGATACCCTGAAACAGTGGTTCCAGACGGCGACGGTGGGGGTTTTGTACCACCGCTACGTCCAAACCGCAATCCAACTGTACAGCGAAACGGGGTTCCGCAGGTTCATCTGGTCGGGACTGAGCGCAGAGTTGCGCCTGGGCGGTGGGTACCTGCACGCCATTCCCGCCGTCGATGTGTTCGAACAGCGGGCCAACGGAACTTACCGGCGGCAGCAGACTATCGGCCGGGCGCAAGCTATGGTTGGCGGGACTTTCGGGCTGGGCTATACCCTGCGGCACGCCACTGTTCCCCTGCGTTTTACCATCGACTATCACTTTTATCTCCAACTCCCATTTGTCCGGCAGTACGTACCGCTCCTGCCCGTAACGACCTTGCACGTGGGCGTGGCTGCTCCCTTGTCTATCTTTCAATAATCGTTCAGACTGGTTCGCGGTGATTTTTGTACCCCAAAAAAGCAAGCAATGAAAACCATCAAGCGTATCGCAAGTGCCCTGGCCGTGTTGGCGCTTTTATTTTTCGCCTGTGAGCAACCCGAAATTGGGCCTACGGTCTCGTGTGCCGCACCTCCCCCAACGGTTCACCCCAAGGCCGCTGTCTACCAGGCGGTATTGGACGAATACACGGCTCAGGGGTTACCGGGCATTTCCGCGCTGGTACGCGACGATTGGGGCGTCTGGATCGGTGCGTCCGGAAAAGCGGATATCGCCGCCGGAATCGATATGGCAGGGTGTACCGTTTCCAAAGCAGCCAGTATTACCAAGACGTTTGTGGCTACGCTAACCCTGCTGTTGGTAGAAGAAGGCGCGTTGTCGCTGGATGCCCCACTCACCAAATGGCTTTCGGGTGAGGTTGTAGAGCGGGTGCCCAATGTGCGGAGTTGTACCGTCCGCCAACTGCTCAACCACACGACGGGTATCCCCGACTTAATTGATGAGGATGCCTTTTACTTGGGTGTACTCAATGATCCGGCCAAAAAATGGACCCCGGACGAACTCATCACTTACGTTTTTGATGACGATCCCCTCTTTGCGCCGGGTACCGATGTGCGTTATTCCAACACCAATTACCTGCTCCTGGTCATGGTTATTAACCAGGCAACGGGCCGCGACCACGCGCAGTTGCTTCGGGAAAAAGTGATCGAGCCCCTCGGCCTGAGTCATACGTACTACTACTGGCACGATCCGCTGCCCCTCCATGTGGCGCAGGGATACTTCGACCTCTACAACAACGGTACCATCCTGAACCTGACCAACTACAATACGGGGAGTGGGAATGGCTACGGCGGGATTTACGCCAACGTCGAAGACCTGCAGACCTTCATCGAAGCGTTGGTATACCAAAAAACGGTGCTTTCTCCGGAGAGCCTGGCCGAAATGCTCACCTTTACGGCGCCCGAAGCAGGTGCCAACCGGGCCAATGGCCTGGGAATCTTCCGCGACTTCCTGGAACGGGCACCCGACCAGTTTGCCTACGGGCACCGCGGGCGGGACCTCAGTTATACGGCAGATATGTACTGGTTTCCCAACCAAAATTACACCATGACCTACCTGGTCAACTACGGCACCGACGCCAAGAGCAGCCTGCGGTCCGTGTTTTTTGATTTCCGCACGGCTATGGTGGACGCGATAATGGAACCTTGAGCTCGGAATAAAGACGGCTAACTAAGCAGGAATAGTGATCAGGCAATGGGTGGTGGCCAATTTTTTCGCCGGACGGCGTATACCAGTTCGTCGAAATATTCACCGTTTTTGTAAAGGGTTTTTTCGAATTTTCCTTCGAGCACAAACCCGGCCTTTTCCAGTACCCGTTGCGAGGCCAGGTTGGTGCCGAACGGGCGGGCAAAAATCCGGTCAATGAGGTAGGTGCTAAAGGCAAAGTCGAGGATTTCCGGGATGGCGCGCATGACAATCCCCTGCCCCCAGAACGGTTCGGCCAGCCAGTAACCCAGTTCGGCATTTTTTTCGTAGATATCCGCCTGTGGATGAATACCAATGCCCCCAGCCGCCTGGCTGGCTACTTCAATGGCAAAAAGATGGACGGGGTTGTCCTGGTTGGCAAGGGCAATGAAGGAACGACCGTCTTTTTCGGTGTACGGAAAGGGGAATTTATTCGTCAGGTTTTTCGCGACGTTCCAATTGTTGGCGTACTGCACCAGGCTGTCCAAATCGGTAATGGCCCAGGGCCTGATTTTGAAGGGAGTCATAGGCTTGTGGTAGATTGTGAAACGGTCAAACGCCCGCTGCTATCCTGTTGGTTCCTTTTTGCCAAGGTTTTTTTTTCCTGATTTCAAACGGACCGCGCACTACCTATAAACCGGCAAAATGCTGCCCCTCGCGTGCCAGTCGGCGCAACAACGGGCTGCAGCGGTACCGTTCTTCGTGGTATTCGCGGTAGTGGGCATCCAGTTGTGCGACCACGTAGGGGAGGCCCAGTTCGTTGGCCCAGGCCAGCAGGCCCCGCGGATAGTTGACGCCCCGGGTCATCGCCAACTCAATGGCAGCTGGCGTAGCAACACCCAGGTAGACGGCATCGGCTGCCTCGTTGATGAGCATGACCAGGATGCGGTGGAGGATGGCCTGGCCCAGGGCCGGGTCCGTATTTGGGAGGGGAGGGGTAGCTCCGCTGGCGTAATCGTAGAAGCCCCGCCCGGTCTTGCGGCCCAGGTAACCGGCGTCCACCAGGCGTTGTTGCGTAAAGCTGGGCTTGTAGCGGGGATCGAAGTAGAAGGCGGTGAAAACCGTTTCGGTTACGAGGTAGTTGACATCGTGGCCAATGTAGTCCATCAGGGCAAAGGGCCCCATGCGGAAGCCGCCGAGTTCGGTCATGGCCCAGTCGATGGTCGCAATATCTGCCAGGCCTTCGTCGTAGATGCGCAGGGCCTCGCCGTAGAAAGGCCGGGCGACGCGGTTGACGATGAATCCGGGGGTGTCTTTGGCCAGCACGGGAATTTTACCCCAGTCTTGCATCAGTTGCAGGGCCCACTGCGTTGTTGTGGGGTCGGTCTGTACGGCGGGTATCACCTCCACCAGCGCCATCAGGGGTGCCGGATTGAAGAAGTGCAGCCCGAGTACGCGCCCGGGCTTTTTGCAGGCCGCCGCGATGGCCGTCACGGCCAATGAAGAGGTGTTGGTCGCCAGGACAGCGTCTTCCCGGAGCAGACCTTCGAGTTCTTCGAAGAGGGCTTTTTTGACGTCCAGCCTTTCCACAATGGCCTCGATCACCAACCCGGCCACGCTCAGGTCAGCCTGGTCGAGGGTATAGCAAATCCGTTGCTGGATGGCTGCCGCCTCCGCTGCCGTCAGGCGCCCCTTCTCGACCTGGCGATCCATGATCCGGGTCAGTTCCGTCTGGGCACGCCGCAAGGCATCGGGCTGCTTGTCGTATAACAGGACCTGGTGGCCTGCCGTGGCCGCCACCTGTGCTATTCCGCTGCCCATGGCGCCACTGCCTACTACACCTACAATGATCATAAACTGTTTTTTGGATACCCGCAAAGTTAAAGACTTCTCGTAGTAATTCGGACAGTTCTTCACTTTTAGCAGCGATTACCGCCCGAACGGTGTACTTTTGTGCCTGAAACATCCAATACAAATTATAATGAAAAAGCTATTCCTCCTAAGCGCCCTCGCGCTCTTTACCTTCCTGAGCTACACGCAGGCGCAAGCCGTAGCCAAGACAATTGTGGTAGAACATTTTACCAACTCCCGTTGTGGTATCTGTGCCAGTCGCAATCCCGGCTTTTACGCCAACCTGAACCAACAGGAAGGCGTGCTGCACCTGGCTATCCACCCCAGCTCGCCTTACAACAGCTGTATCTTTTACCTGGCCAACCCGGTAGAAAACGATGCCCGCACCAATTACTATGGTATTTACGGCGGTACACCAAGGTTGGTTATTGAGGGCGTAGTGATTTCGGCCGGAACCAATTATGGCAACGCCAGCATTTTTACCCCCTACCAAAACCAAACCACCCCCGTCAGCCTGCGTATCCGCCAAACCAAGGAACAAGGGATGATGACCGTATCGGTTACCATTAAGGCCGAAGCCGACAATACCATCGGCGATGCCCGCCTGTTCCTGGCGGCTGCCGAAAAGCGCGTGGTTTACAACGCACCCAACGGTGAAGGCGAACACCACGACGTCTTCCGCAAGACCTTCAACGGCGAACCTACCGGCGCCACCGTCGCGGTACCCGCCATTGCTGGCGATTCCCTGGTCATCACCGGTATGCTCACCCCCGACGCCAACTGGGTATTCGACCAACTCTACACCATGGCCATCCTGCAGTCGGCTACCGACCGCGAGGTGTTCCAGGCTGCCGCCGCCGCTCCCTCCGACAACGAACCCCTGGTCGGTACCTTCGAGGTGAACGAACTGGCAGCCAGCATCTTCCCCAATCCGGTAACCGACCTCCTGCAGGTGCGGCTGGCGGGTAGCGAAAAAGCCCGGGTGCGCCTCTACAGCACCCAGGGTGTGTTGCTCCAGGAGCAAAGCTTTGTGGGCCAGGTCAGCCTGGACGTCGCCACCTACCCAGCGGGCATCTACTGGTTGGAAGTGGAAGCAGCTGGTAAGCAGGCCGTGCGCAAGATCGTGAAGTAATTTGCTTCCAATGAAATAGCTGTTAACCCCCCAAGGGGGAGCCAACCGCAAAGGGGCAAGGGTGTTCAGTCACCCTTGCCCCTTACCTTTTTTCCAAACCCCTCCAACCTTTCCACTTCAACCCTTCCTAAAAAGCAGGACAATACACCTTGCTACAGGCACTGCGGCCAAACTGGTAGTTCAGCATAAGCTCCAGGCTCTGGGGTCCGCCGGCCAGGGTTTTCATGCCGCCGTCGTAGTTGAAGGTCAGTTGAAAGGTGTCGTAGACGAGGCCAGCGGTGAAGACGTAGGCATCGCTGCGCAGCCCTTCGAAGCCCCGCGCGCTGCGGTAGCCAGCACCCAGCCGGAAGGTGAATCCACCCCCTGGTTTCATCAGAAAAGTAATATTGCTGAGCAGCTGGCGGTGTGGATCTTGTACCCGGTAAATGCTTTGGACGGATACCCCGGCCTTTTTGGGCATCCAGGTGAAGCTGCCGTGGCCCACAAAATGAGAATTGATGGTACGGCCCAGGCGGCCATCATTGATGCCGAGCAACGACCAGTTGGGCCGGTTGAGGTGCTTGGCGGCGAAACCCACCTGAAAGCCCCAGTCGCCCCGCTCGGTAGGGGCGAAGGTGAGGGCTACGCCGGCACCCCAGTCGGCCACCGCAGTGGTGCTACTCCCTTCAATTTCGCTGGGCAGATCCGGATGGTCGAATTGCTCATCGAAGGACAGGTCATTGATGTCGAGGCGGTGGGTAATAAAGCCCGCTTCCGCACCCAGCAGCAGGTAGCGAACCTGGTCGCTACGCTGGTCCAGTACTTTGATGTAGGCCACCGACAGGCTGCCGTCCAGCCGCTGGAGCGGTAAGTCGCCGCGCTCGTCGCCCACCACGGCGAGGCCCAGCGCCAGGTAATTGCCTTTAAAGGGCAAACAAAAGCGGTGCTCCAGCCCTGCGGAATAAGTGCGAAAAGCACCCTGCCGCCCCAGTAGGTTGGCCCACTGCTGGCGGTGACTCAGCGACAAGCGCCAGTCGTTGTTGTTGATCTGTCCGGTCAGCGCCGGATTGACGCCCAACGGATTACCGGCAGCAAATGAAAAATGAGGGTCCTGGGCCACCAACGACAGGGCCAGGAAGTGGAGACATAACAAGACGGGCAGCGACTTTTTCATACGGTTCATTTAAGACGGTAACAGAATGGTGGGGATCTTAACGAAGGAGCAACACATCACCCGAAAAGCGCTCCGGTGCTACCTGGTCCACGTACCTGACCGTTACCTGGTAGACGTAAACGCCGGGAGCCACGTCCGCATCGCCCATTTTGCCATCCCAGCCGTAGGCCCGGTCGTTGGGCGGAAAGTTTCGGGCTTCGAAGAGCAGGCCGCCCCAGCGGTCGAAAATCTGGAAAGACTGGATTTCCACAATCGCCTGGGGGTTGGCACTCCTGACGCGGAAAATATCGTTGCGGCCATCCAGGTTGGGCGTGAAGGCGTCGGGCAGGAAAATATCCCGGCTCCCGTCCACCAGCACCAAAACGGTGTCCCGGTTGGTACAGCCGTTCTCATTGGTCATGGTCAGCTCGTAAAAGGTATCGTAAAAGGGTTGGGCGGTAGGTTCCGGGCAGTCGGCACAATCAACCTGATCGGCGGGAAACCAGGAGAACGTCGGCACATTGGCGGTGTAGTCGGTGGTGAAAGTCACCGTTTCGCCCAGACCGATGCGCACGGTATCTTCCACGACATTCAAGGCCGTGGGGTCGGGCTCGAAGACTTCGTAGTCGGCAAAAGCCGGGCACCCTTTGCTATCCAGCAGCTGCAGGTCGTAGCTGCCTGGCCCCAGGTTGTCGAAGCGGGTCACGTTGATCCCGCCCGCCGAATAGTCGTTTCCATTGACCAGTACCAGGTACGGAAAGGTCCCTCCAGCTACGTCCGTGAGCACAATCGCGCCATCATTTTCTCCATAACAGGAAATGTGCAGCACGGAATCGCGGAAAGTAAGCGGATCGGGCTGGGCCAGGGGAACTTCCGTGAGCTGGGTACAGCCCTGGGCGTCGGTCAGGAGTAGGGTATAGGTGCCGGCCAGCAGGTTGTTGATGGCGTTGGCCGCACTGCCGGTATTCCAGCTCAGCTGATAGGGTTCCGTGCCACCGACAATGCCCCCGACCACCAGACGGCCGTCGGATCCAGCGAAGCAAGACACGTTGGTGGTCTCAATGGTTGCCGTCAGGGCGGGCGGTTCGGCGAGCAGGAGGGTGGTGTCCCAGCGGCAGTTATTCACATCGATCAGGTTGACGGTGTAAGTACCGGCGACCAAATTTTCTATATCCGCCGTCGCGGCGCCGTTGGACCAGTTGTAGCTGTAGGGCGCCGTTCCCGACCAGGTAGAAAGGTCGATGCTGCCGTCGTTCCCGCCGGCACAACGCACCTCCTGGATGCTGGCCGTCGCCGCCACGGGCGGAAAAACGGTGATGGTTTGCCGGGCGGTATCGGCACAGCCGCTACTGCCGGTTACCAAAAGTTCAACGGTGTAGACGCCGGCGTCGGCGAAAGTATGGCTCAGGTTGTCGGCAAAGGAGGTGAGGCCATCGCCAAAATCCCAGCGGAGGCTGGCAACCGGTCCCGTACTGCTACTGGCAAAGGCCAGCGGTACGCCTGCACACACCGTGGCGGTGGCGGTTTGCAGAATGGCCGTTGGCGTAGGGTCGATGGTAATGGACTGCGTAAGTTCCGCCTGGCAGATGCCGCCAGCAATAGCGGTGAGGGTGACGGTGTAGGTGCCCGCGGCCGGGTAGAGGTGGATGGGGTGGGTGAGGGTCGAGGTCGTGCCATCACCGAAGTCCCACCGGTAGCTGTCGGCGCGCAGGGATTCGTTGGTAAAATGGATGGAATCGGGAAAGCAGCCGTTCATCGTAGCAAAACGAAAAGCCGGGAGGGGCAAATCGCGTACGTATACTGGTAGGGTCAGCGTGTCGGTACAGAAGTTGTCGTCCTGCACGATTTGGGTGACCGCAAAAGCCCCGGGGGTGGCGTATACGTGGTTGGTGACGCAGTCGGCGCTGTTGTTGCCGTCGCCCAGGCGGTAATTGCAGGTTAGGTTATCGCCCACTGCCGTGCTGGTGAGGGTGATGGCTGCACCCAGGCAGAGGGAATCGGTGAAGACGAAGCCAGCAGCAGGAGGCGCGAAAATTTGTACCGGCTGGCACAAGGTCGCCGAGCAGGTGGTAGCGGCCGTGGAAAACACCGTCAGGCAAACCTGGTAGGTCCCCGGTTCCTGAAAAACGTGTAGCGGCGCAGTTTCCGAAGAATTGGGAGAGCCGTCGCCAAAATCCCACGAAGTCTGGGTGATGCCTACACTGGTATTCCGAAAGCGGAGGGCGTCGCCGGGGCAACCAAAGGCGGGGTTCTCCCACTGCGCTACCGGTCGTTCCACCACCGTCACCGGTTTGGAAAAACGATCCGTTCCGCAACCAAAGGCCTGCTGGGTGACGGTATACACACCCGGGCTGGCGTAGGTGTAGACCGGATTGGACTCGGTCGTCGTGTTGCCGTCGCCAAAATCGTAGACAACCGGTACCCCGCTGGTGGCGAAGTTGACGAAGTTGACGCTGTCGCCCACGCAGACCACGAGTGGGAAGGTATTGAAGAAAGCCCGCACATTGGTCGGCACCACCACCACCGGCTGGCACAGGGTATCGCTGCCGCAGGTGTTGGTGATGACCAGGCAAATGGCAAGGGTGTCGGCAACCTCCGTTGTATAGGCAATGACGGGTTCCAGGGAATCCGTCGAGATCAGCTGGTCGTTGAGGTACCAGGCGTACTGGTCGGGGTTGCCCCGCGACACGTTGGCCAGCAGGATGGTATCGCCCGAGCAGTACTGGTTTTGGTCGATACCCAGGCGGGAAACGGGTAAGGGTTCCACCACCACGGTGTCGGTGATGGTGGCGCAGTCGTTGGTGACCACCTGCCGCAATTCGTAGGTTTCGGACTGGTCCACTGCTTCCAGCACCAGCGGTGGCGGGTTGGCCACCTGGCTGAGCAAAGCGCCGTTGCGGTACCAGGCGTAGCGCAGGTTGTTGCCCATGGCCGTATTGGTGATCGCGACGGCCAGCCCGGTACACCGATTGGGGTCGTAAGCGAGTTCGAAACCCGCCACGGGCACGGCGTCAATAGCTACGGTACGGGACACCGTCTTGCTGCAATTGCCCAGGGTAATGGTAGCTGCGACCACGTAACTGCCCGCCGCGGGAAAGGTATGGCAGGGTGCGGTGGCCGTACTGGTGCCCGTGCCGGCAAAGTCCCAGGTTACGGTATCAAAATCGGCCATATCCTGTAGGGCAAAACAAAGGGTGTTGCCATTACAGGTGTCGACGATAAAGTCGAAGTCCAGGGTGCTCACCACGACGGTGAAACTGTCCTGATTAGAGCAGGAGGGGAAGGCCGCATTCTCGAAGGCGTACCTCAGGGTATATTCACCGGCTCCAATTCCCGGATCGAAGACGCCGGCAGGCGTGACCCCCACGCCCGACCAGGTGCCGCCGCTGGGGGTAGCGGCGAAGGTCACCGGCTCGTCGTCGATACACAACACCGTAGCTGGCGGCAGGTTGAGGGCTGCGCCGACGATGGTAAAGAGCCGCTGATCGGTGGTAATACACGGTTCGTTGCCGTAACTGATGGTGTAGGTTCCGGCGGGATAGGCCGTTGGGTCGAGGGTGCCGTTGAACGGGTCGCCGTTGATTCGCCACTGGCCATTGGCTGGTGTTGCCGCAAAGGCGAAAGGCCCGTCGAGCGCACAAACGGTGGTGTCGGGCGTCAGGATGGCTGCTACATCCTGGGTCAGCACCAGGAAGGTGTCGCGCAAAACAGCATTGTTGCAAAAATTGCTGGCCCCGGCAGCTTCAACGAAGTAAGTGCCAGCGGTCAGCGTGAGGGGGAAGGTTATTTGTGGGGCACCATTGATGGTGTAATTTACATGGTCGAGTAAGGGGGTAGGAGAATAGTCGAGAGACACGCAACCATCGGGCTGGGGGTTCAGCGAAAAGCTGCCGCCCTCCACCACAAAGGTGAGGGTGTCGTAGGCGGGTTGGTTGCACAGGTTGTTGGCGCTCAGCACCACGGTGTAGATGCCCTCGGCCGTAAAGATCACTTGCTGGTAAGATGAATCGGGAACCGTTTGGGGAGGAGGCAGTACCCACGTGTAGCTATCGCCCGTGATGACTTCCCAAAAGTAAACTGTTTCCACGTCCGGATTTTCTTCGGCCTGGAGGGTGATCCGTACGGAGTCGCCCTGCAGACAGACCTGGTAGGGGTTGCCCCCGTTGGGATCTACTACGCCGATGGGTGCGCTCCCCACGGCCGTGGCCGGCGCCAGCACCTCGATGGTGTCGCGGGTACTGTCCGACCCGCAGTCGTTGCGCACTTCCAGGGTGGCAACGTAGGTGCCGGGAGTGGTATAGGTATGGCAGCCGTTGGTGGTGGAGGTCGTCCCGTCGCCAAAATCTCAAAGGACAACTTCCAGGTTGGTGGTGGGGCAGGAATTGTTGCCGAAACAGACTTCCTCGCCCAGGCAGGCGACGGATTGGTCGTTGCCAATGATGGCAATGGGCTTGTTTTTGAAGGTCGGAAAAAAGGCATTGTTGAGCCGGGTGCTGTCTTCGAGTACGGTGTTGAGCCGCACGCCAAAATCATCGGTAGAGTAGCTGCAGGTGTTGAAGAAATCCGACAGGTCGTAGGTGTGGGTCTGATTGGGCGGGTTGGCGCTGCCTGGCACAATGGTCATGGGAGAACCATCGCCCCAGGTAATCTCAAACCGGTTGATGGGCTCGGTGAATTCTGGGTCTACACTGATGGTGACACAGATTTCGTAGAAGGGGGCATCAATACAGAGCTCCTGGGGGCCACTGCGTACCTGGATTGTCGGCGGCTCTTGGGCCGCGAGTTGGGTAGCCACAAGGAGTAGGCACCCACCCATAAGGAGGCGAAAAAACATAGCAATGAGGGTGTTTCTGGGACAATGATGTTATTCAAGCATAGGGTAAATTGAAGAAAAACGATAATGTATAATCGCTATTTTTTCAATTAATTAGATAATTTAACGTTGGAATTTAGCGCTGTGCAGATACGGTTAGGAAACGGTCGGAAGGGTGTAGGAAACGGCAGCGCTGCCGCCCATGAACTGGACGTTATTTTATCAGCAGCAGCAAAGGCAACCGCAGTGGAACGGATTTTAGTAATAATATAAGCGGTAAATCAGCTGAGTTGATGGCTATGCTTGCAGCTGGTTTTTCCGACCTGTTTTGCGGGGACCATGCCACGCAGCAGGAGGATTTTTTTAACCAACTTGAATGGCCCTGATCAACGCAACTGTTCCCTGTACCAAGTGTTGTTTTTTTTCTATATTACCGTGCCTAAGCGCTTGTCTAAACTGGATCAAAACCTGCGGTATGCCCGATTTAACCCTGTTTTTTTTGCTCCTTTTTTCTACCCATCTGCTTGCCCAAAGCCAGCCAGACTGCCCCTACTACCAAAAATACCTGGCCGCTGCCGACGCTGAAATAGCCAAAGGCGCAGCCGCCGACTTCCAAAAAGCCATCAACGACTACAGCACCGCCATGCTGCATTGCCCCGCCCGGGCCGCCGCCGCCCGCGAGCGCATTATACAGGCCTACCGCGCGATTGACGCGCTCAAAGACGAAGCCCAGGCCAAAGAACGGGAAGCCCGCAACAGCCTGCGCCGACTCGCCCAGGAACGCGCCCGCTCGCAAGCCGCACTGGCGGAAGCCGACTCCATCTATGCACAGAATAAAAAACTGGTCGATGCCTTCTATTTTTATGACGACCAGCTGGCCCTGGCCTATAGAGACAATCTCTACGGGTACATCAATAAACAAGGCGAAGTAATGATCTACTACGAACTTGTTCAAGCGGAGCAGTTTGATGAAGAAATTGGTTTTGCCAGAGTAAAAAAGTATGGCACTGACTATTTACTCAGCTCAACAGGCAAAACGTATAAAGTGGCCTACCGCCTCGAAGACCTGAGTTCGGAAGTATTGGCGCTTGATTTGCGAGGGCAGTATTTGGATAGTTTTCCGACGGTTGTTTTGGGGTATCCTCAGTTGGAGGTGTTGGTGCTGAATGGGGGGAACAGTAATCAAAAAAACAATATTGGTCGAGTTCCCGCTGGCATTGGTATGCTTAAAAATTTAACCCATCTTTTTCTAGGGAACTCTCAAATCATTGCCTTACCTGAACAATTTTGGCAATTATCCCAATTGAAGTCGTTAGATTTAAGCGGCAACCGACTGACGGAGTTGCCACAACGGATCGGGCAATTGACACAGTTGACAGCGCTAAATTTAAGTGAAACTCAATTAACAGCGTTACCACAAGAGATCGGACAATTGACACAATTGACATATCTGGATTTAAGAAAAAACCAGTTGACGGAGTTGCCGAAACAGATCGAACAATTGACACAATTGAAATACCTGTATTTAAATGACAACCAGTTGACGGAGTTGCCAAAAGAGATCGGGCAATTGACACAATTAACAAAACTGCGTTTAGACAATAACCAATTGACAACGTTACCGCAAGAAATCGGGCAATTGATACTATTGACCTACCTAAATTTAAACTACAACAAATTGACAGCTGTACCACAAGAGATCGGACAATTGACACAATTGACAGAGCTGTTTTTAAGCGAAAACCAATTGACTGAACTGCCGCAACAGTTCGCGCAATTAACACAATTAAAATGGTTGTATTTAAGCGAAAACCAATTGACCGAACTGCCGCAACAATTCGGTCAACTCACTAAATTAACGATACTAAATTTAAGCATCAATAAATTGACTGCGCTGCCGCAACAGTTTGCGCAATTGACGCAATTAATAGACCTGGATTTAAGTTGGAATAACTTGACAGAGCTGCCGCATCAGATTGGGCAATTGACAGAATTGAAAGAGTTGGATTTAAGCGAAAATCAGTTGACGGAGTTGCCGCAACAGATCGGGCAATTGACGCAATTGACAAGGTTAAATTTAAGCTACAACCAATTGACGGAGTTGCCACATGAGATTTCGCAATTGACGAAATTGACTCACCTGGATTTAAGAAATAATCAATTGACGAAGCTTCCACCACAGATCGGGCAATTGACACAATTGACAGAGCTGAATTTAACCGGCAACGAATTAACGGAACTGCCACAAGAGATTGGGCAATTGACTAGGTTGATAAGACTGGTTTTAAGTTCCAATAAATTGACGGAGCTGCCGCCACAAATCACGCAATTGACACAATTGAAAGTCCTGTACTTAACCAACAACCCCATCCCAGAAGAAACCGTCCAACAATTGCAAGCAAAACTTCCAAAATGTCGCATTGAATTCTAACCCACCAAAACCCGCTATCCCACTTCAAACCACACCGTATGCACCACATGGAGCCCTTTCTAAATAAAATTCGAGACTTGATCGCCAAAGATCAAATGCCGAAGGCCATCGCCGCTTTGCGGCAATTGACCGCACAAACGCCCCTGCTCAATGAAGCGATTCTCCAGTCTTCGCGCTACCATGATATAGAAAGACGGGCCAGAAAAGGCCTGCTGACCAGCAAAGAAGCAGCCGTTGCCAGCAATCAGGTGCGCTGGGGTATCCTTGAATTGCTGAAAGAAATAGCCGCAGATCAGGCCAGTATCGTACTGCCCGATTTATTGGTAGAAATTGCCCAACAAGGCCAGGGCGAAGCGATCAGCCAGGAACTCGAAAAGGCCATTTCCGTCATCAACAGTAAAAATGTACTGATTAACGCCGCGATTCATGCTGGGGGCAATGTACACGTGGGGGACATTATCTATCACAGCGAGGCAGCTGCGGGCAAAGCGACCGATGACCATCCTTACAACAAGCAACTGACCCAGCATTTAATCAGCGCCATTGCCCCTTATGTCGACAATGCGAAGCGGTTGCACGATGACCAGTCCTGGCTGGAACAGGCCGAAAATTTACGCAAAGTACAAGCGTTTTTGTGTCGAAATTTTGCGGGCGAAATTGCCAAACAATTGCGGCAACTCATGGCCATCGGCAGCGATAAAAACAATACCCCCGACGAAAAACGAGACGCCTACGTGCACAAATGCCGCGACATTGTCCGGCGGAGTTTCGACCTGATCAATTTCACCCTGCTTTCGGCCTTATGGGATGTCTTTCAGATTGCGCCACGCAACCTTAGCCGAGAGCAAAAGGCCGTACTAAGGTTGCGCTTCGATCAGCCTTTTGAACCTTCCAGCAGCGAACAATTTGCGCTCCTCCAGACCTTGCATGGCATTTTCACTGAGCAGCAGCTGACATTTCCGCTACCGGAGGTGGCTCAACTACAAGCAGAATTGCAGCCGGAAAGCAGCTTACAGCAATGCTGTGTGGCCATTGATCAATTGGACCCTAAAGACCCCGCGTCGGGCGCTGCAGCCGAAGGATTACTCAGTACTTTCCTGGGGCATGTTGCCTTTTTGGTGAATTACCGCATGGCTTCCATCAAGCGGATTCAATACCACCAGCAGCGGCTGAACGAGCCACAATTTGTGCACCGCTACATTGATTTGGGTATTGACAACAAAGCCAATGAAGACACCGAAAAAATCAATTGCATCGCGGTGGGCGAACAAACCCATGCGGTCTTATTGTACCGTGGGGCAGGCTACCAAGAAAATACCAGCCTTTTTCCCTTCGTCATCGACTACAATGCGCTGACGGGCGAGCAAGGCGCTAAGGTGTGCTTCTACAGCGCGACCGACCTGGAAGACGGCAGCCTGGAATACCGCTTCCTCAGTGACAACAGTATTTTGCGGGTGGAAAAGACGGGCATCCGCAAAGCCGATACCGATCTCAATGAATTGATGATGGATCCCGAAAAGGAAAAAGCCCTGCACCTGGACGGGGTGGTGCACGCGCTGCAGGAAGCGCGCAAGTGCTTATTGGGCGATGGCCTTAATTTTGATAACCTCTAAGCCCCCAGCCCATGTCCACACCACAACGCTACCCTTTTAAATTTCTGGATGCTTATTCCCGCGAAGACAAAGACATTTTCTTTGGCCGCGAAGAAGAAGTGGAGGCCCTCTACGAAATGATTTTCCAAGCCGACCTCCTCTTGGTGTACGGCGCATCGGGAACGGGAAAAACCAGCCTGATTCAATGCGGACTGGCCGGGAAATTCCAATCCCACGATTGGCTCGCTCTAAACATTCGGCGGGGCGACAACCTGAATGATTCATTAGAGAAAGCCCTGCAAGCAGCCAGCAACAGCCCTGCTACCAAGCAGCCGACAGATACGCTCGACTGGCTGGACCAAGACACGGAACAAAGCAACTCACTGCCCACGTCCCCATTGGCGCAAAGCCTCAAGTCCATTTACTTGCAGCATTTCAAGCCCATTTACCTCATCTTCGACCAGTTCGAAGAATTGTACATTATTGGCGACAAAGCCGAACAGGATGCTTTTGTGGAAACTGTCAAAACCATCTTGCTGCTGGACCAGCCGGTGAAAATAGTACTCTCCATTCGAGAAGAATACCTGGGCCACCTTTACGATTTTGAGCGAAAAGTACCACAGCTGTTGCGCAAGAAGCTGCGCATTGAAGCCATGAATCTAGAGAAGGTTAGCCGCGTCATCGAGAAAGTGGGGCAATGGAAAAATTCATTGGTGCAGCTAAAAAGCGGCGAAGAAGCAGCCATTGCCAAAGGTGTTTTTGAAAAAATACGCGGCACGGAAACGACCCTCACCATCACGCTACCCTATTTGCAGGTGTTTTTGGACAAGTTGTACCTGCAAATAACAGCCGACAAAGCGCGAAAAACCGCAGCGACCTTTAGCCTCCAGGCGCTACAAAAAATGGGCAATATTGGCGATGTCCTCCGCGAATTTCTGAACGATCAAGTGCTTGAAATTTCCAAAGAATTGAGCACAAAACCAGCCGATATTTGGAAAACGCTGTCCCCTTTTGTGACCATCGAAGGCACCAAAGAGCCCCTTTCGGAAGCGCAATTGATCCAGCGGGTAGATGATTTTCCGCCCACTTTCGTATTGGCTTGCTTACAGGCTTTTGTGGATAGCCGCATCCTGCGTTTCAACGAAAAAGAAGGCCGCTACGAAATTGCCCACGATTCATTGGCGCGCCAGATTCATGACAAACGCAGCGATGAAGAAATAGCCCTGCTGGAAGTAAAACGCCTGATCCAAAGCCAGGTGGCCATGACGGAGGAAGCCCGGGAATATTTCACCGAAAAGCAGTTGTTGTTCATAGAACCTTATTTGGAAAAATTCACCCCCGAAGCGGCGGAAAAAGACTGGATTGAGCGCAGTAGAACCCAGGTACAGGCAGAAAAAGAAGCTGCTCAAAAACGCCAGGAAGCCGAACTGGCAGCCACCCGCAGCACACTACGAACTGTACGGGGACTACTGCTGGCGGCCATCGTTGCTTTAGCTGCTGCTGGTTTCTTCGCCTATCGGGCCAACCAACAGGAACAAATAGCTACTGAAAGCGCCCTGAAGGCTGAAGAAAGTGCCAGCAGTGCCAAAGCAAATCTCCGTGCCGCCTATAGTGCCGAAATTAAACGCCTGGAAAGTGAGCAAACTACTGCGCAAGCCAATCACGCCGCTTTCGAGCGCTATGGTGCCGATAATGATGTGAAAGATCTTGAACTAAAGAAGATGCAGGAAATAGAAGACCAGATTAAAAAATTTGCCGACCAAATTAAAGCCCTGGAAGAATGAAAAATTCTTTGCTATTCCTTCTATTGCTGATCGCTTGCCTGCCCATAGCCGCACAAACCGCTGCTGAATGCCCCTACTATACAAAATACATCAACAGGGCTGACGCCGCCTTGGCCAAAGGCTCCCAAGCTGATTTTGAGGCCATCATCAATGATTACAGCACGGCCATGCAGCATTGCCCACCGCGGGCAGCCGAAGCGCAAGCGAAAATACTGGCCGCATTCGAGACCATCAACGCCATCAAGCGACAAGCCGAAGCCGCGGAGCGGCAGATACAAAAAACGCTGCTAGCCGAAGCCGCAGAAAAAGCCAAAACCGAAGCCGCCCTGGCCACCACCGATTCCCTCAATAAAATCAACGACCAGCTGCTCGGCGCATTCTATTTCTACGGCGACAGCCTGGCCCTGGCCTACAAAAACGAAGCCGATGGCTTTATCTACGGCTTCATTAATCGAGCTGGTGAAGTACTGATTAATTATCAGTTTGAGAAGGCGGAGCAGTTTGATGACAGGGGATTTGCTAAGGTGGTGAAGAATGGTCAAAATTATTTATTAGTGCCCAGTGGCAAAATCTATCCCGTCGCGTATTCATTGGGGGAGTTGACAAGTGAGGTATTGGCGTTGGATTTACAGAGTCAGGAATTGGATAGCTTTCCTATAGGGATTTTAGATTTTCCGCAGTTGAAGATATTGCTATTGGGAGATAATCAATTAATATCTATCCCTGAAGAAATTGGGGGATTGACGCAATTGACGGTGCTGGATTTAAGCAGGAACCAATTGACAGAGCTGCCGCAAGAGATCGGGCAATTGACACAATTGACAGCGCTGTATTTAAGCATAAATCAATTAACATATCTGCCGCAAGAGATCGGGCAATTGACACAATTGACAAAGCTGATTTTAGGCAAAGACATACTCATAGGGTTTTATTTAAACGGCAATCAATTGACCGCGCTGCCGCCAGCGATCGGGCAATTGACGCAATTGACAGAACTGGATTTAAGTGAAAATCGATTAACGGAGCTGCCGCAAGAGATCGGGCAATTGACGCAATTGACAGAACTGTATTTAGGCAACAATCAATTGACCGCGCTGCCGCAAGAGATCGGGCAATTGACGCAATTGACAGAACTGCATTTAAGAAACAACCAATTGACCGCGCTGCCGCAACAGATAGGGCAATTGACACAATTGACAGCCCTTGATTTAATCGGCAATCAATTAACAGAACTGCCGCAACAGATCGGGCAATTGACGCAATTGACAGAACTGAATTTAACCCGCAACCAATTGGCGGAACTGCCGCAACAGATCGGGCAATTGACACAATTGACAGCCCTTGATTTAAACGACAATCAATTGACCGCGCTGCCGCAAGAGATCGGGCAATTGACACAATTGACAATGCTGTTTTTATCCAGCAACCAATTGACGGAGCTGCCGCAACAGATTGGGCAATTGACAAAATTGGAATATCTGAATTTAACCCGCAACCAATTGGCGGAACTGCCGCAACAGATCGGACAATTAACACAATTGGAAAACTTAGATTTAAGAAACAACCAATTGACCGCGCTGCCGCAAGAGATCGGGCAATTAACACAATTGATAGTCTTATATTTAAGCAACAATCAATTAACAGAGCTGCCGCAACAGATCGGACAATTAACACAATTGATAGTCTTAGATTTAAGCAACAATCAATTAACAGAACTGCCGCAACAGATCGGACAATTAACACAATTTAGAAACTTAGATTTAAGCAACAATCAATTAACAAAACTGCCGCAACAGATCGGACAATTAACACAATTGAGAAGCTTATATTTAAGCAACAATCAATTAACAAAACTGCCGCAACAGATCGGACAATTAACACAATTGAGAAGCTTATATTTAAGCAACAATCAATTAACAAAACTGCCGCAACAGATCGGACAATTAACACAATTGAGAAGCTTATATTTAAGCAACAATCAATTAACAAAACTGCCGCAACAGATCGGACAATTAACACAATTGAGAAGCTTATACTTAAGCAACAATCAATTAACAAAACTGCCACAACAGATCGGACAACTGACACAATTGACAGTACTGGAGTTAGCTAACAACCAATTGACGGAGCTACCCCAACAGATTGAACAATTACCTCAATTGACAAGGCTGGATTTAGGCGACAACAAATTGATAAAGCTGCCGCCACAGATTGGGCAATTAACACAATTTAAAGTAATAAATCTAAGCAACTGCCAATTGACGGAACTGCCGCAACAGATCGGGCAATTGACACAATTGACAGCCCTTGATTTAATCGGCAATCAATTGAGGGAGCTACCGCAAGAGATTGGGCAATTGGCGCAATTGACAGCGCTGAATGTAAGCAACAACCAATTGACCGCGCTGCCGCAAGAGATCGGGCAATTGGCGCAATTGACAGCGCTGAATGTAAGCGGCAACCAATTGACGGAACTGCCGCAACAGATTGAACAATTACCTCAATTGACAAGGCTGGATTTAGGCGACAACAAATTGATAAAGCTGCCGCCACAAATTGGACAATTAACACAATTGAAAGTACTAAATCTAAACAACTGCCAATTGACGGAACTGCCGCAAGAGATTGGGCAGTTGACGCAATTGACATACCTGGGAATAAGCAACAACCAATTGACTGAGCTACCACAACAGATTGGACAATTGACACAATTGACGGCACTGGATTTAGGCGGTAACCAATTGTCTGAGCTACCACAACAGATTGGGCAATTGGCGCAATTGACAACGCTGAATTTAAGCGGAAATAAATTGGCAGAGCTGCCGCAACAGATCGAACAATTAACACAATTGAGAGGCTTGGATTTAAGCAACTGCCAATTAACGGAACTACCGCAACAGATCGGACAATTAACACAATTGAGAGGCTTGAATTTAAGCAACTGCCAATTGACGGAACTGCCGCAACAGATCGGACAATTGGCGCAATTGACCTACCTGGATTTAAGCAAAAACCAATTGACGGAGCTACCACAAGAGATTGAGCAATTAAGGCAATTGGAATACCTGGATTTAAGCGGCAACCCCATCCCCAAAGAAACCATCAATCAACTAAAAAGCCAGCTTCCAAACTGTAGGATCGAATTTTAAAATCCAGGATGTTTTTGCTTTCTTCAATCCAATTGGTTGCCTTAGCGCGTTGAGGTATTTCTCCTACTGAAGAGCGGTAGCGAGCAACCTCGCTACCGCTTTGCAGGCTTGGCGTGGCCATCCCATCTTCATTTGCCTTGCCGTCAATGTGGGGAGGCTTAATCCTGGGCAGCAAACACCTTGCGCAGCAAGTCGGTGGTGCGGGCACGAATATTGTTCCGAATATTGAGTTCTTCCTGGGCTACCTGGGCGAAGAGGCCGTTCAGGGCCATGCGCGTCACGTAGTCGTCGAGGTTGGGGTCGGCCTTGTCTACCAGCGGAATGCGGTTGTAGGTGGTTACGGCATCGCTCCAGTAGGTACGGGCATTGAATTTGTCGAGGGAAGTGACAATGACGGGGTTGAACTCATTGTACAGTTGCTGGAAGGTCGTGCGCTCCAGGTATTTGGTGGCGGCATCCTTGTCGCCTTTGAGGATACCCAGGGCATCGCTGATGCTCATCGACTTGATGGCGTTGACGAAGATGGGCTTGGCCCGCGTGGCGGCATCTTCGGCGCCGCGGTTAATTTTCTCCAGGACATTTTCTTCCAGCTTGGAAAACCCCGGCACCCCTTGCAGGCGGTCGGTCACCTTGCGGGCTTCGGCCGGCAGGAGGATCTTGTAGCGGCTTTTGTAGTAGCCGTCGGGTTTGGCGAGGAGGTCGGAGCCTTTGCCAATGCCAATTTCGAGGGCTTGCTTCAGGCCATTGCTGATTTCGGTACTGGTAAGCCCGTTTTCGCCGAGTACGGTGCCCAATATTTTGCCCAGGTCAGCAGTGGTGTCGCAGGCGGTAAATACAAACACTGCCAGGAGGAGGGTTAATTGCTTCATGGTTGTTTTTCGAGTTGTAAAAAGAAGGACCATTCCATCTTTACGTAAGATTAGACGCCATTAATAACGCAAAGTTGGGAGGTAAAGCCGTTACCGAAAGGTTAATTTTTGGGGTGCACCCTGAAATACACCAGTAGCCACTTCGATATAAGCAGCGCCCACCTGCCCACTGAGGGGGGGATGGAGCTTGCGGATAATGAGCCGCACCCCTTCCAGGCTGTCGTAAAAGCCACTGATGCGGCCCACGATGCGGTCGGCCAGGGTTTCGATCAGTTGCGCGGGTTTGCGCATTTCGGCTTGCACCATCAGGTAAACGGTCTCGTAATTGACGGTGTCGGCCAGGTCATCGCGCAACGCAGCCTGCCGGGTATTGACGGAGATATAGATGTCAATCAGGAAATCATTTCCAACTACGCCTTCCTCGGGGTAAAATCCGTGCGGACTATTGAAACGCATGCCCTCGAGACCTATCACTGCCATAAATTCGTAATTTTGTGTCCAAGGTAATGATAAATCATCAATCATTCCTCCTTAATAACGTACCTTTGTGGGACAATACTGAGGAGCAAAAACAACTGCTGAACTTTCGCACCCGGTATGACCTAACCAAGCCAAGCATAATATGTCGACAATCAACAGCAACGCTCCGATTACCCCGGTTATTGAGAAAAAAGCGCGCGAAGACCGCTTCCAGTTTCACGATTATTACCAGGTCGATGATCTCCTGGATGATGACCACCGTATGGCTCGTGCAGCTATCCGCGACTGGGTCAAGCAGGAAGTATCCCCCATTATTGAAGCCTACTCCGAGCGGGGCGAATGCCCAACTCACCTCTACAAAGGATTAGCGGAAATCGGCGCCTTCGGCCCCAGTATTCCCGTTGAGTATGGTGGTGGTGGTATGGATGAAATCGCTTACGGCATCATTATGCAAGAGTTGGAGCGCGGCGACTCGGGTATCCGCTCGATGGCTTCGGTGCAGGGTTCACTGGTGATGTATCCCATCTACCGCTTTGGTTCCGAAGAGCAGCGTCGCAAGTACCTGCCCAAATTGGGCAGCGGCGAATTCATCGGCTGTTTCGGACTGACCGAGCCCGATCACGGTTCTGATCCAAGCGGAATGGTGACCAATATTCGGGAAGATGGCGACAGCTACATCCTGAATGGTGCCAAAATGTGGATCACCAACTCCCCCCTGGCTGATATCGCCGTGGTGTGGGCCAAAGACGAAGAAGGCATCATCCGTGGTGTCATCGTCGAAAAAGGAATGCCGGGCTTCAGTGCACCGGAAATTCACGGCAAACTGTCGTTGCGGGCCAGTATCACGGGCGAATTGGTTTTCGAGGACGTCCGCGTGCCGAAGGCCAATATTTTACCCGGCGTTCATGGCCTGAAGGGACCCCTTTCGTGCCTGAGCAAGGCGCGCTACGGCATTGCCTGGGGTGCCATCGGTGCGGCCCTCGATTGCTACGACTCTGCCCTGCGCTACAGCCAGGAACGCATCCAGTTTGGCCGCCCGCTGGCAGGTTTCCAGCTGACCCAGAAGAAGTTGGCCGAAATGATCACCGAGATCACCAAGGCCCAACTCCTCGCCTGGCGCCTGGGTACCCTGGCCAACAAAGGCCTGGCTACGCCCGCACAGATCAGTATGGCTAAGCGCAACAACGTGGCCATGGCCCTGGACGTTGCCCGCGAGGCCCGCCAGATCCACGGCGGGATGGGCATCACCAATGAATACCCCATCATGCGCCACATGATGAACCTGGAGACCGTACTGACCTACGAAGGAACCCACGACATCCATTTGCTCATTACGGGCATGGACATCACGGGCGAAAATGCCTTCAAATAACTGATTTTCTTTAGGTATTGGTCGCCTGCCAGGTGTCCAATACCTAAAGAGACCGTTAAAATTTGCGGGACTATTGAAACAAATAGGCTGGCAGTGAACGTTATAATGCACATATAGCATTTTTTACGCCCCTAAGATTATATGAAGAAAAGGAGAAAGCCAATGAAGCATGTTTGGCAAATGACCATTAACCTCAGTGTATTGGTCATCCTAAGCAATTTTACGTTAATGGCTCAGGGAGAGCCGATTGTTCTGGACAATCCTTCCTTTGAGGATATGCCCCGCCACAGTAAGGAACCCCGGTTCTGGACCAATTGCGGGAATCCGGGCGAATCGCCTCCGGATGTGCAGCCCGATTATACCTTTCAGGTGAGCAAATCCGCTTTTGACGGTAACACTTACCTCGGAATGGTGGTGCGCGACAACGACACCTGGGAAGAAGTCGGGCAAATGCTCAGCAGCCCCATGCGGCAGGGAACTTGCTATAAATTTAGCATCAAACTGGCCCGCTCCCTGACCTACTACAGCGTAAGCCGCGAGAAAAATACCCCTGCCAACTACATCGAACCCGTCAAATTACGCATTTGGGGTGGCTTCGGTAAGTGTGACAAGCGGGAATTACTCGACGAGTCACCCCTGATCAGCAATGTCGATTGGCAGGAGTTCAAATTCAAGTTTGAACCCCAGGCAGACTATACCCATTTTGTCTTGGAGGCTTTTTACAAGACGCCTTCCCTGTTTCCGTACAATGGCAATTTGCTGCTCGACGATGCTTCGGCCATCGAACCCATTCCTTGTAGCACCGATATTCCTGCGGTAGCGCAGGCCCCATCGGTGCTGCCACCCCTGGTTAACAATGGGAATGAGGAAGAGCCCATTTCTCCCGTTATCACGCGCCGTCCACCCCCTGACACCACCACCCGGGCGGGTTCGAAGGGACCAAAAACGATGTTTGGCGTAAGCAAGGAGGACCTGGTAGCTGGTCTGACGGTGCCTATCGAAGACGTGGAATTTGAGGCCAACAGTGCGGCCTTGCTGGCGTCGACTACCCAGTACCTCGATGAGTTGGAAGCTTTCCTGCGCGAAAATCCCAATGTGATCGTCGAGATTGGTGGCCACACCAACGGCCTGGCCGATAAGGCTTATGCCGATGAGCTATCGGCCCAACGCGCCCGGGCCGTCGTGGATTACCTCAAAGCCAATTCGGTTTCACCCATCCAATTGCGCTACCGCGGCTATGGCAAACGCTATCCCGTGGCTTCCGATTCGACCCCCCAGGGCCGCAAAAAGAACCAGCGTGTGGAAGTGAAAATTGTGGCGATTATCAAGCAGTAGCGCTGCTATCAGGTGATCGCCTACGGGTAAAAAGACAAAGCTCCGAATCAACAGATTCGGAGCTTTGTCTTTTTAAAAACAGCTGCTGGCGTAGGTTATGCCCTAAAGCTTGTTTTCCACCGCGAAGCCGAGGCTGCTCAAATCCGTCCAGAAATCAGGATAAGACTTCTCCACCACCAGTGGTTCGGCAATGTACACGGGCCCCAACAGCGCCAGCGGCGCAAAAGCCATGGCCATGCGGTGGTCTTCGTAGGTGGCAAAGGTGGGCGGCTCGTTCCATTGGGCCTGACCTTCGAGCAAGAAATACTTTTTCTCTTCTTTTTTGGAAAACCGCGGTGGCAGCGGACTGAGGTAGGCCTGCACTTTGCCCAGCTCGGTCTGTAGTGCCGCAATGCGGTCGGTTTCTTTGATGCGGAGGGTGTCCAGGCCGGTAAAGAGGCCTTGCACGCCCAGGGCCGCGCAGGTTACGGCCAACGTTTGGGCCACGTCCGGGCAGGCCAGGAAGTCGTATTCGAAAACGGGTGGTCGGGTAGCGTCCGCTTTTTTGGTGAGCCGGAGGCCTGCTTCGTTGAAGGTAGTTTCGACCCCGAAGGCGGCGTACAGCTGTTGGATAACGGCATCGCCCTGAAAGCTGTCGGCAAACAAGCCATTGAGCTGAAGTTCGCAGGTTTCGCTCAGGGCTGCCAGGCTGTAGTAGTAGCTGGCGGCCGACCAGTCGGCTTCCACCACAAAATCGCGGGCCAGGTAGGGTTGGGCGGGTACCCGAATGGTATGGTCTTCCCACTGGTGCTGGATGCCGAAGTAAGCCATGAGCCCCAACGTCATCTCGATGTAAGGGCGCGAGACGATCTTGCCTTCCAATTCCAACGTGAGTCCCTGGGGCAAGGTCGGCGCCAACAGCAGCAGGGCGGTAATGTATTGGCTGCTGGTACTGGCGGGAATGCACAACTGCCCCGCAGTGCCAAAAATGCGGCTCTCGCCAATGGACAGCGGCGGATACCCTTCTTTTTCGAGGTAGCTGATGTCTGCGCCCAGTTCCCGCAAGGCCGCCACCAATACCCCAATGGGGCGCTGCTTCATGCGCTCCGAACCCGTGAGCACCTGCGTGCCGGGCTGGGCGGCCAGGTAGGCCGTAAGAAAGCGAAAGGTCGTGCCGGCCGCGCCGGTGTCCAGCTCCGTGTCGTCACTTTGCAGCAACGCTTGCAGGGTAGCCGTGTCCCTGGCATTGGCCAACCGATGGATCGCAAAATCATCCTGGCACAAAGCCTGAATGATCAGGGCCCGGTTGCTGATACTCTTGGAACCCGCGAGGGTAATTTCGCCCCGCAAATGGCGGTCGGGACGGGAAAGATGCAAAATATCCATTGTCCAAATACTTAAAGGTGTAAAGGTAGGAAAAGGGTAAATGAAAGAAGTGCGAAAAGTGTAAAAGTTGGGTAAGTGTAAAAGTATGATGTGTAAACGGGTAAATATTTTGGAAGTTCGTTTTTTTTAAAAATTGCGAACATGAACAACAATTCCTTTTTGCTGCATCGGCTTTAATTTAAATC